>CAYFGQ010000027.1:0-42085 GCA_964342525.1 uncultured Arcobacteraceae bacterium
AGGGGTTAAGCTCCTATTTTTTACAAACATTGTATCACCAAGCACTCACGCTACTTATGTAAATCTTATTGCATAATTTGTGATAATTTTTTTTGTTATCCTAATTATATCTAAAATTTCATAATATATTTCTTAAAAATAGATTAAACTATCTTCATTGGTTTCCCAATATGGTAACCTTGTGAATAATTTATCCCTATTTTTTGTACTATATTATGTATATTTTGTGAAGAAACAAATTCTGCTATTGTTTCTATATTTTGCTTATTTGCAAACTCTTGGATAGTTTCTACTACATTTCTTGAAAAACTATCACTTTCAATATTTTTAATAAGAGAGCCATCTATTTTTAGAATATCTGGTTGATACTCTAAGAGTCTATTGAAGTTTGAATATCCAGCTCCAAAATCATCTATAGCAATTTTTGCTCCAAAACTTTTTATATATGAGATAAAATCAAATACCTCTTTAAAGTTTTTAGCATTTTCATCTTCTAATAATTCAAATACTATTCTTGAAGAGTTTTTTGTATTTTTTTGAAGTAGTTTAGATATTTTGTTTTTTATATATTCATTTTCTATATCTATTGTGGATAGGTTAATAGACACATCCGTATCAAATTTATCTAAAAGTTTGAAGGATTGATCAAGAACCGTATCTGTAATTCTACTATAATATTTACCTTTTTTAGAGATATCTAAAAAGTGAAAAGGGCTGATTATATTGTTTTCATTATCAATTAATCTAACTAAGGATTCATATTTTTTAATCTCATATGTTTTATTGCACATTATTGGTTGAAAGTATGAAATTATCTTATCTTCATGTAGTGCTTGTTTGATCATTTTGATTATATTGATATTGTGTAGGGCTTGTTTTTCTTTTTGCTCTATTAGCTCATTTGCATATACTATATAAAGACTCTCTTTTACTGCTTTTTTTAATCCATATCTCGTATTTTCAAAGATACCTTCTTTTCCTATTGAGTATGATATCATCACATTTATATCATATTCATAGTCATGTAGTGAGATTTTTGCTTCGGCAATATTTTTTTGTATCTTTTTTAGATATTGATGATGTTCATTTATACTTAATTGTGAGTTATTGATCTCTTTAAGTAGTGCAAACTCTCCATTGCCTAACTTATAGATTCTTTTAAAGCTATAATCTTTTGGGAAAAAATCTTGGATTTGTAAAGAGAGGGATTCTTCAATAGTTTCAACAACATCATGGTCATAAAAATCCTCAAGCATATCAAAGTCTTCAATTTTAAGCATTACAAGTAGGGGCTTTTTTAAAGTTTTGAGTTTTTCAATGATTTGTTTTTTTGGATTCATAATCTCTGTAATATTATGTCTAAGTGCAATATATTCTATAATATCACCATTTTCATCCAAGATAGGCATAACTGTGCTTTCCACATAATAGTTTTGTCCATTTTTGGCTTTATTTTTTAGTACACCTTGCCATGTTTTTTTATTTCTAAGGTCTTTCCAAAGTTTTTCATAAATCTCTTTAGGGGTATCATCTGCTCTTACTATATTATGATTTTTACCTATTAGCTCATCATATTTATAACCTGATACTTTACAAAATTTATCATTTGCATAGGTGATTTTTCCAGCTAGGTCAGTTTTTGAGATGATACTACTATAATCAACTACTTTTTTATATTGATCAAGTAGGGTATTTATCTTTTTTAGCTCATTCTCATATTGAACACGAAGGTTGGTTTTTTTTACTTTTTTTATATTCTTTTTTTCTCTTTTTTTATCAAAGATTATAAAACTTAGTATGATCTCATTATCTTTTACATCAAATTTTGTAGAAGATATAATCTCCATCTTTGGTAGTCTTTTGTTTATAGTTTCTAAGATTTTATTTAATTTGGAGATTTTATAAATTTTATAAAATAGTTGTAGGGTTGTATTTTCTTCATCTATTTTATATTTTTTTATGAACTTAAGTAAATTATTTTTACTACTAAATGTATGATTAATAACCTTCAAAATTACTATACCTTGATTATTTAAATATACATAATTATATCCAAGTAATTTAAAAGCAATCTTTGATAAAAATACTACTCATAAAGCCCAGCTTAAAAGCAAATAGCTAAGTTTTTAAATTAAGACTAAATTTATCCCCTTTCACTTATAATTCAATCGCATACAAACAAATTTTTATCAAAGGAAATAGATGGCTACAGTTACATTTCAAGGAAATATTTGTAATTTAGCTGGGAATGAAGTGAATGTGGGTGATAATGCTCCTGAGATTGTGGTAGTAAATTCTGATGGTTTATCTGACAAGCTTGTTGGTGGAGCAAAAGAGAATGTGCAACTTCTAATCACAGTTCCTTCCCTAGACACACCTGTGTGTGCTGCTGAAACAAAAAAATTCAATGAAAAAACTGCTGCTATTAATGGTATTGAGACTACAGTTGTATCGATGGATCTACCTTTTGCTGCAGGTAGATATTGTACAGCCCAAGGGATCAAAAACTTAACAGTTGCAAGTGATTTTAGAAATAAAGATTTTTCCAATGCTTATGGGGTACTTATCAAAGATTCTGCACTAGCTGGTATCACTTGTAGAGCAATTTTTATTATCGATAAAGATGGAAAGATTGTTTATAAAGAGATTGTATCTGAGATAACTGAAGAGCCAAACTATGAGGCTGCTTTAAAGGTACTACAAACAACTGTTTAAACCCTAGTTTATTAGGGTGAAATTATAGCTAAGTTCATAAAAAGGTTAGAGTTTTTTCTCTAGCCTTTTTTTATTGGTAAAATAATCTTAAAGTTAGCACCAATATATTCTTTATCTTTATAGGTATAGCTTTTATTTAAAACCTCAATTTTACCATTCATACTTTCAGTAATAATCTTGTGAGTCATATAAAGACCAAGTCCTGTTCCTTGGGATTTATGTTTTGTAGTAAAATATGGTTCAAAGATTTTATCAATAATCTCTTTATTTATTCCATTTGCATTATCTATTATGGAGATTACGATAGAGTTTCCATCTTTGTAGGTTTTTATACATATGAGTTTATCAACTATTTTATTTGATACTAATGCATCTTTTGCATTATTTAGTATATTGATAATAGCTTGATTTAGTTCATTTTCATAGTTTATTAGGTCTATATTATTATCTAAATCTAAAGTGATTTCTATAGCATTTGCTTTTATCATCCCTTCTAATAAACTGATGGTTTTATTTATATTATTTGTAAGGTTAAACTCTTTTGTTGTTTTACTACCTTTTATAAAATCCCTAAAATCATCAATGGTTTGGGATAGGTATTGGGTACTTCTTACAATATTATCTGCACTTTCACGTAACTCTTCTTCTTTTAAAAGTTTCATTTCACTTTTTAGTTTGATACCACTAGCTGATACTGATATCACAGATAAAGGTTGTCTCCATTGGTGGGCAATATTTCCTATCATCTCCCCCATAGCTGCCATTTTTGATTGTTCTGATATGAGTTTATCTTTCTCTTTTAATTCAGTTAAATCCAATACACATAAAAGTGTAACTTCACCACTCATCGAAGTATTTATTTTTTGTGCTTTTAATATGATAGGGAAAAATGAACTATCTGATCTTTTTCCAACTACTTCAAATGGTTCATTATTATTACTTTGTAGATTTTCTTTTACAAGTTCAATACTCTGATCTGCTATAAAATCAAAAGTTTTTTTACCTAAAATATCATCTTTGTTTTTTAAGTTAAAAAGTTTAAGACTTTCATGATTTGCCTCAATACAAATATCATCTTTTATAACTATTATCGCTTCAAGGGTAGTATTTAAAATATGATGAATCTCTTTTAGTGATACTTCTAATCTTTTTTTAGTATCTTTTAGCTCTTTATTGTATTTTCCTAGGATATATTGTCTATATAATAAAAGGGCGATGATAATAAAGATCACACTTATAGTTTCCCATAGGTATTTAAATTCTCCTGTTTCTTTTAGAAGGTTTTTTGTCCACCTTTGTGAAATCTCTTTTTTTTCATTCCAGGTTATACTTTGTAAACCTTTATCTAATATATCTTTTAAGATAAGATTATCTTTATTTACAGCAATAGATATATCACAAGTCATATCCATATAACCTGATACTTGAAGATTATTTAATCCTAGCCTAGTGATATAATAAGATGCAACAGGTAAGGTTGATATAGTGTAGTCTGCTTTGTTTGTTGAGAGATTTAAAAAGGCAGTTTTGATATTATTTACCTCTTCTATATTTATATTTTTATATCTATTTGCTAGTTTTTCGCTAAGTTCAGATTCTTTTTTTATCACCATTTTTTTAGATAATAATTCCTCTATATTTGATATGAAAGGGTGATTGCTTTGTGTGATGATTGCAAGTTCATAGTTTAAATAAGGTTTTGTGAAATTTGCATAGTTATTTGCCTCTTTTGTATTTATTGTAGCTGGCAAAATATCACATTTTCCCTCTTGTAAAAATCTTTTTGCTTCTTCTAAATTATTTGTATGGATATGCTCAAACTTTATATTAAGTTTTTTCTCTAAGATTTTTAATGTATCTATAGATATACCTTGGATATTTGAGTGCTTTTCTAAGTTGTTATCATCTAAGAAATTTGGCATAAACTCTATTGGTGCCCATGCTAAATTATTACACATTTTAATTGTTTTGTTGTTTTTTAGGTATTCATTTTGTTCTTGGGAAAGTATTATTCCATCTGTAGTATTTGTAAATACCGCTTGTTTTAAATCTAGATTTTGTTTAGTTAATCCCATAAGGTTATAAACATCAAAGATTCTTTGGATCTTATTTTTGTCTAGTTTACCCACTTTATCAGTTTCATAATAAGCTAGTTTTTTTAAGACATTTGCTTCGTATCTTAGGTATTCTACAGATTTATTTTGGCTATTGTATTTTTCTTTTATAACTTTTATAGTTTCATCAATATTTGCAAAGGCATATTCCCATCCTTTTAAACTTGCCTTTTGAAATCTTTGTATTCTTCCAGGATTTTCATTTAACTCTTTTTTTGAAGTAAATAAAATATCATCATAAAAGTCAAATCCATAATCTTTTGGATTCCATATTTTATATTTTATATTTTTTCGTTTTAGAAGATATATCTCATTTGATAAAAATGCAGCTTTTATATCAGCAGTTCCATCAAGAAGGGTTTTTATTCTATAGTCGTCGCTTAATAAAGTAAAATCATTTATAGTAACACCTTGGGAGTTTATCATAGCTCTAATTGCTGCATGATCAACTTTATCACTATTATATATCATCACTTTTTTGTTTTTAAAATCTTTTATAGATTTAATTCCACTAGATTCTAAGGTAACTAAAACATTTGGAGAGGTTTGTAAAAGTGCATTTAAAAATACTATTTTACTTCCATTTGTATAATCAAGTATCATTTTAGGATAATTGATTCCATATGTTGATATACCATCTTCCACATCTTTGGTGATGTTTGTACCCCGTTTATACTCTTTAAACTCCACATCTAGATCAACTTCATCATAGAAACCTTTTTCTTTTGCCATATAGTATCCAGCAAACTCAAATTGGTGTTTCCACAATAATTGTAAAGATACTTTTTCTTTAGCATAAAGTGAAGTAAACAAAAGTAATAAAATAAATAATCTTTTTATAAGTCCCATAAAAAGATTATACTCAAGAGTCACTAAATAGTTCCAAATATTTTATACCAAAGAAAATAGAAACTAGATATGGAAATAACATAAGTAGTATTCAGTTAGTTCTTTTTTTGGATGAAGGACTAGCAGCGCTAATTCGAATCCAAAAAAAGGGCTAAATGGGTGCTACTTATGTTACCCTTTGGGAAAACAAATAAACAGTAATCTAGCAAAAAACTTTATTTCGAATTAGCTACGGCTAGTCCTTCAATAAAGTTTTTTACTATCTCACTATTTCTTTGTTTTTTTACATAGCTAGTTTATATTTTATTTGGTATTAGCTATAATATCTTATGACTATAGAAACAATAAATAAACAAATAGCTGAAGAATCGGCAGTGATGCTTTATTTTAGCGGAAATGATTGTGGGGTATGTGAGGTTTTAAAACCTAAAATAAAAGAATCCTTTGATATAAACTTTCCCGATATAAATCAAATTTTTATTGAAGCAGATAAATATAAAGAGATAGCTTCCCACTTTGGGGTATTTTCTGTGCCTACTGTTTTGGTATTTTTAGAAGGCAAAGAGTTTTCTAGAAAATCTAGAAATATCTCAGTTCCTATGTTTATAGAAGAGTTAAAAAGACCATATCAAATAATGAGATCATAAGGAAATAGATGAAAAGATTTTTATTTATCATACTTGCATTAGTACTTTCAATGCAACTTGTCCAAATAGATAAACTAAATCCAGATACACCAAAAGAGCTAGAGATAAAAGCTGAACCAGTTGTGATGGATATATTTAAAAGAGCTTGTTATGATTGCCACTCAAATGAAGTAAAATGGCCTTGGTATTCATATGTGGCACCATCATCATGGACAATAGCAAAACATGTAAAACATGGAAGACAAACTCTTAATTTTTCCACATGGGAAAATTATACCCAAGAGGAAAAGAAAAAGAAACTAAAAGAGATATATAGAACAGCTTATGCTTCTATGCCTTTGGGATCATATATGTATTTCCATGAAGAAGCACAACTTACAAGGGAAGAGCGAACACTTATAAGAGATTGGACAGGAGTGAGAAAATAGATGTTAGCCGCTGATGTAGCAGAACTTTTAGAGGATAAAAAAGAACTCCTTACAAATACATATTTTAAACTTCAACAATTATTTGAAAGTAAATATGGGAAAAATACTGTTGTACTTATGGAGATAGGAACATTTTTTGAGGTATATGAAGTAAACAATGATGAGGAGCAAATAGGAAAAGCTAAAGAGATAGCAGAACTATTAAATATCCAACTTACAAGAAAAAACAAATCAATCATAGAAAACTCACAAGAAAACCCACTTATGGCTGGAGTCCCTGCAATTTCTTTAGAAAAACACCTAGCAAGAATAATCAATGAGCAAAAATATACAATAGCTATAATCAAACAAAAAGGTGTACCACCAAAAGTAAGTAGATACCTAGATGCAGTTATCAGCCCAGGTACAAACTTTGACTTTGTAGTAAATCAAGATGAGAACAATATCACATCCTTAGTGATTGATCAGATAAATGGAAACTATCTTGTAGGATATAGTGCTATAGATGTAACCACTGGTAAGTGTTATATTAATGAAGTGTATGGAACAAGTGAAGATCCAAGTTTTGCTTTAGATGAAGTATTTAATTATATGAATATGCATAAAACCTCAGAGGTTGTAGTGACATTTTGTGATAAAAATATAAATCAATCGGAGATCATAGAATATCTAGAGCTTTCAAAAAAGACCTTTCATATTTCAAACTTTAGAGCTAAAATCTCATATCAAAACGAGTTATTTAAAAACATTTTTAATATAGAATCCTTACTTACACCTATAGAGCATCTAGACCTAGAGCGTTTACCAATAGCATCTGAGTCTTTAGCTGTACTAATAGATTTTGTAATAGGACACGATTCAAATATCATCCAAAAACTAAGCTTACCAGTAAAACTAGATGTGAGTAAATATGTATACCTAGGAAATAATGCCCTAGAACAGTTAAATATCATAGAAACTACCCACAATCCAAGTTTACTAAAACTACTTACAAATACATCAACAGCGATGGGAAAAAGACTTTTAAAAGAGAGACTTACCCACCCTATAAAAGATGCAAAAGAGATACAAAGAAGGTATAAACTTTCAAATGAACTATATGACTATACATCACCTATAGAAAATGAACTAACAAATATATACGATATAGAAAGACTCACAAGAAGAATCAAACTAAATCGTCTTCATCCCTTTGAGTTAAATTATCTAAACGATTCTCTTATAAGTGTAAGGGAGATAGTAACATTTATGGAAAACTATAAGTTCTTTACTGCCCCTTGTAGTTCTGCAGAGATAATGCTTTTTATAGATAGTATCAATGGTACATTTAATCTAGATGTATCTGGTAAATATATGCTAAAAGATGTGGAAGACAATATGATATCTGAGGGTATCAATGTTGAAATAGATGATTTAAATAAACAAAATGCTGAGCTTAAAGAAAAGCTAGAAGTATTTAGAAAACACATCCTAAGCTTTTTAAATACAAGTGATAAGAACTTCGTATCAATAAATCGTCTAGAAAAAGATGGTTTTTTTATAGGTATTACAAAAAATAGATATAACCTTATAAAAAAAGAGCTAGAAGCCTCTCACTTAATAGTGGATGATGAATTGTATCTTTTCAAAGATTTTAATATAAAAATTCAAACAAACAATGTAAAGATTACAAATAAACTAATAGAATCTATCTCAGATAAATATGTAGCAAATCAACGAAAGATAATTGAATTAAATAAGTTAGTATTTAAAGAAAAAATAAAAGAGTTTGAGAAAAAATACGCAAACCTCCTAGAGGATTTAGTAAGTTTTATCGCTGAGGTCGACTTAACAGTATCAAATATCAAAACAGCAAAAAAATACAATTACGTATGTCCAAAGATAGTAAAAGCAAAAGATGATAATCAAAACTTCATAGAGCTAATAGACCTAAGACATCCAATTATAGAATCAAATGAAGAGGGTGGTATCTATGTGCCAAATGATATCATCCTAGGTGATTTAAGTTTAGCAGCTAAAGAGCACAAAGATAATGTAATCTTAAAAAATTCAAGACCAGTAAACCTTATGAATAATCATATGCATGGTGTTTTACTTTACGGAATAAACTCAAGTGGTAAAAGTTCACTTATGAAATCAGTAGGTATGGCAGTGATTCTAGCACAAGCAGGTTTCTTTGTACCAGCAAAGTCCATGAGGTTTTCAATCTTTGATGCAGTATTTACAAGAATCTCAGGAAGTGACAATATAGCCAAAGGACTTTCATCATTTGCGGTAGAGATGCTAGAGCTAAAAAACATCTTCAACCGTGCCACAAAAAACTCCTTAGTATTAGGTGATGAGATATCTCACTCAACAGAGACAATGAGTGGAGTAAGTATAGTTGCAAGTGCAATTCTAAAACTAGCAAAACTAGAATCAATCTTCTTATTTGCAACCCACTTACACCAATTACCAAACCTACCAGAGATAGAAAAATTAACAAATATCATCTGCTTACACCTAAGTGTAATGTACGAAGATGAAAAAGATAAACTTATCTTCGATAGAAAACTAAAACATGGAAGTGGAAGTTCTATCTACGGATTAGAGTTTGCCAAATCCCTACACATGGATAAAGAGTTCTTACGTGTAGCAAATGATATAAGAAAACGTATCACAGACGACTATAGTTCAGTGGAGAGACTAACCCAAAGAAAACGTTCTAAATACAATAAAGAGCTATACGTAACAACTTGTGCAATATGTGGAGCACCTGTTGATGATGTTCATCATATTCAAGAGCAACAAAAGGCAGATGAGAGAGGCTTTATTGGGCATATAAACCAAAATCATAAGTATAATTTGATTCCGTTGTGTAAGAAGCATCATAAGATGGTTCATGAGGGGAAATTGAATATTAATGGGTTTGTTACTACTAGTAGTGGACTTGAACTTCATTATAGTTCTATTGATGAGGAATAGGATAATTTATAATTGTATATAAAAATGGGTATGTAGAAAAGGAACTAAAATGTCAGAAGAAGAATCAAGTAATGTAAATGATACTATTGATGCTGTAACAGGATTAGTTAAAGAAATCCCTATTTATGAAGATGCAATTCAACCAGTTGCAAAAGAAGCTGGTAAAACATTACAGACTATTGGAAAAGCTGTTAATGCTGCATTTTTACCAATTAGAGGTTTAGTGTGGGGAGCAGGGAAATTTGAAGATTTTGTAAAATCCAAAGTTGAGAAGAAATTAGAAAATACTCCTATTGATAATATATGTTCTCCAAATTTATCTGTAGCAGGTCCTGCTTTTGAATCTTTAAAGTATGTTGGCCATGAAGAAGCACTTCGTGAAATGTATGCAAATTTAATAGCAAATGCTATGGATACTAGTACTAAAGATGATGCTCATCCTTCATTTGTAGAAATTATTAAACAATTATCTTCCCAAGAAGCAAGATTATTACTTTTTTTAAGTCAAAGGAATGTTTTTCCTGAAGTATGTTCTTTAATAACTAGAAATACTATAAGTAATGATTTCTTCGATCCAATAGATAGTGAAAATATATTAGGTCAAGTTAAAAGTGAGTTTTTAATTATATGTTCTAAATATATAGAAAATATGGACTTTGAGAGTGCATTAGATAATTATAGAAGACTACAACTTTTAGATATTGAAACAAATACAACTCAAAGTATAAGAGAAAATTCATTTAGTACGTTTAGTTTTTCTGATGAATCTCCTTTCAATGATAAAATAGAGTTAACAATTAAGACGACGGAAGAACTATTTTTTACTAAATTTGGACAAAATTTTATAAAAATATGTGTAACTGATAAATAGATAGATTTATCAATTTTATTCTAAAAGTTTTTCCCAAGACAAGATAATTTGAGAGTTAGTGTTCAACATTTGTCTTTGATTCCTTTACTTTTGTCTCCGCACAAAAGTAAACAAAAAGCTCTTTCCCGTGGTTGGAAATGTGCTCCTGAATTTTCTCCAAATATTTCCTGATGGCAAAAACTCACGAAAAAAGGTGCACCCCGGCACCTTTCTTTCCCTCAAACAGTTTGCCATCTTTTCCGGAAATATTTGAAGAAAATTCAGCATTTCCAAAACGTGAAATCTTCGTTAGTGACGTTCATTTTATTTTGAATTGGTAGTTTCTCTTAGTTGGTATTTTTCTTTTTAGGTTTTCTTCTATTTTAAGTATCCCTATAAAGTACCAATAAACTTTTGATCTCCTTTTTTTAATATTTATTACCTCCATGTATCTTTCAATTCAAAGGAAAATGTGTACCAAAGAAAAAAGTCCACGCTTTGAAAATGCCAAGGTGGAGCAAAATATTTACGGGGAACAGCTTCAGCATGTCTGAGGGAGAGAAAGGTGCTAAATGCACGTTTTCGACTGAGTTCTGAAGCGCAGTAAATATTTTGTGGAATCTTGGAAAAACATTTTCATCGGCTGGAGAGGTTTTGGTTCCTTTTGCCGGTACAAAAGGAACAGGAATCAAAGTGATGTAACTATACGCACTCCCAATCTATCTTGTCTTGGTTGTAAATAATAAGAATCCAAAAACAAACAAATCTAAGAGTTCTCTATTTAGGAGAATAAAATGAATATCTAAAATAGATCATAAAAGATTCTATAATAATTTTTTATTATTTACTTAAATATCCCTTTTTAGTGTCTCTCTTCTCCTAAAACAAAAAAAGTAACAAATTTCATCCTAAAAGTGCCTAAAAATAGTATTTTCCTATAATCAAATATGTCATAAAAAAGTGACAAATTTTAATTTACTCTTAATCTACAAAACATTATTATAACCCTATATTATTATTTAAAATCAAACAAAACACAAATTTTTATATAAAACAAATTGGGATAAGATAGATGGGTAAAATACACACCTTAAAACTATTGATACTTTTATTGCTACTATACCCATTTACCATAAACGCTGCCCCAATAATAAATTATGATGGTACAAATCAAAATATTAATCTAGCAAAATATTTAGATGAACTAGAAGATAAAAATAAAGCCTACACTATCAATGATATAGTAGGAAAAAAAGCAAACCAATTTTCACAAAATCAAAAAGTCTCTATAAACTATCAGTTTTCATCATCAACCTATTGGCTCAGGTTTTCTTTACAAAATAGTACAGATACAACTCAAACCTTTTATGTTGATAATAAAATATCTTGGATAGACTCTATAAAGTTCTATCAACAAAATGAAGATGGAAGTTTTTTTCATATGGAAGCGGGGGATTTGATCCCTGTAAAAGATAGAATAGTCCCCCACCATAACTTAGTATTTCCTATTACTTTAAAAGCTGGGGAAAAGGGTACTTATCATTTAGAGATACAAGGGCAAGATGCTTTGCAATTACCTTTATTTTTAGTTAGTGAAGACCAACTTAGTAAAGATACTCAATACTCTACCTATGCCTTTGGAGCATTTTTTGGTGTTATTTTGATTATGGCTATATATAACTTTTTTATATTTTTATTTATCAAAGAGAGGGTATATCTTTGGTATACCCTTTATGTTATTACCTATGGGCTATTTTCTGCTACAGTTGAAGGAATATCTTTTGAGTTTATTTGGACTGAATCTATCTTTTGGAGTGAACGTAGTGTAAATCTCTTTTTAATGGGATATTTCTTTTTTATTATCCTATTTACAAGAGCATTTCTTGAGACTAAAAAAAATCTACCTAAAGTAGATGTTCTTTTAAAACTATTGGCAATGATTACTTTAATAGTTGGTCCAAGTACATTAATTATCTCATATCCTATCGCTATGCAAATAGGTACTTATGTGGCTACTTTGATACCATTTTTACTTATTGGTACTGGTGTTGTTTCTTATCTAAATGGGACAAAAATGGGGATCTTTTATGTTATCGCTTGGATTCCAAATAGTCTTTTATTTTTAGTTTATGCATTTAATTTTCATGGTTTTATTGTATATAATAATTTTACAAGCAATGCAAATGATATTGGGATGCTTTTAGAGATTATGCTTTTATCTTTAGCTCTTGCTTATCGTTTAAGATCTTTACAAAAAGAAAAGATGAAAGCAAATGAGCAATTGATTATAGAGCAAAGAGCACAAACAGATAGATTAAATGCAATGGTTGAAGAACGTACAAGAGAACTTCAAGAGAAAAATAAAGAGTTAGAAGAGCTGTCAATTACAGATCAATTAACAGGGCTTTTTAATAGAAGAAAGTTAGATAATGTATTTACCTCAGAGATAAAGAGGATTCAGCGATATAAACACTCTTTAGGTATTATCTTAATAGATATTGATAATTTTAAAAGTATCAATGATACCTATGGACATCAAATAGGTGATAATGTATTAAAAACGATAGCAGATGTTTTATATGAAAATAGTCGTATTACTGATATCAAAGGTAGATGGGGTGGTGAAGAGTTTCTTATAATCTGTCCTGAAACTGACATGAATGGTGTGCAAAATGAAGCGGAGAAATTAAGATCAAAAATTGAGTCTTGTCAATTTCCTACAGTAAAATCTTGTACGGCAAGTTTTGGAGTTGCTTGTTATTCTATGGGAGATAAACCCGAACAAATTGTAGCTAGAGCAGATAAAGCTCTTTATATTGCAAAAGATAATGGAAGAAATAGAGTTGAATGTGCTTAGCTAGTTTTTTAAACTATGATAAGTTTTATTAACTGATTTTTATTATTACTACTCTTATAAACTTACTCTTGATATATTAATAAAAATAAAATTTATCAAGGACTTATAATGTCAAAAATAGGAATCTTAGTTGCTAGTGCAAATATGAATAGAGGTCTTGGAAATAGACTAGAATCTTTAGCAAAATCACAAAATATAGAAACAGAAGTAATAAATTTATTAGATCTACATTTACCCCTTTATAGTACAGTTGAAGAGGAAAAAAATGGTATCCCTGAATCAGCAAAAGAATTGGCTGAAAAAATCTTATCCCTAAAAGCTTTTATAATTGTAGCACCAGAATATAATGGTGTAATGCCACCAGTATTAAATAATGCAATGGCATGGACTTCAAGAGCTACAGACTATTGGAGAGATGCTTTTAATGAAAAGATTGTAGGACTTGCTACTCACAGTGGTGGAGGTGGTGAAAAAGGGATTCAAGCTATGAGAATCATGTTTCAACACTTAGGTGCAAATATCTTAGCTAGAGAACTACTTACAAACTATAATAAAGAGCTAAATGATGATAGTGCTATAGCTATGTTAAATCAGTTGGTAAAACTTAGTAAGGCTTAATGATAAAATCTCTTCAAAGTGAAAATTATGTATAATTTTTTAATATGAAGAAAAAGGCATATGAGATGTTAAATCAAACTATTATTCTTGATTATTTAAAAAGTCATAAAAAAGAGTTTGAAGAGAAATATGATATTACAAAAATTGGTCTTTTTGGTAGTTATGCTAAAAATAGTGCCGATGAAAATAGTGATATCGATATAATCATACATACTCAAAATAAAAACTATAAAAATAGACAACATTTAAAATATACCTTGGAAAATGCTTTTAATAAAAAGATAGATTTAGGATATTTTGATACTCTTCGTGGATTTATTAAAAACGATATAAAAGAGGATATCATTTATGTCTAAAAGAGCTATAGAATTTTTTATAGTTGATATCCTTATAGCTTGTGATAAAATAAAAAGATACTCAGAAGATTTTTCTAATGGAGATGAATTACTTCATGATGAGAAATCTTTTGATGCTGTAATGAGAGAACTTCAAATTATTGGAGAAGCTACAAAACAACTAATCAAAGATAATATTTTATCAGATGAATATAGAATAATCGTAGATTTTAGAAACTTAATAGTTCATGAGTATTTTGGAATTGATTCTGATGAAATCTGGGGTATTATTTCAAATGATCTTCTAGAGTTTAAATCAATTGTAAGATCCCTTCTTTTATCTTCAAAAGATACTAATTTATTAAATGAAATTATTAACTTTGCTATAGAAGATTTTAAATATAGTAAAGATACTGTTAAATTTTTAGATAATTTATTAAATGAAATTAAGTAAAAAGTTTATTGATTATTTCTTTCCTTTTTAGTTTTTAAAATATTTCTTATCATCAATCCAATAAAAAATAAACCAATTAGTGCAGAAAATCCTGTATAGATCATATTACCATCAGAATAAAACATATAAGCAAATCCAAAAGATAAAAAAGAGATCACTAAACACATATTTTAATTCCTTATCCTAAATATAAATAAAATGCACCACTTGTTATAAATGAAAATATAATCCCATATCCTACAATAGCAGTACTTAATCTTGGCGCTAATCCAGCCATAGATGCCATAGCCCCTGCAGAGATCATAGAGGGCATTCCAGCTTCTAAGATAGAGACTTTTGTGGATAAACCATCCCATGACATTAAATAAGCTATAAAAAGAGCTATAAGGGGTGCTATGATGAGTTTTATACCCAAAGATACACCAAAGGGTTTTATATCCTCTTTGGGCATAGTAAATTGTAATTGTAAACCAAGGGCAACAAGTACAAGGGGGATAATAGTAGCTGCAAATATTGATAAGATATTTGTAAGCTCTTTAGGGTATGTTACATCCATCAAAAATAAAGCTAAAATAAGTGATATAAGTGGTGGAAAAGTTATCACTTTTATTCCTACCATTTTTAGATTTAGTTTTTCTGTACTTGAATATATGGAAACTATAAATGTAGCATAAGTAGCTAAAACTATAAAAGTACCCAGTTGATCATATACTAAAATATAAGCTGTAGCTTCTTTCCCATAATAGGCTTCAATAAGTGGAATACCTAAAAATGAAGTATTTCCTAAAACTGTCACAAGCATAAGTGCTCCAGTTACTTCTTTTGTAAATTTAAAAAGCTTAGAAGCGAAAAAAGTTAGTATGGCACTTATAGTCATAATACTCCAAGCCATAATCATTGGTATCATAGTCTCTTTTGAAAACTCTAGTGTAGGAATCTCAAGTAAAATAAGTGCTGGTAGGGAGATATAGATTACAAATTGATTTAATGCTGTTGGTGTATCTTTTGGAAATAGTTTTATTTTTTGAAAAAAGTATCCTATTGCAATAGCAATGATGATTAGGATAAAGTTTTCCATCTTAGTTTAAACTTTTTGCACATTTATAAGCTGAGCTAAATGCCCACTGGAAATTGTATCCTCCAAGTTCACCTGTTACATCTAAAACCTCACCTATGAAGTATAAATTTTTTTGTTTTAAACTTTCAAAATTATTTTGATCTATCTCATTTGTATCCACACCACCTTTTGTAACCTCTGCTTTTGTATATCCAAAAGTTCCTGCTGGTGAAAAGGAGTAGTTTTTTATAGATGATAGTTTTTCTTTATCTTCATTACTCATTTTAGATATTGCTTTATCTGTTAAATTGATTGATTGTAAAAAAGCTTTTACAAATCTTTTTGGTACTGGTAATTTAGATGAGATAAGGGCATTTCCATTTAGTTTTTTTAGATCAAAATTTGGTAGGAAATCTATCTCTAAAGCACCCTTCTTCCAATATAGGGAAGCATTTAATATTACTGGACCACTACAACCTTTGTGGGCAAATAATAAGTCTTGGCTAAACTCTTTATTGTCTACTTTTATTTTCACTGGTAAAGAAAGACCACTTAGCTCTTTAAACCAAAACTGATCCTTTTGAACTGTAAATCCAACTAGAGCAGGGGAGGTTCTTTCTATTGAGTGCTCAAACTTCTTTGCGATATCAAAGCCTATATCACTAGCTCCTATACTTCTATAAGACTCTCCACCTAATGCTACTACTAGTTTTTTAGCTTTTATTATGCCTTTTGATGTTTTGATCTCATAGTATTCTTTAAATTCCACATCTTCTATTTTTGTATTTAAAAATAGTTTTGCATGGGAGATTTCCCTTTTTAGAAACTCTATAATCACTGAAGATTTTTTAAAAAAGTATTGCCCCTTTACTATTTTATCTTCGAGGCTTAGTTGTAGATTGTTTTGTTTTAGATAATTTACTAAGTCTTTATTTGAAAAGGATTCAAAGGTGTTTTTTATGAGATTTTTATCCCCAAGGTAGTTGTGTTCAGTTACCCTTTTATTTGTGATATTACATCTACCACCACCAGAGATTTTTATTTTTGCACCAATCTCTTTATTTGCATCAATAATACATAGGGATTTATTTTTTATTTGGCTAGCAAAAAATAGTCCACTAGCACCTGCTCCAAGAACAGCTATATCAAATATTTTTGAGTTCATTTATTATTGGCTCAACTGAACCTATTTCTACTAGTGATGAGTTTTTAAGTGAATCTAGATTTTCCATAGTTTTTGCTAAATCCTCAGTTTCAACAATATTATAATCATTTACACACTCAAATAGTGATTTTTGATTGAAGTAGTATTTCCCTGAGATTATCTTACATCCAAAAAATGCTGGCTCAATTGGATTGTGTCCACCTATATTATCTTTAAATGCTCCAGCAAGTAAAACAGTATCACTTATGGCATAAATATTTATAAGTTCACCCATCTTATCTACAAGGATTATGTCACTCTCAAAATCCTCTTTTTCACTGTATCTATGGTAGCTTATATTTTTATTCACAATCTTTTCACGTATAAGCATATCAACTTTGTCAAAACGCTCAGGATGACGTGGAACGATGATTAGTTTTCCTTGACTTTTTTTATAAGCATCAAGGATCAATTCCTCTTCACCTTCATGGGTGCTTCCTGCAGTGATGATGTATGAACCCTCGGGTTTATCGAACTTTTTAGAGATTTTTGGAAGTAGGGCAAGTTTTATATTTCCTATCACTTCAATATTTTTTGCACCTATTTCTTCAAGTCTTTTTTTATCAATTTCACTTTGTGCAAAGATTTTATCTATATGTTGAAAAACACGTGAATAAAACCATTTATTCTTTGTATAAGATTTATAAGACTTATCACTTATCCGTGCATTTACAAGGATAGTTTTTGCACCTTTTTTTCTTGCAATTAAAAAAAGCATATACCAAAGTTCTGCTTCCATTACTACAAGTGCTTTTTGTTTATTTATCCATGATGGTAAAAAAAGCTCAAATGGTAAATATCTTACATTTTTTGAGAGTTTATGTGCTTCTTCAAATCCAGTATTTGTAATAACTGAAAGATTTTGATTTGGTTCTAATGCATCCAAAATTGGTTTGATAGCTTTTGTCTCACCCATTGAACATGTATGAAACCAGATTTTATCATCTTCAAAACTTGGATTGTTTTTTAAAAAAAATCTTGCAGGGATTGCTTCGGCGTATTTTTTATTACGGGATTTGTAAAGTAAAAAGGGGATCGCTAGTATATATAATACTAACGATAAGACTAGATAAAATGCTTTAAACATTTTACCTCTTAAGCCTCTTCTTCCTCTTTGTATAGGATTCTTCCACAGTGTGGACAAGTAACGATCTCATCAGCTCTTAGAACTTCTGTATAAACTCTATCATTTAACTTCATAAAACAACCATAACATGCTTGTTTCTTAACAGGTACAACAGCTTTATCTTTTGCCCATCTTTTGATTTTTTCGTAGAATGTTAAGATTTTTGGCTCAATCTTAGTAACGATTTCACCTCTTTTTTTAGAAACTTCAGCTCTTTCATCTTGAAGTGCTTTGATTTGATCTTCAACAGCTTGCTCCATCTCTTTTGTAGCTTCTTGCTCTTCTGCTAATTCTTTTTCAAGTTCTGCTAGTCTTTCATCTTTTGAAGAAGTTAGGTCATCATATCTTACGATCTCTTCATGTGCAAATTCGATTTGCTCTTTAGCAATCTCTTCTTCTAATTGAAGAGCTTTCATCTCTTTTTCTGTTTTGATAACTTTGTTTTTCTTTGCGATATCATCAAGCTTATCTTTAAGTTCTGCTAGATGTACTTCATTTTTTACTTTTTTTGACTTGATCTCTTCAAGTTCAGCTTTGATATCTTCAATTGATTTAGCAAGTTCATCAGCATTTTGCATAAAAACAGTTAGTTTTTCTTTTTGTGCTTTGATTTGTGGTTCAAAATCAGAAATTTGACCGTCACATTTTGAAAGTTGTATTAGTTGATCTAAATATTGACTCAACGTTTTCTCCTATTGTAGTTTTATTAGTTTTGTTTAATATATTTTAGTTAAATGGATTTTTTAAAACCGATATTATATCGTTTAATTGATTTTTTTTCAAATATTTTGAAAGAAGTCCCTCTAAAAGGGGGCTAAAGAACTTTTCACTTTCATAGTGATCTATGTCAATTAGACTCACTCCTCTTAATTTAGCTTCCATTGCATCATGATATTTGATATCACCTGTTAAAAAACAATCAGCTTTTACATAAGGTAAAAGTGACATTCCTGATCCTGTAGTTAATCCTACTTTTTTAATGATTTCATTACATTTTACTGTTTTTGGGTGTTTAAGATTTAGTTTTTCACTAATCTCTTTTGTAAACTCATCAAATGGTTTATCTACCTTAGCATAACAGATAAAATCTTCACCCTCTTCAAGCTCTAAGCCTAAAACTTCACTTGCCACATATTTATTTAAGTGGGTTTTATCAAAGTTTGTATGCATAGATATAAGCGTTATATCTTTTTTTATAAGTTCTCTAAGTATGATTGTTGCGTATGAGTCATAGTTTACTCTTTTTAGTGGTGAAAAGATTAAAGGGTGGTGGGTGATGATTGCTGAGGATGAAGGAATTTGATCTAGTACATCCATATCAAGATCTAAGCAGATATAGATATTTTCAAACTCATCATCCATATTACCCACAAGAAGACCTGAGTTATCCCATTTTTCTTGAAGTTCAAATGGGGATATCTCATTTAATAAAGAGTATAACTCTCCTACTATCATACTTTTGCTAACCTTGCGTTTCTATCTTCTTCTTGCTCTTTATAAAGCTTAGCACATCCACTAGATAGCTCACGTACTTTTAAGATATAGTTTTGTCTTTGTGTAACACTTACAGCTTTTCTTGCATCTAGCGTATTAAATACATTTGAAGCGATCATACATTGATCATATGCTGGAAGAGGAAGTCCTGCTTCTAGACATCTTTTACACTCTGCAGCAGCGTCATCAAAGTGCTGGAAAAGCATTGCAGTATCTGCTACTTCAAAGTTATATTTACTAAACTCATATTCACTTTCAAAGTGGATATCTTTATATTTAGTAACCCCATGTTCATTCTCATTCCAAACAATATCAAATACAGAATCAACACCTTGAAGATACATAGCAAGTCTTTCTGTACCATAAGTGATCTCTACAGCAACAGGATCACAAGCTAGTCCACCAACTTGTTGAAAATATGTAAACTGAGTAACTTCCATACCATCAAGCCAAACTTCCCAACCAAGTCCCCAAGCACCAAGTGTTGGTGACTCCCAGTTGTCTTCTACAAATCTAATATCATGTTTAGATAGATCAAGTCCTAGGTATTCTAAAGATTGTAAATAAAGATCTTGAATATTATCTGGACTTGGTTTGATTAGTGTTTGGAATTGATAATAGCTTCCAAGACGATTTGGGTTTTCCCCATATCTACCATCAGTTGGTCTTCTACTAGGTGCAACATAAGCTACACTCCATGGCTTAGAGTCTAAACTTCTAAGTAATGTAGCTGGATGGAAAGTACCAGCACCTGCAGGGATATCGTATGGTTGAACGATATTACATCCTTGTTCACTCCAAAATTGTTGAAGTTTTAAAAGAAGATCTGAAAATGTTATCATTTATAAAATTACCTCTATTTCTCTTGAATCTGTTTCTACTTGCTTAGCTTTAACAACTCTATCCTCTTTTAGTTTGATAGCTAGTTCTTTATCTGAAATTGCCAAAATTTGCATAGCAAGATAAGCAGCATTTACTGCTCCACTTTTACCTAAAGAAACAGTACCCACAGGCATACCAGCGGGCATTTGAACAGTTGAAAGCATAGCATCCATCCCATCCATAGCTCCACCTTTCATTGGCACACCAATTACAGGTTTAGTTGTACTAGCTGCTAAAGCTCCAGCTAAATGTGCAGCCATTCCAGCACCAGCAATAAATACCTTGGCACCTTTGTCTTCTGCTTCTTTGATATAAGTTCTTGTTCTATCAGGAGATCTATGATTTGAGCTGATCACTAATTCATACTTTACATGAAACTTATCAAGAGTGTCAGTACAGTTTTTCATGATTTCGTAGTCGCTTTTACTACCCATTATAATGGAGACAAAATTCATATTTCCCCTTTATCCCAAATCCTGCAATAGAAATCCATACTCTAGCACTCATCATTGCAACATAGGGCTTCGATAAAATTTCTTGAATTACCTATGGGTAGTCCTTCAAAATTTTATCAAACCCCTATATTACAAGCATAAGTACTATATCATAAATTTCCATGTCAGGATTTGGGCTTTAGATTTTTGCAATTTTATCTAAAACTTGCTGAAATAAGATCAATTGCCTAGTCTTGCTCTTTTTCTATAGGTAGAGTGATTGTAAATTTAGCACCTTTGTAGCTTTTATCCTTATATTTAAATTCATCATTTTGTACTTCAAGTTTTCCATTCATATGGGATTCAATGATCTCTTTGGACATATGTAGTCCTATGCCTGTACCATTTGTATCTTTTGTAGTGAAGTATTGATCAAATATGTTTTTTATAATATCCTCTGGAATTCCACCCGCATTATCTTTTATAAAAATTAAAATATGATCCTCTTGTATTTTTGAGTCAATAAAAATAAATCTATCTTTAGGGTCATTTTTTTCTATTAAAATATCTTTTGCATTGTTTATTATATTTAGGATAACTTGGGTAAATTCCCCTTGAATACCTTTTATCTCTACAGTTTCGATGTCAAGTATTGTTGATATTGAGCTTTTTCTAAAGGTGGCAGTAACTAATTGTAAGGATTTTTTAACGCTATTTTCTAGATCAAATCTTTGAATCTCTTTATTTGGTTTTAAAAAATTTTGAAAGTCATCAATAGTTTGGGATAAAAAGTCTGTACTATCCATTACCCCTTTTATTCCATTTTCGAACAATTCATCATCAAGTTGACCCAAATCTTTATGAAGTTGCATACTACTTGCACTTATTGAAATTGCATTTAATGGTTGTTTCCATTGGTGGGCAATATTACCAAGCATCTCACCCATTGAAGCCATTTTTGATTGTTGAAACATAAGTTTCTCTTTTTCAATATTTTTGCGTATTTCTATTTTTATTTGCTCTTCTAAGTTTTCATTTAATTCTTTGAGGGATTTTGTTTTTTCTTTTACTTCATTTTCTAATTCTATTTGATAGTTTACTTCTTTTGTAATATCATGTATATATCCTACAAAATGGGTGATTTCATCCCTATGATTTTTTACTGTTACTGTATAATCTTTGATCCATTTTTCTTCCCCATTTTTAGCAATCACCCTATATGGTTTATGCATAAAAAAGTCTTCATTTGTTTTAACAGCATAATCAACCTCTTTTATAACATATACTAAATCACTTTTATGGATGATATTTGCATATTCAACATTTTTTGATAAAAATTCCTCTTGGGTATAACCAAAAAGTTTCTCTACACTTTGTGATACATCCTCAATACTCCATTGTGAGTCATTTTTCCATTTAAATAATACATTATCACCCTTATCAAATAGTGATAAGAGGGTTAGTTGCTCTTTGATTCTCTCTTGCACTTTATTTTCTAGGTTTTCATTTAAGGCTTTAAATTCTTTCGTTTTTCTATGGATTTTTTTCTCTAAAAAAATCTTTTCATTTCTTAATTTATACATTAGGAAGATTAAAAAAATTATACCTGCTGTACC
This sequence comes from uncultured Arcobacteraceae bacterium, assembly GCA_964342525.1. Taxonomy (GTDB): domain Bacteria; phylum Campylobacterota; class Campylobacteria; order Campylobacterales; family Arcobacteraceae. The sequence goes on from CAYFGQ010000027.1 coordinate 22,645, forward strand.
TATAAGTAAAAGTACAATATAGGTCATTTGTATCTCCATTATATATGGACCTTTTTGATAAACTACTAGATATGCCATCTGTTTAGTATCTTTTATGGGGATAAAAGTTCCTATTTTAGGAATATCACTAAATTTATATATGGTAAAGCTTTTATTTGTTTTTAGATTTGTTGCTATTTGTTTTAAAATCTTTTTTGGAAAAAATTGTATTGAAATAGGGGTTTTGTTTCCTAGTTCTAAAAAATCTGCTTTGTAAAAATACTCTGGGTTTTCTTTACTTTGTATATAATTTTCATCTAAGATTTTTATATCTTTTTTATGGATTAAAAAAAAGATATTTATTTCAAAAAATTTCTCCATTTGCATTTTTAATTGTTTAAAGGTATCGATTGTATTTAGATCAGAGTTTGGTGTTTTTTTATAGATACTTCTTATTGTATTGTAGTTTGTAGTGATGATTGATGATTGTTGTTCTATATATTTATTTGTTTTGTTTTGTTTTTCGTTGGATAGGTATATATATAAAATAGATTCTAATATTATAAATATTAAAAGCCAGTATTTATATTTTTTTAGAGTATTCATCTATCTTAGTTCATCTTCATAGTGCTTTATTACATCACGTAGATCACGTATGGTTTTGGCTTGTTCTTGTTCTCTTTTATTTACTTTTTCTAAGCTTTGTGTATTTTCTTCAAGTTGAGCTAGAGTCATTTGATATTTTTCGGCAAGTTTTTTATTTTCTAATTCAACATTTTCCCTCTGAGAAAATGATTCTTGTAGTCTTTTTTGAATCTTTCCCATTAAAGATTCATAATACTCTTTTTGTTCTTTCATTACATCTTCATAGTGTTGTACTTGACTTTTTAGGGTATCATTTTTTACTTTTTCTTTATCAAGATTATTTGCAATATTATCAAAATGTTCATATTTTTTTAATTCTAATTGAAGCTCATCAATTTTTGCTCTAGATGTGAAATCTCTTCTTTGTGATTCTTGGTAAAGTTGCATCACTTTTTTCTTAAATTCTCTTTTTTCAACTTCCTCTTCAGTTGTTAAAAATCTTATACCAACATATTCTATTATTTTTTCATTATAGTTATCATACACAGGAAAGACTGTAGCATTTACAAAATAGGCTTCCCCATCTTTTGCTTTATTTTTTATTTTACCTTTCCATGAATGACCTTTTTTTATCTCCTCCCACATACTTTGAAAAGCTAAAGATGGCATATCTTGATGTCTTACTATATTTTGATTTGCTCCTATAAGTTCTTCTCTGGAATATTTTGATACTTCACAAAAGATATCATTTACAAAAGTGATTTTACCTTTTGGATCTGTTTTTGAGATAATAGCCACCTGATTTACAACATCCACATAACGCTCTAATTCAATCCTAGCATGTTCTACAAGTCTTTGTTGATATTTTATTTCACAAATTTCTTGTATATGTAAAAGTAGTTCTTTTGTATTGATTGGTTTTACGGCGTAGTGAGATACTCCATATTTAATGGCAGTCATTGTATATTGTACATCTGAATAGGCTGTAGTAAACATAAAAGGGATATCTCTATCTATCTCTCTTATCTCTTTTAGCATCTCTATACCATCCATCTCTGGCATATTTATATCACTTATTATTACATCTATTTTTTGACCTATACGTAGAGTATCCTTAAAACATTTTAATCCCTCTTTTCCATTCATACAAGATATTGCTTCTTTGAATAAAGAGTTTAAGACATGGGACATTTTTTCATTAATTGTGGGATCATCTTCCACATATAATACAGTTAGTTGTTTTAGAAAGTCAGGATTTATCATATATTACTTACTTTAGATAATAATTTTCTATATAATAATATATTCTTATGATTTTGTAAATAGTTTTTGGTTATTTTTTCGAAAATAATGATATAGTGCTACCAAAATACCACTATATCTTTAATTATTATTTATACACCTTTTTTACATTTTCAAGAGTAGAACTCATGTTTAAAAGTAATAAATCTGTAATAATAATTGCCATCATTGATTCTGCTACTATAGAACCTCTTGGAGCAACGCATGGATCGTGTCTCCCTTTTAATTGACATACTACTTCTGAGCCATCTTTTTCGATAGTTTCTTGGTCTAAAAAGATTGATGGAGTTGGTTTGAAATGTACCTTTACAAGGATATCTTCCCCTGTACTTATACCACCTAAAATACCACCTGCATGATTTGTTTTAAATCCATTTGCTCTTATTTGATCATTATTCTGCAAACCTGTAGATTTTGTGGATTCTATTCCATCTCCAATCTCTACACCTTTAACTGCATTGATACTCATCATACCATCAGCTATTAGGGAGTCTAGCTTATAGTAGATAGGCTCACCTAGACCTTTTGGAGCATTTAATACTTTTACCATAGCTACACCACCAACAGAGTTGTGGCTATTTTTAGCATTTAAGATAGCTTCTTTTTGTTTTGGCTCTATATTTGAATCTAAAGAGAAGATTTCACTATCATTTGTTGAGTTAAAATCAAGATTTTCACATTCAATTCCATTGATCGAGAAGATTCCACTTTGTACTTTGATATCTAATTCTTTCAATAAAAGTTTAGCAATTGCACCAGCAGCTACTCTTGCACTAGTTTCCCTTGCAGAACTTCTACCTCCACCTCTATAGTCTCTTGTCCCATATTTATGAAAATATGTAAAATCAGCATGACCAGGACGAAATAGATCTTTTACACTATCATAGTCTCTACTTTTTTGGTTTTCATTAAAAATCACCATTGCTATAGATGTACCAGTTGTAATACCCTCAAAAACTCCACTTAGGATCTCTACTTTATCCCCTTCTTTTCTTGCAGTTTCATATTTACTTTTACCTGGTTTTCTCCTATCCATCTCTGATTGGATAAACTCTTCATCTATTTTGATTCCAGCTGGTACTCCATCAACTATACAACCAAGAGCCTTACCATGACTCTCTCCAAATGTTGTAAATCTAAATCTTTGACCAAAACTATTCATTAATTTTTCTCCAGTTGTTCAATAGCAATCTTTGCAGCTTTTTGCTGTGCTATTTTTTTACTTTTTCCTATGGCTTTACCATATTCTTTTCCATCTACCCAAATAGATATCTCAAACTCTTTTAGATGGTCTGGTCCAAAACTACGCTCTAATTTATACTCTGGTGTTACACCAAATTTTGCTTGAGTGATCTCTTGTAGAGCTGTTTTATAGTCACTAAATAAACCATCTAGTGAGATGTTTTTGTATGAGCTATCAAGAAGTTTATATACTATTGTTTTAATAGGGTCAAGACCATTTTCTATATAAATAGCACCCATAATAGCTTCAAAGGCATCAGATAAAATAGAAGCTTTACTTCTCCCTTTATTTCTCTCTTCTGCTGCACTTAAAAATATATATTCACCAAGTCTTATCTCATTTGCAAGTTTCGTAAAACCTTTTTCGTTTACAAGATTTGCCCTTATTTTTGATAAATCACCCTCAGTTGATTTTGGAAATTTATTAAATAAATACTCCCCAACTATTAGGTTTAATACCGCATCTCCTAAAAACTCTAATCTTTCATTATTGTATGGCTTTTTATAACTTTTGTGTGTTAGTGCTTCGATTATCAGATTTTGGTCTTTAAACTGATAATCCAAACACTTTTCAAGTTCAACTATCTCTTTCATCAATTCCCCTTATTTAAATTTATTTTTTATAGCAATGATTGGTTTTGTTCATAAAACTTTCTTGCTAACATTGGCTCAACTTTTAATGTTAAAATTGAGTGACAGTGTGGACATCTACTCTCATAGATTGGATGTATTTTTTTACACTTTGCACATTGGTATTCAAAGTTTAGATCAGCTTTGATCTTTGATTTTTCATGGTGTAGTGTAATAAGAACTGAAAGCTCAAAGGTCTCACTATCTGGGGCAGTGTTTATATATCCTTTTGCTGTATATATTTCAGTAAGTTCTTTATTTGCTGCAACCTTATCAAAATCGATATCATTAAAATCTAAATACCACAATAGATCAATAATCTTATGTGGATTGAATTTTTCAATATTTTCCCAAAATAGGGGTTTATTAAACTGAATCAAAAACTTTACTACAAGTCGCTCAGTAATTTTATTCATTTTATATAGTGCTAAAAGTGAAGTTGACTTTTTATCAAAACTCATAGTTGGATTTGCTATGATCTTTAAAGTACTAATATAAAATTTATCCCTAAAAATATCCACTTTTACTTCATTTAAAGACTCTAATACTTCTTCAGCTTTTTCATACTCTTTTAGTTTTTCATAAATGATAAGTAGATGGTGCAGAGCTTTTTGATTTCTTGGTGAAAATTTTAATATCTTTAAAAAGATATCTTTTGCCCTTTGTAAAAAACCACCTTTAAAGTATGTGCTTCCTAGAAGTTCTAAAAGCTCCTCTTTTTTTACATTATCTTTTACATGTTCAAGTAGGGCAAGGTAAACAGATATAGCCTTATTATAATTACCCTTATGTAAAAAAGTAGATGCTAAAAGTATTATTGAATCAAATGGTAAATTATATGTGGTATAAAGATGAACATAATCATCCTCTTTTAAAGTACCAAGATTAAATCTATCAAGCAGTTTTCTATACTCTTTTCTTGATTTTCTCTCTTTATATACATTATATGTATGAGTAAGAAAAGATGCTGCAAAGATAAGTGAAAAAAGTACTATGAGTCCAAATACAGGATCACGGTAGTCTACTCCTAACCATTCCAATAGTTTTAACCTTTTAATTTAATGAACAGATATAATACCAAAGTATAACTAAATTACTAATTTTTCTTAGATTAATTTATTAGTTTGATAATAGTATCAACAAATTTATCACTATCATTTAGACATTTACAAACTCTATACTCTTCTAATCCAATCTCATCTGCAATCTCTTTATACTCTATTTTTAGCTCAAAATCTGTTTCACTATTATCTATGATAAAGCTGATAGGATAGATGATCACTTTTTTATCTTTATATTTTGTAAGCTCATCATCTAAAGATGGTTCAAGCCACTTCATTGGTCCTACTTTTGATTGGTAAGCTAAGTTTATAGATTCAAAAAATACACCTTTATTTCTAAAGATATCAGTTAGAAGAGATACTTGGGTTTGTAGTTGTTTTTGGTATGGATCACCTTTATCAATTACTTTTTGTGGTAATCCATGAGCAGAGAAAATTAGATTATATTCTGCTAAATTATCATCTTTAAGTTCATCTATGATTTCATCACAAATTAGTGTATTGTAGTTTTCATCTTGATAAAATGGATCTATAACTCTACTCTCAAACTTATGTATTGCTGCTTCATCAAAATCCTCTAAGGATGATTTTGTAGTTGTTGTAGAGTATTGTGGATATAAAGGAAATAAAATCACATCATTTATATTTTTCTCTTCTAGCTCTAAAACTGTTCTTTTTGCCATAGGAGGAGTGTATCTCATAGCTTGTGTTACAAAGTATTCATCTCCAAGTTTGTTTTGAAGTTTTTCTATAAGTTTATCTGTGTGTTTATAAATAGGTGATTCTCCACCTATCTCTTCATAGTTTTCCCATGCAGAATTTCTTCTTGAATAAACTATAAATGAAGCTATAAGTGATCTAAAAAAATCACTTTTAATTGTTAATATATTTTTATCATTGAACATATTTCGTAAGAACATCTCTAGTTCTTCTTTATTTCTAGCTCCACCCATGTTCATTAAAACTAGTGCTTTCACTTTTATCCTTTAAGTCTTATTATCTCGTCACTACACCAAGTGGCTAAATCTTCATCGTGGGTTATTAATAGTATTGCAAAACGATCTAAAAAGTTTATCAATAACTGCATCACTTCTAATGCTATTACATTATCTAAGGCTGATGTTGGCTCATCTGCAAGTAATAGATCTGGTTTCATCAATAATGCTCTTAATATACTACATCTTTGAAGTTGTCCACCACTTAGTTCATGTGGTTTTTTATCAAGTAATTTTATATCTAATTGAAGTTTGTTTGTATAGTTTTTTAGCTCTTTCATATCCTTAACCACATCTTTTATCTGCTCTAAGATAGGATAGGTTGGATGAAATGAAGTATATGGATCTTGATAAATAGAACTTATTTTCTCAACTTTTATATTTCCACTGATAGGTTTTAAGTTTGAACTAATAAGCTCAAAGAGTGTACTTTTGCCACTTCCACTTTCACCAACTATAGCTTTAATCTCTCCCTTTTTTAAGCTAAGGTTGAAATCTTGATAAATTGGCTTACCTTTTATATAAGAAAAATTAAGATTTTGTATATTTAAAACTTCCACTATTTATATTCACTTTGTTATTTATAGTAATTATCACATTCATTTTTAAATGTAAGATTAATAAAAAATTGTAGGGATTTTACACAAAATAAACATAAGTTTAAGTTAATATTAGATACAGTTTTCCGTTAAAAACACAAATATAGGAGATATGTAATGAGAAAAATCATTATGGGACTAGCTTTAGCAGCAGCAGTTACTACAGCATCTGCATCAAACCTTTATAAGCCATGTGCTGGGTGTCACGGTGCAGACGGTGGGAAAAAAGCATTAGGTAAATCAGCAGTAATCAAAGGTTGGTCATCAGCTAAAACAGCTGAGGCATTAAAAGGTTACAAAGCGGGAACTTATGGTGGACCAATGAAAGGTGTTATGAAAGGTCAAGTAGCTAGACTAAATGACGCTCAAATTAAAGAATTAGCAGATTATATCGCAGGTTTATAAGAACTAAGCAATTCTTTAGTTAACCAACTACTGATCTTCAGTGGTTGGTTTTTTTATTCTCTTTTTTTTGTTTTCTTTTTCAACAGCTTCTTTTAAATCATCTTCAGTATCAAACAAAAGTCCATCCATCATTTTTTTACTATCATCAAATTGACCATTTTTTGCACCCCATATAAAAACTGCTAAAACTGAAAAGCTGACAATTAAACTTACGATTAGCATCATTGTTAAAGTTGTATCTATCATTATTACCTCTATATTGAAAAATAAGACCTTATTTTACCATAGCTTTAATTTTTATTTTGATAAAATTTAACAAATTTATATAAAAATAAATTAATTTGCGAATTAAATGAAACTTTTATGCCACTAATTGATGTTAATATTGTCAAAATATTATTAGGGAGAGAATTATAAAATATGTTTTTTGGAAATTGTAACAAACAAAACGAAGAGATTGAAAAGCTAAAAAAAGAGATAAATTCTTTAAAAGAGCAAATAAACTCAAAAGATAATGAACTTAATTCTTTAAGAAATAAAGAGATTGATAATACAGAATTAAATAATATCAAAATAGAACTAGAAAATTTTAAGAAAATAGCTTCATCTTCTGTTGAAGAAGGATTGGTAGTTTTTGATAATACAGGTGGTGTAAAATTTGTAAATACTAGAGCAGAACAAAATATTACAGATTTTTCAGTTATTTATGATGCTGTTAAATCTGGAAGTTCAAATGTGATACTTAATGATTGTGAAGCAAAGATTGAAGTGAATAAGCAAAATGATTTTACAATAGTTTCTTTGCAAAAAACTTCAATTCATGATAATAAAGAGAGTGGATTACTTACTAAACACAATGTTAATATGAATACCTCTTTATATTCAACTCAAGCTGTATATATGGAACTACTTGAAGAGCTTAAATCTATGGCAAGTGAGTCTAAAGATACAGCAAATGGATCTGAAGAAGGGCTAACTCTTACAGAAAATATAGTAAAAGATACTAGTAATTTAGATGAACAAATTTCAGCTGAAAATGAGATTGTAAATAATCTTGTTGCTAAAAGTACAGATATTGCCGAAGCTATAACCGTAATTGACCAAATTGCTTTTCAAACAAATATCTTATCACTAAACGCAGCAGTAGAAGCCGCAACAGCTGGTGAAGCGGGGAAAGGTTTTGCAGTTGTTGCAGGTGAGGTTAGAAATCTGGCTTCTAGATCAGCTGAGGCGGCAAAAGAGATTAAAGATGTGGTTGAGTCTATCCAAGAAGAAACTGCAAAAATCAAAAAAAGTTCTGATATTGTGGCAAATGTTGTAAAAGAGACAAAAGAGAGAGTTGATATTTTAATCAAACTTATGATTCAATTCCAAAGAAACTCTAGTAGAAACGTTTATGAGGTGGAATCAATAAGTAATAAAATATTTATAAACTTAGCTAAATTAGATCATACAATATATAAAAATAATCTATACCAATTAATCTTTGGTGAGCCAAATCAGTTCCAAGCATCAGATCACTCCCAATGTAGACTTGGTAAATGGTATAATACCGGATTAGGTAAACAAGAGTTTAGTTTCACTAAATCTTATGGTTCTTTAGATCGTCCTCATGCTATAGTGCATAATGAAGCAAATCAGTTAGCAATAGAGTGTGGTGAGAGTTCAGTAACTTGTACGAAAGCGACTATTGAGCAAAAAGTAGACAAAATTGAAGCTGCAAGTAATGATGTATTTAGAATATTAGATCAAATTTTAGAAGAGAAAAATACTGCTGTGATGAAAGAAGCTGCAGAGATATTATATAAAAAGAAAAAGGGGAAATAATGGATAAAAAGTTTAAAGTTGCAATTGTTGATGATGAAAATGAAATTTTAAATATGATTAGCAGATTTTTAGGTAGATCTGGAAAATATGAAGTGATTACTTATTCAAATCCTATAAATGCTGTTGATTCGATTGATAAAACTTATGATGTTGTCCTTTTAGATATCATGATGCCACAAATGAATGGACTTGATGCATTAGAGAAGATAATGCAAAAAAATGAGGATCAAAAAGTTATTATGATGACTGCATATTCAACTCTTGATAAGGTTTTAAAATCTCATAAAGAGGGTGCAACACACTATTTAATGAAACCATTTGAATCTCTACAAGCTTTAGAGAATAAAATCCTTGAAGTTTTAGAAGACTAAGGATTTTACTTATTTTATGTTAAAGTCGTTTCAGTTTAAACTTTTTGGAAGTTTTATTTTATTTGGTTTTGTATTATCCATAATATCACTTTATTTTTTTACTAAAGTGATAGAGGATGAATATTTATCTTTTAAAACAGATACTTTTTATACTTTGATTGAAAAAAAGGAGGAGCAAATATCCTCTTTTCAAACAGAGATAAAAAATGAATTATTAGCTTTATCTAAAAGTAGATATGTAAAAGAGTTTACTTTTTCACATCACTCTGAACATCTATCTCATATTTTTGAACCATTACTTATAATGGAACAAAGTATACAAAAAATCTCAATAGTTGATAATGATTTTAACGAAAAATTTAAAGTTATAAAATACGCGGATATTCCTAGTGGAAATAAATATAAGTATTATGAAAATAGCTTAAATCTTGAAATTGGGGAATCATATACTTCAAAATTTTTTTATGATGAAACTCTAAAAATCCCATATTATAAAATCATAGTAAAAATAGATGGTGGTTTTATAATAGCAGATATAAATCTTAAAGATAATATTTTTAATGTACTGGAGAAAAGTTCATATAAAGAGAATTGGTTTTTAGTTGATTCTGATGCAAAATTTATAATTCATAAAAATGATAAATATAATTGGTCAAGCCACCGAAATGTGGACTATGATCTACAAAAAGAGTTTCCTGAAGACTATAGGGATATTTTAAGGGAAGATGTATATTTTAATGATCTATTGATGTCAAAGAAAATTGAATTTGATAATGGATCAAAGGCAACATTACTTCTTGAGTATAAAGAGGATTTTGCAGCTGAATTAAAAAATAAATATAATGATATTTTCCAATTTGTAGTTATTTCAATACTATTAGTCTCAATATTTCTTGCTTATCTTTTATCTAAACCATTTATAAGAATAAACAAAAAAATAAGTAAACTAAATACAAATCTAGATAAACAAGTTAAAAAAAGAACAAAAGAACTTAGTACTTCATTGGATCTTATTGATAAATATATAATCACTTCTAAAACTGATCATAATGGAAAAATTACTTATGTAAGTGAGGCTTTTTGTAAGGTTTCAGGGTATTCAAAAGAGGAATTAGTAGGGAAACCCCATAATATTGTAAGGGACTCTTCAAGTTCAAGAGCTCTTTTTGAGTCTTTATGGGAAACTTTATCTAAAGGGAAGAGTTGGTCTGGTGAGATTAAAAATAAAACAAAAGATGGGGATAACTATTATATTCACAGTAATATTGAACCACTTTATAAAGGTAATAAAATCATAGGACATATGGCTGTGGCAGAGAATATTACCGATAGAAAAAAGCTTGAGATGTTAAATGAAGAGCTAGAGCAAAGAATATCAGATGAAGTTGAAAAAAATATTGCCCAACATAATGAGCATTTACAAGATAGGGTAAAAAGTGCTCAACTTACTTCTATCGGTCAATTAGCAGCAGGAATCACCCATGAGATAAATACTCCACTTACCTATATTAAGGGTAATGTTGAGATGATGAAATATGATGTTGAAGATATCAAAGAGGATAGAATAAGAGAAAACCTTACAAGTGATTTTATAAAGGTTGATGAGGGTATAGCTAGAATTGAAAATATTATTGATACTATGAGAGAGGTATCCCAAGCAAACCATGAAAATGCATATGAAACAAATGTATATGAGACTTTAATCATTGCACTAAATATGATAAGTAATAGATCTAAACAAATCTCAAGAATCTTTATAAATGGTCAATTCTTTGAAATGGGTCTAGAAAAAGATGAATATATGTTTTCTTGTAAGTTACAAAAACAAAGGGTAGAGCAACTTTGGATTGTAATATTAAATAATGCTTTAGATGCCTTAGAAAAAGTTAAAGATTATGAGAATAGAAAAATTGAAGTAGATATAAATAAGGAAGATAAAAAGATAATAGTTCAAATAAAAGATAATGCTGGGGGAATCCCTGAGGATATTATAGAAAATGTATTTGATCCTGTATTTACTACGAAAAAACATGCCGGTCTTGGTGTAGGTTTAAATGTGGCTAAAAAAATTGTTGATGATCAAAAGGGTGAAATAAAAGTGACGAATCAAGATGGTGGAGCAGTATTTGAGGTGACTTTTAATGTTGCTTAAAGATAAGGATATAGTCTCCTCCATAAAACTTTTACCCATAGTTTCTATAATAATTCTTATGACTTGTATTATGACAGTGATACTAAATATACAAAGTAGTTCTTTAAAATATGAAGTTGAAAAAATTAAAAGAATAAATATAGAAAATGAAAAAAGAGCTATTAGAGAAAAGGTAAAACAAGTTATCAATTTTATAAATTATGAGATTGATATAAATACTAAAAATGAAGAGGCCTTAAAACAAAGGCTTTTAAATATTATTTCAAAATTTACCTTTGAAAAAAATGGATATATTTATATTGTAGATGGCAGTGGTACTTTACTTGCCCATAGAAACCAAAAGATAATAGGTACAAATGCATTTGAGATTAAAGACCCAAATGGTGTTTATTATATGAAAAAGGGCTATGAAATAGCAAAAGATCAAAAAAATGGTTATCTAGAATATATTTCAATTACCAATACTGATGATGAAAAAAGGTATAAACAAAAAAAGATAACTTATGTGGCCTATTTTTATGAGTATGATTGGGCTATAAGTGCTGGGGTTTATGTGTCTGATATTGATGAAGTTATTTCAGAAGAGACAAAAGAGATCAGAGATAGATATAATGAACAAAATGAACTCTTAATTGTAATTAGTACTATTTTTGCTCTTATTGTAATGTTTATATCAATAATTCTATCCAAAAGAATCACTAAGATAATAAAAATATCAAATCAAAAACAAGAAGATATAAATAAACAATTAGCAAAATTAGTAAAAGAAAAAACATCTAGTCTTAGACACAATTTAGGTTTTACAAATAGACTTATAAATACTATGCCTATACCAGTATTTGTAAAAGATCAAGATTATAGATATATAGATTGTAACCATGCTTTTTGTGATTTTTTAGGTTTAGCAAAAAAAGATATTATTGGTAAAACTATATATGAAGTTACAAAAAAAGAGTGGGCTGATTATAATCATCAAAAAGATGAAGAGATGATACAAAAAGATATAGTTTATCAAAACTATAAATTTGTAAAACATGATGATGATACAAAAATATTTGAGTTTTATAAATCAAAATTTCAACACAAAAAAGGATTAGAAGGAATTTTAGGGGTTATTTTTGATATTACTCAAAAGGAGATTTTAGCAAAAAATTTAAAACAAGAAGTTGCTGCTAAAACTATTCAAAATTTAAAACAAAGTAAACAATTTGAGGAAGAGCAACTCAAAAATGTAAAATTTACTGCAATAGGACAACTAGCCGCAGGAATCACCCATGAGATAAATACACCTCTTACTTATATTATGGGTAACTTTGAGATGATGGGCTATGATATAGATGATCTTCCTGAAAGTGAATTGAAAACTAGAATGTTAGAGGATTCTGTTAAAATCAATGAAGGTTTAAAAAGGATTGCAAATATTATCGAATCTATGAGAGAGATGTCTCAAAAATCTAAAGAGGAAAAAGAGGTAGTAAATATCTATCATACTGTAGCTACATCTTTAACTATGGCATTTAATAGGGCAAAGCAAATCTCAAAAATCACTATCAATAAAAAAGAGTTTAATATGGACTTTGCTAAAAATAGTGAGATATATAATAGTTTTATCCAAAGACAAAGGGTTGAGCAAGTTTGGGTAATCATTATCAATAATGCTCTGGATGAATTGATAAAAATAGACAGTTATGATGATAGAAAATTAGATATAACTATTGAACATTGTAAGAAGAGTGATGAGATTATTACCAAATTTAAAGATAATGCTGGCGGAATCTCTGATCATATTATCGAAAATATTTTTGAGCCATTTATCTCATCTAAAGAGTATGGTGGTATGGGTGTTGGACTTAATGTTGCTAAAAAGATTATAGATGATCAAAATGGAGAAATGATAGCTTACAATGAAGATGGTGGTGCTGTATTTGAAGTAAGATTTAGAAATGTGGATGATGAAGAGTAATAATAAAATACTAATTAAATTAATTTTAATATTTCTTGTTTGTTCTTTTATTAGTTTTATATTACTAAATATGGTAAAAGATTCTAAAATAGAGAGTTTAAGTAAACAAAGACTTGATGAATATACCCTAAAATATAATACTACAATAGATAAATATAAAAATCAATCAGATATGATTTTTGATATATTTATTACTGATCCTTTGTCTATCTTTTTTTTAAGCAATAGGGATATAGATAGTATTGCTGATCTTTTTATAGATTATTATAAACATAAGAGTTATGGGATCAAACATTTTCGTTTTTTGATTAAAGATGATAACTCTGTTTATAAGTTTTCTAGTGAAAAAGATAGTAAATCACTTTCTACTCTTATTACTAGAAATATAAGCTTTGTAAATAAAAATGAGATATACCTTGATGGTTTTGAAAAATTAAATAATGAGTTTGTATATCAATTAATATATCCAGTGGTCTTAGATGGTATTTATATTGGAGCCTTAGAGATATCCTTTGACATTGATACTCTTTTAAAAGATTTTTATAAAATAAATAAGATAAATATCGAATTGATGAAGCTTGATAAATTAAAAGAACAATATAATTTCACTACTACACAAATTAATGAAAAAGTTTTTACATATTATGAAGAGAGTTATAGAAATCTGATTACAGTATTTCCTTTAAAAAATGGAAGTAGAAGTGCTCTTGTTATAAAAGAGAAAGACTTTTTAATAGAAGAAGCCTTTTTAACCCATAAAATTATTCTTTTAACAACACTTTTTTTGATTTTACTTACTTGTACAATTATTTATTTTGAGACAAAATCTAAAAAACAATTAAAATATACAAATGAAAAACTTGAACTTGCCCTAGATAAATTTCAACATATTTTTAATTATACCACTGCAGGATTTTTAATCACAGATCATAATAGGGAGATTGTTGATGCAAATCCAAGATTTCTTAAAATGTTTGGTTATGATAATATTGAGGAATTAATAGGTAGAAATACTCAAATGTTTCATATAGATAGTGAACATTTTGAAGAATATGGAAATTTAGTTTATTCAAATAATATGGAAAAAAATATACTAGATGATATTGTTGGTATGGAGTATGAGTTTATAAAAAGAGGTGGAGATAGAATCTGGTGTGAACTTTTAGGAAGCCCTTTAAATGACCTTGCTAAATTACCCCATGGTGGAGTTTTATGGACTATTATTGATATTACTGAAAAAGTAAACTCAAAAAGAATTATTGAAGAGCAAAATAAAAAGCTTCAAGAGTTAAATATAAATCTAAATGATGAAGTTAAAAGACAAATTGAAAAGATAAGAGAAAAAGACTCTATTTTAATTCAACAAAGTAAATTAGCCTCTATGGGAGAGATGATGGATGCTGTTGCCCATCAATGGAAACAACCCCTAAATATCATAAAAATGTCAGCTAGTGAACTTGATTATATGATAAAAGATAATGATATAGATAAGAATTATTTTCTTGATATTAGTAAAAGGGTATCAAATCAAGTAAATCATATGACAGAGACCTTAGATGAGTTTAGAAGCTTCTTTAGACCAAAGGTTGAGTATAATACGGTTTTATTAAAAAAGGTGATCGATTCAGCATTAATTTTAATGAAAGATGAGATTATTAAACACACTATTATGATTAAATTTGTTGGGGATGATTCATTAAAAGTAAATGTGATCCCAAATGAATTTAAACATGTAATTATAAATATTGTAAATAATGCAAAAGATGAGTTTGTATCTAAAGATATTAAATATAGATTGATCACTTTTGAAGTGAGCAGGGATGAAGTTTTTACTATTTTAAAGATAAAAGATACAGCTGGTGGAATTAGAAAAGATATAATTGATGAGATATTTAAAGCAAATTTTACAACAAAACAAGAGGATAAAGGGACAGGAATAGGTTTATATATGAGTAAAAATATTATAGAAAAAACAGGTGGATCAATAGAAGTGGAAAATATTGAAAATGGTGCTCAATTTATAATTAGGATACCAGTTTGAAAATAGCATTTATTGGTGATATAGTTGGACGCCCAGGACGTCGTATAATAAAAGATAATCTAAAAAAAATAAGAGATGAATATAATATCGATCTAGTGATCGCAAATGCAGAAAATGCCAGTCATGGATTTGGGCTTACTACAAAAAATTGTGATGAACTTTTAGCCTGTGGTATAGATATAATCACTGGAGGAAATCACTCCTTTGATAAGAAAAAAGAGATGTTAAATCTTCTTGAGACAAGACCTGTTTTAAGACCAGATAATTATCCTGAGGGTGTAGCTGGATCTGGACTTAGAGTATTAGAAGTTGCAGATGAAAAAATTGCAATTTTTAACTTAATGGGTGTTTATGGTATGCCAAGTACAGATAACCCATTTAATCATGCCACAAAAGTTATTGAAAAACTACATAATGATGGTATTACAAATATTTTTATAGATTTTCATGCAGAAGTTACTAGTGAAAAACGTATTATGATGAAGATGTTTGAAGGACAAGTAAGTGCCATCTGTGGAACTCATACCCATGTGGGAACTGATGACTTTGAGATAGATAAGGGAACTTTTTATGTTACGGATATTGGTCTAACTGGTTGTCGCGATAAGGTTATAGGTATGGATGAGAAGATACCTATTCAAAAAGCGACTACTGGAATTGGTGGACATTTTGATGTGGCAAATAATTGTAAATCTATTCTGCAAATGGCAATTATAGAGATAGAAGAAGGAAAAGCAGTAGATGCTTATAAGCTTAAAATTTTTAGTGATAGGGAATCTATAAAAACACAAGCAATTATAAATTAAATTTTGGATAAAATAGCGCCCATTATGATTAAGGCTATATAGCCAAAGGCAAATGTTGCCTTCTTTAGGATTTTTATTACTTTTAAAAGAATTTACTTCTTGCTAAAAAGTAAACATAAGATAAAAGGATATAACTTATGATAATCATTCCTCAAACAAAAGGTGGGGTAGGGAAGTCTACCGTGGCAATGCAAATTATTGCACCATATCTTTATAAAAAGCATGGAAAAAAAGTAACATATATTGAAATAGATGATGAAAATAACGATAGTATGTCTTTTAATCGAACTGAAATAGTAAATAAAAGAATGCTAGGAACTAATAAAATCTCTGAGCTTGATGAGATGATCCTTATGGATTCAAATCATGAGATCATTGTGGATGTTGGTGGAAATAAAACATCATCTTTAGTTCTTGAAGAGATCAAAAAAGTTGGATCATTTGGAAATGTAAAGTGGATCATCCCTTTAGGTGATGGGGAACTTGATGGTAAAAATGCTATCGCTACAATGAAAAAGATCAAAAAGATTGAAGAGAACCCTGAGGCAAATACTATTTTTGCATTAAACCGTGCTATTAGTATGGAGCCTGATTATATTCATGAGCAGTTTATTAATTTCTTTGGACATAAATATTTAGGGAATAATTCTGTTATTTGTGATTATATAAAACAACCAAAATATTTCCCAGTGAAAAATGATAAAATCATTACTCTAAGTAGATATGTAGGAAGTACAGTTTGGGAGATGGCTCACAATAATACAGACTTTGCGAAAAAAGCAATGGAATCTAAAGATGCAGGAGATATGGAGAGTGCTAGAAAATATCTTTTCTTTAGAAGAATGCAAACAGAAGCAAAAGATTATGTACTAAATACAATCAATAAAGTATTTTTCGATCTTGATAGATGGATATCACTAAAATGAGTGATATGAGTTTTAAACAGGCTAAGGAGATCGTAGATAGGATCGAATTAGCTGAACTTACTCTAAATAGAACATTAGAGCATATAGATGAATCATCTAAAGAGTTTAACAAATCTCTAGATATGCAAAAGAAAATAGTAGAGTATTTCCCAAAAGTAAATATGAAGATAAATGTTTTAAGAGTACTTGTGGGAGTAAATGTGGGATTTATTGCTGGCTTGCTAGTAGGTAAATTTTTTTTATAAGAGAAAAATAGGGAGCTTTGATAAAGGCAACTCGTTGCCTTCTTCAGGATTTTGTTTCTTTTAAGAGGGATTTACTCCCTCTGCTAAAAAGAAGACAAACTCTAAAGGTTCCCTTTTAATATAGAATATATTAAAAGGAAATATATATTGAGTAATAAACAAGAACAAATTATTGATATGTTTGACGATATCGCTAAAACATACGATTTAGCAAACAGAATATTAAGTATGGGTGTAGATAAAACATGGAGAAATAAAGCTTGTAATCTTGCTTTTTCATACTATGATAATACACACATAGAAAAGATTGTAGATGTTGCTTGTGGTACGGGTGATATGATGATCGATTGGAAAAAGATCGCTAAAGAAAATGGTATTGTTTTAGACAATATTGTAGGGATTGATCCAAGTGTTGGTATGATGGATGTTGGAAAGAAAAAAATTCCAGATGGTGAGTTTATAGAAGCTGGTGCAGAAGATATGCCAGTGGAGAGTGAAAGTGCTGATATGGCATCTATCGCTTATGGAATTAGAAATGTTGTAAAAAGAAAAGAGGGATTAGCAGAATTTGCTAGAATCTTAAAAAAAGATGGTCTTTTAGTGATTTTAGAATTTACAAAAAATGAGAAAAAAAGACCACAAGATCTACTTACAGATTTTTATCTAAATAAAATGATGCCAATTATCGGTGGTATGATCTCTAAAAATAAAGATGCATATACATATTTACCTGAATCAATCAATGAGTTTATTACAACTGAGCAGATGTGTGAAGAACTTGAATCTGTAGGATTAAAACCTATTTATGTAAAAGGTTTCTCTATGGATATCTCAACACTATTTATCGCTCGTAAGGTATGATTTTTTGAATTCCCCAATTACTGTATCTGCTCTAAATGAGCAGATAAAAGGCTTACTTGAAACTACATTTGTAAATGTTTATGTTGAAGGTGAGATATCAAATCTCACTTACCACAATAGTGGACATATCTATTTTTCTATAAAAGATAATAAATCAGTGATCTCATGTGTAATGTTTAGGGGAAATGCTTCATATTTAAAATTTCGTTTAGAAATGGGGCAAAAAATTGTTGTCACAGGTAATATAACTGCATATATTCCAAGGGGTTCATATCAACTAATATGTTCTAAAATTGAGCCAAGTGGAGTAGGAGCATTAGCTTTAGCTTATGAGCAATTAAAAGCAAAACTTCAGATCAAAGGTTATTTTGATAAAAGTATTAAAAAGCCTTTACCAAGATTCCCAAAAAATATCTATATAGTTACTTCAAATACAGGTGCAGCAATAGAGGATATGAAAAAGATTCTTTCTCACCGTTTCCCATTAGCTAAAATGATCCTTTTACCCACTTTAGTTCAAGGTGAAATGGCAAAAGAGTCAATTGTAAGAAATATAAAAACTGCTGATAACTTAGCAAAAGATTCAAATGACTCTGTGATAATTGTTGGTCGTGGTGGAGGAAGTATAGAAGATCTGTGGAGTTTTAATGAAGAGATTGTTGCAGATGCTATTTATAATGCTACAACACCTATCATAAGTGCTGTAGGGCATGAAAATGATTTTGTGATAAGTGATTTTGTTGCTGATGTAAGGGCAAGTACTCCATCAAATGCCATAGAGATATCAACTCCAGATATAAATGAGCTTAGAATGTTTGTAGACTCTTTAAGTGATGAGTTTAATCATAAACAAAAAATTACTTTAGATAGAAAAAATGAAATTTTAAATAATTTAAAATCTTTATTTATTCAAAATTCAATAGGCACAAAGTTTCAACTAGTGCAAAATGAGATAAAAAATCTTCAAAATATTTATAATAATAGTTTTAAAACTGTTATAAATAAAAAACAACATGAGCTTGAAATATTATCTAATAACTTCAAATCAAATGATCCCAATACTAAAGATAAAATTGGTTTTGCCCAAGTTGTAAAAGATGGAAAAGTGGCAGAATTAGAAAATCTTAAGCCAAAAGATAGAATATCCTTACAAAGTAGTAAATTTGTACTAGATTGTGAAGTGATAAGTAAAGTAACAATATAATCTCCAAGCCCTATTATTCGATGGGCGTTTTAAAATAATTTTAAAAATTTAGAGCTTATTTTAAGTTTTTATTTCTTATAATATTAGCTATATAATATAGTTTAAAATCAAAGATTGATTTTAGGTTTAACTATGAGGGAGAATATAGATATGGCTGGTGAAACAGTATTAGATGATAACGCATTCCTAGTAAGTGAAACAGATGCAAAGGGGATAATCTCTTTTGCAAATGATGATTTTTGTAAAG
>CAYFGQ010000028.1:0-39229 GCA_964342525.1 uncultured Arcobacteraceae bacterium
TTGCACCTGTTCCCCGTAAATATTTTGCTCCATCTTGGCATTTTCAAAGCGTGGATTTCTTTTTTTGGTACACATTTTACTAATAATATGGAGATGCTTGGAGATAATAGATATTTGAAAAGGGAGATTGACTTATATTTATTAATAAACTCTCAAATAGTTTTATAATATTTTATAAGAAATTACTCCCCAACCTCAATAGGTATCATAATAGTAAACTCAGCACCTTTATAGTTTTTCCCATTAAATTCATACTCCACATTTTTTGCTTCAATACTTCCATTCATAATTTGTACTATAAGATTATAGGTCATATGTAGTCCTATACCTGTACCTTGGGCTTGGTGTTTGGTTGTGAAGTATGGCTCAAAGATTTTTGATAGGATTTTATTTGGGATTCCTCCTGCGTTGTCTCTAAATCTGATTATTACTGTATCATTTTCTATTTTTTCGTTGATAAATACAAATCTTTCTTCATCATTATTATTTTCTTTTAGGGCATCTTTTGAGTTATTGAAGATATTTATAAAACACTGGATAAGTTCATTTGGATAACCTTTTACTTTAGGAGAATCTTCTATCTCATCCAGAATCACTTGGATATTGTGGTTTTTAACACTTGATTCTATAAGGTGTAAAAATTGTTTAGTATCATCTTTAAGATCAAAGGTTTTAAGTTCTGATGTTCCTTTTATAAAATTTCTAAAGTCATCAATAGTTCTTGATAGGTATTGGGCATTTTCATTTATTCTCTCTAGATCTTCTGTAAGATTATTTAGATCAATTGGTACATTTAGCTCTTGTTTCATTTTATATGAGGTTGATACTGTTGATATTACAGAGAGTGGTTGTCTCCATTGGTGGGCGATATTTTCTATCATCTCTCCCATAGAAGCCATTTTTTCTGCACGGTGTAGTTGTTTCTCTTGCTCTTTTAGTTTTGTAACATCATGGATACTTCCTAGGGATTTTACAAACTCCCCATAAGTATCATAAATATGGATAGCTTTTTCTTCTACATATTTTATATCATTATTTGGGGTGATGATTCTGTGGATATTATGAAATTCTGTGTGTGCTTGGATAGATTTTTTAAATTTCTTTTGGGCTTGAGTTCTATCTTCTGTATGTATATATGATAAGAACTTTTCAAAATGCATATTTTTTTCATTTTCTGGGATTTCATATATTTTGTATGAGCCACTATTAAAATATATAAGTTTTGTTTTTGCGTCATATTCCCAAAAACCTATTTTAGCGATTTTTGATGCGGTTTCTAAATCTTTATGTAGTCTATTTATTACATCAACATTTAGTAAGGCTTTTGAGAAAAATTTTATGATCAAAAAAGTTAGGATAACTGCACTCAAAAGTGAGATAAGAGTGATCACAATATATTGTATATTTGTTCTTGCTCTTTGTTTTTCTATATATGATTGTTTTATTTTTAGAATTATGTTTAATCCACCCATTATTGGTGTATCAAATTTATTTGATATAAATGTATCTTTTTGATAGATATTGTTATTTAGTATATCTTGGTGATCTTTTAAAAATTCAGCTGAGATATTATACTTTTGATCTTTATAATTACCCCAAGATTTTGTATCATCAAAGTGTATTAGTGGAAATCCTGCATCATTGAAGATAATGGTATCATAAAGAGGAGTATCTGCTAGGTGGATTAAAAAATCATCCATTAGGTAGTTTATGATAAGTATTCCATTAAATTTATCTTGGTGTTTTATAGGATACATTGCTCTAAGCGTTGGTTTATGAGGTATCTCAACTTTTCCTTTTTCCATATTAAGATCAAGAGCTGAAAACCAAACTTGCTCTAGTGGTTTATTTATAGAGTCTTTAAAATAGTATCTGTTTCTTTTATTTTGTAATTGCTTCTCTTCTACTATATATGGATTTTGAATTATATCCCTATCTATTCTAATCTTTTCAAAACCATTTTTATCTATATATCTTAGTTGCATAAAGTATGGATTTGATTTTGAATAAGCTAAGAATATATTTTCTATATCCTCTTTTTTATACTCTCCTTCTAAATAAGAATTAAAGATATTTGTTTCCCTTAGGGATTTTATTGTGTGGGTTGATTGTATAAGAAAATTATTTACAAGTTTTTCTTTATCTTTTACCCTTTTTAGAGCATTTTGCATGGCTTCTTTTTGGGCATGTACATCAAAGAAATATTTTTCTGTAATTACATTTATACCCGATAATATAATGGCAAAGGTGATGAGGATTAAGAAAAGGTCTTTTACTTGTGTAGTAGAATTTTTATTCATAATACTAATCTTATCAGAATCTTAATAAAATTATTTGATTTTAAAACTACAATTTTAAGTAAGAAATTTACATAAAAATTACAATAGACTTATTATTTTAGTATAAATCGAAATGATAAAATAATTAGATACAATAATAAGCAAATCTAAGGAGCTATGAAAATGGAATATAAAATTTTAAATAGTGATAATATAGCAGAGTACATATATTCGATAAAAGATCTAAAAGAGTATTTTTGTGATGACAAACTTACTATTGAAGAAATAGGTGATGGGAATTTAAACTTTGTATTTATAATAAAAGGTGAAAATAATAAAGCTCTTATTTTAAAACAAGCTGTTCCTTATTTAAGAGTTCTTGGAGAAGATTTCCCTTTAAAAAGAGAAAGAATGACATATGAGATAAGAGCATTAAATGAGTTTTCAAAAAATACACCTAATCATATCCCAACTATTCATCATGCAAGTGAAGATATGTCAAGTGTGATAATGGAGTATCTTGATACCCATATTATTATGAGAAGTGGGTTGATCTCAAAGATAAAATATCCAAAATTCTCTGATCATATTAGTGATTATTTAGCACAGAATCTATTTAAAACTTCATCTTTATATCTTGATTCTGTATCAAAAAGGGAGCTAATAGATAAGTTTAATACAAACTCACAACTTTGTGCTATAAGTGAAGATTTTTTATTTACCTTTGCATTTATGGAACATCCTACAAATGATTCTTATGCAGATGGGCATCCATTATTTGAGGAGCTTATTTCAAATCAAGCTTTTAAAGAGCAAGTTTTGAATTTAAAATATAAATTTATGACAAAAAATGATGCTTTACTTCATGGTGATCTACACACTGGATCAATTATGTTAAATCAAGATGAAACATATGTTATAGATCCTGAGTTTTCTTTTGTAGGGCCATTTGGTTTTGATATAGGGGCATTAATTGGAAATCTTACTATGTCTTATGTGTCTCATTTAATTCAAGGGGATAGGGAGTATGCTTCATGGGTATTAAATACAATTGATGAGGTTTTAGAGAAATTTGAAGCAAAGTTTTTAGCTTTATGGGATGCACAAAAAAGCTCAGCTCTTATTACTGAAGGTTTTATAGAAGAGAACTATCTAAATAGTTATAAACAAAGTTTTATGACAGATATTCTTAAAGATAGTGTAGGATTTGCTGGTATTAAAATCACTAGACGTATGTTTGGTGCAGCGGGTGTAGCTGATATAAGAGGTATAGAAGATAAAGACTTAAAGGATAAAGCTATGGAGCTTTGTTTAAAAATCTCTACAAGATTTGTAACTTTACATAAAATGATTGATAGTAGAGATAAAATAATTGCTATCATAAAAGATGAAATGAAGTAAGGCCTTAGCCTATTCATTTCATACTCTTATAGTATATATATTTAAGAAAATTATTATTTTTATTATTCTAAAAAAATTTATAATTATACTCCCAATAAATCAATAAAGTAACCAAAATATTCAATCATCTAAACAAATTATTTAAACTTTTATTTCGTTAGATAAATGTTATAAGGAGTTGATAGTATCACTTTTTTGTAACTTTTACTAAGAGGAGATAAGATGTTGAAGAGTCTAAACATAAAAGTGAAAATTTTAGCGGTGACCCTGATCGCGCTATTTTTGCTTGCTACAGTTGTTGGTTTTATATCTGTTACTAAAGCTCATAATTCGTTAATGGAGAAAAGTTATGGTGCTTTAACATCTGCTAGAGATGGTAAGACAGAGCAGATAAAAAGTTTTTTTGCTCAAAAAATTGCAAATATAAATGTGCTTGTTAAAACAAAAGATGCCATAGAATTAGCCTATGATATGGATTCTATTGAAGGTATGATGAATATCAATGCACAGGGGAAGTTCCCTATACATGAAGAGCATGTAAAAAATGTAACTGGACCCCATGAAGCTTTTTTCAAAAATTATATGGCAGAGAATGATTATTCAAATATCTATCTAGTAAATGTAAGAACAGGACAAATTGTATATGCTGTGGAGAAAAATGAAGACTATGGAGAAAATCTAAAAACAGGAAAACTAAAAGATAGTGCTTTAGGTGAGGTGTGGAGAAAAACTATGGAGAGAATGAAGCCTACCTTTGTAGATATGAAACCATACTCCATAGATAATAATCAACCAAAGATGTTCTTAGGTGCGCCAGTAATTGAAGATGAAGAGATGACCGCTGTACTTGTTTTCAAATTTTCAGATAAACATATAAATGAAGTGATGAAGTTTAGAAAAGGCTATGGAGAAACTCAAGAGGATTATCTTGTGGGAAGTGATTTTTTAATGAGAAGTGATAGTTTTCTAAATCCTAAAACACACAGTATAAAAGCTTCATTTTCAAATCCTAAAGTCGGAACTGTAAAAACGCAAGCAACTAAACAAGCACTAAAAGGAAAAAGTGATACTCAGGTAATAATAGACTATAATGGAAATAGGGTTTTATCTGCATATACACAAATAAAAATAGGGGATAGTTTAAAATGGGCAATTATCTCTGAAATAGATGAGAGTGAAGTTTTAGCTGTACCAAATAATATCAGAAATCAAAGTATTTTAGTATCTTTAGTATTTTTAGTGTTAATTGCCACTATTATATATTTTATAATCACAAAAGAGGTGATTAAACCTTTAACAAATTTTCAAAATGGTCTTTTAGAGTTCTTTAAATATTTAAACAATGAAACATCAACAGTTACACTACTTGATGAGAAGTCAAATGATGAGATAGGATTTATGTCCACACGTGTAAATGAAAATATTAAAAAAACAAAAGCCTTAATGGAAGAGGATAGGGCATTAATTGATGAGGTTAAAAAGGTAGTATCTTTAGTAAAAGAGGGTAAATTTAAACAAGAACTTGTAAGAAAAACATCCAATGAAAATCTTGAAGAGTTAAAGGTGGGATTAAATGAGATGCTTGAGGTTATGGCTAAGGATGTGGCTGTTGATCTTAAAAAGATTGAAGATGCCCTAGATTCATTTAAAAACCTTGATTTTTCCCAAAGAATACCAAATGCTATAGGTAAAACATCTTTAGGGCTAAATTCTTTAGCAGATATTATAAATAATATGTTAGTGGAAAATAAAAAGAATGGTCTATCTTTGGCATCTAGTAGTGAAGTACTACTTGAAAATGTAAATAGTTTAAATACAAACTCAAACCAATCAGCTGCAGCCCTAGAAGAAACATCAGCTGCACTAGAGCAGATCACAAGTAGCATAGTAAATAATACTCAAAATGTAGTAAAAATGGCATCCTTTGCAAAGGAGTTAGATAACTCTTCAAATCAAGGACAAAAACTAGCAGGTGAAACAACTGAGGCTATGAATCAAATAGATGAAAAAGTAAGTGCCATAAATGAAGCTATAGCTGTAATTGATCAAATAGCTTTCCAAACAAATATCTTATCATTAAACGCAGCAGTGGAAGCAGCAACTGCAGGAGAAGCTGGAAAAGGTTTTGCAGTGGTTGCTGGAGAGGTTAGAAATTTAGCAGCAAGAAGTGCAGAAGCAGCAAATGAGATAAAAGTTTTAGTAGAATCAGCAACAATAAAAGCCAATGATGGAAAAGCAATAGCTTCAAAGATGATTGATGGTTATACTGGCCTAAGTGAAAATATCTCTAAAACTATTGAGATTATATCTGAAGTTGAGGGTGTATCTAAAGAGCAAAAAGCTGGAATAGAGCAGATAAATGATGCCATCACATCCTTAGATAGAAAAACCCAAGAAAATGCAAGTATCTCAAATAAAACAAAAGAGATAGCTAATGAAACAGATAATATCGCAAAGATGATTTTAGATAATGCAAATGAAAAGCAGTTTTTAGGTAAGGATGATATAAATTAAAGAGGAGTTCTCCTCTTTAATTAAATTTCATCCATCTTCTTTTGAAATTCTTCATTTAGCTCTTCAAGTTTAATTTGAAGATCAAGTAGTAAAGATTCTTTTTGTGTTTTTTCATTTCCACCTAGAGTAGGAAGAATCTCTTCAAGTTCAGCTATCTCTTTTTTAATAGGAGTTGTTGCTTTAGATTTTTCAGCTACTACAAGTGAACGTAATTTTCTGATCTCTTTTTTATTTCTTTTTGGTTTTTTTACTTTTGGTTTTGCTTCAACCGCATCATCATCCCAACCTATTTTTTCAATAAACTCATCATAGTTTCCATTGAAATATTCGGCTTTATCATTTCTAAATACTATTAGTTTATCACAAGTTGCTCTAAGTAATTCTTCGGAGTGCGTTACGATGATACATGAACCTGCAAAGGCTTTTATTGCAGTTGTAAGGGCATCGATAGAGTCGATATCTAAGTGGTTTGTTGGCTCATCTAGAAATAATAGGTTTACATTTTTCGCTATGATTTTTCCAAGCATTACCCTTGATTTCTCTCCACCTGAAAGAAGTGAAATTTTCTTTTTAGCATTATCTCCTGAGAACATCATGATTCCACATATATTTCTAATAACAGCTTCAGCTAATTTATTATTTACTGAATATATCTCATCCATGATAGTATTGTTTTGGTTTAGGTGGTTGATATTTGTTTGTCCAAAGTGTCCAAATTCACATGAAGGGTGGTATTCTACTGATCCTGTATTTTGTGTAAGTTCCCCTGCAAGTACATTTAAAAGTGTAGATTTACCCTTACCATTTTTTCCAATGATACCAAGAGTTTCACCTCTAGTTAGGGCAAAAGTAATATTTTCAAATAAAGTATTATTTGCTTCATATCCAAAACTTACATCTTTTGCTTCAAGTAAAAACTTTGCAGAAGTATCTTTGTAGTTAAAATCAAATTTAAGATCCTTATCCCATTCAAGATCTTCCATAATAGTCATCTTCTCTAAGATTTTCACTTTAGATTGAGCAAGGGTAGCTGTGGCTGCTCTTGCTTTATTTTTATCTATAAACTCTTGAAGCTCTTTTACTTTTTTCTCTTGAGCTATTTTTTGTTTTTCATAGTGTTCTTCATTTGCAGCGATTTGATCATGGAATTTTTTAGTTCCTCCAGATATCATAAAAGCAGACTTTCTAATAATCCCTAGTGTATGTGTACAAACACTATCCATAAACTCCCTATCATGAGTGATAAGTATAACTTCCCCTTGGAAGTTTTTCAAAAAGGCTTTTAGCCATCTAATAGATAAAATATCAAGGTAGTTTGTAGGCTCATCTAGTAAAAGCATATTTGGTTCACTCAAAAGCAATTTTGCAAGGTTTATTCTGATCTGATAACCACCAGAAAAAGCATTTGGATCTTTTTCTAAATCTTCTAATGTAAAACCAAGACCAAATAAAATCTTCTCAGCTTTATATACATTGTATTTATCCTCTTCACTTAAAGCCAGTGCAGTTTCATCTACTAAAGTTTTTTCTGTAAAGTTAAAGTACTGTTTTAAAGCACCTATTTTATATCCTTTAGGAGTAGCAATATCTCCACTATCAGCTTGCTCTTCACCAAGGATTAGTTTAAATAGGGTTGATTTTCCCGTACCATTTCTTCCTACTAGACCTACTTTATCACCAGAATTTAGTCTAAGGTTTAGATCAGAGTAGAGATCATTTGTAGGGTAGGATTTTGATATATTTATTAATTCAATCATAATTCTCTTTTATATTTTTGATATATGTATTTAAAGGCGCGATTATATGATATTGTGCTTTATGAAAAGGTAAACTATTATTTAAAATTAGGGTTTAATTTTAATAAAACTAAATCAGCTAAAATATTTCCTAGAAGTGTAAGAAATGCACCAATGATAAGTATACCCATAATCACTGGATAATCATGAGATAAAGCACTTTGATAAAAAAGTAATCCCATTCCATCAATTGAGAAAATAGTCTCTAAGATCACACTACCACCTATAATTCCTGGCAGAGATAAACCAAGTAGGGTAATTACTGGTGGGTATAGATTTGGTAAGATATAGTGTTTTAGTATTTGTTTATCGTTTAGTCCTCTAGCTTTTGCAAAAAAGATATAATCGCTTTTTAAAATCTCAATGGTAAGTGAACGAATATATAAAGTTAAACTACCAATTCCACCAAACACTATAATAGCTATAGGCATCACTAAATGCCAAGCAGTATCTAAGATAAATTCTATACCAGTAAGACCAGATTTTGAAGCTACACCAGCAATAGGAAGTATTTCAAAGTAGATAGCAAATACCATTACTCCAAGAAGTGCAAGGTAAAATGATGGCATTGAAAAACTAAGAAGGGATAATTGGGATATAAATTTATCGGTAAATTTATTTGTGTTTAAAGCTGCTTTTATCCCTAAATATAAAGAGATGAAAAATACTAAAATCATAGAGATTATATTAATAGTAAGGGTTATTGGAAGACGAGTTAAAATCTCATCTTTTACCATTTCTCCACTTGTAAAGCTTATTCCAAAATCAAGTTGTAACATAGCTGTTATCCATGAAAAATATTGAATATAAAGGGGACGATCCAATCCATATATTTGTTTCAGCTGTTCTATCGATTCTGGTGTAATATTTGGATTTAATTCTCCACTTGCAAAGAAACTATTTGGTGCAAGATTTATGGCTATAAATGAGATTATACTTATGATAAATAGCATAATAAAAAGGTAGATGAATTTTTTAATTGCTATTTGTAGTGCTCCCATTTTTATAATCTTTTATTTTGTTTCTAGTGCAACTACTGCAATAGCAAATCCACCATCGTGAGTAATGCTTAATGATGAATTTTGAATTTTGAATTTTTTTCTTATTGCTTTAGAGTATTTTATTTTTGGAGCGCCTTTTTTTGTTTTTGATATCTTAATATCATGAAAACCACACTCTTTACTTATTCCTGTACCCAGTGCTTTAGATGCAGCCTCTTTTGCTGCCCAATATCCTGCTGCAGAAGAAGGACTTTTTACAAGTGAGATCTCTTTTGGTGATAGAAAACGCGCAAGAGCTTTATCCCCAAATTTCTCTATCATTTTTTCAATCCTAGAAATAACTACAATATCAACACCAATCATTTTTAAATTTTACCTTTTAGTTTTTAGTTCTTGAAAGATATCTTTCAAGTATGATTTTTGCCGCAATAGAATCTATTCTACCATCACGTTTATGTTTGATCTCACCTTTTGTCATCTCTTCAGCTTCAATTGAACTCATATCTTCATTTTGATATACAATTTCACCGTCAAACTCAAGTAGAGATAAAAAATGTTTTATACGTCTTTGCATCTCTTCACTAGATTTTGGAAAACCAACTACAAGTGTATCTATCTCCCACTCTTTTAAAAAAGCTAAGGTATCTCTTGATGCTTGATTTCTATTTTTTCGCAAGATTGCTGGTTGGGGTGTAACTATATCTGATGTAAGACAAATAGCTACGCCAATTCTTTTAAGACCTATGTCGATGGCTGCTAATTTCATAATTCCCTTTTGTGGTTTCAATTGGTTTACAGGACAAAAGAGTCCTTTTAAATAAATTTTAGATAATATTATAACTTAAAACTTATATGATTAGGATAATAATGAAATTAGCAGTATTTGATTTTGATTCAACACTAATGGATGGAGAAACAATAGATTTTTTAGCAAGACCATTAGGTTTAGAAGAGAAAGTTGCAGGGATTACAAAAAGAGCTATGGCTGGTGAGCTTGACTTTTTTGAATCATTAATTGAGAGAGTATCTCTACTAAAAGGTTTAGAGTATTCACAAGCAGTTGAAATTTGTAAAGATTTACCTTTAATGCCTGGGGCTGAGCAAACAATATCTGAACTTAAAAAACAAGGATACAAAGTGGTTTGTTTCTCAGGTGGATTTAGAATAGGAACTGGACCAGCTAAGGAAAAACTAGGACTTGATGCGGACTTTTCAAATATCTTACATGAAAAAGATGGAATTTTAACAGGTCTTGTTGGTGGAGATATGATGTTTGGATTTTCAAAAGGTGATATGATCCAAAGAGTTCAATCAATGCTTGGAGTAAGTAAGGCTGATACCTTAGTAGCAGGTGATGGGGCAAATGATGTGAGTATGTTCCCATATGCAGATACAAGAATTGCTTTTTGTGCAAATGATATACTTAAAAAAGAAGCAAATATTATTATTGAAGAGAAAGATCTTACTAAGATTTTAGAAAAAATATAAGTCAGTAGGTATACTTATAAAACAAGCGCATTCATGCGCTCTTTAGAGTTTTACTTCTTTTAAGAGGGATTTACTCCCTCTGCTAAAAAGAAGACATACAATAAAAGGTCCCTTTCAATAGGGACTATTGAAAGGAAATAAATGAGCTTAAAAGAAAATATAAATTTTTCAATCTGGTGTGATTTTATAGAAAGAGATTTCTTAGAAGCAGAGTTTAAAGATCTTATCAATGATCATATTATTCACGGAGCTACAAGCAATCCAGCAATTTTTGAACAATCAATCAAAAATTCTCCAGCATATAAACAACAATTTGAGATGTTAAAGGGAAATGATACAAAAAAGATTTATGAGGATTTAGCCCTAACAGATATCAAAAATGCGGCCAAAATCTTAAGACCTTTACATTCAAAAGATAGTGATGATGGATTTATCTCTATTGAGGTTGATCCGATGATTTGTGATGATGCGGTCGCTACAATTGAAGAAGGGGAGAGAATTTATAAATATTTATCAAGTGATAATGTTATGATCAAAATCCCTGCAACTGAAGCTGGATATATTGCTATGAAAGAGTTAAGCTCACGTGGTATAAATATCAATGCTACTTTAATCTTTTCGCCAGAGCAAGCTATAAAATGTGCTGAGGCTCTAAATGAGGGTATGAAACAAACAAATAAAGATATCAAAGCTGTTATCTCTGTATTTGTTAGTAGATTTGATAGAATGTGTGATGATGAACTTGTATCTAAAGGTTTTGAAGCTGGAAGACTTGGTATTATGAATGCTCTTAAATGTTATTATGAGATTGAAAAATTTAAAAATAAAAAGATAAGAACTCTTTTTGCTAGTACAGGTGTGAAGGGTGATAATTTAAAACCTAGTTATTATGTGGATGAGTTATTATATGATAATTCTGTAAACACAGCACCCCTTGCTACAATTCATGCTTGGATGAAAGATGGTGTTAAAATTGCCCCTGAGAATAAAATAAAAGAAGCTGAATGTGATGAATACTTTAAAGCATTAGAGGAGAAATCTTTTAATATGGATAGGGTATATGTAAGATTACTTGAAGATGGATTATCTTCTTTTAAAAAATCATTTGAAGAGATGTTACAACTTTTAAATAAATAAATATCATTCTAAGGTAATAGGTTATGGAAAGCTACAGTTTTGTTTATAATACAAAAATTGAGATAGAAAAGTTTTTAGATGATACTCCTATTGCTTTAGATAAAGAAGTATTGATTCAAGTTTTTACAGCAGTAAATGAATCTTATTATATAAATCAAATTATAAAAGATATAAAATTTTTTATACCAAATGCCAAAATCATTGGTACTACAAGCTGTGGAGAGATATCAAATGAAGGTATGCTTTTAAACTCCACTCTTATCTCAATTACAATTTTTGAAGATACAAAACTTATTACAAAAGTATTAGAAACCTCAAAGGATAGCTTCTCTACGGGAGAGCTTATATTAAAAGAGCTTTATGAAGAAAATACTGCTAAACCAAAGGCTATTATCACTTTTACTGATGGACTAAATACTAATGGTGAAGATTATCTAAAAGGGATAAGTAAAATTGATGCCTCTGTAACAGTTGCAGGTGGTATGGCTGGTGATAACTCAAAATTTGAGAAAACATATGTATTTACTGAGGATGCTATTATTGATAATGGTGCGGTTTTAGTCGCTTTATATAATGATGATCTAAATGTATATACAAACTACAATTTTAACTGGAAAAAACTAGGTAAGTCCCATGTAGTGGAAAAATCAGTAGGAAATAGGGTATATCAAATCGATGGCATGAAACCTGTAGATTTTTATGCTGAGTATTTAGGCTCTGGAATAAAAGAGTTTTTACCTGCTATTGGTATAGAGTTTCCTTTAGTGATTCAAGAGGATGGTGAAGATATCGCAAGAGCAGTATTATCTAAACATGATGATGGTAGTTTAAGTTTTGCTGGAAATTTAAAAGAGGGATCTATAGTAAAGTTTGGATATGGTGATGTTGGTATGATTCTCCAAGATAGCATAAACCAAATAGATAATATCCATAAACATCCAATTGAGAGTATATTTATCTACTCTTGTATGGCAAGGAAAGCTTTACTAAAAGAGGATGTAAATCTTGAGATTTTACCACTAAAAGAGGTGGCTTCTGTTTCTGGGTTTTTTACTTATGGGGAGTTTTCCCATTCTAAAAATAAACATAGACTTCTTAATCAGACTATGACTATTTTAGGCTTATCTGAAAAATCAAAAGATGATATGATTCTAAAAGAGATAATATCAAAAGATACTTTATCAAGTGTAAATCTTAATGAAAAAGATCATACAAGTATTAGAAATGAAGCTCTATCTAAACTTATCACTAAAACTACACAAGAATTAGAAGAATTAAATACTCACTTAGAATCTAGGGTAGAGCAAGAAACTCAAAAAAATATGGAAAAAGAGAATATAATGCTTGCAAATGCAAGACATGCTCAGCTTGGAGAGATTATAGGAATGATAGCTCATCAATGGAGACAACCTTTAAGTGCTATCTCTACAAGTGTAAGTGCTATGGGAGTTCAAAAAGAGTATGGTATGTTAGATGATAAAGCATTTGATGATAGTATTAAAAAAATCATGAATTATGTTGAGTTTTTAAACAATACAATTGATGATTTTAGAAATTTCTTTAGACAAGATAGAAAAAAAGAGTATGCAAGTGTAAATGATATTTATGAGAGAGCTTCTGTTATTATCAATACCTTAATATCAAAATATGATGTACATATCCATAGGGATTTTCAATATTCTAAAGAATTATTTATAAGTACAGCTGAGATGACTCAAGTATTTTTAATCATTATCAAAAATGCGATAGATGCCATGAATGACAAGGATCTTTATAGAAAAGAGATAATTATAAGGTCTTTTAAAAGGGATGATTGGTGTGTAATTGAGTTTGAAGATTTTGGTGGAGGTATTCCAAAAGAGATTATGCATAAGATATTTGAGAAAAGATTTACTACAAAAGGTGAAAGTCATGGTACTGGTATAGGTCTTGATATGTCAAAGACAATTGTTGAAGTTAAAATGAATGGAAGGATTGAAGCTAGAAATGGTAAAGATGGAGCGATATTCTCCATCTATTTACCTATTTCAGACTAGTAACCTAAATCATAAATTTATAATTTAGGTTTATTTTTTATTCTATTATAAGTGCTTTAACACCTGGTAATACTTTACCTTCGATAAGCTCTAGCGAAGCTCCTCCACCAGTAGAGATAAATGTCATCTCTTCCTCATCTCCTGTTCTTCTTACAAGGTCAGCAGTATCACCACCACCCACAACAGTAGTAGCAAAAGATGCAGCAACTGCGTGAGATAGTTTTGTACTACCTTTAGCAAATTTATCCATCTCATATACACCCATTGGTCCATTCCAAAGGATAGTTTGAGCATCTTCTAGTGCTTGAGAGAATAGTAATGCTGATGCTGGTCCAATATCAAGTCCCATCCAATTTTTTGGAATCTCTTGGATAGTTGTTGGTCTAGCAAATGCTTCTGCATCAAAAGCTTCAGCAGAGATAATATCTACTGGAAGGTAGAATTTTACACCATGCTTTTTAGCTTCTTCCATAATCTTTAGTGCATCTGGGATTAGTTCATCTTCAACTAAAGAGTTTCCAACTTCATGCCCTAAAGCTTTTAGGAATGTAAATGCCATACCACCACCAATAACAATCTTATCAACTTTAGTGATTAGGTTATTTAATACTTGTAGTTTTCCACTTACCTTTGATCCACCTACGATAGATACAAACGGTCTTTTTGGATTTTCAACAATATGATGGAAAAATTTGATCTCTTTTGCTAGTAAGAATCCCGCAGCTTTACTTTCAATACCAAAGTGCTGTGCTATACCTTCAACAGAAGCATGTGCTCTATGTGATACACCAAATGCATCATTGATATAAACTTCACCCATAGAAGCTAAAGTTTTGCTAAGCTCTGGGTCATTTTTAGTTTCACCAGCTTCAAATCTCATATTTTCTAAAAGCATGATCTCTCCAGCTTGAAGATCTTTTGCCATAGCAATAGTCTCTTCATCACTTACACCTGGAGCAAGTTTAATATCAGTTTTTAAAAGTGTATGAAGTCTTTTTGCAACAGGTTTTAAAGAGAACTTCTCTTCAAAACCATTTTTTGGTCTACCAAAGTGACTAGCAATGATAACAGCACAATCGTGATCAATACAATATCTAATAGTATTTAATGCACTTTGAATTCTTCTATCATCTGTGATATTTTGATACTCATCAACAGGTACATTAAAATCACATCTAATAAATACTTTTTTCCCAGATATATCGATATTTTTAATCTCTTGTAGTTGCATAAATTATATTCCCCTAATAGTGTTTTTATTTATTTGCTACGTGAACAGCCATATCTACAAGTCTTGTAGAGTATCCCCACTCATTGTCATACCAAGATAGTACTTTAACCATATTTCCTTCAATCACTTGAATAGTATCTAATGGAACTACTGTTGATAACTCTTCACCATTGAAATCAGAACTTACTCTATACTCTTCATCAACACCTAAAATACCTTTTAAGTAACCTTGTTCTGCTTCTTTAAATTTAGCACAAACATCTTCTAAAGAAGTATTTTCTTTTAGTGTAACAGTTAAATCTACTAAAGATACATTTGGAGTAGGAACTCTGATAGCTTGACCATTTAGTTTTCCATTTAGGTGAGGCATAACTTTACCAATAGCTTTAGCAGCACCAGTTGATGCTGGAGTTAAGTTTGTAGCTCCTGCTCTACCTTTTCTTGGATCTTTTTTATCTTTTGCATCTAAAATTGGTTGAGATGAAGTATAAGAGTGGATTGTAGTCATAAGACCTTTTTCAATTCCAAAAGCATCATCAAGTACTTTTGCAACTGGTGCTAAACCATTTGTTGTACATGAAGCATTTGAAACAATAGCTTGACCAGCGTAAGTCTCTTCATTTGCACCCATTACAAAAGTAGGAGTATCATCTTTTGCTGGAGCAGACATAACTACTTTTTTAATACCATTATCGATATATGGTTGACACTTCTCTTGTGTTAAGAATGCTCCTGTACACTCTAAAACAACTTCTGCACCGTAAGCTGCAAAATCAATTTTTGCTGGATCTCTCTCAGCTAATAGCTTTGCCTTATCATTTCCAATAGTGATATACCCATCTTCTACTTTTACATCTGCAGTTCCATGAACAGTATCATATTTTAAGTTGTATTGAATCATTGATTCCTCACCACTTGCATTTACAGCAACTAATTCAATATCTTCTCTCTCAGCGACAATTTTTGCTACACATCTTCCGATTCTACCTAAACCGTTTATTGCAACTTTTACAGCCATTTAAATCCTTTTTTACTAGTCTATTATTCGTTGATATTTTATCTAAACTTTGATATAATCTTATTTAAAATAGAAAGAGGCTCTAAAATACGGTATTTTTAGGCATTTTAGAGTTGACTTACAAAGCCAAGTTTTACAATTTGGAACAAAAAGGTATAAATGAACATAGCTATTTTTGGTGGTAGTTTTGATCCCCCTCATATAGGTCATGAAAAGATTGTATATGAGTCATTAAATTATTTAGATATTGCAAAGCTTATTGTAGTACCAACATATCTTAACCCTTTTAAATCATCTTTTAAAATTGAGCCTTCTAAAAGATTAACATTGATAAAAGATCTTTTTGATGGATTAACAAATGTGGAAGTTAGTGCATTTGAGATAAATCATAAAAGACCAGTTTTTGCTATAGAAACAGTTGAGCACTTTAAAAGTTTATATACTCCAAATAAAATATATTTTATAATTGGAGCAGATAATCTTGAAAAACTGCACCTTTGGCACCAATATAATGAACTAAATAGATTAGTTGAATTTATTGTTGTAAAAAGGGATGGATCGATTTTAAAAGATGGTTTAAAGGTTTTAGACACAGTAAATATAGATATAAGTTCTACCACTTTAAGAAGTGAGTTGGATCTAAAATTTATACCTAGTAAAATAAAAGAAGAGGTAAAAAGTATATGGTTGAAAGACTAGACAAGATAAAAAAGATACTTGATGAGAAAAAAGGTGAGAATATTGATGTAATCGATTTGAAATCAAAAGATTACATTGTTGATTATGTTGTGATCTGTACAACATTAAATGGAAAACATGGAGCATCACTACTTGATGCACTTAAAAAAGAGTTAAAGCCAGATGGTGAAGAGTTCCTAAGAGTAGAGGAAGATGATGATTGGACAGTTGTAGATTTAGGTGATGTTTTTATCCATCTTATGACTGAAAAATATAGAGAAAAATATACTATTGAAGAGTTCTTAAAAGGTCTAAACAATAGGGATTAATGATAACAATTATCACTAGATTTTAAAGTAAAATTTATTTTTGCTGTGATAAAGTACCCAAAATATAAAACAATAATTTTACAGGAGAATTAAAATGGCAGTAAGAATTACTGATACATGTATTAGCTGTGATGCTTGTTTAGATGAGTGTCCAACTGAATCAATCGTTGATAATGATGATAACCCAACAGGTGAAGATATTTATTATGTAAACCCAGAAACTTGTACAGAGTGTGTAGGTGATAATGACTCTCCAGCATGTGCTGAAGCCTGTCCTACAGAGGGTTGTATCGTATGGGATAACCCGACGACAGATGGTGCTGTTCACGATGCACCAGTAATCGAAGACTAATTAAAATATAAAAAATATAGATTTTTTAGCTTAAAAAAGGCAAGGGGATTTTTTACCCCTTGCCTTTTTTTTTATTTTTCGGTATAATCCGCGACTTAAAAAATTTTAGAGTAGAATCAAAAAGGATATGAAGATGGAACAAACTCTTTCAATAATCAAACCAGACGCAGTAGCTAAAAATGTAGTAGGTAAGATTTTAGACAGATTTGAGAGCAATGGATTAAAAATTGCTGCAACAAAAAAAGTTCAATTAAGCAAAGCTGATGCGGAAGCATTTTACGCGGTACACGCAGAGAGACCTTTCTTTGGTGAGTTAGTAGAGTTCATGATTTCTGGACCAGTTGTAGTTTCAGTACTAGAAGGTGAAAATGCAATGGCTAAAAACAGAGACTTAATGGGTGCAACTAATCCAAAAGAAGCAGAAGCTGGAACAATTAGAGCAGATTTCGCTGAGTCAATTGATGCAAATGCAGTTCACGGAAGTGATAGCTTAGAAAACGCAAAAATTGAGATCGATTTCTTCTTTGCTCAAAGAGAAATTGTATAATTCATAATTTAGTTTATTATAAAGTAAAAACATGGTGATAGAGTTTAGAAAAGTAGCACAAACTTCAAAAAGCTTTGAAGATCAAGTAGATTCAGTGAAAATTGAAGGGACTTTCTGTAGAATATCATCACGTTTAGTAGAAATTAACTCTAACTTACATGGTGAGATTGATGTAGATTGTTCAAGATGTGGTGACACATTTGCTACTGATTTTGAAGATGAAATAGAGTTTTTAATAAGTGATGGTTTATACAAAGATGATGGATCTGAGAAGAACTTGGATAAAGTTATTATAGAAGTTGATAACCACATGATAAATTTTGAAGATATAATAAAAAGTGAATTAGAATCGTTTAAATTAGATTATCATGTATGTGATAAGTGTTTAAACACACAAGAATAATAAAAAAGGATAAAAAATGGCAGTACCTAAGAGAAGAGTTACGCATAGTAGATCAGCAAAAAGAAGAACACACTATAAAATCAAATTAGCTAGACCAGTTAAAGATACAGATGGTTCTTGGAAAATGCCTCACAATGTGAACCCAAATACTGGTGAATATAAGTCTGAGTCGTAAGTAGTATATAGATGGTAAAGATTGCTCTTGATGCGATGGGTGGGGATTTTGGTCCTGCGCCTATTATGGAAGGATTAGTTTCAGCATTAAAAAAGAATAATGATTTTGAAGTTATTGCTGTAGGTAAAAAGAGTGAATTATTACCTCTAATACCAACAAAGTTTGATAGTAGAATTGAGATCTTAGATACTGATGATGTAATTGGTATGCATGATCATGCAACTGATGCATTAAAAAGAAAAGACTCAACTGCTTATAAAGCGATTGAACTGGTAAGAAATGGTGATGCAGATGCCTACGTAAGTGCTGGGCACAGTGGAGCATCAATGTCTCTAGCAACACTTAGAATCGGAAGAATCAAAGGTGTAAGTAGACCAGCAATTGCAACTGTTATGCCAACAAGTGGTCCAAGAAATGTTTTAGTTTTAGATGTGGGAGCAAATGTAGATTGTTCAGCTCAAAATCTAAAAGAGTTTGGAATCATGGGGCAAGTTTATGCTGAAGATGTTTTAAAAATAGATGATCCTTTAATTGGTCTTCTCTCAAATGGAGAAGAGGAATCAAAAGGAAATGAAGTTACAAAAGAAGCTCAAGAAATCTTAAAAGATGTACATAACTTTGCAGGAAATGTAGAAGGAACAGATATCTTTAAAGGGACTGTTGATGTTATCGTTTGTGATGGTTTTGTAGGAAATATCGTACTTAAATCAGCTGAAGGTGTAGCAGATACAATTTCAAAAATAATCAAAGATAATTTAAAAAGATCTCTTGTATCAATAGCTGGTGCAGTTTTAATGAGAAAAGTATTTAAAACATTAAAACTTAGAGTTGATTATGCTGAGTATGGTGGAGCACCACTTTTAGGTGTTAAAGCTCCAGTAATCATATCTCATGGTAAATCAAATGCCAAAGCTATGCAAAATGCAATTTTTCAAGCAATTACTGCTGCAAACTCAAATTTAAATCAAGATATTGAAGAAAGACTATCTAAGTATAGTTAATCAAAAAGGAATCAAATATGGCTTATGCTGCTTTTAGATCAATTGGTGCGTATATTCCACCAAAAATTATGACAAATGCTGATTTTGAAAAAATCATAGATACTTCTGATGAATGGATCACAAAAAGAACAGGAATCAAAGAAAGAAGAATCGCTGAGGATGATATAAATCCATCTGACATGGGAGCAGAAGCGGCAAAGCAAGCTATTGAAAGAGCTGGTATAAATAAAGAGGATATTGACTTAGTTGTTTGTGCAACTGTTACTCCTGATTATCTATGTATGCCATCAACTGCGTGTTTGATTGCTTCAAAAATTGATCTTCCTGCAGTTCAAGCTTTTGATATTAGTGCAGCTTGTACAGGTTTTGTATATGCTGTATCTGTTGCAAAAGCATTTATTGAATCTGGTATGAAGAAAAATGTTCTTATCGTAGGGGCAGAAAAATATACTTCTATCTTAAATTATGAAGATAGAGGGACTTGTTTTATTTTTGGTGATGGAGCAGGAGCAGCTGTAATATCTGCAAGTGATAATAAAGATGAGGCTATCATTGATGTAAATTGTTCAAGTGATGGTAATCATGAAGATCTTATCAAAACTCCAGGTGGAGGATCTAAAAATCCTTGTAGCCAAGAGGTTCTTGATGCTAAAATGGCTTGTATCCACATGAAAGGAAATGAGACATTTAAACATGCTGTTAAAACTTTAACATCAGATGTTGAAGTTATGATGGAAAAACATAATATTACAAATGATGATATTGATCATTTTATTGCTCACCAAGCAAACTATAGAATTATCTCTGCAGTTGGAAAAGCGCTTAAATTAAGTGAAGAACAAACTGTTGTAACTGTTGATAAGTATGGAAATACTTCAGCAGCATCTATTCCAATGGCTATGAATTATGCTTATGAGAATGGTAAAATTAAAGATGGTGATATGATCTTATTTGATGCCTTTGGTGGTGGACTTACTTGGGGATCTGCATTATTCCCATTTGCTCCAAATAAATAAGCTAAAGTACTTAGATTGAAAAACATTTTAGTAGCACACTCACCTGATGCCGATGACATTTTTATGTATTATGCCATCAAATTAGGATGGGTTAGTTTAGAAGATACGACTTTTTCAAATATCGCTGATGATATTGAAACATTAAATCAAGCTACATTACGTGGTGAATATGATATTTGTGCAATCTCTTTTGCACTATATCCATATGTAAAAGATGACTTTGCATTACTAAAAACTGCTGTTAGTTTTGGAGAAGGTTATGGACCAAAACTGATTAAGAAAAAAGATACAAAATTAAAAAGAAACTTCAAAGTTGCACTTAGTGGAGAATACACAACAAATGCACTTTTATTTAAAATAAAATACCCAGAAGCAAGAATCACTTACATGAACTTTTTAGATATAGAACAAGCTGTTCTAGATGGGAAGGTTGATGCAGGTGTTTTAATACATGAGTCAATTTTAACTTATGCAGATGACTTAGAAGTGGAAGCTGAGTTATGGGATATCTGGCAAGAACTTGCTGGAAAAGATCTACCATTGCCACTAGGTGGAATGTGTCTAAGAAGATCGATTCCTCTAAATAAAGCAATAGACTATGAAAGCACTCTTATCAAAGCTGTAGATGTGGCACATAATAATAAATTGTTATTATCGGAGATGTTACTTGAACGTGATCTTATAAGAGTAGATTCTGAGACATTACAAACATACCTAAATCTATATGCAAATGAAAACTCAATACAACTAAGTGAAGTACAATATGATGCTCTTGATAAGCTTTACGAGCTTGGATTTAAGCATGGATATTTTAAAGAGCTTATAAAATCAAGAGATTATCTAATACCTACGGAATACACTGAATATAGAAATCAATGAAAAAATTAGTTGATTTTAAAAAATACTCCTCCATAAAAATAGGACCCCAACTTGAAATAGAAGTGATCGATACTATCGATGTAAAAAATGAAGAGTTTTTTATAATAGGTCGAGCCAGTAATCTTTTAGTAAATCCAAACACAGATAAAAATATAGCAGTTCTAGGAAAAGAGTTTGACTATATAAAAATAGAAGATGGTAAAATAAAAATAGGCTGTGCCACAAAAAATGGAAAGATATTTAACTTCGCTAAAAAGAATAATCTAGCAAACTTTGAAATTATGGCAGGACTTCCAGGGTGTCTTGGTGGGGTTATAAAAATGAATGCTGGGCTTAAACAGTATGAGATATTTAATCATCTTGATTCTATACTTACATGTGATGGTTATATCAAAAAAGAAGATATAGAATATGGTTATAGATTTACAAATATAGATAAAATAGTATATGAAGCAGTGTTTGATCTAAAAGAGGGTTATAATAAAGAGCTAAAAGAAGAGCTTGTGCAGATGAGGGATAACCAACCCCATGATGCAAGTGCTGGAAGCTGTTTTAAAAACCCAGTGGATGATTATGCTGGAAGACTTATAGATGTATGTGGTCTAAAAGGTATAAGAGTAGGTGGTATGGAGTTTAGCTCGAAACATGCAAACTTTTTAGTAAACCTTGATAATGGAACTTATGAGGATGCAATTGCATTAATCACTATGGCAAAAGAGAAAGTGAAAAAAGAATTTAATATAGAGCTTCAAGAAGAAGTTATTATCATTTAGATACTTTTAGATATAATACACCCTTTAATTTAAATCAGGACAATAATAATATGGATTTTTTAACAAATACAAACTTTTTATTTTATGTAATAGCTTATTTAGTAGGATCGATCCCTTTTGGTATGATATTAGCCCAAAGATTTGCAGGGGTAAATGTAAAGGAATCAGGTAGTAAAAGTATTGGTGCAACAAATGTATTAAGAGTAGTAAAAGAGACAAACCCAGCTTTAGCAAAAAAGTTAGGAATAGCAACTGTTATTTTAGATGCAGTGAAAGGTTTACTTGTAATTGTGGTAGCTATGATGGTTGGTGCTCCTCAAGAAACTTTATGGGCTATAGCAGTATTTT
This sequence comes from uncultured Arcobacteraceae bacterium, assembly GCA_964342525.1. Lineage (GTDB taxonomy): Bacteria > Campylobacterota > Campylobacteria > Campylobacterales > Arcobacteraceae. The sequence continues at coordinate 22,403 of CAYFGQ010000028.1, forward strand.
CTGTACTTGGACACTGTTATAGTATCTATTTAGGGCTAGAAGGTGGAAAAGGTGTAGCTACTGGTCTTGGTGTGTTTTTAGTTCTTATTCCTATTCCTACGCTTGTAGGTGCACTTGTTTGGGCATTTGGTGCTAAAGTATTAAAAATCTCATCAGTATCTTCTTTATTAGGACTTTTAGGGGTAATAATAGCTGCACTAGTATTTAATAATGGACTAGGTGTAGATTCAAACGCTCCAATGTATATAATCGCATTTATCATCTACTATAAACATATCCCAAATATAGTAAGACTTATCAAAGGTGAGGAGAAAAAAGTAGTTTGAAAATAGAAATTTCAGAGCTAACTTTTTATACCATAATTGGTATTTTACCTTTTGAGCGAAAAACTCCACAAAAAGTAATTATCGATCTATCTTTTGAATATGATTTTAAAAATGGTGAATTTATTGATTATTCTAAAGTATCAGCAAAGATAGAAAAGATGATGCAAAAAAATAAATATGAACTTATCGAAGATGCTCTACTTGAAATAAAAAAAGAGCTAAAGAGAAAATACAAAATAAAAAAATTACAACTCTCCATAAAAAAACCAACTATACTTGATAATTGTATAGTTGGTGTGTCTTTATAATATTTATTTAATATTTATACTTGCAGATGTTTTATATTTATATATAGTTTTCTCTTTATTTTGAGTATGAGTGATTTTAAATATCCATTGTCCATTTGAGTTTAAATAGAATTTCACTTTACCATCTCTAACTCTTCCATGAAAATAATTTATATTCTGATCATCACTACTTTTAGCTAATAAATAGCCTGATTCAAGTGCTTTACCCTTTAATAGAACATTTAGAGTAATAATATCACCTTCTTTTAGTTTTGTATAATCACCATCTGGTATTATTTCTAAATCATGTCCAAAAGCTTTTACTTCAGAATAGTTTTTATATGTAAAATATGATTTTGAAGATATAGTAGTTACTGTTGTTGAAATATGTTCCTTAAGGTCTCTGATTTTTTCAATCTTTTTGATACTTTTACTTTTTTTACCTTTTTTGTTTATATATTCAGATAGGGTGAATTCTGGCAATTGGAATCCAAGACTATAAGTTCCATTAGGTGATTTTTTGTTAAGTCCTATTTTTTGCATTGCAATATTACTTTCATTTATACTTAATAGATCATCTTTAAATATATTTTCTGGATTTTTTACAGGAGGTTTTAATTCAATACTTTTATTATCTGGTGTTGTTAATATAAAAGATTTCATACCAAAATCTGAATTTAATGAATCGTCAATAGGAGCTTTATTCCCCCAACCTAGACCAATACTTACACGTTTTCCATTTTTTGAATCTGACTCAAAAGAGTTAATCCACATACTATGTGCAAACAATGCACTTGTACTAAGTGCTCCGACTAAAAATAATTTAGTTAATTTCATTTTCTTTCCTTATATTGATTTGAATTTTAAATAAAGTTTATATATATCCCTGAAAATAAGGAGATTATTATTAAGGGAATAAATAAATTTTTAGCATATGTAAATATTAATGCAATAATTACAATTGCAAGAGAAAAAGCACTGATAAAATATGCTATACCTAAAGAGATACCATAGCTATTTATTGTAATTATTAAGGAGATTACACAACATAAAATATTTAGTGAATAAAAGAGTTTTTTGTTTCTTAGCTCTTTATTTTTAATTTGTTGATAATGTTTTTTATAACTTAGTGATAAAAGTGCAACTGCAATAAAAACAAAGAATATACTATTTAACATCATTATCTCCTATAGTTTTAATTTTTGTTTTTTTGAATATTATAAAAAACATAAAAGCACATAATAAAAAGAATAAATCAAAATAGTAAAACAATAGCTCTCTTTGAATAAATTCATAAATTGAATTATTTATTGTAAATGCATTTATAAAAATAAGAACTATAAAAAGTATTGAAGTAAATAAAGCTTGTTCATTCCAAGCATTTTTAGAGTTTCTTAAAAAAGCCCATATATATGAACTTAACCAAGTTATAAAGAATATTTTAATTTCAAGTATTGCTCTATTTTCAATATCTAATGGTATAAGTCTATTTGCTATAAAATATGATGCAATAGCGATAAACATACCAATAATCGTACCAATATTAAGTTTTTCAACTATTTTATATCCAAGGTGATTTTTATTTTCATATTTAGATTGTCTTTTTTTATTCCATAAAATAAGTCCAGTAGCAACAACTATAGTTCCCAATATCCCAAATAAAAAGAAAGTAAATCTCATACTAGAATCAGCAAATCTTGCTCTATGAAGGGTATCAAAAGTTGATTGTGTAACTACAACCCCACTACTTGAAGAAGGAGAAGAAGCTTCATATTTGAATTTTTTAGTATTTCCATCAAATACTAGTAGTTTTTTTTCAAACTTAGAATAAAAAATTGAATTATGATCTTTTTGCCAAAACTTAACTTCTAAGCCAGTTTTTTTATTTCTAGTAATTTGGAATCCACCTATATTATTCGGCCAAAGTATATTTGCTTGTTTGTATATTTCAATTAGTTTTTCTTCGCTAAGTTCTGATTTTTTATTTGCTTTTTTATCAGCTTTAATTTTTTGATTACTATTTAGTGCTCTAATTTCATGATTATAAACTCTAGGGTTTTCATAAATAGATTCTACAGCCCATGGCATCATAAATTTAATAGATAAAATTAAACCAGAATACGTAATCATAATTAGAAATGGAATAGCTGCAACAGCGGGTAAAATATGTCCATCCATCCAGTTTCTTACTCTTTTTTCTGGTCTAAAAACAAAGATATCTTTAAAAATTCTTTTATGAATTAAAACCCCAGTAATGATTGCAATAAACATACAAAAAGTAGCAATTGCAACTATCCATTCTCCTAAAAATTTTGGGATACCATGTAGTTTAAAATGGAACCTAAATAAAAAGTCTCCCCCAGCAGTTTGTCTTGGTATTATCTCCTGTGCAGTAATTGCATCATATTCTTTAAAAACCTTTATTCTTCTTTTTGTATCTGGATCTCTATCTCTGTACATGATAGATATAGTACTTTGTCTTTGTGTTGGTAAAGAAAGTGAAAAATTAGCTACATCTCTGGCTAATTCATTAGCAATACCTATAGCTATTATAGGAGTATTTTCGGAAACTTTGGATTGAGTAAGTTTAGGTTTCATCCATGAACTTATTTCATGATGATAATAGGAACTAGTTCCTGTTACAAAGACAGTAAATAATATCCATCCAGCTATTAATCCTAACCAAGTATGAATCCAACTCATTGATTTTTTGAAATCATTACTCATTTAATACCTCCTAAAAGATAATGGTTAAAAATAAATAGTATTAAACAAAAGCAAATAAATTGAGTAAGTAGTTTTTTGATGCTTATATTTTTAAAACAGTATAAAAATAAAAAAGCCCAAATAGTAAATGAAATTAGATTTGAAAACATTACGGATTCTGCAATAATTTCAAATGGCAAAATTAATGCAAGTGTTATGCTTAATTGAGCAGATATTATATATCCACCAATAAAAGCTATTAATATTTTATATAAATTCATATATACCTCTTAAATTTTTTAAAGTATATAAAAACATAATGATTAAAAAATGTTAATATCTGATTTAATAAAAAAGTTACAAAATATTAATTTTTCTTTAATAAAAGGTTTATATCTTTTTTTATAGTATTTTGAAAATCAAAATCATAATCAAAATGAAAAAAGGAAAATAGTGTCTTCAAATTTAATAATCGATAAATCATATGAAGTTTTAATTGTTGAAGATGAGGCTATTTTAGCTTTATCTTTAGAAGAAAAATTAAAAGATATGGGATTAGATGTGAGTGGGATTGCTACAACACCTCAAAAAGCTAAATCTTTTATAAGAGATAATACTCCAGATTTGGCAATAATTGATATTAACCTAAATGCTAGTGAAAATGGGATAGATGTGGCAAATTATTTTTGGAAGAATTATAATGTTCCTATTATATTTTTAACTTCTTATTGTAGTGATAAGCTTTTAAAGCAGGCAATGGAATCAGAACCTTACGCATATCTATTAAAACCATGTAAAGATAGGGAATTAAAAGCTATTATAAATACTACTCTTCATAAGCACCAGTTCTTTTTTAAAAATAAAAAAGTATTGTTGGAAAAAGAAAAGAAGTTTTTAACTTTAAAAGAGAATATAAAGTATGATTTAATTAATCATGACCTTTATAAGGATGAAAAATTAGTAAAATTAACAAAAAATGAGAAAAAGATTTTTGAATTATTATCTAAAACGCCAAATAAGATAATTAGCTTTTCTATGATCTATACATATATATGGAGAGAGGAGTTTTATGACCTATCAAGATTACGTTCGTTAATTTATAGGATAAAAAATAAATTAGGTACAAATGTCTTAGTAAGTTTTTATGATCAAGGGTATAAATTAAAAGTTATAAAAAATGGTTAAATATCTGAAGTTTAAAAGTTACTCTTTAAGTTCAAAAGTTATTTTGATCTTTCTTATCTCAATGATTCTTTTTAATCTAATAAAAGTTTATCTTGTAATACCTATTTTAAAAGAAAAAAATTTTGAATATAAAATAAATGAAATTACACAGATATTAAATACAAATAAAAAACAAATAGAATTATCCATAATTTCAAATAGAAATCAATCTATTCTCGAAGCAGATTTGTCAAAATTAAAAGTAGAGGTTATTTTAAAAGAGATATTTGCAGATAGTGGAAATTATAAGAATTTAAAAAACAATCTTGATAAAACAGAAATTAGAAACTTTTGTGAGTATAATATCTTTGGGGAAAATATAAATATAAAGAATGAAGTATATCTTAATAGTGATTTTACCATTTTTGATAAATGGCAAAGATTTCAAGATTATCAAAATGTATCAGAGGACACTACATTTTTTTATAATAAAAAAGTTCGTAATAATATTTTAGCCTTAGCTTGTAAAAAAGAGAGATTTCAAAAAACTTCATTTGTTTTTTCTAAAGATTTAAGAGAGCATATAAAAAACACACTTATTCCCATATCTGATTCCTATGATATAAAAACAACACTTTTATGGATTGATAGTCCTAATTTAAAAAAAGAGGATAATCTTGAAAATATTGAATTAATTTACAATAAAAGAGGGCATACTTTAAAACAATTTTTGAATATAAATAATTATAAAATTGAAGATCTAAATTTATCTCAAATACTTGAATCTAAAGGAAAAAGACCAATATCTCATTTATTTGAAGATAAAGAGGTTCTAACATGGGTTGTTTCTTTAGATGTAAGCAAAAAAGCAAATAGATATTTAGTATTATTTACGATTGAGAAAAAACAACTTGAAGGTGAAATTGACGCAAATACATTTAATTTATTACCAGAATTTGTGATCTCTTTAGTCGTAGTTTTTGTTTTAGTATATTTTGTTTTAAAAAGAACATTTAGAAAAATGAATAAATTAACAAAAACAGCTATAAGAATTAAAAAGGGCCAAAAAAAGATTCGTTCAGAAGTAAATGGTGATGATGATATTGGTATTTTGGGTGAATCCTTTGATTCTATGGTTGAGTTTTTTGAAAATAGTATAAATCAACTTGATTTAAAAGTTGAAGAGAAAACTAAAGAGATTGTAAGATCATTAGATGAAAAAGAAACTTTATTAAAAGAGATTCATCATAGGGTGAAAAATAACCTTTCCCTTACTATTTGTATGATTGAACTTCAAGAAAAAGATATAAATGATGAGGAGACTAAAAGAGCTTTAGTAGAGATCAAAGATAGAATTTATATCATGGAGCTTCTTCATAGAAAACTTTATGAATCAAGTGATTTAAATAAGATTACTATGGGAGAATATATAAGTGAATTGATTGAAGCAATTTCAAATACCTATGATAGTAATGACGAGGTAGATGTTTTTATTAATATTGATGATATAAATTTAAGTTTGCAAGAAGCTATGCCCTATGGTTTGATATTGAATGAATTGATAAGTAACTCATATAAACACGCTTTTAAAAATATCGAAAATCCTTTATTATCCATAGAATTTTTAAAATTGGAAAATCACCTAGTTTTAAAAGTCAAAGATAACGGAAGTGGATTAAAAAATGGTTTTTCAAGTTCATATAAAGAAACATTAGGCTTAAAACTTTTAAATTCAATTGTAGAGATTCAGCTATTTGGGGAGATAAAATATACTTATAATAATGGAAGTGAATTTATAATTGAAGTGGAGATAGCTTAAGCATTTGCTTAAGCTATTCAAATTAGAAGTTATAGTTTAAACCTATATTTATATTTCTTCCGTCTAATACTTTGTAGTACTCTTCATATAAGATCTCTTTATTAGCTAGATTGTTTATATTTGTATGTACTTTTAGATCGTCATTTATTTTATAATTTATACCTAAGTCAATTATAGTGTATGAAGGATATTCTGTTGTACCTCTTCTTCCTACTTCACTTGCTTTACCTGTATATTTTACTTTATTCCAAACTTTTAGTTTATTGCTTGCATTCCAATCAATTCCAACATTAAACATATTTTTTGGAGTATTATTTAGTGGATTACCTTTATCATCTCCACTTGTAATTTCTGCTTTATTGTATGTATAGTTTGCTTTTAAAACAACTTTATCAATTGTATAATCTGTTGTTAATTCAAAACCTTGAAGTTCTGCTTCATCAATATTTATATATCTATACATAGCTGTTTTACTTTCATCAAGACCCATTCCATTTGGAACACAATCTGCATCTCCAGCTGTTTCATCACAAGTTATTTGTGTATTTATTTTATCTTTATATAGTGTTTTATATGCTGTTATTGAAAAATTAAAGTTATTATCTCCTTGGTGTACCAATGCAATTTCATAGTTTGTACTTTTTTCTGGTTTAAGGTTTTCATCACCACTTATGTAACCTGAACCACCTCCAAATCCTTCCATGAATTGAGAACTTGCTTGGTCTAAATCAGGCGTTTTATATCCTGTACTTACTCCACCTTTTAAAGTAAAGTTATCATTTAGCGTATATACACCATAAACTCTTGGAGTTAATTCTTGTCCATAGTTTTCATCTTCGTTTACTCTTAGACCTGTTGTTAAAGAAAAATCTTCATTTAGATAATATTCATTTTCTGCAAATAATGAAGAGTTCCATTTCTCTAATTGTGATACATTTGATTGAACTCTCTCTGGGTCATGCATAGTTTTTTCGGTTTTATATTCTAATCCAACTGATAAAATATTTTTTTCCATTGGAATAATACTTTTAGAATTGAATATGTTAGATTTATATTGAGATTCATAACTTGCGTGTTTTGCATCATAATCTTCTTGTTGCAAATATGATGTTGTTTTAATATTATCACCCCATATTATATTGTGTGTAATATCTATAAATTTATTAGTCATTTCATTATCAGAAGGGTCTATTGTTGTAGTACTTCCATTATTTAATGTATATGTTCTCTCTTCCCCTTCAGATTTTTGATTGTAATGGGCATATTTAAATGATAAATCATTATTATCATCTATCAGCCAAGTAAACTCAGAAGATAAACTTTTTCTATCTTGTTCTTTTGAACCATTATAAACTTTATCTTCTTCAGCTTTAGTATACTGTCCTGTAACTGTTAGATTTAACTTATCTTTGATAAGTGGACCAGATAAATAGGTTTTATATTGTTGTTCATTTCCAAAGTTACTTTCTTGCTGAATAGTTTGATCAACACTTAAGTTTCCACCCCATTTATTTTGAACTTTTTTGGTAATTATATTTATAACTCCACCCATAGCTTGTGAGCCATATAAAGAAGACATAGGTCCTTTTATCACTTCAACTCTTTCAATAGCAGATAATGGTGGTAAAAATCCTGCTTCTGCGCCTGTCCCTTCACCATTATAAATAACTTGGCTAGAATTTGATAAAGGTTTACCATTTACTAAAAAAAGAGAATAAGAACCATCCATTCCTCTAATTGAAATAGTTTCACCTCCCATTCCTTTTCCTCTAGCATTTCCACCACCATCAATAAATACCCCTGGTATGTCTTTTAATACAGCAGGGATATCGATATATCCTTTATTTTCTATCTCTTCTTTAGTAATTACTGTGATTGATGCTGGAGCTTGAAGAATATCTTGCTCAAATCCCGATGCACTGATTACTGAAATATTTTCAAGTTGTTTGGTTTCTGCACTAAGTGTAGAAATTAATGCTATAACTATACTTGAATATTTTATACAATTATTTAATTTCATAAACGTCCTTTTTTCTTTTTTGATGGGAAATATTATCTAAAGATAATGATAGAAAAATGTTATAATAATAATTAATATCAATATTCTCTAAAAAGTCAATATTTAATTTCATTTACCTACTATTAAATATTAACTGATAAAATAGTATATAACTAAGTGAGGTTAATATGGAAAATAAACAATCAACAATACTTATCGTTGAAGATATTGAAATAAATGTTTTGGTATTACAAGAGTTATTACAAAATGACTATAACATTGTTTGTGCAAGTAGTGGTGAAGAGGCTATGTTAAAGGCACATCATATTCCTATTGATCTTGTATTACTTGATATTGCTCTTCCTGATTTTGATGGTTATGAGGTATGTAGAAGGCTTAAGGCTGATGATCTAACTAATGATATTCCTGTGCTGTTTTTAACTGCTAGTTATGATGAGCAAAGTATTGAAAAAGCTTTTGATGTGGGTGGGGTTGATTATATTACTAAACCGTATATGGTAAAAGAGTTAAAGGCTAGGATAAAGACCCATATTACTTTAAGTGCTTCTATGAAAAAACTTGATTTCTTAGCAAATGTTGACTCTATGACTGGTATTTATAATAGAAGGAAATTTTTCTATTTGGCCGAAGAGAGGTTTGAAAAAACAAAAGAAAATCTTTATTCCGTGATGATAGATATAGATAAATTTAAAGCTATAAATGATAAATATGGTCATCAAGTTGGTGATGAAGTTATTAAAAATGTTGCAAATATTATCTCATCTTTGATTCCAAAAAACACTATATTTGGTAGACTTGGTGGTGAAGAGTTTGCTTTAGTTATAAATATGCATGATGAAAAAGAATTATTTAATCTTATAGAAAAGATTAGAGATGATATTTCGAAAGCTCAGATTGAAGTGGATGGAGCTATTGTAAGCGTGACTATAAGTGCAGGGATTAGTGCATATGAAGAAAAATATCAAACTATTGATCAGTTCTTAAGTGATGCGGATAGTGCTTTATATGAGGCGAAGGGAAAAGGTAGAAATAAAACTACCTTTAGAGATAGAGTGGAACCTTGATTTTAAAGTCCTTTTTATCCTAATTTCTCAAACTTATCTAAAATATCTTTTACTTTTATAGCTTTCCATGAATACATCTTATTTAGCACTAATTCTGGGGTTTCAAACTTTAGATTACTAAAGCTTTTCTCCATCTTATTATCTAGTAAAATATGCTCTATGGTATGGTAGTATTTAACTCTTTTTTCCATTAACTTTTTATCGGTAAAAATAGCTACTGTTGGTACAAAATATATATCTGCTATATGGTAGGTTGCCGTATCTACAGTGATGATCTTATCCATATTTGAGATGATATATGTAAAATCAAAAAAGCTTTTTGAGTATTGTGATATATCTTCAAATCTATCATCATTTAAAAGATTTTTACTTTTTTGTGCGTCATTTAGCTCAATCTTTAAAGTAGATACAATTGTATAATCTGGCATCTTTTTTATAAGTTTATTTATAAGTTTTATAGCTATATCTTTTGGCATACTTCTTTTTATATCCGGCGAGAAAGGGTGAAAAAGTAGAACTTTGCCATGGGTTTTTAGTTTGTGTAGTTTTTCTTTTAGTTCACGGGATGGTTTATATATTCTATTTTGTCTTAGTTTATTGTATTTTTTCCCATAAGGGATTTTTGTATAGTCTATACCAAATTTGTGTAAAAAAGCATCTATATATGGTAGATGTTTATAGTAGTATGTTTTTTCAATGGAGCTTGTATCTATGTAAAAATCATAGTTACATAGGGTTTTTAGATTCATTGGTAGGGGTACTACTCTATCTATTCCTATACTATTTTTTAGTATCTCTTTATCCCTGATATAAAATTTATTTTCTGTGGCTTGGATATAAATATCTATGGATACTGTTTTAAACTTTTTTTCTAACTCTTGTCTTAATATTCTTACCGCAGATGCTGCACAGATCATTTCACCTATTTGTTTGCCAAGTCCACCTACTATAGCTATTTTTATATCTTTTTTTATGGTAGTGATTTGGGAGAAGATATCTACTTTATCTTTATTGATATCAAATATTTCACCGTAGGTTAGGGTATTGAACTCATTTTTATTTTCTATTCCTAACTCTCTTGGTAGGGCTTTTAGTGAGTTGTATTTTTTTTCATCTTCAACTCTAAGTTTATACTCTCCACCCACTCTAAGAAATACATCTCTTATAGCTTTTATATCATTAAAGGCAGTGATATATATTTTGTCTAGTTCTATATTGTTTTTATCTGTTGGTTTGTAAAATTTAATTATAGAAGAATCTGTTATTTTGATATTTATATTTTTTGAGACTGTGAAAAAAACCATAGATATATTCTAGCAGAATTATCCCAAATTATGCATAATTTGTATTAGGAGATTGTGATAAAAGTGATTTCACTTGTGGCACCTAGTCTCATAGGTGGACCCCAAAAACCTGTACCTTTATTTATATAGATTTGAAGGTTTTTATTATGTTTATGTAAACCTCTTACATATGGCTGTTGTAGTTTCACAAGGTATTTAAAAGGGTATAGTTGACCACCATGGGTATGGCCACTAAGTATTAGATCAACTCCATCTTTTACCTCTTCTATATATTTTGGTTGATGGGCTAAGAGTATTGTTGGAGAGTCAAGATCAGTATTTCTAAGAGCTTTATTTAAATCAGGTCTATGATGTTCTACTCTATATCCCATCACATCATAAACACCTGCTAAATTAAATCCTTCTTTATAATCACCTATATAGTAGTTTTCATTTTCTAGTACAGTGATATCCAAAGACTTTACTGTATCTATGATCTCATCTAAACCATGGAAATATTCATGATTTCCCACAACAAAAAAAGTACCATATTTGCTTTTTAGATTTTTAAGTTCCACTAGGGCAGACATGGCATCTTTGATATTTATATCCACAAGATCACCAGTGATAACTACTAAATCAGGTTTTAAAGTATTTACTCTTTTTACCATAGTTTTTATAAACTCAGCATTGATAATACCACCTATATGGATATCACTTAGTTGTACTATGGAGTATGGCTTTTTTAGTTTTTTGATATTTATATCTACTTTTTCTATTTGTACATCTCTAGCTTCATCCATAGCCTTGGCACTAAGTCCTGTGGCTAAAACTAAAGATGAAATATCAAGGCTCTTTTTGAAAAAATCACGTCTTTTAAAAGATAGGGGAGATTTATCTACAGATACTCTTGTGATATCATAAATAATAGCTGTACAAAAAAATAAAAAAACTATACCGATAGGAAAAGCTGTAAAAAGATAAAACCAATTGGGCACATCTGGATTATATCTTGCATAGGCATAGCCCATGATTCCAAGATAATTTATAAAAAGAAAAACTTTTAGATAGTATTTAATGGTATCGTTTAGATCAAGTTTATTGATATATCTTTTTACAATATATAAATTAAGTAGAGCAAAAACACTTAAAAATATTGTAATAAAGATATATTTATTCATATTAGTTCACTGCTAATGGATTCTCATCTTCACTAAGAACTCTAAACATTGTAAGATAAGGTAATTTACAAGGTAGTTTTATAGGGTTTGTATTTCCACTATGAACTGATTCTAAGATTTTACCTGATTCTGTTTCAATTTTTTTGAATGAGATATAGTATTTACCATCATCTTTTTTTACTACTTTTCCTATCTCATTATCACATTCAGTGATTGTAGCACCTATTGGGGCAAATATTTCAATCTCTTCATTTGGGTAAGTTTTATATTTACACATGAAGTATTCTTCATTTTCAAGAACTAAACCACTTACTTCATAGCTTCCTTTACTCATAGCCCAATCGTGGTTTTGAGTAGTATCTCTTTCAAATGGTCTATGGATAAGATAAGCATCTGTAAAACCTCTATTTTTTGTAGTGTTTAATTCATCTTGATATTTCTTAGCTACAAAGGTATCAGTATAATAATCATCAATAGCATCTCTATATGCTTTTGCTGTAACTGCTGCATAATATGGAGATTTTGTACGACCTTCAATTTTTAAGCTATCAACAGCTCCCGAATCCATAATCTCCTTAATATGTGCACTTAGGTTCATATCTTTTGCATTAAATACATATGTACCTACACCTGGTTCCTCTTCAAGTCTAAATAGTGTACTATGATCCTCATTCCCTGCATAAAGTGTATATTCAAATCTACAATCGTTTGCACAAGATCCTCTATTTGGAACTCTTCCCATTTGTACAGCACTTACAAGACATCTACCACTATAAGCAAAACACATAGAACCATGTACGAAAATCTCTATCTCCATATCTGGAAGATGTTTTTTAATCTCAACCACATCTTTTAAGCTAATCTCACGTGCAGCGATAATACGTCTAACACCCATATCATAATAAACTTTTGCATCAAGGTAGTTCATAACATTTGCTTGAGTTGAAAGGTGTATTGTCATTTCAGGTACTAATTCACGACAAAGTGCAACAACTCCTGGTGCTGCAACGATAAATGCATCTGGTTTTAGTTCAGCCATTTTGATAATATGTTTTTTTAGTAAATCGATTTGAGAGTTAAAAGGAAATCCATTTATTGTGGCATATACTTTTTTACCACGAGCATGGGCATAATCAATACCCTCTTTAAATGATTCAAAGGTAAATTCTTTACCACTTCTAATTCTAAGACTAAAATGACTAACACCACCATATACAGCATCTGCACCATAATTTAGTGCTATTTTTAATTTTTCTAAATTACCAGCTGGGGAGAGTAGTTCTACTTTGTTATCCATATAATATCCATATCTTTAATTTGACCTAAATTTAGGTTTTTTACTTTATTTAAACATTTTATGATATTAATACTTAAAATTTAAGTAAACTATTAGTATAGTTTGTGTAGAATACTCATCCTTAAATTAAGGGGCGCCATCGCCAAGTGGTAAGGCCGGAGCCTGCAAAGCTTCTATCCCCAGTTCGAATCTGGGTGGCGCCTCCAATGTATTTCCCATAAATAGGGACTTTCCTAAAAGTAAATCAAAAATTTCTAACCTTTTTCTAACCACTTTATAGAAAACTTTGTAAATATTAGATGGCCAAACATTAGTAATAAAAGTAAATTTGACGCTTTTATTATACTCATATAGTATTGTATTTTAATGATTTCTTTATTTTTATACAAAAAGATTAGTATGCTTATAGTTTAGAATTATTAATTTATGATAGAATAAAGTTAATAAAGAAAAAGTAGTAAAATAATGTCAAATAATAGAGATAATTTTAATAAGCCAACAATAAATGCTTTACAAAAAAGAGTTGGAAATTTATGTTCAAATCCTGATTGTAGAACTTTAACAACTGGTCCTCATAATGAAGATAATAGATTTATTACCATGGGTATTGCTGCACATATTGTAGCCGCTGCACCCAATGGTCCAAGGTCAGATAAAAATTTAACCTCAGATGAGAGAAAAAGTATTGGAAATGCTATTTGGTTATGTATTCCTTGTTCAAATTTAATAGATAAAAATCCTGAAGAATATCCTAAAGAATTATTATATAAATGGAAAGAAGATGCGGAAGAGTATGTTAAAAGTATTAATAGTGGAAAAGCTACTTATATTCCTCCTAAGGTTTTAGACATATTAGAAAATGAAATTAAAGAAAATGAAAATAAAATTAAAGATTTAACTGAGGCTTTAGAGGAGAGTAAAGTAAAATATTTGTCTTTAAAAGAAAAATTTGATCAAAAAGAAGATGATAATATTAATATAAGAAAAGCTTTTGAGGACGGTGATTTTGAATTAGCTAAAGAATTAATATCTAGTAATGTATTAAAGAATGATGATGACATTTATAAGTTAAACAAAGAAAATGCAGAGTCTTATTTTGAACTAGGTGAAATATCAATGCTTCAATTTAAATATAAAGATGCAATTAAATATTATACTAATGCAGTTAGTTTTGAACAAGATAATTCTAAATATTTAGCAACTTTAGCAAGCGTTTACGATAAATTAGGAGATTATAAGCAAGCGTTAATGTATTATAATAAGTCTTTAGATTTAATTTTAGATAATTTGGGTGAAAATAATTATTACGTTGCTATGTCATATAATAATATTGGTTCAGTGTATATTGGGTTAGGGGAGTATGAAAAAGCTATTACTTTTTTCGAAGATTCTTTAAGAATTATGTTCGATATCTTTGGTGATAAAAATTGTAAGATTTCTTTTATATATAATAACTTAGGGGAAGCTTATTCTAGTATTGATAAATATGATATTGCTTTAGAATATTATTATGCCGCATTAGATATTCGTTCCAAATTTTATGGGGAAAATCATATTTATACTGCTACTATTTATAATAATATAGGACAAATTTATAATAATAAGATGGAAGGTAATGTTGCAATTAATTATTTTAATAAAGCCTTAAAGATAATGTTAAAGTTATTAGATAAAAATAATCCTATGATTGCTACACTTAACAACAATTTAGGGCTTGCATATCTTAACATCAATGAATATAAAATAGCTATAGATTTTTTCAATAATTCTTTAGATATTAAGCTAAAAGTATTTGGAAAAGTTCATCCAGGTATTGGAACTGTATATAATAATTTAGGAAAAGTATATCTTTTATTAAATGAATATGATTTAGCTTATGACTATTTCTATAAAGATTTAGAAATTTCGTTAAAAACTTTAGGAAAATATCATAAGGATACTGCTTTATCTTATGCAGGTATTGCTTCAGTATATGCTCAAAAGAGAGAAATTAAAGAAGCTATGAAATATTATGAGATATCTTTAGAAATCCTAGTTAAAACATTAGGGAAATCTCACTCTAATACAATTTATATTGAAGAAATATTAAAAAGACTAAAGTCTATGTGAATTAAACAGACTTATCTTTTTTATAAATATTTAATTCACTCAAACAAATAACATTAACAAATTTTTCTAGCCCTAAAAGTATTTTATTGAAATACTCATCAGTAGTCTTATAATCTTTCATTAAAAAATCAATTGAATTATGTAGATTGAGAATCCTATTATAAGATTTTTTATCTACAGAATAGTGATATTCATTATTCAAAAAAGCCTTTAAGTTTTTCATTATTACTTGGTACCTTTGAACTTTGTTTTGAATGTTTGTTGTTTTTTGATATTGTTTCCTTTTCATAGTTTCCCTTTTTATTTTTTATCTCTAGCAAATGAATTATCTTATAATCAAACCATCCTAAAACTCTTTTATCTTCAATCTTTAATTCATAATTATCAACTTCATTGATACTAATATTGAATAGATTTTGAATAAGATATTTATAATCTGTCTTATTTATCTTTTCTAGCTTGACTAGTGGTAATACTCTTAAATATATTTTTTTTGTTTTTACTCTATTTATAAACTTATGTAGCAATAAATATGGTACATAATAATTGAAATAGCCAGATACCTTTATAAGCCTTTGTATATAGTATTGATATAGACTCATAGAATGTAATAATAATCCTAGTCCTAAACTTAGAACAATTATTATCCATCCTAAAATATTTAAATTTGGTGATTGTATCTCTACATTTATATCAAACACTTTTGAGCCAATAACATCATTTAATAAATTTAGTTTATTTAACTCTCCAATGGCATTAGAAGCAAAATATTTACAAAATACTATCATTGTGTTCTCAACATCACTTAAAGCCTTTAAAACATCAAAGGATTGCATAAAATACAATATAAAAAGTAATGAACTAAATATTGTAAAGGAAACTACTAATGTACTAGCAATAAATAGACCCCAATTAAAATTAGCTTCATTATCTAAATAAGGGTTGATCCTAACCCTTTTTGTCATTCTTGTAGGATTATTATTCTCCATAATAGACTCCTACTGATTCTTTTTTATTATTGATATATCTTTTATTGAATCTATTGAATAAAAAGGCTCAGTTGCTCCACTTGGTTTAAATTCACTTAGATTATTCAACTTGATTTTTTGACCTTGTAGTTTTTCTAGCAATTTTCTATTAGAATTTTTTACTTTTACTCTAAATGTTTCAACAGCACCATCAACTTTATTTTTTGAGAATACAAATCCATGAGTAACATCTTTTTGAGTAATTTTATCTTTTGATGTTTTATCTGAGATTGTAAAAACATCCATAATCATATATTTTGATATTTCAATTCCATCTATTTTTTCATCAATAATTTCTAAATCTGTAGCTTTATAATATGTATTAAAATCTATTTTAGTTTCTTCAACATTTTTAAATTTTACACATTTATCTAAATAATCCCCTATGTTTATTTCCTTTAATAACTTAACTTGCTTTTTCTCTAAGTCACCATTTTCATTAATAAATGAAGTTTGTAATTGAATATGATATATCCCACTTTCTGCTAATCTTTTTTCACTTATCTCTTTATAGCCCTCTACATACATTTTAATTTCAACAAT
>CAYFGQ010000029.1:0-38788 GCA_964342525.1 uncultured Arcobacteraceae bacterium
ATTGCAAAACTTGGTAATTCAATATTTTTATGATGGGTATCTGAATAGTTTGCAAAATTATTGATAAGCTCCTCTTTTGCATATTCAAGTTCGAGGTATGTCTCTCTATTGTTATTTAAAGAGATGATTGCATTATTTAGATCTGAAGTATCTATTACTCCATTTATCACTTGTTCACGTTTTGTTTCCACATCTATTTCAGAGTTTTTTATCAAAAGTTCTTGTTTTTCCATATTTAATGTGGTTCTTTGAATCTGAAATAAAATATTTAGGGCATCTTTTACCATTGTTTGTTTTTGAAGCTCCACATTTAAGTGGCTATATTTCTCCATAGCATAGGCATATTTTATAGCACTATAGATTCCGCCACTTCTAAATATTGGTTGAGATACACTTATTGATGATCTAGACGTATCATAATCATTTGTCCCCACATCATATAGTTGTGTATAGGTATAAGTGATAGAATTGATCCAATCTTTTTTAAGTGCAGAACTATCACGTCCTGCCTTTTCATCACTTAGTTTTATAGATTTTTGTCTATCTGTTGAAAGGATAGAAGTATTAAGTTGATCACTAGCTATTGAGCTTGTAAATAAAAGTGATATAAGGGCAAGAGATCTAAAGTACATCACTTAACCTTTTAAACCCTTCATCAATCTCTTCTTTTGAGATAGTTAATGGAGGTAAAAATCTTAGAGTACTTTTTCCAGCTCTTAAAACAAGTACACCATTTTCAAAACCTTTGTTGATAATTTCACCTAGAGTAGCATCATCTTTTACTCTAAGTCCTCTCATAAGACCAAGACCAACAGAATCAGTAAAATACTCTTTTTTAGCTTCATAAAACTCATTTAGCTTCTTCTCAAAATAGATATGAGCTTCACTTAAGCCTCCTTTTTCTTGATACTCTTCAAGGATATTTAATACCTCTAAAGCAGCACTTGAAACAAGATAATTTCCACCAAATGTAGATCCATGATCTCCTGGCTCTAAAATATCTTTATGTTTAGTCATAACTGCACCAATAGGCACACCTCCTCCTAAACCTTTTGCAAGAGTGATAATATCTGGCTCGATCTCATATAGATTTGATGCTAAAAATTCACCTGTTCTATAGATACCTGTTTGAACTTCATCTACAATTAGAAGTATCTCTTGCTCTTTTAAAAATTTAGCAAGCTTTTGAATCTCTTCTTTTTCAAATGGCTGAACACCACCCTCACCTTGAACAAGCTCAATCATAACTGCAACAGTTTCATCATCTATTGAGTTATAAATATCATTTATTTGAGTATTATATGAAAAACCATCTGGATATGGTGAAAAGTTTGGTGTGTGAAATTTCTCTTGTCCGGTAGCTCTTACTGTTGTGATAGTTCTTCCATGAAAAGAGTGCTCTAAAGTGATAACCTTATATCTTTTATTATCAAATTTTGTTTGACCATATTTTCTAGCGATCTTAATAGCACCCTCATTTGCTTCAGCACCAGAGTTCCCAAAGAATACAGCCATATCATATCCACTAAGTTTTACTATCTTTTCAGCTAGCTTTGCTTGTGGTTCGATTGCATATAGGTTTGAGATATGTGTGATATTTGAAACCTGCTCACAAATAACATCAGCTACTCTTTTATTTCCATGCCCCACAGCACATACACCAATTCCACTTGTAAAATCGATATAATCTTTTCCATCTTCATCAAAAAGTGTAGAGTTTACACCCTTTTTTAAATTTACATAGTTTTTTGCATAAGTATTTAATACATAATTTTTATCTAATTGCTCTAACATTTTATATCCTATTTTTTAACTGTCGTGATTATAGCAAATAAAGATTAACAAAATAGGTATAAGCGAATTTTGGGTATAATCTACCGCTATGAAGAACAATATTATATTAGTAGGTTTTATGGGTGTTGGTAAAGGAACACTTGCACGTGCTTTAGTAAAGGCAACAGATATGTTTGCTATAGATACTGATGACCTAATAGAATCCATGGAAAACAGAAGAATTAAAAAGATTTTTAAAGATGAAGGTGAGCCATATTTTAGAGCTTTGGAAAAGAAGTGTGCACTATGGTTAGAGACTGGTGTGGATAATGCTATCATCTCAACTGGTGGTGGATTTTATAAACAAGAAAATATCAATAAAATAGGTAAAGTAATCTATCTACAATCATCTTTTCAAGGGATATTAGATCGTATAAATGCTGCACCAAATGCAAAAAACAAACTAAGAAAAAGACCCCTTTTACAAAACTTTGATGAAGCTACAAAACTATTCAATACAAGAGTACCTGAATATGAAGCTGTAGCAGATATCATCGTAAATGTTGAAAAAAGAGATCTTGATGATGTTGTAAATGAAATAAGAGCAAAGGCAAATATATAAATGAAGATAATTAAAACAACCGATGAGAGTTTTAAAAGCGATTTTGCTGAGATACTAGATCGTGCTAAAACAGATATAAAAAAAGTAAGTGCTATTGTAAATGGGATTATCGATGAGATAGTTGAAGATGGTGATACAGCAGTAAGCTCACACATCTCAAAGTTTGATAACTGGACTCCAAAAAGTGCAGATGAGCTTTATGTGGATACTGCTGATATGAAAAAAGCGTATGAGAATCTTGATGATAAATTAAGAGAATCTCTACATATCGCATATGATAGAATCGAAGCTTTCCACCAAAAACAACTTCCAAAATCATGGCTAGACTATGAAAAAAATGGAACTATCCTAGGGCAAAAAGTTACACCAGTAGATAGAGCTGGTCTTTATATCCCTGGTGGAAAAGCAGCATACCCAAGCTCACTACTTATGAATGCAATCCCTGCAATCGTAGCTGGTGTAGAAGAGATCGTAGTATGCACACCAACACCAGACAATGAACCAAATGAACTACTTCTAGCAGCATGTCACCTATGTGGTATCAAAACTGTTATGAAAGTGGGTGGAGCAAGTGCTATTGCAGCTATGGCTTATGGTACTGAATCACTTAAAAAAGTAGACGTGATCACGGGACCAGGAAATATTTTCGTAGCTACTGCTAAAAAATTAGTATTTGGTGAAGTAAATATCGATATGATCGCTGGACCATCTGAGATTGGAATCTTAAGTGATTCAAGTGCAAATCCTAAATATTTAGCAATAGATCTATTATCTCAAGCAGAACACGATGAGATGGCAAGCTCTATTATGATCACTATTGATGAAGAGATCGCTACTAAGACAAGTGATGAAGTGGAAGCTTATCTAAAAGTGCTAAGTAGAACAGAAATAGCTAGTAAGTCAATCTATGAGAGAGGTTGTATCATCATTGCTGAAAATATGGATGAAGCAATTGATCTTATGAATGAGATCGCGCCAGAACACCTTGAAGTGATGACAACAAATCCATTTGATCTTTTACCAAAGATCAAACATGCTGGAGCTATTTTCTTAGGTGAAAATACACCTGAGCCTATTGGTGATTATATAGCTGGACCAAACCATACTTTACCAACTGGTAGTACAGCTAAGTTTTATTCACCACTTGGTGTTGAGAATTTTATGAAAAAAAGCTCAATCATCAATTTCTCAAAACAAGCTATAGAAGAGCTTGGTGAAGCTTGTGCAACACTAGCTGATACTGAGAGTCTTACAGCTCACGCTGAATCAGTAAGAGTAAGACTAAAATAGTGAATAGTGAAAAACGAATAGTGAAAAATTATGAACGAAGTGAATTCCTAAACTATTCACTCTTAACTATTCACTATTCACTTAAAAAAGGAACTTTTTTATAATGGGAAAATTCGATGCTTTATTTGAGGATCAAGATGATCCTCTTTTAGGTACTCCAAAATCAAAGTTTTGGGATATCTTAAATACAGCAGATAAAGATATCATACAAGATGAATTTGATAATTTTATATTAAAATTCGCCCTAATGGAAAAACTCTTGGAAGAACAATATACAGAACAAGAGATAAAAAATAAAATGGCTGAGTATCAGCTAAACGACTCCATAGACTTAGAAAAAGAGAAAAAATCTTTATATATGGAGTTTACTACAAATATCATTTGTAAGTTAGATAGTTAAAAGGTAAAAAGTGGAAGAGTTAAAACTTGTAAAAGAGCAGATAAAAAAATTTATAGTTGATTGTGATGATAAAAAAAGCCTTGAGCTTTTTGATCTACTACCTGAAGGTAAGATGCTAAGGTCTAAACTTATCCTAAAGATCGCAGGTGTAAATGACGAGTCTATAAAACTATGTGCTGTGGTTGAGATGATCCACGCTGCTTCACTTCTACATGATGATGTAATCGATGAAGCGGATACAAGAAGAGGTAAACCAAGTATCAATGCCCTTTATGATAATAAAACTTCAATCATGTTTGGAGATATCTTATATTCACGTGCCTTTACAGAACTTTCTCAAATGGATAGAGAAGTAGCCTATACAATCTCAAATGCAGTTACTCTTCTAAGTATCGGAGAGATGATTGATGTGGATTTAACAGAGCAGTTCAATAGTGATTATGATAAATACCTTGATATGATCTATAAAAAAACAGCTTCTTTAATAGAATCATCAGCAAAAGCAGCCGCTATTTTAGTAGGCAAAGATAAAGATGCCTTTGCTACATATGGTAAAAATCTTGGTTTAGCTTTTCAAATGGTTGATGATATCCTAGATATCACTCAAGATAGTGAAACTCTTGGTAAACCAGCTATGCTTGATTTTGTAGAGGGTAAAGTAACTATCCCTTATCTACTTTTACATAAAAAACTTGAAGATAAAGCAAGATTAGAATCTCTATATAAAAAGCCTCTAAATGATGAAGATTCAGCTTGGATAAAAGAGCAGATGGCAAGTACAGGTGCACTACCTGAGTCTATCGAACTAGCTCAAAGAATTGGTCTTGAAGCTATAGAAGCTATTAAGGCAGAGAACAACGAAGATTTAACAAATATCATGTATGCCATGATAAATAGGAATTTTTAATTGCATTACTTACTAATAAGTTATACACATAAAAATACAGATATAACCACAAGAGAAAAGATCGCATACAATAACGATCTAGAAAAAGAACAATCCCTAAGAAATATGATAGATTGTCTTTATGTAAATGAAGCTATTGTAGTATCTACCTGTAATAGAACAGAGATCACAGCAAGTGTATCTGATATCCAAAAAGCAAAAAATACTATCTTTGATGAACTAGTTAAAAAAACTGGTATAAATAGAACAGAACTAATCTCTAGAGCAGATATCTATGAAGATGAAAATGCCGTAAGACATCTATTTTCTGTAGTATCATCCCTAGATAGTTTAGTTGTGGGTGAGACACAAATCGCTGGACAATTTAAAGATGCTTATAAATACTCACTAGAAAAAGGTTTTTGTGCTGCAAAATTAAGTCGTGTGGCAAACTATTCATTTAAATGTGCGGGAGCAGTAAGAAATGCTACAAGCCTTGGAACAGGTTCTGTTTCAGTGGCATCTACAGCAGTAGCCCAAGCAAAAGAGTTATACAAAGAATATGCAAAAAATATAAATGCTCTTGTAATAGGTGCAGGTGAAATGAGTGAGCTTACTATCAGACACCTTCTAAGGGCTGAATTTAAAGTAACCCTTACAAGTAGAAATCTAAAAAAAGCTGAACTTCTAGCATCAACTATTGATGAAAATATAGTAGTAAAACCATATGAAGAGCTTAAAGAGCTTTTAAATAGCCATGAGCTTATGTTTACAGCGACTTCAGCACCATACCCTATCATCAAAAAAGAGATGATAAAACCAATAAAAAAACAAAGATATTGGTTTGATGAAGCCCTTCCAAGGGATATTGAAGAGTTTGAAGTGGATAATATAAAAGTATATGCTGTAGATGATTTAAAAACAATAGTTGAGCAAAATCTACACCTAAGAGCAGAACAAGCTAAGATGGCATATACAATTGTTAGAGATATGACAAAAGAGTTTTATCACTGGTTAAATACTTTAGGTGTTGAGCCACTTATCAAACAGCTTTATCTAAAAACTGATGAAATCATTTCACAGAAAATAGACTCAGCAATATCAAAAAAATATATAAGTTGTGAAGAAAAAGAAAATATACAACAACTATGTGAAAATATTATCTCAAAGGTTTTATATCCAGCTACAAAAAACCTTAGAGAGATGTCTAGCGAAGAAAACTTCGATGAAACAATCGAAAAAATAAGAGAGATATTTGATATACAAGAAGATAAAAAATCGAATAGTTTCGAAAACTACAAATGTGATCATTAATATCTCTTAGATATTTTTAAAACTAGGAAATTAATGATCTTAAAAGAAAACATCAATATAGAAATATTAAAGACCCTTACAGAACATATGCCAGATATGGCTTGGATAAAAAGAGCCGATGGAAGATATATCTATGCAAATCATGCTATTTGCAAAGGTCTACTTATGGCAGATCCCGATGAAGTTTATAATCAAACAGACGTATTTTTTGCCCTAAGGGAAAGAGAGAAATATGCCCACAGACCAGATTGGCATACCTTTGGTGAACTTTGTTTTAATAGTGATGAAACAGTTATAGAAGAAAACAAAAATAGAGATCCAAATGATCCAAAACCTATGAGATTTATAGAGTATGGAAATGTAAAAGGGAAACTACTATACCTAGAAGTATTTAAAGCACCTATCTTCGATGAAGAAGGAAATGTGGTAGCCACAGTTGGAAGTGGTCGTGATATCACAGAACTTATGCTAAAAAAACTTGAACTTAAAAAATATGAACAAATCGTTGAGCAAATAAATGACTGTATCATCACAACAGATATGGATAGAACTATCACTAGTTGGAATAAAAGTGCCCAAAAAATATTTGGATATACCCTTCAAGAGATAAGCCAACTTAGTCTAGATGATATCTTTGATAAAAATACCTTATCAAATGTTTTTGAAATTTGCAAAGAAAAAGATTGTAATAAATTCACATCTAAACTAAAAAAAAGTGATGATACTTTTACCACCTGTGAGATCACAGTAACATCTATGAAAGATGTGGATGATAAACTAGAAGGATATATCTTTTCTATCAAAGATATAGAAGAGAATATAAAACTCCAAAAAGAAGTAGCAAAACAAGAAAATATCATCACAAATCAAGCCCATAGTGCAGTTCTTGGTGAAATGATAGGAAATATAGCACACCAATGGAGACAACCTCTAAGTGCCATCACAACCCTTGCAAGTGGACTTCTAGTACAAAAACAAATGGGTCTAGGAAAAACCCAAAACCATATAGATAATCTAAACACCATAATCAATCAAGGTAAATACCTATCTGAAACCATAGATACCTTTAGAAACTTTGCAAAAGAGAATAAAGAGTTAAAAGATATAGATATCTACAATGTAATCAAAAAAGCAATGGCAATCACAAAATATACCATGAAAGATGCCCATATAAAAGTGATAGATGATATAAAAATAAATGAACCTATCAAAGTATGTATAGTAGAAGATGAACTAACCCATGTATTTATCAATATTCTAAATAATGCAAAAGATGCCCATAAAATAAAAAAGATAGTAAATCCATTTGTAAAATTTGATATGCATATCAAAAATGATTTTGTAGAGATCACCATAGAAGATAATGCAGGGGGAATCCCTAAAGAGATCATAAATAGAATCTTTGAGCCATACTTTACTACAAAGCATAAATCCGTAGGGACAGGATTAGGACTTCATATGAGTTATAAAATCATCACAGAAAGTCTAAAGGGTAGAATTAGTGTTGATAATACTAAAGATGGAGCTAAATTTACTATAGAAATACCACTACAATAAAAGGCTTAAATAAAAAAGCCTTTTATGATATCACCTTATATAGATTCATAGTACCATCTATACCCCTAAGATTTGCCTCTTTTTTATGTACTTCAAGATCAGATATCATATCCTTTATACTTTTTGAATTTACCATATCCTCACTAAGCCAAACCTCCCCTGCACTTGCTTGACCTTGCACACGAGCAGCTATATTTACAGTTCGACCAAAATAATCTAAAGACTGATTTGCATTTACTGCTATCGCGGCACCCTTATGAAGCCCTAGCTTTAATCCTACATCTACTTTTGATTTAGTACTGTACTCATTCATATTTTCAAGCATCTCTTTTGCCGCTTTAAAACCATCCTCAGGACGTGAAAAGGCAGCCATCACTGCATCACCTATAGTTTTTACCAAAGCTCCCCTATTATCCCTTATGGCGTTTGTAAGTATGGAGAAATGATCCTTTACAAGTTTATAAGCATCTATATCACCTATCTCCTCATACATAGCAGTGGAACCCTTTAGATCAGTAAATAATAAAGTTACATCACCAACCCTCAAACTTAAATCTGCAGGTAACTCTTGAATAGGAAATAGTTCACGAAATACCTGACGATTTAAAACCTCTTTTCCAGAAAGATATCTTTTAATAGTTTTTTGTGAGCCATATTTAGCAAATAACTCTTCAGTCTTTTTCTTATCCATCTTTTGTATCATAAACCCAGTAGAACTTGAAGCTGTATTTATAATCTTTAAAGAGCTTTTTCCTTTTTTTAGAGTTATCTCTTCACTCTCAAAACCATCTTCAGAAGCAATAATCTCTGCAAAACCTGATGAGTCATTATCTATCTTAATAAAACACTGAGTATGCCTATCAATACTAAGTAAACGATATAATTCATAACTCAAATCAAGATCAATAGTGATGGATTGTTTAGGTGAGATAGAATAAAACCCTATCTCAATGTCATTTAGATATTTTGATAAAATAGGTGCATGGGAAAAATTATCTGAAAAGAAATATTTATGATAATTCTCCTTAGTAGAAAAAGGATCACATTCTAGCTTTTTAATTATATCCTTTGGCTCAAAAGCCACCTCAACCTTATCATCAAGCTGACCATCCAAAGGAAGATTACAAGGTACACAATAAAACTCTTGCTCTAAATGATTTAGACTATTATGCTGATGTTCATTTGCTCCACAATATGGACAAATAGTATTCCAAGTAAGATCAAAAAGCCCCTCACTAACAGCATAAAGCATCCAATCAATCAAAAGCTCCTCATCCACGTCTATCTTAGAGGCTAAAGCATAAGGATTTATATGAAATAGATCCCATCTTTCATTTTTTTCTATATATTCTAATACCTTAGGAGTGATTACTGGGAATTGTTTTGAGAGGGTTTGTATTGCTTCTTGCATGGGTTTTTCCTATATTTTATTTAATTACAATACTTTAGTATAGTTACATTATATTCTTACAATTTTAGCATAGAAATATTAAATTGGATTTAATTAATATAAATGCCACATATAATTTTGTCTTGACAAAATTATATAAAAATAGATATAATTACTACTAAGTGATTTTATTTCTATAATGTAACTATAAAAACAAGGAACATTATAAAGGTACGGATAAGGAGACACCATGAGATCAAAAGTTGGCAGACCTAAAAAAGAAGGAAAAACAAAATTAGGTTTATCTATAAGTGGAGAAGCAAATGATGATTTAAATTATATTGCTGAACTTACAGGTAAAACAAAAAGTAAAATATTTGAAGAGGCAATCAAAATTATGAAAGAAAGAGAGGAAATCATTTATGCAAGAATGGAAAACTACCAAAAATATGGTAAAGATGCTCTTTTAGATTTTGATGAAATTATGAAAAATAGAGAAGCATTAAAAACTATTGAGGAGGTGAAAAATGTAAAGGTTAGCTAATATAATATACAAATTAATAGGGAATAAAAAATAATGGTACAAAATAACAGAAATATTAAGAAAGGTGTGGTGATGTTATTAAGAAAAGAAAAAAACAAATGTAAAGAAAAAGGTAGGTTTCATGAAGAAATCACATGTATCAAGAGATTATCTACCATGTAGTGGGTATAAATTAGAATTGGAAAGATCGTTATCAATGGATCTACTAAGATTAAATGACAAAGGCATTGCAATCATCAAAGATTTAAGAGATAATTGTGAGAATATAGTTAATTATAAATTTGAATTTACTTCAATTCCTGAAAATCATAAAATCCCAAAAGGATTTGAAAAACATAATTGTTTTCAAGTAAGAGTAGAAGACTTTTCATTTTTTATATACAAGGATATATTATCCAAAGATAATATCTGTGTGATGTTTGATATAGTACATCACGTTTAAAATATTTACAATAAATTCTATACAGTCTGGACTTTAAATTCGCCAAAATTCGTTCAGGCTGTGTCATATTATTTTAAGAAATAGCATATTATCAAAAAATATACTTAAATGTTAATAAAATATTTTTATTAATCACATACAATATATATCCCAAATACTATTTATCTGATGAAAAAATAATTTAAATAAGCACACTTTCGTTAATATTCCATTAATAATAAATTAAAAAACTGTTAAATTGAACATTCTATAATTTCAACATAACAAATGAAGGAGTTATGATGAACACAAGTAAAAAAACACTGTTAGCAATTTTAGCTACAACATCCCTACTATTTACAACAGCAAGTTTTGCTGATGGTGATAGATGTGACAGAGGCGATAGAGGTGCTAAACACGGCTATGAAAAAAAATGTGGCAATGGTGAATATAAAAAATATAAAAACTGCAAAAGTGGAAAAAACTTTCACAAAGGTGATAAAAGCAGATTTATCATAGGTGCTGTTTACTCTTTAGAAAACATTACTAAAGATCAAGAGACTAAGATCGATAAATATGTAAAAGATTTCCAAAAAAGTAGAATGGATGCACTAGATGCATTTAGTAAAGATGGCTTTGATAAAGAAGCATATGTAAAAGCAAGAATGGCTAAAAAAGAAAATATGATAGAAGCAAAAGCTTCACTTATTGAAAATATCTATTCAGTACTTACAAAAGATCAAAAGGCTGAACTAAAAGAGAAACTAGATAAGTTCAAAGAAAAAAGAAGATATAGAGGATAATATATGGTTCAAGTTGCAATGGTAGAGGATGATATAGAGTTAGCAAATGTACTAACTCAATATCTATCAACTTTTAATATAGAAGTTACAAACTATGAGGATCCCTTTTTAGCCCTTAGTGCCATTGCGCTTAAAAAATATGATCTGATCATACTTGACCTTACCCTTCCTGGTCTTGATGGCCTAGAGGTATGTGAAAAGATACTAGAACGTCATGATATACCTATTATCATCTCAAGTGCAAGAAGTGATATCACCGATAAGGTGGTAGCACTTCAAATGGGTGCAGATGATTATCTACCTAAACCATATGACCCAAGAGAGCTTGAGATACGTATACGTACTATTCTAAGACGCTACAACAATACATCAAATAGTCCAGAAAAAACACAAAAAACAGAGAAAAAATTTATATACTCAGAAGATAAAAAAACAATCACAAAAGATAATAAAGCTCTAAAACTCACCCCTGCAGAGTTTGATCTACTTTCACTTTTAATAAAAAGGGAAGATTTTATCATAAGCCGTGAGGAGATATTTGATGAGTGTGAGTCTTTAAGTATGGATGCAGGAGCTTCTAGTTCACTCTCAGTGATCATAAATAGACTTCGCCAAAAAATCGAGGATGATCCTAAGAAACCAGAACATCTTCAAACAATACGTGGAATGGGATATAAATTTGTCCAGAATTTTTAATAGACACTCCATCTTTTTCCCACTATTTATAGTACTTATCATATCTATTATACTTGTAAGTATCAGCTTTTTTATACTTACAAAAGAGAATAAAAAAGGTTATCAAAACAACTTACGTAAAAAGTATTTCCCCATAGCTAGACATATTGATAGGGAGTATTTTAGATTTGGACTTACTCAGAACCTTGAAAATGCCATAGAGGATATGGGATTAGAGATAGTAGAGAACTCCCATGAAATAGATAGAATATTCAAACATAAAGATTTAAAACTACTATTTCAAAAAAAAGATAGATTACATCTTACAGCACTATTTACAGATAAAAAAAGAAACTATCTATTTATACAAACACCCTTTGATGAGATAATGATCATCGACCATGATATTCATACAAATGGAAGTAATACAACTATGAATATAGTGTTTACTCTTATTTTATTAAGTCTTTTTGCTCTTATATACACCACATATAAAAAACTGCTACCCCTAAATAGATTAAAAAATGAAGTGAAAGAGTTTGGAGAGAGAAGTGATAATATCAATCTAGATTTCATAAAAAAAGATGGCAAAGATGAAGTATCCCTTTTAGCCCATGAATTTGAAAGTAGTATCAATAAACTAAACCAATTCAAGGAAGCTAGAAATGTATTTATCAGAAATATCATGCATGAACTTAAAACACCAATCACAAAAGGAAAGTTTCTAGCAGAACTTCCCCAAGATGAAAAAAACAAGGAGCTTTTAAAAACAGTATTTTATCGCCTTGAAGCTCTTATAAATGAGTTTGCATCCATTGAAGAGATTCTTGTAAAAAAAGACTCCATAGATAAAAAAACATACTTTTTAGATGATATTTTAGATAATGCCATAGATCTTTTATATATAGATGAAGATAAGATCACCTTTGATACAGAGGGTAAAAAAATTAATGTAAATTTTAAACTATTCTCAATAGCAGTAAAAAACCTGATCGATAATGGTATCAAATACTCAAAAGATCATAAAATAGCCGTAGAGATAAAAGATAACTCAATACTTTTTATAAGTACAGGGGATAAACTACCAAGGGATTTAGATACATATCTAGAACCATTCAATCAAAATGCAAAAGATCCTAAAAATAGCTTTGGACTTGGTCTTTATATTATTCATAATATTTTAAATGCCCATGGATTTAAATTTGATTATGAGTATAAAAATAGTGAGAATATATTTATCATTAATTTGGTGTAACTATATAATTCTCACTTTTATTATTTGAAGCATAGATTGTAGTATCATACTTTTTTGCAAAATATTTAAAAAGAAGCTTTTGTAAAGTTGGCTCAGTAGATGGGGTAAACCAAGCATTATTTGACATAGCAATCATATATTTTGGATTACCTTCATATAGAGTATCTGTAGTTGCTTCATAACAAATAGCATTTCTAAACTTCACCCCATCTACTATAAAATCTGTAGGCTTATCTGCAGTTTTATAATCCTCTGCCCCACCATAAAAGGTATCATTTATCCAGTCTCTTATGACCTTGGGAAAAGGTACTTCTTCACCAAAAGGTACAAGTACTACCTTATGGGCTATTTGCATCTCACCTTTATTAAAAAAGTATGTGGCATTATAAAGGCCATCTTCACTATGAAGAGCCCCTGTGATGATAGCTATATTTTGGCTTTTCTCTTTTAATATCTCTAATAACTCATCATATCTATTTAAAATCATAGGAAAAGCAGTCTCTGGTAAAACTACCACATCATATCTATTTTCTATGGACTTATCTATGGTATTTAGATTTATATCTATAATCTCAGATAAATAATTTCTATCCCATTTTTTATCTTGCTCTATATTAAAAGCTGGAAGATCAATATCTACACTTAAAAGCTCTTGCTCTTTTGGAGTTGAATAATCAAAAGCAAATACTAAAGGGATAATAAATAAAAACTTTTTTAGATCATCTTTTAGGGAGAATTGTTTTAACCTAAAACTATAAGTTTTTAACATCTCAAAAAGAACTATGGAGATCAAAATAGCAGCAAAACTTAATTTATCTATATTAAAAAAGCTATCCACTAAAAGAAGTTCAGGTTTTAGCCAATTAAAATTTAAAGGAGCTATAAAACTAAGCCCAAAAAATAAAGTGGCACGAATAAGTACCTTATCACGAATAGAAGTGGCTAAGAAAATAAGAGCATAACCCAATCCAAAGCCTAGCACAACTACAGGAATCATCTGAGGAAGATCATAGTGAATTACACTTATACCTACCCACCAAAACCAAAGTACTCCTATAAAAAACCCTGCATAAAAAAGAGCAGTTCTAGAGATAGTAAGAATCAAATAAAAAGCTATAAAAGCTGTGATAGTATTTAAAAACTTAGCCTCAAAATCAAGGTATGCAAAATAAATAAAAGATGAAAATAAAGAGGCAGTTAAAAGCCCTAAAAGTATATCTTGTCTGGAGAGTAGTTTTTTTATCATTAAGTATCCGAAATTATTTTGACTATTATAGGGCGATACTTATTAAAGTCTATTTATGTACCCTCGAAAGAAAGGCATCTTTTACATCTTTTTGATGAACCATAGGTTTAGGATATCCATTGATATCATTTTTAAAAAGCCACTCTTCATTATATAAATACTTTGGATCTATCTCTTTTAATAAAGGAAGCCATTTTTTTATATACTTTGCATCCTTATCAAACTTTTTGGCCTGAGTATAAGGATTAAATATTCTAAAATATGGTTGAGGGTCAATCCCTGTTCCACCACTCCATTGCCATGACAAAATATTTGCACTAGCATCATAATCCAACAAATGTTTAGCAAAAAATTGCTCACCCCACCACCAAAAGATTTGAAGGTTTTTAGTGAGAAATGAGGCCACAATCATACGCACCCTATTATGCATATCTCCTGTTTGGAAAAGCTCACTTATCCCTGCATCTACAATTGGAACACCTGTATTTGCCTTACAAAATCTTGTAAACTCATCTTTATCGTTTTTATAATCTATTTTATATCTATAGTTCTCTTTTTGTAGAGATGGAAAATGAAAAAGTAAATAAGCATAAAACTCTCTAAAGATAAGTTGTCTAAAAAATGGCTCCGTATCAAAGCCCTCTTTTTTACACTCTAAAAGATATCTTACAACTTCTCTTATAGATATTGTTCCAAATCTAAGATCAACACTTAAATGGGAAGTAAAATCTACATCAAGATAATCCCTCTTTTCTTTATATTCATCTATCTTATCTTTAAATATCTCTAGTTTTTCATATGGATCTACTATATCAAATTTAACTTCTTTAAATCCAATTTGATCTAAAGAG
This sequence comes from uncultured Arcobacteraceae bacterium, assembly GCA_964342525.1. GTDB lineage: Bacteria > Campylobacterota > Campylobacteria > Campylobacterales > Arcobacteraceae. The sequence continues at coordinate 15,028 of CAYFGQ010000029.1, forward strand.
TCTATAGTATCTAGTTCTATCTCTATTTGTATTTGTTTTGCTTTTTCATAGTTTAGGTGAAAAGATGGAGTATATATTGATTTCACTTTTTTATAAAAAGGAGTAAATACAAGATAAGGAGTGCCATCATCCTTTAACACTTCATTAGGAGCAAAGATATAGGTATCATTTAACTTTTCAAACTCTATAATTTGATTTATTTTTTCATCTCTAGATATTGCATAAGCATCATAATCCCCACTAGCATAAACCCTATCAAAACCTTTTGATTTAAACTCTTTAAATATATCTACAGGATCACCATAAAGTATCTTTAAATCAAGTCCCATATCTTTTAAATCATTTTTTAATTTTTGAATATAAAACCAAATAAAAGAGAGCCTTCTATCATCTTTTTCTAAAGACTCTAAAATATTTTTATCAAAAATAAATATGGGCAATACTTCACCCTCTATACTAAGTAAAGCATTATCTTTTACCCTAAGATCACGTCTAAACCAAAGTATCTGTTTCAATTATTTTCCAGCCTTAATATCACTTCGTAGAGCCAATTCACTTGGATAAGGATCAAGAAATTTTTGAGCAAGCAAAAACTCTTTTTTATATTTATTTGATAAAAGTTTAAACATCTCCATCACAGTTATAAGAGGGATTATTTTCTCTTTATACTGACTTATCAAAATTTTTATATGTTTTTTTTCATCTCCCGAGATATCATTTTTAAAAAATCCCAACATATGCTCTAACACATTTGCCGTCTTTTTTATAGAGCTTTTATAGGCTATAGTTTTATAAAAAAGTTTTTCATATTCACTCACAACTTGGGTCAAATCTTTTTTATCATGGTTTGCTACTATCCTTCCAAGTTCCCTATATTCATCCTCAGATTTTGAATGAAGTAAATATTTGTACGAAGTATGAAAATCTACAAGATCATTATACTTTGCAATACTTTTTGTAATATTTTTCATATTATTATACGCAAATATTTGCATAGCAAAATTTTCCCTAAGCCAAGCATCATTTAATCTTGCCTCCTCTTCTATTGGAAGATATTCAAAGTTTTCTTTGCAAGCTTGTGCAAATAATCCATCATGTTTTCCCTCAGGCATACCATTTTTATAAAGCTTTGTACTTCCTAAACCACAGCTTGGAGACTTGGCTTTTAGGATGATTCCCGATAGATCTTCCTCTTTTAGTCTATTTATCTCTTTTTTGATTGAGTCTTTTAACTCTTGTGTAACCTCATTTGTACTATTTACTGTATAAACTTTCGTATCATCATCTTCATCTACTAGCCTTATAGTTTCCCTTGGGGTACCATATGCTATATGTTCAGGACAAAAGGCTACATATTCACTATAACGTGATAATTCATTCACAATAAATTTATCTTTTTTATTTGTACCATCATATCTTATATTTTTTCCAAGTAAACATCCAGAAACTGCTATCTTCATAACTCACCTCACAAAAGTATCTCTAAAATTTTTTGCTCCAACTTTACTAGAGCTTATAATATCATCTATACCATTGAAAGAAAATTCTATTTTACTTTGTTCAATGGTACTCATATGTTTTATCTTATTTGTATTTATCAAATAAGATCTATGTATCCTAAAAAACCCACTACTCTCAAGCAACTCTTGCATATTTGATATCTTATCATTGTAGTATGAAAAACCATGAGTCGATCTAAATATCACCTCATTTAGATCAGCCTCTATATAAAAAATATCATCAGGCTTTAAAAGATAAAACTCCTCCTTATCTTTAGTAAGGAAACTCACCTCTTTTGAAGTGATAGCACTATTTACCCTATCTATTGCACCATTTAGATCTTCACTGGTAAAAGGTTTCAAAAGATAGTGAATAGCTCCAATATCAAAAGCTTTTAAAGAATGTTCACTATAAGCTGTTTGGTAAATAATTGCAGAATTGGGATATTTATATTTTAAATCATATCCCAGTTCCAATCCATCAGTTTTTGGCATATTTATATCAAGGATAAAAATATCAAAGCTTTCTTTCTCAAGTATTTCATATACCTCATCAACTCCAGAAGCTATCTTAAACTCATGATTTGTTTCACCTAACATACGATCTAATCTATTTCTTGCTAATTTTTCATCATCTACTGCTAATATCTTCATCTTTTTCCCCTAGTGATATCATATATGTAGTTTTTTCATCATCTACTATTTGTACTTTTCCCTTACAAAGAATTTCAAGTCTCTCAGATAGATTTTGTAGACCTATTCCAAAATTTTTATTTTCTATTTTTTTACCATTATTTGATATATATATTTTTAAGATATCCTCTTTTTTTACTCTTATCTCTATATTTAGTATTTCATCTTGCAACCCATGTTTAATAGCATTTTCCACAATAAGCTGTATAGAAAACTTTGGCACTTGTATCTCTTTATATTGATCTTTACAATCTATTTCTAAAGATATCCTATCTTCAAAACGTATATTTTCTAATTCTATATAATCTCTTAGATTTTTTAGCTCCTCTCCAATAGGCAATAGAGCTTTTTCCAGCATAGTTGATCTTAAAAAAGAGGATAGTTTTATAATTGCTTTTTCACTTTTATTCACATCTTGGTGTATCAATTCACTTAAAGAGTTTAAAGAGTTAAATAAAAAGTGTGGATTTAATTGAAGCTCCAATGATTTCAAACGACTCATCAGAAGTTTTTTTTCATTCTCCTCTTTAATATTTGCCATCTTTACCATAGCATAAGAAAATGCCCCTACAAAATAGGTAAGAATCCCTAAAAGAATAGAAAACCAAATAGGATGTTCTTCTATCTTATCAATAAGCTCTATATTAAGAAGTGTACTTATAACAAAAGTGATAGTTGTACCACAAAACCCACTTAAAAAAGAGAATAAGATAGCCAAGAAAAGCCAATATTTTTTCGCAATATCAGGCAAAATATGGGTATTTAATATGGAGATAAAAGTCATAGCAAGTAAAGTTATAGAGATACCTAAAATAAAACCAAAGATACTACCATCCACTAAACTAAGTCCTACTAGATAATAAATAAATATGGAAAAAAATAAAGATAAAAAAAGTCCAATTAAGATAATGATAATCCAATCTCTTTTTCTTATATAAAGTTCTATATCTCGCACTTATTTTCCCCTAAGTAATTTTTCCAAATTATTCACACCCATCATCACCCCTTGCCAACCTTGTGCTGCAAAAGAAGTATCACCCACAAGATAAAGACCTTTTATAGGTGTTTCATTTGATGCTAGTCTAAAAAATAGATTCTGTTTTTTTACTGGAATACCACCCAAGGTACTTCTATTGATAAATCTCTTAAAAGTAAAAGGTGTGCCAGCAAATACATTCTTTATCATACTACTGTGTATATTTAATCTTTCTTTTAAAACTTCTAGTATCTTATTTGTTAAGATAGATTTTTTATTTTCATAGTCATCTCTCCATATGGAGGTTTTAGTATGAATAGAGATAGTTATACTATTTTTCATCTTTTCATCTTTTTGATCTCCAAGGGATACAAAGATAGAGTTTGAAATACTATATGGAAAAAGCTCTTTTTCTATTAACTGATAGTGATGATCTAATTTATGCCCATCATTTAAAGAGATATACACAGTAAAAGCACTTATAGCTTCATCAAAATTTTGATATTTTTTTAAATGATTTAATATCTCTTTGTCTTCAAATAGATCTAAACTATCAAAAATCGTAGAGTTTAAAACTAAATTTTTGGAAAAAAACTCACCCTTTTTAGAAGATATCAAATATCCCCCATTTTCTCTTCTTATGGATTCTATTTTTGTTTTTGTTTTTACTTCATCTATTTTTAAAGCCATCTGCTCAAATATAGCACCCATTCCCCCATATATATAATAGTTTGTTTGGAAGTGATATCCTAAAGCAAGAGCAGCTGTAAAAAAATTCATATCAGAAGTTTTACATTGAGCAGCTACTAGGGTTTGATTATCTAAAAAATCTAAATATTTCTCATCTATTCCATCAAAAAATTTATCTATAAACTTTTTTGCATCGGTAAATATATATTTATAAAACCTAAAAAACACAGTTTTGAAAGAATAGATCGATTTTAAATAGTTAAATATATTTTTCTGTGAATAGTAATAATCATTTATCAAATAAAACTCTTTATTTATCTCATATACTAATTTCCAAAATTCATAGTTTTTTTTATGGGGAAATGCATAGTTTACACTATTTAAAAACTTATCAAAATCTTGATGTCGATATATCTTTTTATCTTCAATCAAAACACAAAGGGCAAAGTCTAATCTTTGCTTTTTAAACTCTATATTATTTCTATCAAAAAAATCATATAAGCCATACCCTTTATCAAATCCACTAAAAGTAGTGGCTCCTGCATTAAAATATTCACCTTTTTTTTTAAATGTTGAGGCACAACCACCTAGATAAGGTTCTTTCTCAAAAAGGGTAGTTTTATATCTTTTTGAAAGCTCCACAGCGATACTAGATCCACCTATGCCTCCACCAACAATACTAAAATCATTTTTGATATTGTTCATAAAAATACCTTTTTTCATTATAATAGTATTTTTATCAACTTTTTGTAGGTTAAATTTGTTTGTTTATGTTAGGGACATCTCTAAAAATTTAAAAGTTCATAAACGACCTAGGAGGATTCATAGCTTTGAGAATTTTAACGCAGGACTACTTGCTGTAATTCAAGTTAAAATTCTCAAAGCTAGGGGTTCTCCTAGTTCGCCCTTCGGGTAGCTCAGTGAGGCACAATCTTCTTAAAAATAAATTCTTGAATTAGCTACAGCTAGTCCTTCAAATTTATTTTTAAAAATCTTGCACCTCACTGAACTATTTATGAGTTTTTTAATTTTTAGTGCTGTCCCCTTACGTCACACTAAAGATTAATTACAATAATGATACAATACTTCCATGTTTATAAATTTATTATTGATTATTTCAACACTTTTTTTCTTATTTTCTACGATCTATCTATTTTTGAGGATTCAAAAGGATAGACAAAAGCTAAATGAAGTAAATAATATCCTAAATAGTAAAATGGAAGAGCTAAAACTATTTAAAACAATAATAGATAAAGCAGACCTAGCAGTCGCCATAACTGATCCATATAATAAAAACAAAGCAATCTATATAAATGAAAAATTTGAAAATACAACAGGATATAAAAAAGAAGAAGTAATAGGTAAAAATCTAAAGTTTTTACAAAGAAATGATAAAAATCAAAAAGCGATAAATAAACTCACAACAGCCCTTAGAGATAGAAAACCTTGCCAAGTTCAACTAAGAAATTATAGAAAAGATGGAACTAAATATGAAAATCTCCTATCAGTATCTCCAATCTTTGATGAAAAAGGGAAACTGCTTTGCCACACAGGGGTACAATACGATATTACAAACCTAAAACAAGATGAACAAATACAAGCACAAAAACATAAACTAGACTCTATGAAAGAGCTTCTACATAATATAGCCCACCAATGGAGACAACCACTAAGTGTAATCTCAGTAGAAGCAACAGGGATGAAAATCAAACAAGAATATGAGATTTTAGAACCTGATATGATCATTGAATCGTGTAATGAGATTGTAAAAAACACAGATCACCTATCCCATATAATTGAGGATTTTACAACTATTGTAAATACTGGATCAAAAGGTGATGTGGTATACCATGATAAAAACAATACAAGCAAATTTATAAACCTTATTGACTCAACTATCACCGAACATGGCATCAATCTTATCCTTGATCTTAATGAATCAGATATAGTAAAAGGTTACTCTGATGAGCTTATAGAGTGTTTTGTAAATATCTTCAATAACTCAAAAGATGCAGTTGTAGCAAAACATGAAGAATATGATAGATATATCTTTATCTCCCAATGGATAGACAATGATAACCTTGTAGTAGAATTTAAAGATAATGGTGGAGGAATAGAGGAAAAAATCCTTCCAAAAATCTTTGATCCATACTTCACCACAAAACACCAAGCTCAAGGTACAGGACTAGGTCTTCATATCGTATATAGTATCATCCATGATTTAGGTGGAAAAGTGGAAGTTCAGAATGATGATTATGAATTAAGAGGTGAAAAATTTAGAGGTGCAGTGTTTAAAATCACCCTTCCTATCTCTTAAATAGCTTCCAAATATAATATAAGGTAACTTATCATGAAAAACAATGAAAAAACTATAAATGCTATATTCAACAAATATGAAAAGGATAGATTAGAAGGGAAAGAAATAAATTGGATTTCACTTGATTTTGATTTAAAAGAAGAATTAAATATAGGTTATCAATCTGTAAAACCTATTATCATACAATATTACCATTCATATAGTGAGATTTGCTATGGATATGCAAAAAACTTTCAATGTATGGAGTTTCATAAACTTATAAAAAGACATGAAACTCAATATAAATTATAAAAATCAACTCTCCAGACACTGTCTAGAGTTTTTTCAATAAGATTTTCACATTTAAAGTAATTTATAGATACAATTTATCAATCAAAAACAGGAGCCACTTATAAACCCTTTATACCAAGAAATAGCAGATGAACTTAACCTAGGTGAGATATTTTTTATGGATACTATCCAAGGTCTTTGGGGTGGATATGGTGAACTTGTACGTCTTATCTTTCAAGATACAACAATCATAGTAAAACATGTAAAACTACCAAAAACTTCAGAACACCCTAAAGGATGGAATACAGACCTATCCCATCAAAGAAAGTTACACTCTTACCAAGTGGAAGTAAACTGGTATAAAAAATTTAGCTCTAAAACAGATGAGAGATGCCCTATTCCAAAAGGGATAAAATGTTTTCAAAGTAAAAATGAGTGGCTTATAGTGATGGAAGATCTTGCAAATATAGGGTTCAAAAACACCACTTATGATGCAAATGAAAATCATCTAAAATCTTGCCTTTACTGGTTAGCAAATTTCCACGCAAAATATATGAATAAAAAAAGTGATAAGATTTGGGAAACAGGAACTTACTGGCATCTTAATACTAGACCTGATGAGCTTGAAGTATTAGATGATCTAGAGCTAAAAAGTTTTGCAAAAAAGATTGATGATGAGCTAAACAATACAAAATATCAAACTATTATACATGGAGATGCAAAGCTGGCAAACTTTTGCTTTAATACTGGTGCATCAAAATGTGCTGCTGTTGATTTTCAATATGTAGGTCATGGTTGTGGTATGAAAGATGTAGTGTATTTTATAAGTAGTGCAGTTGAGCCTGAGGATTGTGAAGATAAAGAGGTATGGCTTTTAGATACATACTTTGAATACCTTAGAAAAGCACTAAAACATTATCATCATGAATTACCTAGAAAAGAGATTGAAAAAGAATGGAGAGCTTTATTTTCAATTGCTTGGGCAGATTTTCAAAGATTTATAAAAGGGTGGAGTCCAGATCATTTTAAGATCAATACTTACTCTGAAGAGCTTACTAAAAAAGCCATAGAATATCTAAAATCTAAATAATTCATCATAGGGAAAATCGTTTATAATTTTCCCTATTAGTTAAAACTATCTTGTTAGTTTTAACACCTCTTTTTCAATCATTTTTATATCATCTGTTAAAGTTATGATATCAAGGTCTTCTTTATTTATCATCCCCTCTTTATATAATGATTTTTTGAAAAACTTCAATAAATACTTCCAGTACTCTTCACCCACTAAAAAGATTTTAAAACCTTTGGCCATTTTTCCTGTTTGGGTTAAAGTAAGCACTTCAAATAGTTCATCTAAAGTACCAAATCCCCCAGGAAAAACCACACAAGCACGTGAATATTTTACAAGCATATATTTTCTTGAGAAAAAATAATTAAAGGTAAAATGTTTTGTAGTATATGGGTTCTTTGATTGCTCAAAAGGAAGATCTATACTTAATCCTATAGATTCAGCATTGTTTGCTTTATATGCTCCCCTATTTGCAGCAAGCATGATACCATCACCACCACCTGTTACAATATTTACTTTTTTTCTTGCTAGATTATTTGCTAGTTTTAATGCAAGCATTGCATATTCATCTGTTTGTTTTGTTCTAGCACTACCAAATATTGTCACTGTATCTTTTAAATCTTTAAATAGCTTTTTTCCATTATTAAAATCATCGGCTATTGTTTTTTTACATATAGTTTCTTCAATTTTCATAGCACTCTCCTTATTTGAAATATATTATTTTTAGATTATATAACCATTTTCTTATGGCAAATATTAAAAAAATAATTAGTTGATAAATCTTGTCTACAAATTATTTTTCTGTAGTATTTATACTCACTTATAAAATAATCTAAAAAAACCTATACCAAAAAAGATCATAGCCATAGTTTTAAATTCAGGATCTAAAAGAAGTAAGAAAAAAGCCAATAGTATAAAAGCAAAAGAGATAGAATAAGATTTTAAATAACTCTTCAATATCTTAGCTATCCATTCTAGTTGAGCCTTTGAGAGTTCAACTTCTAGCTCACCTCCATTTGCTTTTTTTACAACACTTTTTAATTGGGTTACAAAAATAGGAAGATCACTTACTTCATCAATTATAGTCTCTATAATAGTATCTTTTGAGTGTAATGCCCTTGGGATATTTTCTTGTAAGATAGGAAGGATATCTTTTACTCCATTGAAATTTTCTATATATGTAGTACCAAGCCCTTCAATAATTGCACTTACCCTTAAAATATATATAGCATCACTTGGAAGTTTAAAGGGCATATCTCTAGTACTCTCAAGAACTTCAAAGGCAAGCTTTTGCATAGATTCACTACTTAGGTTATCATTTGAAAATATTTCAAACATCTTTGAAGTAAACTCTGCAAGCTCACTTGTAGGTGCTTCATAAGCTATAGTTCCTAGCTTTTTACTAGCTCTTATATATGTTTCATAATCTTGTTCATTTGCAGCTTTTATAAGCTCAATGATAGCTATTCTTTTCTCATCTGGTACAGTTTTAACCATACCAAAATCAAGCATCACTATAGAGCCATCTTTTTTCACTAAGATATTTCCAGGGTGTGGATCTGCATGAAAGTAACCCTTTATAAGCATCTGAGTTGTATAAAAGTGTACTAGATTTGAGATAAGGGTATTAAAATCTATTTTATATTTTAAAATATTTTCCTTATCATCAAATCTAAACCCCTCTTCAAAACTCATGATCAAAGCATCATCACTACAAAGCTCATCATATGGTTTTGGAAATTGAATATTTTCATCTTTATAAATATGAGAGAATTTCTTTAAATTTTTAAGTTCCGTATTTAAACTCACTTCTTCTTTTATCATCTTAGCAAATTCACTGATCACTGCTTCTATAGAGTTTTTTGTATAGTATGAAAAAAGTGGTTTAAATATATGATTAAAAAAAGATATTATCTTTATATCTGCTATTACTTGTTCTTGGATTTTATATCTTCTAAGCTTTACTGCTAGCTTTGTGCCATCATCTAGATATGCAATATGTACTTGTCCGATTGAGGCTGAAGCAATTGGTGTTTTATCAAAACTTTTAAAACTATTATTCTTAAAAGCACGATTAAATACTATATCAAACTCTTTTTTATCCATTGCTGGTAGCTGATCATGTAGATTTCTTAGCTCAAAAAGATACTCTTCAGAGAAAAAATCAGCCCTTGTAGCTAAAACTTGGGCAAGTTTTATAAAACTAGCTCCAAGATAAGTAACCGTATCTTTTAGCTTTTTAGGGCTAAGTGGTTTAAATCCTAAAAAACTTTTTCTCTTTTTTATTACAAGATATACGGTTAATAAAAATAAAAAAACTTTAAATACTCTATTTAATCTAAAATATTTTATTTGAGTTCCTCTTTTAATTTTTCAAGATCAGCTTTAGTAGCTATACCTAGCTCATCTATCACTTCTTTTAGCATCTCTTTCATTTGATCTTTTGCTTTTTGCTCTTCCTCTTTTCCTTTTTTTTCAATGGATTCTAAAAAGCTTTTTGCATCATCTGTTTTAATTTTACCCTTTTCTTCAAGTACTTTCAACTCTTCTTCTACCTTATCTTTGATAATAGTTGCTGCACCTATGCCTGTATAAAGTAAATCTTTTAACATCTTTTCTCCTTATTTAATAATTATGGCTCTAATCTATTTATATCCCAATCTTTACCATTTAGGGTATATGCAAACCTATCATGAAGCCTATCTTTACCACCTTGCCAAAATTCAAAAAAATCTGGCTTTATAATATAACCACCCCAAAAACTAGGAAAAGGGATTTCCCCTTTTGTAAACTTTTTTCTTATCTCTTCAAATTTAGCTTCAAGTACACTCCTTGAGCTCACCACTTCACTTTGCTGAGATACCCAAGCTCCTAGCTGGCTACCTTTAGGTCTAGATAAAAAGTATTTTAAAGATTCTGTTTTACTTATCTTTTCTATCTTTCCCTCTATACGCACTTGACGCTCTAAGCCAAGCCAAGCAAAGTGGGCTGATACATTTTGATTTTCTTCAATTTGTTTTGCTTTTTTACTATTATAGTTTGAAAAAAATACAAATCCATTTTCATCATACATCTTAAGCAATACTGTTCTTTGAGATGGTTTTAAGTCACTTCCAACTGTGGCTAAAGTAAAGGCATTGGTTTCTATAAGGTTATTATCTATAGCTTCATTAAACCAATGCTCAAACTGTTTAAATGGGCTATCATCAAGATCAGCTCTTCTAAGTTCTTTTAAAATATATTCATTTCTCATACTTGAAATATCTGGCATCTTTTATCCTTTTACCATGGTTCTTTAAAACGAGTAGGTTTATGATAACATTTTTTGATATATTTTGTACTTCTACCTTGAACTCTTTTTCTCCATCTTTTATATGGTTTTGGTTTATGCCTTTTGATGTAATCCATAAAAAGATATTACATCAAAAATTAGTCACTTTGTAGTATGTTTTTGTTTATTTATTTTATCTTTATTTAGTAATAAAATCACTCCAATAATAGCCGCTATAAAAGAAGCTATAAATACCCCAAGTTTGACCGCATCAATTAATCCCTCATCTGTAAAAGCAAGATGAGTGATAAATATGGACATAGTAAATCCTATACCACCTAAAAACCCAACAGCTAAAATATCCATCCAAGATATATTTTTAGGTTTTTTTATTATGCCAAGCCTACAAGCAATATATGTAAAAGAAAATATCCCAATAGGTTTACCAATAATCAATCCAAAAATCACACCCAAAACTACCATCAAATGACTAGAGATAGAGCCAAAATCGATCACAACACCAGCATTAGAAAATGCAAATAAAGGCATAATAAAAAAAGCACTAAAACTATGAAGATCATGCTCAAGTTTTAATAATGGATTTTGTACCTTATGATAAGCACTTCCCATATGTTCCAGGTCTTCTAATTGTTTTTTATTTAAAATAGGTATAGTATCAATATGTCTTTCAAAATCTTCCACAAATTTTTTCTGATCTTCTATAAATTTTTTTTCATTTATATGGGACTTAATAGGTATAGCAAGAGCAAGTAAAACCCCTGCAATTGTTGCATGTACTCCTATAGCATGAATATAAAACCATAATAAAACACCCAAAACAAGATATGGCCACAACTGTTTTATACCTTTAAAATTTAGTATCCAAATCAAAGCATATACAAGAGCTGCATGTAAAAAAAACTGAGAATTTATCTCACTTGTATAAACTATAGCCACAACCATAACAGCACCCAAGTCATCCACAACAGCAAGAGCCACAAGAAATAGTTTTAAAGCAGGGTTTACCCTTTTACCTAAGAGCATCATAATACCAAGAGCAAAAGCGATATCTGTAGCCATAGGGATTCCAAAGCCCATAGGGTTATCTGGATTAAAGGACAAATACACTGCAGCAGGAATAAGCATACCACCAATAGCAGCCACTACAGGAAAAGCTGCTTTATGACGTGAAGAGAGTTCCCCTATAAGCATCTCCCTTTTTATTTCAAGCCCAACCATTAAAAAAAATAATGCCATAAGACCATCATCTATCCACATGGTCAAAGACATAGTTATATTATAATCAGCAATTGTCCAACCAAGAGGCAAATGCCAAAGATCGTAATATAATTGCCCAAAAGGTGAATTTGCAACTATTACTGCTAAAACAGTTGCGATAAATAATAATACACCACTTAAGGACTCTTTAGAGGTAAACTGATCAAAGATATGAATATTTTTAGTCATTCATTTTGCCTTTATAAAAAATAATTAAAGTTCTCTTACATTTTAGATAAAAATAATTTAAAAAAAAATTAACAAAAAAACTACATAAAATGTATGTTTTTTAAACACCATAACCTTTTCATATAAGCCTATTTAAGTTATTATTGTAAATAATCAATTAGAAGGACATATGGTGTTACCAGATCAAAAACTATTAGAAAATATATTTATACAATCATTTAATGCCATCGCGATTACAAATACAGATTTTGATAATCTAAAATTTGAATACGTAAATCCTGCATTTTTAGCACTTACAGGATATAAAGAAAATGAGATATTAGGATCATCCCCTAAAATACTTCAAGGAAAAAAAACCCAAAAAGAAGAGACCCAGAGACTAAAAGAGCTTTGCTTAAAGGGTGAAACCTTTAAAGGGCATAATATAAACTATAAAAAAGATGGATCCACATATTGGGTAGAATGGATAGTATCACCAATAAAAGATGAAAATGGAGAGATCACAAAATATCTATCTATCCAAAAAGATATCTCCGTTGAAAAAGAACTAGAAGAGAAACTAATCCAAAGTGTAAAGTTAAATACCCTATACAACCTCTCCTCTGGTCTTACTCATGAATTAAATTCTTCACTAACCACTATCAAAGGCTCAACAGAGATGCTAAAACTTGATATAAATGAGTTAGATGATGAAAAGCTCTCAAATAGAATGAGTACAGAGATAAATACTTTAGATAATAGTGTATCAGAGATTGCAAATATTGCAAACTCACTACACCACCTTACAAACTCAGAAGTAAAACTTGAAAAACAAGTAAATATCTTTGAGCTTATCATGGATGCTTTAAATATGTATAAGGATGATCTAAAACACTACACAACCTGTGTAATCAATGGGCACAATGCCTTTGATAAAAAAGATATTCACTATAAAGAGTTTTACGCAGATGTACAAAAAAGTAGTATGCGTCATGTATTTATCATCATCATAGATAATGCTGTGGATGAATTTAGATCTATAGATGATAAAAACAACTCAATATTAGGGATAAATATCAAACAAACGAATGACCTAATGACCATAGAGTTTACAGACAATGCTGGTGGAATCAAACACAAAAACATAGCAAAAATTTTCAATGCCATTTATAAAGATAAAACAGCAAGTGGACTTGGTATGGGTCTACATGTGGCAAAAAACATTATGATAGATATTGGTGGTGATATAGAGGCTTATTCAAATCCACCAGAAACTACACTAAGAGTTACTATACCTTTATAGCCTAAGAGCTAAACTCATTCATATAAGTACGATAAATAAAAGGTACAAAATTTCTTTGTGCCCTTTTATTTTCCCTTGATTCAATTGTAACTGATGAAAAAAATCTCTTCCAAAGCTTTTGAAATTTTTCTTCCTTAACTGAATATGTTGGCATATCAAAATCGCTTACTTTTTGAATAGAACTATCTTCCCCCATCTTAAGAAAAGCCAGTTCCCTTTTTATATCATGGATGATAAAGTTTTGATTGTTTAATCTTTTCAAAAAGTGCTTTCCTAAAAAATAGGCTATATTGAATTTATTATCGATTTTAGCATATAAAGTACCATCCTTAAGCTCTTCAAACCTTACAAAACCATACATCTTATGCACAGTAGAAAACAACTCCTTTTCAAGATTTAAGATATAATCAATAGCTGAGATATTGATATTTGAGAGTTGTTTTTGATCTTTAAACCCTATGATAATATATTCTAAAAGACTTAGTTCAAACTCCCTAGAATCACACATAAAGATATGAAATATCCTATCTAAATTCTCTTTTTCAAATCTACTATTTAAACCTTTTAAAACCTTATCAGCGTGATCCATATCTGTTTGTATCTCTACTATCTCATCTAAAAAAAGGGTTTGAGGCATCTGCCTTTTTATCTCTGATGGTTTGAGTTTTTCATAATATACTTTATAAATAAGAGTTAAAAACCCCTCAAAAGTAGAATCATAAACAGCTATCATTTAGATTTCTCCCGTAATAGCAGAATAATCCACATCAAATAAAGATGGCTGTGTGGTTTTTATCACTGGCTTAAGTAAAGCTCTTTTTATATTTTCAGGATACATAGCCACCTGCTTTTGATAATCCCCATTTGCCTCAATAAAATACTTAGCCCTTTTCATAGATATACGAAGCCTTTTAAGATCATCAAAATTAAGTCTTTTAAATCTCCTAGCCTTCAAAATCTTAAAAGCACCCCTCACCCCAATTCCGGGTATTCGTATTAACTCATCTTTACTAGCTCTATTTATATCAATAGGAAAATGCTCCAAATGGTTTAATGCCCAAAAAGTCTTAGGATCAAGCTCTTCATCAAGATTTGGATGAAGAGGATCTACTATCTCATCATAAGAAAAATCATAAAACCTAAGTAACCAATCAGCCTGATAAAGACGATGTTCCCTTAAAAGAGGTGGTTTATTTACCACAGCTGGTAAATTTTTATCATCATTTACAGGGATATAAGCACTATAATAAACCCTCTTTAATAGTGCTTTATCATAAAGATTTGAAGTAAGTCTCAGGATATCAAAATCACTCTCAGGAGTAGCACCCACAATAAGCTGAGTACTCATAGGTATTACTTTCCTTTCCCTCTCTAAAGAGATATCTCTAGCCAATTTCAAAGGTTGCAACACCTGAGCTTTAGTTTTATTTGGAGCCAAAAGTTTTAAAGAATTATCACTAGGAAGCTCAATGTTTGAACTAACCCTAGAAGCCAATTGCGTAACCTCATCAATCAACCTCTCATCACTCCCCGGAATAAGTTTCACATGAATATATCCATTAAACCTATGCTCATGTCTAAGAATCTTCAAAACCCTTAAAATCATATTCATAGTATTATCCTCACTACCAATAATACCAGAGCTCAAAAAAAGCCCTTCAATATAATTTCTCTTATAGAAATTAATAGTGATATCTGCCAATTCCCGAGGAGAAAAAGCAGCCCGAGGGATATCATTTGACGAGCGATTTATACAATAAGCACAGTCATAAATACAATGATTTGTAAGTAAGACTTTCAATAAAGATACACACCTACCATCAGCAGTAAAAGTATGGCATATACCACTTTGATGAGTAGCCCCAAGCTCACCTTTTTTGTGGCTTGGTTCAGCTCCACTAGAACTACAGCTTACATCATATTTTGCACTATCTGATAAAATTTCCATTTTTTGGTAGATATCTTTTTTCATGGAGGTATTTTAGCTTTTATTTTTTTAGTGGGGTGAAAATATTGCAGATTGTAATATAGTTACACAAATACTACTAATTTTTAGATAAACTTTTAACTTCAAATTAGGAGACTTATGAAAAAAACATCTATCTATTTTTTTATTTTATTTCTTCCCAATATTCTTTTTAGTCAAGTTGCAGATGAAAGAAACGCTGAGTTTTATCCAATATACTCAAAAGTATCTTATGAAAATAATATAAAAGATTCATATCTTGGAATAAGCATATTTAGTGATTTAGATCAAGTAAAAAATACAAGCGATTTTAAACTTGGGATAATAGCAAGAGTAATAAATATTGATGATCCTTTCATACTTACTACAGGACTTATGGGAAAACTTTACGTAGACAATTATTTCATAGCAGCTGAACTTTCCTCTATGCTCTTAGAAAAAGCAGAAGATAACTTATATGGCTGGGGGAGAACAATCATGATAGGGTATCAATCAAGTTATTTAGGTAGATTTAGGATCAGCTTTTCCAAATATAATCTACAACATAATGACAATAGACCTCCTAATACAGAATACTATCCTTCAGAAACTGTTAAAGTTATATCTATAGGTTGGAATCCATTTATTTTCTAAAGCATAATATATCTCTACAAATAGTCCAAACTTGAAATCAAAAAATAAAACTACAAAATTCAAAAATAAAGAGACTTCTTAAAAACTTTTATTCCTTATAATTAAAATAATAGTCAAATCCCTAACTAACAAAAGGATAAACCATGAAAAAACAACAACTTCTACTACTCATTACCTCTGGATTCATAGCATGTGCCTTTTTACTTCAAGGTCTTCTTGCATCACCAGTAATAGATGAAAACCTGAAAATAGTAATTGTACGCCACGGTGAAAAACCTAAAAGTGGTGACAACCTATCATGTCAAGGGCAAAATCGTGCTTTGCAACTTCCAGCTGTACTACATAAAAAATTTGGAGTACCAGACTACACCTATGTACCAAGTTTATCACTGGGAGAAGAGACAAAACACTCTAGGATGTTTCAAACGGTTACCCCATTTGCTATTAAGTATAATCTAAAAATCAACACTTCATTTGGAGAAAAACAAACTGGGAATGTTGCTAAAGAGCTTAAAAAGAAAACAGGTACTGTTTTACTAGTTTGGGAGCATAGCGTGATTCATGATATTGCAAAAAGCTTAGGTATAGAAAATCCACCAAAATGGCATGGAAAAGATTTTGATAGTATTTGGATCATCACTTTTAAAAATGGTAAAGCTTCAATGAATATTGAAAAAGAAGAGATAAATCCATCATCTAAATGTAACTACTGATCAAAATATTCACTCAAAAGAAAAAGGGAAAATCCCCTTTTTTTAATAAAAATACTAATTAATTTCAAATAAATCCATTTACCTCTTGACTTTAGTTTGATATCAAACTATAATTACCCTATAAAATTAGTTTGACAACAAACTATATGCTTAAATAATAAAGGAATCCTAAAATGGAAACAATAAAAATAGACCTAGAAAATCTAAAAAAGAGCCACTGGAGTGAAGAAGAGATTAAAAATGTTGAATTAGTAACAGACTTTGTTCAAAATCTTATGAATAATCATAACTTAGAATATGTACTTAAAAACTATAATAACTCTTCATATATTCAACACAATAGAAATATACCAGATGGTATGGAAGGAATAGTTGGAACTATAAAAGATTTTACAAAAACTTTTCCAGATTTTTGTTATGATGTAAAACAAATCATTGCAGATGGAGACCATGTCCTTTTCCACTCACACGCTACTATGAAAAAAGCAGATAGGGGAAATGATAAAAAAGGTATGAATATCACAGATAATTGGAGAATCAAAGATGGTCAGATTGTAGAGCATTGGGATTCTATCCAAGCTATAGATGGATTTATGAGATTTTATTCTTTATTAAATGGTGGAAAAATCCGTAACTCAAATGGTGTTTTTTAATTCTTTTAAAATATAACCTAACTCTGATATTAAAAAGTTATAATTTCAAAAATAAATTTTGGAGACTTGAAAATTGAGTTTATTAAATATATTTAAAAGAAAAAAAACACTAAATGACTATATAGAGTATTACATCTTAACAGATTGGTGGCAAAATAGATTTACAGATGAGGAAAAGGAGTATATAACAAACACATATAAAGAAAACTCCTCATCTAAAGAAGAACTATTTGGAACAAATAAAAATCCTCTTTCATTTTTAATAGCTATGTATAAAATCACTTCAGAGCACGAAACAGTAGAAAGTAAGGTAGAGAGTAAAATATATGATTCTTTTGATCCTTTAGATAATTCTATGATCTTAGAGATGCACTCTTTTTATGAAGCAAAAATTAAATCCGCCACAGATGAGAAAGTACTTATAGGTGCTTGTTATACCCATATCAATTTTGCTCCAAGAATAGCACAAGTATTAAATAAACCACTTCCTTCACATATAGGATATGAAAAACTAAGTGCTATTTTAGAAAAACAAAAAAAATATGATGAACTTATCAAAATATCTGAAAAAGCACTATCACAAGGATGGGCTGGTGATTGGGAAAAGAAGATAAAACAATTTCAAAAATAAAACCCCATGAAACAATATATCAACGAATCAAAAATTATAAATATCGGGGAAACTCCCCAGTTTATTATGATAAAAGGGATAGATATCACAAATCCCATTTTATTGATCCTCCATGGTGGTACTGCACAAACAGCTCAATTCACTAAATTTAATCAAAAACTTGAAAATCATTTTACAGTAGTATACTGGGATCAAAGGGGTGAAGGTAAATCAAATCATAAAGATATTAATCCTAAGTCATTAAACCTTGAAAGATTTATAAAAGATATCCACGAGCTTACTACCTATCTAAAAACAAGATTTAAAAAAGAAAAAATATATCTACTAGCCCACTCAATGGGAACCCTTTTAGGTATGAAAACCATAAAAAAATACTCAAATGATTATATATCTTATATAGCAATCTCTCAAGTAGCTGATCCTATAAAAAGTGATAATATTGCACATGAAAAACTAAAGCAATTAATTAAAAAGAAAAAAGATCTAAAAAAACTACTATCTATTGAAAGAATCAATAAAGAAAATATTTTGAAGATTGATCTTAATAAAAGAACAAAAAAACTACTCTCACTAAGTATAAAATACGGTGGTATGTTTTTCGATAAAAAGTTATCTACTCTTATAAAAATAGCTCTTTCACCTATTTTTACTTTTAAACACTATAACTTCAAAGACAAACTAAAGGCTCTTTCTCAACATAAAGAAAAAATAGAATTTTATTATCAAAACAATCTAATGGAAGATATTTTAGAGATTGATGTCCCTATCTATTTTATACATGGAAAAGAAGACTATATCATCAATTATGATTTGACAAAAGAGTATTTTGAAAAAATAAAAGCTGCCAAAAAGGAATTCATCACCTTTGACAAATCAGCTCACTTTCCCCAATTTGAAGAGAATGAAAAATTCAATAACTTGATAATAAAAAAGCTATTTGGGTAAAAAATTCACAAGTAAGATTAATTTCAAAAAAAGAGACACTTTCGTTACAATTCATCACACTTTTCTTTTATAATTTAGATATT
The DNA here is from genome assembly GCA_964342525.1 of uncultured Arcobacteraceae bacterium. Classification (GTDB taxonomy): domain Bacteria; phylum Campylobacterota; class Campylobacteria; order Campylobacterales; family Arcobacteraceae. The sequence continues at coordinate 34,186 of CAYFGQ010000029.1, forward strand.
TTAAAGTATAGGTGCAATTTTAGAACTGTATTCTAAAAAGCTAATTTACCATAAAGATAAAAGGGTCAAACGCTATGGAACAAAATCAAAACAATGAAATAAATCAAGTTAATGAATTATCACAACTTCACCGTGAAATTTTAGAAAAATATACAAATTCAAAAATTGAAATCCCATCAATAGTAGAAACTCCTGCTATTCTACCTTATAATGGTTATTATAGTTTAAATACTGCTCCTGGAGCTTTTCTTACAATTGATACAAATATTCTTGTTATCGGTGGTATCAAAATATACCTTGTCTATTTAGTTGTATCAACAAACGGTAAAGAGTCATATACAGCTGAAATCTCAGGAGAACTTGAGAATAATACCCTAAAACATAAAGTTGGGGATATGATCATTGAGATAGAATTCACTAGAATTAATAAGATAAATGAACCAACTGTAGAATGTAAAGGAACAATAACTACTGGAGATGTAATTGAAAATATAATAGGATATACTTATAATAATCCTATCGAAAACTCTTTGTATGAAGGAACATATTATCATAATATATCTCCAGAGGGGGAACCCCCTACATATAAAGAAGTCCTGAAAATAGGGGAAAACAATTCTATAAAATATGATTATGCCTTAAATGATGGTAACTTAAAAGATGTTGATATTTATGTTTACAATATGAATATGTATTACTTTACCCTTTTTGCACTTACTAAAAATAAAAAGACCCCTATTGCAATTGAAACCTTGATAATGGGTACTGCTGCAGATAAAGGATTTGCTTGTAATAACATAATCATAGAAGGTAAAAATAGCAAGTCCCGTTCATTACAAACAATTATCACACATCCTTCAAAAGAAAATATTAAAGAATCTAACTTAGAAAAAACTCAACAACAAAACAGCAAAATCGATAATCTAGCTGCTTTTAGTGGATATTATCCATTAAATGAATTTTTTTCACCTTTTTCATTTTTATCTATTCAGGCAAAATATTTAAGAAATAATAATAAAGGAATCATCAAAAATACTTATGCCGTAGATATTAGTATTTCTTTTGATGGAGTAAATGCAAAAAACTATTATTTTGATGAAACCATGTCTTTTGATAACAATACCTTAAAAATAGAAAACCTACTTAACTTAACATTTGATCGTAAATATAATCCAACAAATAAGTCATTAGTTACGATTAGTGGGGAAATTACATACGAAAATAAACAACATCAAATTACAGCTTATACACCTTTTAATCCTGTACCCCTAAAAGCTTTTAGTGGTACAACTCTAACAAATGAAAATAAAACTACTCCTGCAACTGAAACTTTAGAAATACAAGAAGATGGAATCATTAAATATACAAATAATGATAACCCTACTATTTCAATGGAGAATTATCTTTATGTTCCCGCTATGTATATCCTAGCTAATCCTTGTAAATCCTTAGTAAAATGTACTGAAACAACCACAGTACTTTCCTTAGGAACATCAGGAAAAAATGGTACTGCTTGTATAATAATTGATGTGGCAACTAAAAAACCTAGTTTTGTATTTGCTGTGCCTAATTCAAAAGCTTTTTAAATATCAAACCTCTAAAAATTCCAATCCATCCTTATGAAGATAAATCAAATACCCCTGAACACTATGTTCAGGGTGTATAACCCCTATAGCTTTTTTATATAAACTTACTTGAGAAAAGTGTTCAGTATGGGATGTTTTTGTGGTTTTATAATCACAGATGATCATCTCTTTATCATCTTTTAAAAGAAGGTCTATGATCTTTAGTTCATCATTAAATATCAAAGATTGCTCTTTAGTAAAGGTTTTATTTTTTGCAATAGCTTGGAACTGTTCTGAGTCAATCAGCTGTTTTACCCTTGATCTTATATCTTCAAAATCACTATCACTTAGATATGAAGCATATTTACTATAACTAAGACTTAGAGCAAACTCTAAGGACTCATCATCAAACTTATCCATCATCTCTAGTACATAGTGGGTAGCTATACCAAAATATTTTGCATAGATGGTATCCTCTTTTATCTCTTTTGCCACTTTTATATTTTGATGTCCTAGATTTAATGGTTTGTATTCTACCTTTTGTACCTCTTTAGGAGCTATTTTTGGTACAGTACTTACTTCTAAAGTTCCTATGGATTTATTTTCACTCCCTATTCCTACACTATCAAATACAGACTTCTCACCTTTTTTTATGATGATAAGATTGTTTTTTGCACGAGTTAGGGCTACATATAGTACATTTAACTCATCTGTATGACCTAGAGATTTTTCTTTTTTTATAGCTTCTTCGTAGTCTTTATTGAAGCTCTCTAGTCCTTTTATCTTATAATAGATAGTATTTAGATCAATCTTATCATAGTCAAATAGAAGTGAGCTTTTATCTGAATTTTTTCTTTTCATTCTATCAAGAAGAATTACAGTATCAAACTCTAGCCCTTTTGATTTAAAGATAGTTAAGATCTGCAGACCATGTTGTTCTTTTGGCTCCATAGCTGTATCGAAATGGTCTATTTCATAAATGAAATCAACTATTCCATCGTATGGGTTACATACTTCAAGGAACTTGATCACATCTTTATCAAACAGCTTATAATACTCACTTATGGATGTGATAATAGTCTCTAGTGAACTTTTATAAATATCTATCTTAAACTCTATATCACTCGTAGGCTCAGCTCCTATAAGTGAATTAAAATTCTCTTTATATATTTCTTCTTTAAAATAGTAAAACTTAATAAGATTGATGATAGCTTTTACTTTTTGTTGATTGATAAGTTTTGAGGTCATCTCTGTGCTTATCTTTATCCCTTTAAACCTTTCACTTAAAAAATTAAATAGATTTAACACTTCTCCATTTGTATAGGTAAGGATTGAGATAGAGTTTGGATCAACTCCATTTTTCATCAGCTCATCTATCTTAAAAGCGATATCTTCAAACTCTTCTTCAGATCCAAACTTATCACTATTAAATACCTCTACATATCCACCATTTTTATTGAAAAGCTGTTTTTCATATTCATAAGCTGGTAGTTTTAAAAAGATATCATTTACATACTCTATTACATTTGAGCATGATCTATAATTGGTATTTAAAGACTCCACTTCAAGTTTTTCATATAGGCTACTTACATAATCAAAAAGCTCTGATCTTCCACCTCTAAATCTATAAATAGATTGTTTTGTATCACCCACATAAAAAAAGCTTTTAAACCCACTTCCACATCCAGATATCACCTCATCAATAAGTGGTTTTAGTATCTTAAATTGTAATACTGAAGTATCTTGAAACTCATCTATTAAGATATGTTCATATTTTGAATCTAATCTAAAGTATAAAAACTCTTTATCGATATTGTTTGATAGAAGTTTATAAGTAAGGTTTGCAATATCACTAAACTCTAAATAGTTTTGTGAAGAGATATATTTATCCCTAAATAACTCAAAACTTTTAAATAAAGTGAAAAACTTTGATAGGGCATAAGCTGATCGCAGATGATAATATCTTGAAAGCTCCTCTCTAAACTGTAAAAATATATCTTCAATATATGGACTTGTAAACTTTTTAAAGTAAGAAAACTGAGCAAAACTCTCTTTTAAACCCCAAGTCTTCGATTTATCCATTAGAGAATCAAAATCATCAAAGGCTACCGATTTTAGAGCTGAAGCTGAGGCTTTATCTTGATTTAGCACATACTCTTTTATTTGATAAGCATATTTTAGTACATTTTCTTTTTGTAGATCAATTGAGCCAGCTTCAAGGTATACTGGATCAAAGTTTTCATTTTTTTCAATCAAACTTTTAAAAATATCTATAAGAGAATCAAACTTTTTAGACTCATAAGAAAAAAACTCCACAAAGTCATCAAACTGCTTTTTATCTAAAGACTCTAAAAACTTAAAAGTAAGCTCTAACTTTCTATCCTCTTTGATCTCAAAATCATCGTTTACCCCAGCATATCCACAAAACTCTCTAAGTATTTTATTTACAAACTTATCAATTGTATAAATTGAAAGCTCTGAGCTTATAAAAGATTGGAGCATATATGGTTTTTTGCCAAGGATTGTTTTTATATCTAAACCTGTATTTTTAGCTATCTCATTTAGATATATCTCATCATCACCTAGAGTAAAAAGTGTATTAAAAATACGCTCTTTCATCTCATTTGCAGCTTTATTTGTAAAAGTAAGGGTAAGAATCTCGGTAGGATTTGCACCAAGAAGCATCAAAGAGATATAACGAACACTAAGTGCAAAGGTTTTACCAGAACCTGCACTAGCTTTAAGACATAGATATTTTTTCATGTTGAGAAATTAACATAATTTGCTTTAAAAATAAATTGTAGTAAGCTATTACAAATACTAAAGGTTCATATTTGAAGAGATATCTTTTTATACTGCTTTTCACCTCAAGTCTATTTTCAAAAGAGGTTTATTATCTAGATAACAATCCCCTACTCCTATATAAGATAATAAACTGGTGGAGTATAGAAACACAAAGAGATAATAAAAAACCATGCAATAAAGCTATAAAAGTAACTAGTAATAGTTTAAAATTTAAATACAATGAAAAAGATCAA
>CAYFGQ010000030.1:0-38672 GCA_964342525.1 uncultured Arcobacteraceae bacterium
CTTTGATGTTGACTTTAAAAAGATCAGAGAGTTTACTGGGAACTATGATGATTGGTATATCGCTTCAACACTTGTACAAAAACAAGCACAAGCTGACCATGATAAAAAACAAAAAGAGAAAGCTCAACTTGAAGACTTCGTAAGAAGATTCTCTGCAAATGCATCAAAAGCAAAACAAGCAACTTCAAGACAAAAACAGCTGGAAAAACTAGATATCCAAGCGATTGAAGTATCAAGTAGAAGAGATCCATCAATTATCTTTAAACAAAAAAGAGAAGTTGGTAAAGAGATCCTTGATGTAAGAAACATCTCAAAATCTTATGATGATAAAGTTGTATTAAAAGATGTAAGTATCATGCTTGATAAAGGTGATAAGATCGCACTTATTGGACCAAATGGTATTGGTAAAACTACTCTTTGTGAAATCCTAGCTGAAAACTTAGCAGCGGACTCAGGAACTGTTCACTGGGGTGCAACAGTACAAAGTGGATACTTCCCACAAAATACTACAGACTTAATCGAAGGTGATATTACACTATATGATTGGTTAAGAAACTTTGATAGGGATGCAGATATCTCAGAGATTAGAAACTGTCTTGGTAGAATGTTATTTAACGGACAAGATCAAGAAAAATCAGTTGTAAGCTGTTCAGGGGGAGAAAAACATAGAATGATGCTAAGTAAAATCATGCTAGAACAACCAAACTTCCTACTTCTAGATGAGCCTACAAACCACCTTGACCTTGAAGCAATTATTGCTCTTGGTGAAGCTTTACATAACTATGAAGGTTCTGTAATCTGTGTATCACATGACCGTGAGTTACTGGATGCATACGCAAACAGAATCATCGAAATCCAACCAGATGGATCAATCATAGATTTCAAAGGCTCTTATGAAGAGTTCTTAGAAACTAAAGCAGGTGCGTAACGAACCCCTCGAGTTATTAAAAACAAAAGATGAGTGGATAAAACTATCCTTCATCTTAACTTTCTTATTTCTCTTAAATCTCTCCTATCTATTTTACCAATACAAAAACCTCAAATATGAAGAGATATATCCCATAAAAGGATTTATAGAAAATATCTACCCAAAAGAAAAGTACAATGTACTCAAAATATCCACCCAAGAGTTTACATACTTCACCTCAGCAAATAAAGACTTAGCCATAAAAAAATTTGACTTTATAGAAGCAAATATCATCACCACAAAAATAGACTTTTTATCCTATCTAAAAGGTTTCTATACAAACACCATAAATATAAACCATGATCCCAATATAATCCATCATAAAAACCACTTCTATAAAAAAATAGAAAATCAACATACAAACTCAAATATCACAGAAATCTACGGAGCTTTATTTCTAGCAACAAACTCAAATCCTTTTTTAAGAGATACTTTTGCCAACTATGGTGTATCTCATCTTGTAGCTATTTCAGGTTTTCATTTAGGTATCATATCTATCATAATATTTTGGATATCAAGTATTTTATATAAGCCAATTCAAAAAAGATATTTCCCCTATAGAAATGCAAAAGCAGATATTTTGCTTATAACAATGTTTGTACTATTTTCATACCTTTATTATATAGATTTTGTAGCATCATTTCTAAGAGCCTTTATGATGTTTGCACTAGCCTTTTATCTTTTACGACACAATATTAAACTTATATCTTTCAGCACCCTACTTCTAACCCTACTTTTAATAATCACAATCTTTCCAAAACTTCTATTTTCATTATCCCTATGGTTATCCATATCTGGAGTATTTTATATATTCTTATTTATAAAATATTTCAAAGAGCTAAATAAAGTGGTGGCTTTCTTATTTTTCAACCTCTGGATATTTCTAGTACTAAATCCAATAGTGCACTACTTTTTTGGAGTAACCACATATGAACAACTGTTATCTCCAATAGTCACTATAATATTCACACTATTCTACCCTCTAAGCCTGTTTCTACATATAATAGGTCAAGGAAATTCATTTGATAGTTTGTTGGAAATTTGGTTACTAAAAGAGGTTAATAGTATCGAAGTTTTTACAAATGTATATCTTTTTGTTTTTTATATACTTGTCTCGATACTATCTATTTTTTATCGGTATGCTTTTTATTTACTTAATGCTTTGTTTTGTTTGTTTAATTTTTATGTTTTGGTTCAAGTTTAGTTCTATTTATAAACTAGAACGTCCATTTCCTAAAAAATGGTCTTTTTTTATACATAAGATTGATAACCATCTTATTATTGGTAACGATACTTTAACATTATCTGCTTCACTAGAATATGGTTCAAATATTGCAGTTGTATTACCTCTTCTTGTTTTCTTTGAATGTACTATAGCACACCTAATATCATAAAGCCATGTTGATAAAGCACTAACTAAATCTGAACTTTCAATATCTAATCTATCTATATGAACACTAGAAGAGGTACTAATATTATTTGCCATTTTTTCTTTTTCTTCATTATCTTCACTATTTATAAAACTGTCTATTCCTGAATGATTTGTTAAAAGATCTAAAACAACTTTTAATTGTTCTCTTTCGGTTCTTGCAGTCATTCCCTTTAAACGAGGTGCTTCTTCAAAATAATATTCTAACACATTATAAAAACTAAGAAAACTATTTAATATATTTTTATCATTTAATCCTGAAAAATAATATGACAATAATAATGGATTATACAAATTAGTACATTCTACTTTATCTATTGGTAAATAAACATCATATCCACTACTAAAAGTACTATTTATCACATAAACATCTTTATTTTTATCAATTCTTATATTATCTAAGCTTTCAGCTTGATATAAATCTAATAATCCATCTCCAGATTCAAATATTCTAATTTTGCCCATATATCCATCTTTTTCAGAAGATGGCATCATCATTAACATTACTTTTTCGTTTAGAAGAGCCTGCATTTTTTTAACATAATCATCTATTATAGGCATAGTGAAATTTTTTGGAATACACCAATCACTTAAATCTACATTTTTATCTATAGATTCAATACTCATAACAGAAGAATCATTATATTTATCTATAATTAATGCTTCTGTATTTGCTTGATCATACCTATGATATATATTGTGTACACTATCTCTCCAAAATGTTGGTTCTGGAACTTTTGTAGTTATTTTAGAATCAAAATTGTTCGTACTATATTCAAATAAATAATTATCTATCAAATATTCAATTTGGTATTCATCTAAATTTTCCTGATTATGATTAATTCTTAATTTAGCAATAGAATCAAGATTTTTTAAATAATAAAAAGCTTGACTTGTCAAAATTGGTTCACCATGAATTGTAGGATGGATAACTAAATCATACCCTAATCCTTCAAAAAAGATTATCTTTTCTAACCCTTCTGCATTAGATAATTGAAAGCTTATAATTCTAGAAGCCACTATTTTCCTTCTGAAATTTTATTTTTATACTATAACCATGTCACATATAATGTCATAATTTTTATTTAGTATTAATAAAACATCTTCCTTTTATCCTATTAGTTTCTTCTAAACCAATCATTTAAATACTATTTAACCTATTCTAGATATGAAATTATTTTATATATTTTTTAATTTTAAAATTAGATTATAAAGAAAAGTAGATATTAACAAAGAATTTACAATTATACATTTTCTACCAATCCACTGAAATAAAGATTTATTCTATAGTGCTTATGCTTGTGACATAGGGGATTGATAAAATTTCGCAGGACTAGCAGCGCTAATTGTCCTCCTTCGTGCGGGATTGCATCAAGAAGTTTTATCAGTCTCATATGTTGCAATGATAAGTGCTAGAGAATAAATCGGGCTTACTTTGCACATTTTATCTGTATATTTTGACTAAGCTTCAAAGCCATATTTAAAAGCTGTGGCTCTATCTTATAAGTATCAGAATTTACATAATCAATAGTTACAAAAGAAAATTCACCTTTATTATAAACCACAACTAGTCCCTCATCTGTATCATCACAGATTAGTTTTCTCACTGCATGGGTTACAAACTCTACAGCCATAAGTCTATCATGTACTGTTGGGTTTCCACCTCTTTGGGTGTGTCCTAGGATTGTGGCTCTTGTTTCTATACCTACGTCATTTTCTAGCCAGTCTACAACCTTTTGTGTCATCCCTGTACCCTCTGCTACTACGGATACTATATATCTTCTACCATCTGATATCTCTTTTTTAAGTCTTTGTCCTACTGCATCAAGGTCGTATTCAAGTTCTGGGATTAGACACACTTCTGCACCGTTTGTGAGGGCTGATACTAAGGCAAGGTATCCACAATCTCTTCCCATAGTTTCAATCACACATCCCCTTTTAAATGAGGCTGATGTATCACGGATAGAATCTATTGACATTCTTATGATATTTAGTGCAGTATCTACACCTAAACAATACTCTGTACCGAAGATATCATTATCTATTGTAGAGGGTACACCTACAAAACTTACACCAAAATCTTTATAAAATTGATTTAAGGCTCTAAAGGATCCATCCCCACCAAGGATTACAATCTTATCGATACCATATTTTTGAAGATTTTCATATGCTTGTTTTCTATACTCATACTCAAAAAATCTTTTTGATCTTGATGATCCAAGGATAGTACCACCCTCATGCATGATACCACCTACATCTGAGTGGGTAGCTTTTTTTATTTGTCCATCTATTAAACCTTCTAGTCCATCATAGATAAGATAAGGCTCAACTTCATAATCAAAACATTGATCAACAAACACTTTAATTGCAGGATTCATCCCTGCACAATCACCACCTGATGTCATAATAGCAATTGACATAATATCTCCAAATAAATTTATATGATTATTTTAATAACTAGTTTTGAAACTTCTTACCTAAGATCACTTTTCCAAGCTCTACACCTGGTTGATCATAAGTATTAATATTTAACATTACTCCTACTAAGGATGTAAGGATTTCATAATACATGATAAGTGTACCACAATTTCTCTCATCTAAAGTTGGTATTGTAATTTTGTCTGCTGGTACATTTACATCTTTTACACTTTGCATTGTTGCATCACATTGTGCATTGATAAGTTCTTCAAATTTTTTACCATTGATAAAATCTGTTTTTTCTATATTTTTTAAAGATACATCTGGAATTACTAAATCATTTTCAAAGTTTTCTACATTGATAAAGGTAACTGTTTTATCCCTTGGTCCTTCGATAATTAATTGTAAAAATGAGTGTTGATCCACAGATCCTGTAAGTCCAATAGGAGTAAGACCTACATTTTTACCATCTTTATCAATCTTTCCTAAAGACTCTCCCCAAAGTTGAACATACCATTTAGTAAAATCTTCTAAAGAGTTTGAATAGGCAAATAATACATTTATAGAATTTTTATCCCAGTTCTTATAAAGATGACAGGCTTTTTGAAATAGATGTTCTTCTTTTCTATCAAAGAAATTCTCCACAAGTTCCCCTGCTCCAGATAAAAGAGCTTCCACATCATATCCAGCAATATATAAAGGGATAATGCCAACTGAGCTTAATACAGAAAATCTACCACCTACATTTAGAGGAAGATTAAACTCTTTGATTCCAAAATCTTCACCAAATTTCGATAAAGCTGAACCATTATCTGTAATCACTATCAATCTTTTTGTATCATCACTATTTAGATCAATCCCAAATCTATCAATAATAGTTTTAAAAATAGATGTGGTTTCAATAGTCCCACCAGATTTTGAGATAATGATAAAAAGAGTCTCCTCTTTATTTAGTTTATTTAGAGTTTTTGAAATATTAATTGGATCAGAGTTTTCAAAAAAGTATAAATTTTTTCCCGTGCTATTTTTATGGTTTAACATACTATCAACTGCTTTTGCACCAAGTGATGAACCACCGATTCCAACAACTACAATATTTTTAGCTTCAGCTAAGAAACTATTTTCTTTTTCATACTCTTTAAGTTTTACAATTATATCTTTTGAAGTTTGAGGCAATTTGTAATAGCCAATTCTATCACTATCACACTCCTCTTTTACACTTACAAAAGTTTTTTCAATTAATTCTTTATCAATTTGTGAACTATAAAAAACACTATCATTATCGATGTTTAACATCTATTTCCCCTATTATCCCAAATTATGCAATAAGCTTTATATAAGTAGTGTGAGTGCTTGGTGATACAATGTTTATAAAAAATTTGAGCTTAACCCAGAGGTTAGGCGATGATTTTTTGTGAATATTGTAGTGCCAATGACTTATGCTAATTATTGTAAATTCTATTACATAATTTGGGTTTATTTTATATGAGTGTAATTTTACCATTTTAAGATTACATACAAATAACAAATGTGTGTAAATTTTAAACAATGTATAAGTTTAATTTATTTATAATCGTTATAAAATATTACTATTAAGGATTTATTATGACTATTAGAATGATTTCACAGAAAGAATTTCCTGAAGTAACGGAGCTAAAAAAAGAGTTTAACATATTTAGAGTGATTGATATCAAAAACAGTGATAAGATGGAAGCTGTTGAGTTTTTCAATAAAGATGGTGTATTTAGAGGTTTTGGTAAAACTACAAAAAAAGCATTTAAAAGAGCTAAAAAAACTCTAGAAAACTATTATAAATAATCATAGAAAAGAGAAAAGTTAAGTTTTTCTCTTTTTATATACTATTCTACGATAACTGCTTAACAATAGCCCTTTCATTTGCTATTAATCAATATTATAATAATATATGAGCTCAAAATTGAAAATAATAAGGTACTTTAGATGATTGAAGTTTTTAATGCAATTACAAATATTGCAGAAGATATTGAAAAAGATGTATTTCAAAGTTGTACTGATTTTTTAGATTTAAATAAATCAGATGAACAAATTCATGCAGATGTTTATGGACACTGTAGAACTATAATAAGAGATGAATTTAAAAAAGTTAAAAGTATCAAAGGTATGATGGGGAGACGTTCTAAAGAGCTAACTTCATTAAATGATAATGGTAAATATATTGTATGTTATACAACTATTGATAATGTTGATCTTTTAGATGTTGACTTCTCCCTAGGGTCAATCTTTGCAATCTATGAAAATGAACTAGGTGCAAAAAACCTAAAAGCAGCTATCTATATCACATATGGACCAACTTTCCAACTTGTTTTTGCCACTGAAAATGAGGGAGTAAAATTCTTCACACATGAAGGTAATGACTTTGTACAGCAAGAATCATTCACACTAAGTGAAAAAGGTAAGATCAACTCAACAGCAGGTATTCAAAGGGAGTGGTCAAAAGAGCATAAAGAGCTTATAGAATCATTTTTTACTGATGGATATAGACTTAGATTTAGTGATTCTCTTTCTTTAGATACACACCAGATTTTATTTAAAAAAGGTGGTATCTATTCATCACCAGCTACAAGAACACATCCTAAAGGTCAATTACACCTATTATTTGAAGCATATCCGATTGCATTTATTATGGAGCTTGCAGGTGGAGCAGCAACTAATGGACAGCAAAGAATCTTAGATATAGTACACCAAGATGCTTTCCAAAAAACACCTATCTATTTTGGATCAAAATCTGAGATTGAAAGAGTAAAAGAATATATTAAATAAATACCTCTACTCTATAACCCTTTTTATAAAAGGGCTTAGGGTAGTTGTGATCTCATAGGTGATAGTTGAATGGGCTTTTGCTAATTGTTTGGCATCATCAAATGCACATACCATTTCATCATCCCCCTCAATGGCAAAACTATCCATAGATATACGACCAAGAATCTCTCTTCCATCAGCTATAGTAGATTTTTTATCTTCACTAAGTCTTAAGAAACCATTTCCATAGCCCATATCATAATTTGAGACAGTCATATCATGTGGAGCTATAAAAGCTTTACTTCCATATCCCACATGATCACCTTTTTTTATATGTTTTGTTGCTATTTTATTTGCATATAGATGTAATACAGGTTTTAAGTATTTATCCTCTTCTAGATCAAGATATCCATATGATCCTATACCAATTCTAGCAAGATCATATTTAGACATATCTACCTTTAAAGCCCCTGCACTATTTGCACAATGTATTCTAAATTTATAATCAATATTTTTTTTGAAAAACTCCACTTGCTTTAAAAATTTTTGCTCTTGTATAAAAGTAATATCATTATCTTCATCGGCACAACAAAAATGGGTAAATACTCCATACACTTTAAAATTTTTCTCTTTTATTATTGCATACACTTCTTCAAATTCATCATCAATTATACCATTACGATTCATTCCACTATCTACTTTTAACTCTATCTTTGAATTATCTGGGATTTGTTTTAAGTGGGATATGGAGTTTACTGATACTATTATATTTTCATTATATTCTTTTGGGATATCATAAAGTACAAGTATGCTCTCAAAGTCAAAATCTCTTATGATCTCTACCTCACGCATATCTCGTACAAAAACATGTTTTATACCATATTCACTACACATTTTTGCCACTTCTAGAGTTCCATGTCCATATGCATTATCTTTTAGTGCTATAGCTACTTTATCTTTTGTACAAACTTTACTGTAAAAATCTAAATTGTTGAAAAAATTGTTTTTATTTAATGATATATATCCCAATTCATTACCCTTTAAAAACAGGATTCTATCATAAAAATGATTCTAAATCCTTTATTTCTTTTTTTAATTGATAAGGACTAGTTTAATTACATTACTTACCTAAAGTAAAGTAAGAATATTTTAAGTTAAATAAATTATAATTTCCCTATTAAATTTTAAACATTGATTTTTCAAAGGGGAAAAATGCAATTCACATATCAAAACCCTACCAAAATAGAATTTGGTCAAGGTAAAATTTCAAAAATCTCAAAACTAATCCCTCAAGATAAAAAGGTTCTACTTTTATATGGAGGAGGAAGTATTAAAAAAAATGGTGTATATGATCAAACAGCTGATGCACTTAAAGATCATACTTTTTTTGAGTTTGGAGGAGTAGAGGCAAATCCTACTAAAGAAACTTTAGATAAAGCTATAAGCTATGGAAGAGAAAATGAAGTAGATTATGTATTAGCTGTAGGTGGAGGTTCTGTTGTAGATGGAGCTAAATATATTGCAAATGCTTATTATTATGATGGTGATGGATGGGATCTTTTAGAAGGCAAATATTCTGCCTCAAAAGCTCTTGAAATTGGAGTGATATTAACCTTAGCAGCAACTGGAAGTGAATCAAATACAGGATCAGTTATTACAAAAGCAGAAACAAAAGAGAAAAGATTTTTTCACTCTTTCCATTCTTACCCAAAATTCTCTATCTTAGATCCAAATGTTTTAAAATCTTTAGATGAGAGACAATTAATAAATGGATTAATTGATACTTTTGTACACACTTGCGAACAATATGTTACTTATCAACACGGATTTTTAGCTCAGGATAATTATAGTGAGGGTATACTTCGTGCACTGTGGCAGCTTTCACAGAACTACGAAATAAGAGATGATCTTTGGTACTCTAACCTAATGTGGCTTGCAAACCAAGCACTAAATGGGCTTATAGGTCTTGGAGTACCACAAGATTGGGGAACACACTATATAGGTCATGAACTTAGTGGACTATATGGCATAGATCACGCAAGAACCCTAGCAATAATTCAACCAAACCTTTTTAGAGAACTAAAAGAGCAAAAAAAAGATAAACTTCTTCAAATGGGAAGAAATGTATTTAGTATGGATACAAATAATGTAGATGAAGTTATAGATAAAATAGAGGATTTATATAGATCATTAAATGTAGATCTTAAAATATCATCTTATACAAAAGATCAAAATATCAAAGAAAATGTAACAATACTTTTAGAAAAACATGGGTTTACAAAATTTGGTGAAAAAGAAACTATCACCCTTGATGTGGTAGAAAAAATATTAGATAAATCAATATAAATTAAAAAGGAAAGAATATTATGGAAAAAACATTTAGCGAAGCAATGGATTTCAGACATGCTTGTAAAGTATTTGATGATACAAAAAAAATATCTGATGAAGATATAAAATATATTTTAGAAGCAGGTAGAAAATCACCAAGTTCATTTGGTATGGAAGCATGGAAATTTTTAGTTATCACAAACGAGGATTTAAAAGCAAGAATTAGACCTGCTTGCTGGGATCAACCACAAATCACTACTTGTTCTCATTTAGTGATTGTTTTAGCTGGTATTGATTGTGTAAAGGTTGAAAGTGGTATTCCAGCAAAAAGATTTGCTAGACGTGAAATGCCTCAAGAGAAAAAAGACTTCTACCTTGGACTTTATGCAGGACACTTAGATAATACTTTATCATCTGATGAAAATACATATGCTTGGACAGCTAGACAAACATATATAGCAGCAGGGAATATGATGACAGCAGGTGCAATAAAAGGGATCGATTCTTGTCCTATTGAAGGATTTGATAAAACAAAAGTGGAAGAGATACTGGGACTTGATCCAAAAAAATGGCAACTATCTTTAGTACTACCTTTTGGATATAGAATCAATGAACAATCAAGCCAACTAAGAGTACCTTTTGAAGAGGTAGTTGAGTTTATCAAGTAATTATAGTAAGGTGATCTCTCACCTTGCTTTTGTTTTAAAATCCCCCATTAACTTTAATTTTTATTTATCAAAATCTAAAATAGTGATACTATATTCTTATAAATGCAAGCCTAATCCTGAAATAGAAATTTATAGGATAGTGCTTATGCTTGTGATATAGGAGGTTGATAAAATTTTGAAGGACTACCCAAAGGTAATTCAAAAAATTTTATTAAGCTCATATATTGCAATGATGAGTGCTAAACTGTGGATTTATATTTAAGGAGTTGGCGAAAGGAGTATTTATGCTAGTTTTACAAATAGATGATATAAATAAAATTATTCAAAGAATAGGTTTTAAAGAGTATATGTTAAAGCTTATAGACACAATAGAAGAGGATTATAAAAACTGGAATAGCTTTGAAAAGATCCCAAGACTTGCTACCCATGTAGATGGTGGTGTACTTGAACTTATGCCCATATCTAATAAAATACAATACTCTTTTAAATATGTGAATGGTCATCCTAAAAACCCTAAAAACAATAAACTAACAGTAATGGCAACAGGACAACTCTCACTTGTAGAGACAGGTGAGCCTTTAATGTTTTCAGAGATGACTTTACTAACTGCCCTTCGTACAGCTGCCACTTCAGCTTTGGCTGCAAAATATTTAGCCCCAAAGGATTCTAAAATCTTAGCGATGATAGGAAATGGTGCACAAAGTGAATTTCAATACTTAGCCTTTTCATATATCTTTGATATAAAAGAGCTTAGATATTTTGATGTGGATCCTAAAGCTATGAAAAAAATGGCAAATAATCTAAAACAATATGATATAAAACTTACCCCTTGTAAAGATACATCTGAAGCTATTGAGGATGCAGATATTATTACCACAGTAACAGCAGATAAAAGATACCAAACAATACTTACAAAAGATATGATAAAAAAAGATGTATTTATAAATGCCTTAGGTGGTGACTGTCCTGGTAAAACAGAACTTTCATATGAGCTGGTAGAGTCTTCAAAAGTTGTAGTTGAATATTTAGAACAATCAAAAATAGAGGGCGAGATACAACAGATGGATAAAGATTATACTTGTACGCAATTACAAGAACTTGTAAATAAAAAGATAGATTTAAATGTATCAAAAGATGGTACTATCATCTTTGATTCAGTTGGTTTTGCCTTGCAAGATTATTCGGTGCTTAGACTCACTTATAACTTAGCAAAAAAGCTAAATATAGGCTTAGATTTAAATCTTATTCCAAATTTAGATGATGTAAAAGATTTATACTCTTTATTAAAGGATAAATAATGAAAGATTCATCTAGATTTATAAAACTTATACAAGTATATTCAGATATTGCAGGGAGAAGAAAAGGTGCGGGTCTTGGTATAGATGCCCTTATAGAATCTTGTGAAAAACTAGGCTCAAGGTATTTTAAAAAGTATCCAGCAGAAGTAATTTTAGATGAAAATAAAAGTTTTAATAAAAGCACACCCTTTTACAATGCAAAATATATAGATAAAATTTCTTTAGTAATTGAAAGGGTTGCCCATAGGATAAAAAATTTGCGAGAGCAAAATCTCTTTCCAATAGTATTAGCTGGAGATCATGCTAGCTGTGCAGGGACTATGCATGGACTAAAAATGGCTCATCCAACAGATGAAATTGGCGTAGTTTATATAGATGCCCATGCTGATATCCACTCCCCATATACATCCCAATCAGGAAATATGCATGGTATGCCCTTAGCCATAGTAACTGCCAAAGACAATTGTGAAAATAAGATAAACAATCCCACTATAAAAGAGCAATGGTATTGGGAAAAACTAAAAAAACTAAGTGGAATAACTCCAAGCATAAAACCTAAAAATATAGTATTTTGTGGACTCAGAGATTATGAACTAGCAGAAGAAGATCTAATTAATAAATATGGTATCACCAAATATACCACAAAAGAGATCACATACAAAGGGGTTAAAGATATCGTAAAAGAAATATTTAAAAAGTTAGATCATTGTAAATATATCTATGTATCTTTTGATGTAGATAGTATCGACCCTATCTATCTTCCAGGAACTGGAACTCCTAGTGAATATGGTCTAAGTTTTGATCAAGCCTTACAACTAAATATGCAACTTTTAAAAAATGAAAAAGTTTGTTGTTGGGAGATAGCAGAGATAAATCCTATCTATGATGAAAATAATAGGGGTTCAATGGCAATATTTAATATCCTTGAATTAGTAACTAAAATGCTTATAAAAAATTACTAAAGAAACCTCTAAGTTTTAAGCAAATTTTAGATATTTTACGCAAAAGGAAAACAAACGTGAGCGAAGAAGAACTACTAAAAGAAGCATTTTCTCTTAGGTATCATTTTTTTAATACCTATGAAAATAAAGAAAATAAATGGCATGAAAAATATAAAGATCATCAGCTATATGAAATAGTAATTGAAAGTTTTGATTATAAGTTTCATGAGATAGCAAATACTATGCCAAAACTACTTCAAAAAATCAAATAATTCCCATAAAAGGTATTTAACAAATGGATATAAACAACTCAAATACACAAAAATTTATAGTGAAATTTTTCCCAGAGATTATGATCAAAGGAACAAAAGCCAAAAGACAAATGGTAGATCAACTTTTTGGTAACCTTCAAAAGATAATGGCTAGGGTTTCAGAAGATATAACTCTACGTAAATTTTTTGATAAAATTGAAATAGTAACTCCAAAAGAATATGTGATAGAGACAAGACTTAAACTTACTGAGACTCCGGGGGTTGAACTTATACTTGAAGCTTTACAGTTTGATAATGTAACTACAATTGATCAAATAAAAACAATCGTAAGTGATACTATGGGAAAAACTGTAAAAGATAAGACCTTTGTAGTTAGAGCAAAAAGAAGTGGAACCCATGAGTTTAAATCTACAGAGATCGAAAGAACTGTAGGTGGATATATGCTTGCACACAATGACTCTAAAGGGGTTGATCTAAGAGAGCCAGAGATCACTATAAATGTGGAGCTTGTAAATAATCAACTAAATATTATAACTGATAGATATAAGGGTCTTTCAGGGTTTCCAATAGGAACACAAGGGGATATCCTTTCACTTATGTCTGGTGGCTTTGACTCAACTGTGGCTAGTTATTTAACTATGAAAAGGGGTATTAAAACTCACTTTATATTTTTTAACCTTGGAGGAGTAGCCCATGAGATAGGTGTAAAGCAAGTCGCTTATTACCTATGGAATAAATTTGGATCTTCCCATAGAGTTACCTTTACATCTATCCCTTTTGATGATGTGGTTACTGAAATCTTTAGATCAACAAATGAATCATACATGGGAGTAACCCTAAAAAGGCTTATGCTAAAAGCAGCTGAAAAAGTAGCTGATGAGATGGGAATAGATGCCCTTCTTACAGGAGAAAGTGTAGCTCAAGTATCTTCTCAGACACTTAGAAACCTAGCTTTAATCGATCAAGCTACAAATAAATTAGTTCTAAGACCACTAAGCACTATGAATAAACCACAAATCATAGATATAGCAAATGACATTGGTACAAGAAAGTTTGCAGAAAATATGCCTGAGTATTGTGGAGTAATCTCTAAAAACCCAGTAACCCATGGATCGTATAAAAAGATGGAAAAAGAAGCTGCTAAATTTAATTATGAAGTATTAGATCAAGCAGTACAAAATGCAATCACAATAAATGTGGATGAGATAGACCAAGATGTTGCAAACATTGGTGAAATGGAAGTTGTTACAGATCTATCAAGTGGAGATTATACAGTGATAGATATTAGACAAAGTGATGAATGTATAGAACTTCCTTGTGAAGTTTTAAAAATTCCATTTTATAAACTAAAAAATGAGTTTATGAAACTACCTCAAAATAAAGAGTATCTTTTTTATTGTGAAAAAGGGATACTTAGCCAATTACATGCCCAATACCTTAGAGATGCAAATGGGTGTACAAATATAAAAGTATATAGAAAAAACTAAACTAATTTTTTTAACTGAGGGATAAGATATAAAAATCATCTTATCCTTTTTTATAAAAAATAATAAAATTATATATTTTGTAACTCTTATGAAATAAAGTTTGTATATAATACATCCTAAAAAGATAATATTATGAATTGGTTAACAAAAAACCCATTTGCACATAGAGGTCTACATAAAGGTTTTAGCATACCTGAAAACTCTATGAAAGCATTTAAAAATGCCATAGCAAATAATTATGGCATAGAATTAGATGTAAGGATCACAAAAGATAAACAAGTAGTTGTTTTTCACGATAAAAACCTTCTTCGTGTTTGTGGTATAAAAAAGAAAATAGCAAATCAAAACTATGAAAATCTAAAAAAATATAAACTATATAAATCAAATCAACATATTCCCCTATTTAAAGATGTACTAAAACTAGTAGATGGCAAAGTACCTATCTTAGTAGAGATCAAAAACTATGGAAAGGTAGGAGAATTTGAAGAGCTTGTTTATAATGAACTAAAAGATTATCAAGGTGATTTTGCTGTTTGTTCATTTAATATAGAAGTTGTTAAATGGTTTAAGAAAAATAAACCAAATGTAAAAAGAGGCTTTATTTATGGTGATCTACATAAGTTTGGTATAAAAAAATATAAAACAGTTTATATATATAGAATTCTAAGATCAAAGCCTGATTTTATATCTTTAGATTATAAACTCATACATACCCTACTTCCAAGAATCACAAAACTATTTAAAAAAACACTAACTTGTTGGACTATTGATAACAAAAAAAAGTTAGTAAAAGCAAATAAAATTTCTGATAATATTATATTTGAAAATATAAAACATTTAAGGAGTATAAAATGATGGTATGTGACTGTATGGATATTGAATACGATACTATTTTAGAAGCGGTAAAAAAACATGGGGATAATTTAGAAGCTATTATTGATGAAACAGAAGCTGGAACAGTTTGTGAGTGTTGTTTAGAAGAGGATTGTGATAAGGTTGAACTTCCATTACCTCAAGCAATTCAAAAAGCTCTAGCAGAGGCCTGAGCCTAGCCCTGATGGGCAATATTTAAATTTATATTTATTTTTAATTTAGACAATAAAAAAGGGTGAAAGTCAAACTTTCACCCTTTTTTTGTTTGTATCTATTTCTCTATGAGGTTATTTACTATACAGCTTCAGAACCACTCTCACCAGTTCTAATTCTTACAACATTCTCAATATTTGTAACGAAGATTTTACCGTCACCAATTTTTCCTGTTTTAGCTGCATCACTGATTAGTTTAATACAGTTCTCAACCTCTTCATCATTTACGATAAGTTCAATTTTAGTCTTTGCTAAAAAGTCAACAATATACTCAGCACCTCTATATAGTTCTGAATGTCCTTGTTGTCTACCGTATCCTTTAACATCACTAACTGTCATCCCTGTGATTCCAGCTTCTGTTAAGGCATCTTTTACGTCTTCTAATTTAAAAGGCTTAATTATTGCTTCAATTTTTTTCATCTATATGCTCCTATTATGCTTTTTTGAACTCTGGATAACACTCAAGACCAGTCTCAGCGATATCAAGACCATTTACTTCAGTCTCTTCATCAACTCTTAGTCCAACAATGATATCTAAGATCTTCCAGATAATGAATGATACGATGAATACAAATGCACCGATTACAACCACACCTTTAAGTTGTGCCATGAACGTTGCAGACTCTGTAAATAAACCAACTGCAAGTGTTCCCCAGATACCAGCTACTAAGTGAACTGAAAGAGCACCAACTGGATCATCAATTTTTAATTTATCAAAGAATGGTACAGCAAATACAACGATGATACCACCAACGATACCTACGAAGAATGCATACATCATACCAGCATCTGGAGCAGCTGTTACAGAAACAAGACCAGCTAAAGCACCATTTAATACCATAGTTAAATCAACTTTTCTATAAATAAGTTGAGTTAATAATGCAGCAGCAACAGCACCTGCAGCAGCAGCCATATTTGTATTAGCAACAACAGCAGCTATACCATTAATATCTCCAATAGAACCCATAGCTAATTGAGATCCACCATTGAATCCGAACCATCCCATCCATAGAATGAATGTACCAAGTGTAGCAAGTGTTAAGTTTGAACCTGGAATTGGTCTTACTTTACCATCTTTACCATATTTACCTTTTCTAGCACCAAGGATTAATACACCAGCTAAAGCAGCCCATCCACCAACAGAGTGAACAATTGTAGATCCAGCGAAATCAGAGAAACCAGCAAGTAAACCACCAAGCTCAGATCCACCCCATGTCCAGTGACCTTGAATTGGATAAATAAGACCAGAAAGGATAACAACAAAGATTAAGAATGGCCATAATTTCATTCTCTCAGCGATTGTTCCAGAAATAACTGATGCAGCAGTTGCAACGAACATTACTTGGAAGAAAAAATCTGATGCTACAGGATAAGAGGCAGCGTCAGCAACTTTATCAGCAGATTCAGTCATATCCATGATTGATAAGCTTCCCATAAATGCTCCACCGTCACCATACATTAATTGGTAACCGATAAAGTAATACATTAAACAACTAATACTAAAAAGTGCAATATTTTTAGTTAATACCGTTGCATTATTTTTTGATCTAGTAAGACCAGCCTCTAACATAGCGAATCCCGCTGCCATCCACATAACAAGTACACCAGAGATAACAAACAAGAAACCATTTAAAACGTAACTAACTTCATTGAAGTTTTCCATTTTTACTCCTTTTAATTTTTGAACAGAAGAATTATGACATAGTTTGAAAATTTTTATTACATTTTTGTGTATAGAAAATATACAACATTATTTTTTATATTTTATCATGTAATATTTGCACATTATTATAAGGTAGTATTTGACATTAAAATTTGAAAATTACTTTATTATTTAAATTAGTTTATATAAAGGATAGTTTTTAGGGGATTATTTTATATTAAAATTTACACCTCCAAAGGGAGGTTTTTATTATATTGATATTAATTAAAGGATTACGTTTAATACTCTTTTTGCGTTTTTAAGGGCTAAACTTCTATGGGAAAATTGTTTTTTCACTTCATCATCCAATTCACCTAAAGTATTTTCATATCCAACTGGAATAAACATAGGATCATAACCAAATCCATTATCACCTCTTGGCTCTGATATAATATCTCCATGCATCCAACCATGAACTATTTGCATGATATCATCCTTTACTATAGCTATACACGCCGTATAATATGCAGCTGTTCTATTTTCTCCACTTTGTTTTAGTCTATCTACTAATTTATCTAAGTTTTCTTGATCACTAGCACCCTCACCTGCATATCTAGCACTATAAATTCCCGGTTCACCATCAAATAATGGCACAGAGATTCCACTATCATCAGAGATCACTACAATATCATCACCATAGTTTATCTTTTTTAATTCTTCATATACAGTTTTTGCTTTTATTTTGGCATTTGCTTTAAAGCTATCTCCATCTTCAACAATATCCATTTCTCCTAAAATATCACTAAAAGGTATCACTTCATATTTATCATCAATAAGTTTTTTGAACTCTCGAATCTTACCTTTATTTGAACTTGCCAATATAATTTTCATAGTTATCACCTTTTGAAAGCTTACCTCTAAAATTATAGCACTCATAAACAATATAGCTTTACTATATTGCCCTTCGGGTAGCACAGAGAAGCACAATCTTTCAAAAAATAAATTCTCGAATTAGCTATGGCTAGTCCTTCAAATTTATTTTTTAAACCTTGCACTTCTCTGAGCTATTTATAACTACTCTAATTTTATAGGTAACCTTTATAATTATTATTATATAATCCGCGATTCAAATTCACGAAATTTTACGAATAATAACTAAATATAGGATAATTGATGATTAAAACTGTATTACCATTGAGTATGATTATCTCAATGCGTTTCTTAGGACTTTTCCTAGTACTACCAGTGATCTCTGTGTATGCTTTACAAATGGAAAATGCAACTACAACTTTAGTGGGGATTGTTGTAGGTGGATATGCCCTAACTCAAATGATTTTCCAAGTGCCATTTGGATTTATGAGTGATAAGTTTGGGCGTAAAGGCACTATTATAGCTGGTCTTTTAATATTTGCCCTTGGTTCTATCATTTGTGCAATATCAAGTGATATTTATACTTTACTATTTGGTAGATTTTTACAAGGTGCTGGTGCAATTGGAGCAGTTGTTACTGCTATGATTGGTGATCTTGTGATAGAAGAAAAAAGAGCAAAAGCTATGGCACTTATGGGTGGATCTATCGCTATGAGTTTTGCTTTAGCTATGGTTCTTGGACCAACAATTGGTGCATGGGCTGGAGTAAGTACACTATTTTGGTTTACTACATTTTTAGCACTTATCTCAATTGTAATTTTAATCACTAAGGTACCAAACCCTCCAAAGATCGTACATGAATACCATAAAAAATCAAGTACAAAAGAGATTCTTTTAAATCAAAATCTTACACGTATGCATATCACAAACTTTTTACAAAAAAGTTTAATGACTTTTGCATTTATGATTATCCCAATTGTTTTAACAAAAGATTTTGCATGGGAGTTAGGTGAGCTTTGGAAAGTATATATTCCAGCAATGATCGCTGGGGTTTTAGCTATGGGACCAGCAGCTGTATTTGCTGAAAAGAAAGGAAAATTTAAAGAGGTACTTTTAGCAGGTATTGTTTTATTTTTAATCTCTTATTTAATTATTGGAGCAAGTGAATCAGCTACACTTTTCATAGTAGGTGTTGTTGTATTTTTTGCTGGATTTAATATGCATGAACCTATTATGCAATCTTTAGCAACAAAATATGCTAAGGTACACCAAAAAGGTTTTGTACTTGGAGTATTTAATTCATTTGGATATTTTGGTACTTTCCTTGGTGGTTTACTTGGTGGTATTTTCTTAGATCAAATGGATATATCACAAATTACATATATCATCGCAATCATTTGTGTTCTTTGGTTAGTACTTATGGCTACTTTACCAAATCCAAAAAATATGAAGACTTTATATCTAAATATAGATGAAGTAAAAAAAGACAATTTCTCAAGTTTATCAAATATGGATGAGATAAATGAATGGTATATCAATGAAACAGAAAATATCATTATCATCAAATACAATGCACTTGAAACTGATGAGGATAAAATAACTTCGCTCTTAAGTGAATAACAATCAAAAATAACATATAATATTCATTATTACTAAGGACTTTTAATAATGAATATTATGAAAAAACTATTTCTTCTTTTTCTTATATTAGTTGCTTCTCAATATTCACTAAACGCTGCAAACTTTGTAGATGATAAAACCCTTGCTGCTATCAAAAAAAAATATGGTCCAAAAGCTTTAAAAAGAGTAAAAATCTGGGACAAAGTTGTAACTAAAACAAAACCAAAAAAAATACTTCGTAAACTTAAAAATGTAAATGACTTTTTTAATAAGATCCCATATAAAACAGACATAAAACATTGGGGTAAGAAGGACTACTGGGCTACACCATTTGAGTTTATGGGCACTGGTGCGGGGGATTGTGAGGATTACTCTATTGCCAAATATTATACCCTAAAAAAACTAGGTGTAAAAGAAGATAAACTTAGAATTATGTATGTAAAGTTACAAAGAAAAAGAACAAAATATGAAGAGTCCCATATGGTACTTACATACTATGACAAACCAACATCAACACCAATTGTACTTGATAATGTAAATAAAAAACTTCAGTTAGCATCAAAAAGAAAAGATCTAAAACCTATTTATAGTTTTAATGCTGGGGGATTATGGAAAGCACAAAACAAGGGTAAAAGCTCTAAAAAAGTTGGTAAAAATAACTTAAAGTCATGGAATGACTTAATGAACAGAATCTAATAGGAGAGAAAAATGTCTTTTTCAAAACAACTCTATATCATAATATCATTTATATTTCTAATGATATTTACAGGAAACTTTATTATAAGTGTTAAAAATACTAGGGATTATATTCAAACAGAAGCAGTAACTAAAGCACAAGATACAGCTACTTCACTAGGTATGACACTAAAACCTTATTTAAAAAATAAAAAAGATCCTGAAATAGTATCAATCGTAAATGCCATTGCAAATAGAGGTTTTTACAAAGAGTTAAGACTTGAAGATATAGAGTACTCTTTCACTTCAGATGAACTAATAGAAGCTGCAAACCTTGATATTGAAGTTGATTGGAGTATTAGTGATGTATCTGTTGATATTAAATATGGGGAAATATCAGCAAATGATGATGCAGGATTAGATGATCAATTAGCAGCACTAGAAGAGTTAGATACTGATGATGGGCTTGAAGAGGATTCTGTACAAGCATATGTATTTACTCCAAATGATGCAAACTTTAAAGATGGAGATGAACTTGTAGTAAAATTCTCAGCAGTTGGAGATGATCAAATCACAAACTCTATAGCAAAAATAAAACTAGAAAAAGTTTTAACAAAAGTGACAAGAGATGTAAAATTTGAGAGTGTACCTCAATGGTTTATTGATATGATTGCTATGGAAATGAGTGAGACTAAAAGTGAGATTAGTGATGGATGGAAAGTTAGTGCTGTAATTTATGTAAGTGCAAACCCAGGGGATGCTTATGATAGACTTTATGCAACAGCTAAGGGTGCTATCCTTTATGCTGCCATAGCATTTACTATCTCTATTGTATTTTTAGTGTTCTTCTTACAATATATATTAAAACCATTAAGGGATATTGAAGAGCTTGCACAAAATATATCAAAAGGTAAATTTGAGCAAATCAAAAAACTTCCATGGACAACAGAGATTAAAAATATCACAATCACTATGAATGATATGTCTGCAAAAATAGAAAGTATCATTGCTAAACTTAATAAAAACCTTGAGAATATGACTAAAAAACTATCTGAAGATGGTCTTACAGGTCTTCAAATGAAACAAACATTTGAAACAGATATGAAAAAAATGTTTATCTCAAGTGCAAGCGGATATGTATTTTCTATCAAAATTGATAACCTTGGAGAATTAGCAAAACAACAAGGAAATAAAGCTGTAGATAATTTTATCAAAGCATTCTCAAATATCCTTAAACATGCAGATGAAATCTTTAAAGCTGAAGGTGTTGAAATTTGGGCATATAGATTCTTTGGTTCAGAATTTGCTGTAATCGCAAAAGGTCTTACATATGAAAATGCACAAATCTTAGCACAAAATCTAAATAAAAGTTTTGAAAAACTTGGTAAAGATGTTGGGAAAAAAGATATTTGTCATATTGGTGGTACTCCATTTAATCCTATTGGAACTACTCCAGGGATTTGGGCATCGGCAAATGAAGCCTTTGAGATGGCAAAACAAATTGGCCCAAATGAAGCATATATTAGAGATGATAATGACCTAGCTAAAGATATGGAAGAGTGGAGAGATCTAGTTCTAGATATTATCGAACAAGGTAGATTTAATGTTGGGTATATCAGTGGAGCATATGGCCTTCAAGATGAAAATGAAAACTTACTACTTATGGAAGAAGCATTTACAAATGCAAAAGATAAAGAGGGTGTGGAGATACCTATCGGTACATTCGTATCTATTGCAGAAAAATATAATAAAGTAATAGAGTTTGATAAAGCTGTTGTTTATAAAGTTATTAAACATATTGAAACAAACAATATAGACCACTCTATATCTATTAATCTATCTTTAGATTCTATCCATAATGAACAGTTTAAAGAATGGCTACATGAGTTACTAAAAAACCATCAAAATATTATCACTCAATTAGTATTTAGTATCACAGCATATGGTGCAGCAAAAGATCTAAAAGAGTTTAAAAACTTCATTGATGTTGTACATGCAGGTGGAGCAAAAGTGATCCTAAAAAGATTTGAGTCTAAGTTTATCCCACTAGATGAGATCAAAAACTACAATCTAGATTATATTAGACTAGCACGTGATTATACAAATGGTATCAGCAAAGATGGTACAAAACGTGGATTTGTAGAGTCTATGCAAGAACTAGCTGCATTATTAAATATCAATGTATTTGCAGAAAATGTAAAAGAAGATGATGACTTTGCAGTTGTTAAAGAGATTAAATTATATGGGGCAAGTAGATAATATCTACTTACACCCCATCACTACGACATCCTTAAACTTTCTTTAAATTACTTTATTTTCTTAAGTTTTTCTTAATATCATTTAGATAAAATTCGCCCCATTTTTAATTTTGTATAATATTTATAGTAATTAAATATATTACAAACTAATAACTTTTGATAAATGGGAGAAGAAAGTATAAAGAAGTTCTATCTTATATTTTTGTTTATATTCTTAGGCGTATCATTAAATGCCTTTGATAAAACACAAATAAATCTAGCAAAAAGAATATACTCAATAGGAAAATCCTTTAAAACCAATGATGGTATGAGTATTGAAAAAACACTAACAGCAATCTCTCTAAGAGAGTCCTCTTTAGGTAAGTTTGTCCTAGGGGATAAAAAAGAAAATGGAGAGTTTAAGCCCTTAAAAGAGATGTCTTTAGGACCTTTTCAAATGAGAGTACTAACAGCTAAAGAGATCATCAAAAAGAAAAAACTAAAAAAATACTACAAATACCTAGACAACGACACAGCACTTATAAATAAACTTATCACAGATGCCATATTTGGAGCAAAACTATCCGCATATTATTTTATAGATAATTATAACTCAGCACTTAGACGTGGCATGAGTAGACCATACTATAGAGCAATATCAAGACATAATGGTGGATGGAATAATAAACCTTACTATAAGGCAGTAATGAAAGATCTAAGAAGTATTAGAAAGCTTGATTTTGTAAAGATGGATCAAAAGAGGAGATACGCTAGTAAAAACTAGCTATCTATATCGTATCCCATCTCTTTTAATGAGTCTTTATTTTTAGACCAACCTTTTTTAACTGATACAAAAAGATCTAAGTAGCATTTTTTACCACTAAGTTTTTCTATTTTTTTTCTTGCATCTTTACCTATTCTTTTAATAGCAGCTGCTCCCTTACCAATAATCATACCCTTTTGGCTAGATTTTTCAACTACAATCATAGCTTTTACCACATCAATATCTGGCTTTTCTTGAACCCTCTCAATTTGAACATCTGTTTCATAAGGGATCTCATCTGAAATATTTTCAAAAATAGCCTCACGAATAAACTCTTTATAGATATCCCTTGTCATCTCTGTAGTGATAATCTCTGTATCATAAAGAAAAGGTGATTCAGGAAGGTAATCTGATACTAGATCAAGTACTTCTGTATACTTTGTACCTTTTTTAATAGAAAGTGGCATAATAGCTTCATATCTATCAGAATACTTTTCATACTCTTTCATTTTCTCTAGAACTTCACCCTTTGATACAAAGTCAGTTTTAGTTAATAAAAGAAGGTGTGGTACATCTTTTTTATTTTTTTCTAAAAAGCTTTCATAGTGTTCTAAATTATCTGTAACTGGAGCTAAAAATAAGATCAAATCACAATCACCCATAGCTTTTAAAGCTTCTTCAAGCATAAATTGATTGATAAGTTTTTCTTTTTCATGTAGACCTGGTGTATCTACAAAAATAATTTGTGTTTGATCATCATCATGCATAGCAATAATATTTGATCTTTTTCTTGTGGCATTTGCCTTATGACTTACCATTGCTATTTTTTCACCAATAAGCCAATTAAGTAGTGAGCTTTTTCCAGCATTTGGTCTTCCAACTACTGATACGTAGCCACATTTAGTCTTGTTCATATTTCATTTTCCTTGCAAATTCTATAGCCTCTTCAGTGATTGTATCATCACTAATCATTCTAGCTATTTCTATAATTTTCTCATCTTCATCTAAACTTCTAGCAGTAGAGTTCCCATCTATCTTTTCCACATATATATGTTGGTTTGCTGATGATGTTAGTTGTGGTTGGTGAGAGATTGCAAATATTTGATATTTTGTTGTTAAATGTTTTAAAAGTTTTGCAATACTACCGCTTTCTTTACCACTTAGATTGGCATCAATCTCATCTAAGAATAATACCCCTCCACTACTCACATCAAACTCATTTTTTGCACTTAATAGTGCAAGTCTAAGACGATTAAACTCACCAGAACTAATTGTATCTAAACTTACACCCTTTAGCTCTAATACCACTTCATCTAAACCATTTTCATTTAATTTTGTCTCAATTATATCAACGGTAGCATCTTCAAGATATAAAAAGCCAAGATAATGATTTAAAAGCTTTTGTAACTCATCTGCTGATTTCTTTCTCACCTTTGTAATCTTAGCAGCTAATTCTAAAACCAAAGCAGATATTTTTTTCTCATTTTTTATAAGTATCTCTTTTTCAAAACTTATATTATCATATCCCTCTAATTCTATCTCTTTTTGTTTTTTATACTCTAAAGTCTCAGTAATACTACCAAATCTTTTCTCTAAGCCTTTTAGTTGCTCTACCCTATCTAAAGTCTCTTCGATATCTATATCTTCAAAAGCAGCCATATTATCATTGAACTTTTCAAAGATATTATTTACTTCATTTATAGCATCATCAAAAAATGAGCCATCTACATCAAGTTGAGATAAAGCAGTAGATACTCTATGTGAATATTCAAAGATACCATTAGCCTCTTCTATGGCTTCATTTATCTTATCTTTTTTTGAGAGCTGAGTTTTTATCTCTAAAAGCTCTTCTAATTCACCCTCTTTTGGATTGATATTTGATATTTTATCTATCTCATATTTAGCAAACTCTTTTAACTCTTCTAGTTTTTTTTCATCTTCAAGAATTTTATTTAGTTTTACTCTTATATCACTAAGCTCAAAATATTTTGCTTTGAACTCATCAAGTTGTTTTTTATACTTTTTATCTTTTTTAATTGAGATAAGATCGAGTAGTTCGATTAGCTTTTCATTTTCAAAATCACTTATATCTTTTAAATGTAAATGCTTTATAAACTTTTTAGAAAAATCAGATAAATTCTTTTTTGAAATTGTTTGATTATTTAAAAAATATCTTACCTTATCTTTTTTGATCTGTTTAATAGTGAAATCATCATTTTCAATTCCAAAAGCATCATCTTCTATCTTATCATTTAAAAGTGACACTTCACTTAGAGATGCCCTAGCCTCATATTTCCCAAATAAAGAAAGGATAGAGCTCATCAATACAGATTTACCTGCACCACTTGGTCCTGAAAATACTATTAAACCTTTCTCTAATTCTATATCAACCTCATTAAAAGATAAAAACTCTTTTAGATAAAATCTATCTATCACTTGTATCTCCTGCATCACCCCAGTGAAGTTTTTGTGCTAACACATCAAAATAGTTTCTCTCCAATCTATGGATAAGTTTTGCTTTTTGATTTGCCATGGTTACTTTTATAGTATCACCCTTTTTTATCTCATAAATATCCTGCCCATCAATTATGGCTACCATACCCTCAAGATCTTGTGTGCTTAATTCTAGCTCAAAATCAACTGGTAAAACAAGTGGTCTTTGAGTTAGTGAGTGTGGTGAGATAGGTGTCACAATCATAGCTTCAGTAAGTGGAAAAACCAAAGGACCACCACAAGCAAGATTGTAAGCAGATGATCCAGTAGGTGTTGAGATTACTAAACCATCTCCATTATAGCTATTTGCCATATTACCATTTATAGATACATCTACCCTTACCATTCTTGATATGGTTTTTCTTGTGATCACAACATCATTAAAAGCCACATATTTGCCAAGTCCTAGGTTAGCTTCAAGCATCATCCTACCATCAATACGATAGTTTTTTACTTTCATCTTTTTGATAAAACTATCTATCTCACTTGGATTTATATCTGTTAAAAATCCAAGGTTTCCTAAGTTTATCCCCATCACAGGAATATCATATGCAAAACCTCTTCTAGCAACTGAGATAAGGGTACCATCTCCACCAATAGATACTAGAAAATCACAAACCTTACAAAGATCATCAAAATCATATATCTCATCTTTGTTTTCATATTTGATCATACGAGCACTTGAGCTTTCTATAAAAACCTGAAGATTATTATCTTCAAAGGTTGCTTTTATCTCTTTAAATTTTGGCTCAATTTCTGGGGAATTAGGTTTTAGTAATATACCTATCTTTTCAAATTTATCTAAAAGAGGTAAGCTCTCTAATATTTTCATAACTTACCTTTCATGTAATGCTGATTGTTTTGTCTTTAATATTGGTTTTAATATAAAGTCTAAAATTGTTTTTTTACCTGTAATGATATCTACACTAGCGATCATACCAGGGATAATAAATAGCTTCTCATTATCTTTTTCTAAATAGTTTTTATCTGTTTGTACTACAACTTTATAGTAAGTTTTACCATCTTTACTATCTTCATCTTTAATACTATCTGCAGATATCTCTCTTATCTCACCCTCTAAAGCTCCATAGATAGAAAAATCATAAGCTGTAATCTTTACAATTACCTTTTGAGATGGATTAATAAATGCAATATCTTTAGGATCGATCTTAGCTTCAACAAATAAAATATCACTATCAGGAACTATCTCGATTAGATCCATACCTGATTTTACAACTCCACCAATAGTATTTATATGGATAGTTTTAATTACACCATTTACAGATGATTTTACAACTGTTTTGTCTAGTTTATCTGATTCTGATACTAATTTTGACTCATATTTTTTAAGCTCACCTAGAGTTTTTTGAAGCTCCGTAGCTGATTCAGATTTAAAGTTTTTAACCTTTTCAATGATCTTATTTTGTGCTTCTTTAATACCTAGCTCAATTCTAGGAATTGATAATTTAGCAGCTGTATAATCTCCCTCTAAAGTACTATACTCTTTTTGGATTGAGATAAGGTCTATATTTGACTTAGCACCTTTTTTTACAAGTCTCTCAATAGTTTTCATCTCTTCTTTTGTAAGATTTAGATTCTTTTTAAGTTGTTTCTCTTTATTTTCAAGCTCAACCAATTCTTGAACCTTTTGCCCAAGCTGATTTTCTAAAACTTGTAAAGAACTTTTTAATTCATCGATTCTAGTATTATATAAACTATTTTCACTTATAGCATACTCTTGTGCTTCTTCTTCTAAAGCTTTTGGTATTTTTAGTGGTTCAACATCTAGATTTGGATTAAAATTATATTCTGCTTCAAGTCTTGCTTTTGTAGCTACAAGACTTAAGTATTGTTGTCTATTTTCTTCAAGGGATGCTTCAAATCTTGTGGTATCGATTCTCATAAGAGGTTGTCCTTTTCTTACGTTCTCCCCCTCTTTTACAAGTATTTCTGAGATAACACCACCATCTAGATTTTGAAGAGTTTGTATTTTTTCAGATGGGATAACCTTACCATCTCCACGTGCAAGTTCATCTATTTCAGAAAAACCAGCCCATACTAAAACAATAGCCACAAATACAACAATAAAAATAAATAGGTAATTAACCTTTTTATTCACTTGTGCATTTGCTTGAGCTTGTAAACTATGTACGAAATTTACATCAGATTGAGACATCTAAATTACCTCTTTCTTCCAGATAGTGCTCTAAGAACTTCATCTTTTGGACCATCTGCTATTATTTTACCATCATCAAGTACAATTAATCTTTCAACTAAAGATAATACTGATGGTCTATGGGTTACAAGGATTACTGTTTTATCTTTAACTATATCTTTCATTCTTCTTTTAAATGCTTCTTCTGTTTGACCATCCATTGAGTTTGTAGGCTCATCTAGAATCATAATCCTTGGATCAGTTAAAAGTGCTCTAGCTAAAGTAATAGATTGTCTCTCCCCACCACTAAGACCTTCACCTCTTTCACCAACAAGTAAGTCATAACCCGAGTCATGTTTACCTAAAAAATCATGTACACCAGCAATTTTCGAAGCTCTTAATATTTCTTGATCTGAAGCATATTGTTCACCAATAGTGATATTATCTTTTACAGATCCCATAAATAAGAATGGTTCTTGTGGAACACAACCAATTGCACGTCTTAAATCCACTGGATCAATTTGCCTAATATCTGTTCTATCTATAAGAACTGAACCACGTGTAGGCTCATAAAGATTCATTAGTAGTTTCCAAAGTGTAGATTTACCAGAACCAATTTTCCCAATAATACCTACCTTTTCACCTTGCTTGATTTTAAGATTGATATTTTTAAGTACATCAAAGTTTTGCCCTTTATATGAGAAAACAACATCTTTAAATTCAATATCACCTTGAAGATCAGGTCTACTTAAATACTGCTGACCTTCATTTCTCTCAACAGGCATCTGCATAATCTCATCAAGATTGTTAAGACTCAGCATAGTTCTATCAAATCTGATAATCATACCAACTATTTGAGATACTGGGGCAATTACACGACCATTTAACATCATAGCAGCAATAATACCACCCATAGTCATATCACCTTCACTAGCTAAATAAACACCAGCAATTACAATACCAATATTTGAAGCTTGTGAAATAAAAGCAGTAAAGAAGCTCACAATTTGAGACATAAATTGTGCTTTTTTACCAAAGAAAGATGTTTGGTTTATTGAGTTTTCCCAGTGTGTTCTCATTCTGTTTTGAGCTCTTACACTTTTAATGATCTCTAAACCAGCAACTGTTTCAGTTAAAGTTGTAGATTTGATTTGTTCCTCTTTAGCGGATCTTCCTACAATCTCTTTAATAGGCTTTTGCATATACCATGAAAAAAGAAAAGATACAATAACTGTAGCAATAGATATAAAACCTAAGATTGCACCACCTAGATAAAATATAAGTGCAATAAATATTAAAATAAACGGTAAATCAACAATTGCAGCAACTGTTGCACTTGTAAAAAACTCCCTTACACTCTCAAAAGATTGAAGTCTACTTACAAATTGTCCAGTTGATGATGGTTTTGAATCTAGCCTGATATTTAGTAATTGATCAAAAATACGGCTAGACATCAAAATATCAGCCCGTTTTCCAGCTACTTCGATAAAGTGTGCCCGAACAATCTTTAAAATAAAGTCAAATACCATAACTACCAAAATACCAATGGAAAGAACCCATAAGGTATCTAAAGCATTATTTGGCAATACCCTATCGTATACATTCATAGTAAACATAGGTGTAGCCATAATAAACATATTTATCACTAAGGCTGCTAAAATAACTTGTGTGTAGATTGGTTTATTTTTCTTTAATGATCCCCAGAACCATTTTTTTGGTTGTTCGATCTTTACTTCTCTAGAGATTCTATTATCAAAGTTATAAGCAGGTTTAATTACTAAAAGATATCCATTATAAAGCTCTTTTAGCTCTGCTATAGGCATCTCAATATTACCCTTAGAGATATCAGGCATCATAACAATAGCTTTATCTCTTTCTAGGTCAATATCTAAAAGTACACAAGATTTGTTTGTACCTATCATCATAACTGATGGAAGTGCAAGTTTTGAAATATCTTCTACTTTTCTTTGAACAGTTTTTACAATAAGCCCTATTCTACTTGCAGAGATTGAGAACATTTTTGGACTCATAAGTTCATTATGGATTGCTAATCCTGTTGTAAGAGACTCAGCAGAAGCTGGTCTTTGGTGGTATTTAGCTAAGAAAAGTAGACACTCTAAAAGAGTATCTGAGTTTCTTGTTTCCACCATAGAATCAAGTTCAGCAATATTATCAATATGTATATTTTTTTTATCAGTCATAAATATTACTCTTTATTGTATTTTTTATAAAGTTCTTGATGTTTTTTAATCTTCTCAATATGTGGTTTATTTGATAATATATCACTATCAAGTTTACCCATAGCACTTACAGCTTTTTCATAAGTATCATAAATACCATATAATACTTTCGAATATTTAGTTTTACTACCAAACTCATACACAATAGCATCATCATTTAAATTATATCTTTTTACAAAGATATTTGCATTCTGAGATGAAGTTATAGTTGCTATATTTATCGTATAACTTTTTGGTGAACTAGCTAATAATCTAGAATCATCAGATTTTTTTACACTTTTTTCTACTTTTTTATCAGTTGCTGGTTCATTGAACTTTTTATAAATATTTTTTTGTTTTTTTAATTTTTCAACAACTGGGAAAAGATTACCATCAATCTTTTTTAATTTTGCTATATCTTTATTTGCATCATTTATAGTTGGATATATACCATATATTAGCTTAATAAGTCTTCTATTCTTACCAAATCTAAACAATAAGGTGTTATTTTCTAAATTATTCTGATCAACAAAATCTATAGCTTTTTCTTCAGAAATAAAAGTATATAAATTTATTGTAAAATGTTTATCATCAGCATTTAAAAAACTATTTTTAAAATCAATATTGTTTGGTAGAGGAGCATATTCTATTTTTACTATAGGCTCTTCATCTTCCATAACAATTGGTTCTTCATCCTCCATTGATTCTTCTGGTACTTCATAATCAATATTATATTTTTTATAAAGATCTTGTTTTTTACCAATTTTTTCAATAATTGGATAATACTCAGATGGGAAACCTAACATATCAAGTCTATCTTTAGCTTGCATATAGTTTTCAAATACCCCATATACCACTTTAAATAAACTTAGATCTTTTCCATACTGGAATGCAAAAGAGTTATTTATCATAGAGTTATTTTTAATAAATTGAGATGCTTTTTCCATAGAACCAAAAGCGATCACATTGATTGTATAGTGTTCAGGTGATGCTTTTAAAAACTTATCTTTAAAGCTTTCATTACCAATAACTTTTGGTTTAGTTTTCACAGAATCATCATCAATTACAAGATAATCTTTCTCATCATTTTTATAAGCCTCAGCTAGAAGTCTTTGCAACATCTCATTTACTATTTCATCATTAGTTTTTGCTTCTTGTATCTCACCTTGTTCAAAATCCTCTAGGTTTTCATTATTTGATTCTTCAAGTAATCCACCTAGTTCACCATCTTCATCACTTTCATCACCAAGTCCAAGATCAGACTCTTCTGATGAATCTCCACCTAATAAATCCTCTAACTCTGCATCAAGTTCTAACTGCTCATCATTATTAGCAAAAGTAAATAATCCTTCAGTTTTATGATCAGAACATACTTGTTTTGTATTATCTAAAATAACATCAGATAGATCACCATATAAGGCTAAAATTGTAAAGTAATTTTTTAATTGTGATATCTCTTCTTGAATAAGCTCTTGCCTAGCTCTAAATAATTCACTTGCCTCACTTAATAAATCAAGAATAGATACTGTACCACCCTCAAATTGGTCAATATAGATAGAAAGTATCTCTTTTTTAAGCTCCGCATATTTCTTTAGGTTTTCTAATTTTTTTTGAGAAATCATATAAGATGTAAAAGCTTGTTTTACACTATCTTCAATACTTTTTGTTGTGCTATCTAATTGCTTTTGAGATTCAAATAAAAATATCTTTTCTCTCTCATATGAAGCTATATCTTGTGTACCATTAAAAAGATTATATGATAAGGTAATGCTTGAAGTATAAACTGTTGATGTTGTATCATCTGTAGTTACATCTTTATCTTTTGCATATTGAAAACTAGCATCGATAGTAGGTAAAAATCTTGATTTTTCTTGAGAGAAAATAGCTCTTTGTTTAAAAATAGCCTGTAGTTGAGCTTTTATTTCTAAGTTTTTTTGTAAAGATGTTAATACTCCATCATCTACATTTTTAGGTAATAGTTCATCAAAAAGAACTGGTCTACAAACTTCCTCATTTGGCTCATTACCTACTATTTTTTTATATTCACTTAGGGCAAGTTTATTACTTTGTTCTTGATCTTTTAGAATATTAAATGCTGAGTATAATTTTGATTCTGCTTGAAGTCTATCTATAGCTTCTCCACTAATCTCTTCATTCTCTTTTGCAATAGTTAAGATTCTTTCATGTTCAGCTATATTCTCTTTTGCTAAGAAAGTGATCTCATGGGCTTGTTTTAAATCAAGATATACATTTACTACATCTAAAACAATATCTTCAGTTTTCTTTTTATTTTTTAGATAATTCTCATTGTAATCATATTTTTTCTCTAGGACAGTATTATATGTTCTTCCACCATCATAAAGTTTTTGTTTTACATTTAGAATTGTTTTGGGACCTTCATCCACATCTGAAGTATTTGGTTCTTTCTCGATAGTCTTTTCATCTTCATAGGAAAGTTCAAGATCCACTGTAGGTAAATATGCCCCTTTTGCTTCATCAATATAAAGTCTATAAGCTTTATTATTTTTCTGATGGGAAAGGATATCAGGGTTATTTAAAAGTGTATCTTCTACTGCATCTTTTAGAGATGTAGATGCTTGAACAACAACAGGAAACAGAAACGCTATTAGGATATTTTTATAATTCATCATACACTTTTTACATATTTAATTAAATGTAAATATTTTACATAATCAAGTATTAAAAATTTATAAAATAACTAAATATTTTATGGGAAATGTAATAAAAGTTAATAATATTTAACCTAAAGTTAACAAAATTGTAAGAAATCACCTATAGCGATAAGATAAAGACTCCAATAAATGCCTTTTTTCGATATCTTTTTTTTGATCTAAATCAGCTATCGTACGCGATACTTTTAAAACCTTATTTATTGAACGTAAAGAGAGTTTAAATTCATCAATTGCTTTATGTAATATTATTTTTGATTGATCATCCAAAACACAAAATGAATTAATAGACTTTTCATCAAGTTTTCCATTTAACTCTTTTTGTCCTCTTTGTTTTTGCATCTTAAATGCATCTAGAATACTTTTATAAATTTGATGGGAGCTTATTTGTGACTTATCACTATAATTTGTATCATTCATCACTACATGTAAATCAATTCTATCCAAAAAGGGATCTGAAAGTTTATTCTTATACCTTTGTATTTCTAAATCATTACACCTACATTCTTTTACACTACTAAGTAAATTCCCACAAGGACAAGGGTTTTGTGCTCCTACAAATAAGAACTTGGAGGGATAAACTATTTTATTATTTACACGAGAAACTAAAAGTTTATGATCCTCTAAAGGCTCACGTAAAGATTCTAAAGTGACTTTAGAAAAATGGGGCAACTCATCAAAAAACAATAAACCATTATTTGCTAAAGCTATCTCCCCTATTTTTGCATTTACACTTCCACCACCAAAAACTGAAGCTTTTGTGGAAGTATGGTGAGGGGATCTAAAAACTCTCGATGGATTAAACTTAGCATCTTCCCCTTCAAGAAGTTGTATCTTTGCCTTTTCAAGTATCTCATTTATACTCATAGGTGGCAAAATATATTGCATCCTTTTAGTGATCATGCTTTTTCCACACCCTGGGCTTCCATTAAAGATGATATTGTGAAAACCAGCGGCACTAATCATTGCTGCTCTTATTGCAAGTCTTTGACCCTTTACATCC
The DNA here is from genome assembly GCA_964342525.1 of uncultured Arcobacteraceae bacterium. Lineage (GTDB taxonomy): Bacteria > Campylobacterota > Campylobacteria > Campylobacterales > Arcobacteraceae. Next base: position 34,040 of record CAYFGQ010000030.1, read on the forward strand.
TTAAAATCAAGCTCAAACTTATCTGTATAATAGTAGTTTTCATTGTTTATATTTATAGACTTAAAATCAAAGTGGTTTTTATTATTTACTTTGTATCTACTTTTATCCTCTGCTTCAAAAAAGGATATAGCTTCATTTAATGTATCTACAGCATAAATATCAATATTTGGTATAAAGGAAAGCTTTTCTACACTATCTTTAGGTACAAGTATATTTTTTACTACACCTTGTTTGGCTAAAGATAAAAGGATAATAAATATAGAACTGGTATCTTTTAGTTTACCATTTAATCCTAACTCACCAAATACAAAATAATCATCAAATTTTACACTCTTATTTTGCAAAGCAATTAAAAGAGCTATAGATAAATCAAAGTGTGATCCTGTTTTATTTGGTAAATCGGATGGGGATAGGTTTACTGTAATCTTTAAGGGTGGAAATTTAAATTCATTGGAAATGAGAGCTGATTTTACTCTCTCTTTTGATTCTTGGATAGAGTTATTGGCTAAGCCAACTATGGAAAAACCAGGTAAGCCTTTTGTAAAGGTAGCTTCCACATCAACACAATATGCTTCAATACCATCAATTGAAGCACATTGTAAGAGTTTCATTATCGCTTCTTTTTTTGAAGTTTCTTATACTCTTTCTCAAACTTCTTTCGTTTGAGATAGGATAATTTTTCGATAAAAACATGACCACGTAAGTGCTCAATTTCGTGTTGCCATGCAACCGCTAGAAAATCTTCAGCTTCCATGGATTTTTTTTCACCATTCCTATCAAGATATTCAACTACCACTTTGTTATATCTGGTTACCTCTTCATGGAACCCAGGAACACTAAGACATCCCTCTTTAAAAACTATATCACCCTCTTTATGTACTATCACAGGATTTATAGCCTCTATAAGTTCATCTTTGTTTTGAACATCGTTATCATCTGGAATATTTATAATAAGAACATTTTTTAATACACCAATTTGTACAGCTGCAAGACCTACACCACTTTTTTCCATCATAGTATCATACATATCATCTAAAAGTGTATGTAGTTCTCCACCAAAGTCTGTTACATCAACAGACTTCTTTCGTAAGATTGGGTTTGGATAAGTTAAAACTTCTTTAATCATTTATGGTTTGTTATTACCTCGTCAACTAATCCATAAGCTTTTGCATCATCTGCACTCATGAAATTATCTCTTTCAGTATCTGCTTCAACAGTTTTGATATCTTGTCCAGTTTGCTCTGAAAGTAATCTATTTAAATCAGATTTCATTCTAAGAATCTCTTTTGCTTGGATAGCGATATCTGTAGCTTGACCTTGTGCTCCACCAAGTGGTTGATGGATCATAATTCTACTATTTGGTAAAGAGTATCTTTTACCCTTTGCCCCAGAACTTAATAAAAAAGCTCCCATTGAAGCTGCTTGACCAATACAAATAGTTGATACATCTGGTTTGATATAATTCATAGTATCATAAATACTCATTCCACTTGTAATAACTCCACCTGGAGAGTTAATATAAAGAAAAATATCTTTATCTGGATCTTCTGCTTCTAAAAATAAAAGTTGCGCTACGATTGAAGAAGCAACCGCATCGTTTACTTCTCCACTTAACATAACAATTCTATCTTTTAGAAGTCTTGAGTAAATATCATAACTTCTCTCACCACGACCTGATTTTTCTACAACTACTGGTACATAACTCATATTATTTTCCTAATTTTTCATCCAATAACTTAGTGATAACTCTATCTTCAATCATAGACATTTTAATAGCTGGAAGATATCCATTATCAGTGTATTGTTTTATAACGTCTTGAGGATTTTGTCCCATTTGCATTGCTTCATAATAAAGCACTTGAGTAACCTCTTGATCAGTTATATCTACTTGCTCAGCTTTTGCTAAAGCGTCCACGATGAATGTTGCTTTTACACTTTTTGAAGCTTCTGGTTTAGCTTCTTCTCTCATTTTTTCAATTTGCTCAGCATCATCTTTAAGTTTTTCTAACTCATCTTCGCTCATTGATCTAACTTGGTTGTTAAGTACAACATTAATCTCTTGATCTACAACAGTTGTAGGAAGTGCAAAATCTATACCATCAACTAGTTTATCTAAGAATGCTGGCTTTAACTCTTCAGCATAATATTTTTGCTTTTTCTCTAAGTCGATTTGCTCTTTAACTTTTGCTTTTAAAGACTCAACTGTAGCATCTTCTTCACCTGGTAACATTTTCTTAGCTAACTCATCATCAACCTCAGGAGCTACTTTCTCTTGGATTTCGTGTAGTTTTACTTTGAATACAGCTTCTTTACCAGCTAAATCTTTTGCTTGGTACTCTTCAGGGAAAGAAACAGTTACATCTTTCTCATCTTCATATTTCATACCAATAATTTGCTCTTCAAAACCTGGGATGAAAGAGTTACTACCAACTTCTAAAGGATACTTTTCAGCTTGACCACCTGGGAATGCTTCACCATCAATGAAACCTTCAAAATCGATAAGTGCGAAGTCACCATCTTTTACCATTCTTTTTCTTTTGATCTTTGTAAGTTCAGCAGAATTTTTAGCGATATCAGCAATTCTAGCATCGATCTCTTCATCACTAGCTTCTTGAGCTTCAACTTCTGGTACAAGTGCTTTATAATCACCTAATTCAATAACAGGCTTAGAAGCAATTGCAACTTCAACATCAATAGAACCATCTTCTTTTTTATCAAACTTAGTGATTGAAGGCTCACCAATAACATCTGAGTTATCAATATCTAACTCTTTTAAAGCATCAATTAATAATAGTCTAAACGCCTCAGCTTCAGCATCTTGTTGAAGCTTCTCTCCATATCTAGCTTTTACTACGTTTACAGGAACTTTACCTTTTCTAAATCCTGAAATGTTCATATTTTTCGCAGCTTCTTTAGCTACTTTGTTAAGATTCGCTTCAAGCGTTTCTTTTGTAAATGTTGATGTTACAACAGCATTTGCAGCATCAATTTTATTTGCATTAAACTCCATAAAGTGTTTACTCCATAATTTAAAATTTGCGTGAAGTGTATCTAAATTGAGCTTAAACCCAAATTTTACAATAGAATTCACATAATTAGCATAAGTCATTGGCACTACAACATTCACAAAAAATCATCGCCTAACCACAAGTTAAGCTCAAATTTTTTGTAAACATTGTAGCACCAAGCACTCACGCTACTTTTATAAATCTTATTGTAAAACTTGGGTTAGGAGTAGTTTTTGAAAATGAAGAAAGGAAAAATGTAAAGTGAAAATCAATCACTATTTTTTATTATCTTTCAATATATAAAAAATAAAATATATACCAGCTATTATACTTAGAACAGATGTTCCAATAGGTAATTCAATCATTCCTTTTGTTTTAGAAACAACATCATTACCTAATAAAGAATATATTCCAAAATAACCTATGAATATAATAATTACTAAACAAATGAGAAAAGTATGAGTATACTTTTCAGTAAAATTAAAAAGCCATTCTTCAAATTTATTCATTAGGAAATCTTCCATGTATTCATATATTTTAATAGTTTTTTTGTCTAAATACAGCAACTATATGTACAGTGTTATCTGAAATAAAATAAGATATTGTATACCCTTTATATATCAAATCTTTTGTTTTTTCATCTTTATGATATAAACTTTTTCTACATCTTTGGGGCATAAATGATAAGCTATTTATTTGTTTTTTTAATTGGGATAAAAAATCTTTTGCAATATTTATAGAGCCATTATCTTTAATATAATTATAAATATCCTTTAAATCCTTCTTTGCTTCTGGTTCTATGAGGATATTATATTTCATTATTTCAAAATATCATCAAAAACTTTATCTACTGGTTCTCCTGAATCTTTTGAAATATTTGATATGGAGTTTTCAACTTTTTTGCAAGCTTCTTCATGGGAGATTGCAGGATAATAAGGTACATTATCTATCTCTTCTATTTGTACGCTTTGCTTTGGTAAAATATTAATCATATCCATAAATTGTTCAAAAACATTATCTTGGATGTTTAATTTTACTTCATGCATTAAAAATATCCTTTTATTTAATTCTAATTTATTAAGAATATCAAAAACACTATTAATATTCTTTAAACTCTCTAAATTAATAGATAATGATTAAATTATTAAAAATCAATCACCACTTTTATTATCTTTTAATATATAAAAATGAAATATACTCCTATTATTATACTCATTATTGATGCTTCAGTTGATAAACTTATCGTCCCCCTTAAATGTATTTTATTACCTAATAAAGAATATATTCCTAAGTAACCTATTAAAAATACAAAAATAAAACAGATAGCTATACCATCCTTATATTTCTCAGTAACATAAAGAAACCATTCTTCAAGTTTATTCATTATAAATTCCTTATTTTATATATTACCCTAGATAAACAGATTATCAAAACCTCCCTAAATTATATTAAGAATATAAATAAATCACAAACAATCCTCCTCATTTTCAGAAAATTTAATAATTTTCCAAATCTTCAAAATAATTTAATTGACCTTTAAGCTAAGTCCCAATATAATTTCAACCTCTTAAGCGGGAGTAGCTCAGTTGGCTAGAGCCTCTGCCTTCCAAGCAGATTGTCGCGAG
>CAYFGQ010000031.1:0-36406 GCA_964342525.1 uncultured Arcobacteraceae bacterium
ATAAAAAGTAAAAAACTTTACTTTAATATTTTATAGATTTTATCCTCACTTTTTAACTGTACAGCAAACTCAACTCTTCTAGAGTTGTGTTTATCTTGAAGTTTAGCAAATGCCATACCATTTGCTCTAAAATAATTCTCTAACCACTTTCTATTTTTTAATACTGATTCATCTTTTAGAGCATAACAATAAGACAAAACCTCATATGCCCTACTTTGAGAAAGTTTCATATTATTTAAATATATATCTTCAGAAGAATTAGAACTGCCCCACTCAGCAGAAGTATGCCCTTCAACTCTTACTTCATAAATATCATCTTTATATTTATTAGAAGTAAGGATATCTAGATATCTAGGAAAAAACTGATCCAATACCGTTTTAAATTCATCTGTTATTTCACTTTTACTTACTTCAAATAATAGCTTTGGAGAATAAAACACCACCTTATTTTCTTTAGTAATAATTGCATCCCAATTTTTAAGATCCTCTTCAAATTCTTCATATAAAGCTTCATTTAAATTTACTTTTGTATCTCGATAAACCTTTGCTACATCTTTCATTTTTTGTTTATCATCTTCAACTTTGATCATAAAACCAATAGCAATAAATAAAAAAACAAGCATTAACCCTGACATCATATCAGATATACTCATCCATTCACTATTTGTTTTCAGGACTATACCTTAGTTTTTCACTTATAGTAAGAATAGTAGCTACACTCATACCAACAATTGAGGTAAAAAATGCTGTCTTTAATCCCACTAAAATATCATTTACACTATTTATTATATCACTAGGATCGAACCCCTGAAGCCCTATAAATATACCAACAAAAGTACCAAGAACTCCTACTGAAACTATTTGATTTTTTAAATCTTTTTTTAACTTTTGATCTATAAAAGCAAGTAATAAAATAATAACTACAAAAGTAAGATTAATAGGATCAAGCAATACATCTTTAAAACCACTATTTTGGATTTCAAGCTCAGCAACTTTTCCTGTACACTCACCTAAAACAAGATTATCTTTATTATTTAGTACAAGCTTTTTACTTATACCCTGAATTTTTGAAAGTTGATCAATACTAGAAAAACATCCATTTGTTTCTCTATATTCAATAATACTTTTTGCTTTAGCTTTACCTATACCATTTAACTCTATAAGTTCCTTAATTGAAGCATTATTTACATCAACTGAGGCAAGTAAGTTTAGTGAACTAAAAAATATTAAAAGAAAGATAACTAACATTTTTTGTATTTTCATTGTTTTATAGAACCCTCTTTTAAAAAATATTATTTAAATCTTAAAACTATACTCATATAAAGTTTCTAGGAAGTTGCTATTGTTATATTTTTCTAGAATTTCTAGCTTCTCCTATAAGGAGAAGCTCATATTTTATGTTAAACTACTCTTTACTAGATACAGAATACTGATGTACCTCACCTAACCCAGCAGTGAAATATTCGTGAATCTTTTTATCAGAAGAATCTATCTTATATATTTTTGGAATATCATAAAGATCAAGAAATTGATTCACTGGACTTGTTAAATTACCAGTAAATGTAATACCTCCAATATTTTCAATTCCTTTTGGATTCACATAATCATCTGGACCAAATTCATTTGTACGAAAAGATAATTGACTATGACTAAAATATGGTTTACCCTTCAAATCCTTAGATAAGGTTTGAACACTATAACAATAAACCCCAGTAGTTATCTCTTTTGCCATACCACCGCAAGCTTTATGTTCTTTATTCATAAAAATAGATTTTCCTTCACTAGTGTACTTATCTAAAATAGGATCACATCCATCTGCATTAAAAATTGCTCCCTTGCTTCCACCAGCAATACTATAATCTAAAAGTTGCATTCCACCTGATGGTACAAGCTGAATATCTAAAGGTTTATTTCCAGTCATATTAATAGTACGCCTTAATCTTTGTAAACGATGATCTAAACAAATCTCTGCTCCCAGTTCAACATCTTGTCCATAAGAAACTATAGGCATACGAGCACCAGGTTTTCTATTTAAACCTTTACCATTCCCTTGATTATCTCCACTTAAAATACTTACAGGAGGATAGTTTGCTATCCATTCAGTTATTTGCTCATCAGTATCAAGTTTACCATCTTTTAATGTACCTAATGTCAAATCAACTGTAGATTCAGCTTGCTTTTCAATTGAATATTTTGATATCTCTTGCTTCTCACTATCATATACAAAAATCCCTGCACGATTACGTACAGTACAAAGTGGATCTTTACGATATAAATTCACTAAATCATTAAACTCATCATATTTGTCTTTGCTTGTGCTAATCTTATGAGACTTTAAACGCATTAAACCGATATGAGATGTTCTTTTATGCTTTTCACCATCATTTGCTTTTTTATAAAGTTCATTTAATCTTTTTAAACGTATTTTAACCTCTTTTGTCTCTAAAAAAGCAGGAATATCAGTGATATGTGTAGTTAAAATACCACCTGTACATATAACCCAATCACGATTAAACTCTGAAGAATTCAAAAGAGTATCTTTTATACGATGAGATAAATTTTCCATAATATATTCAAAAGTAGATTTTCCATCAATTTGTAAACCAGGATAAGGACCATGGGCACTATGAAAATAAAACTCTGGTACGACAAAATATCGAACCCAATCATTACATTTAGATGCACCATCAATTGCTAACTTAAAAGCTTTTATATACATATCAATACGAAAATCAAGATCCTCCTTTAAATGCTGTTTGTTTTCAATTTTCTTCCCTGGCCATTTTGCAGCAACCCAATCTCCAATTGTCTTTGGATCACGATAAGCTGTATATAAAGACCAAGCAAAAAAATTGTTTTTTGTAACATCTATTCTATTACTCATATTTAAACTCCTTTTTTAAATCATATAAAATTTTATTTGCCATATAGGCAAGAAATTGATTATATATTTTATAAGTCTCTTAATGGTCTCTAAAATAAATTTCTTTTCCTTTTTAAAATATATTTTATAAATAGTTTCAATAAAGTTATTCTTTGATACTATTTGCACCATAAAAAATTCAAGGCAAATTATGAAAATCTTACATGCACTAGCACAAAGACCTGGTAGAACAGGAAGTGGAGTATTTCTTCAGCAATTATTTAAAGCAGGATATGAAAAAGGGTATGAGCAAGCTGTGATAGCAGGAGTACCACAAAATGAACAAAATCCAGATATAGATAATCTAAAAAAACAAAATTTCTACCCAGTACTTTTTGAAAGTGAAAATCTACCATTTCCAGTTGTGGGAATGAGTGATATCATGCCTTATAAAAGTACAAAATATAGTGATGTAGATGAAGAGATGTTTATAAACTATGAAAAAGAGTTCAAAAAAGTTATCATTGAAGCAATTGAAGAGTTTAAACCTGATGTAGTGATATCAAATCACATCTGGCTTTTATCCACATTTCTAAAAGATTTATATCCAAATTTAAAAACCCTTGTATTATGTCATGGTACAGATCTAAGACAACTAGAACTAGCCACACAATTTGTACCACTTGTAAAAGAAAAAATCCCTAGATGTGATTATCTTTTTGCATTAAATTCAGTTCAAGCAAATAAAATAAGAGAGATTTATAATCTAAACCCAGAACAAGTGATCACAAGTGGTAGTGGATACAATCCTCAAATGTTCTATCCAATAAAAAGAGAAAAAAATAAGAAAATAAAAATCACATATGTAGGAAAAATCTGCAATGCAAAAGGTGTACCTCACCTTATAAATGCCATGGATGATACTAAAAATATTGAACAAATTGAGCTAAATCTTATAGGTAAAGGAAACGCCGATGAGAGTGAAAATATTTTAAATACGATAACAAGTAAAAAAGCAAATATAAACTACCTTGGACCACTTCCTCAAAATGAGCTAGAACACCATTTAAGATATAGTGATATTTTCATCCTTCCATCATTTTATGAAGGATTACCATTAGTTGTAATAGAAGCCTTAGCTTCAGGTGCAAAAGTGATATCAACAGATCTTCCCGGACTTGATGATTTCTTAGGGGATGAGTTTAAAAAACTTGATGCTATAAGATATATAAATATGCCAAGACTAAAAGGTGTAGATACACCCCTTGAAGAAGATATAGAAAACTTTGAAAATGAAATAAGCTCACTTATAGATGAAGTAAGTGATGAAATTATCAAAGATAAAGAGTATAAAATAAATGAAGTAACAAAACTACTTGAAGATAAAACTTGGGTAGGATTATTTAATAGACTTGAAAAAATGTTTTAAAACTTTGAAAAAAGGATAAATATGAAAAAAACTATAATCCTTTTACTATTTTTATATAGCTCAATTTTTGCTTTTGAAAATCTCACTAGTAAAAACTTTGAGGAAAAAGTAAAAGGGAAAAATGTAATTATAGATTTTTACAAAACATACTGAGAAGCTTGTGAGGTTTTAGGTGAAAACTTACATATATTTGATACAAGATACTCTTATGATGTAACTATATATAAAGTAGATTTAGATGAAGAGCCTATCTTAGATGAGAAATTTTATATAGTGGCTTACCCTATTTTGGTATATCTAAAAAATGGCAAAGAAGTTGGAAGAGAATTGGGGATACAAAATCCAAATGATATTAAAAGAGCTATAAAAAAATATTTTGAGAAATAAAATCATAGGGATTGATTTAATTTCTCATCAATAAGTGATATCAAGTATTCATTTTGAGGTATTATAGTTTTTATCTTTTGAAGCTGTTTATTATTATACTGGGATGGATCATCATATATAAGCTCAAAACACTCATCAATCGATTCTAGACCCTTTTTTAAATTTTGTAATTCTAAAATAAGACTCTTATCAAAAAGTGATTTATCTTCTTTATATAATCTTCGTAATTGATTTAATGTAGTCAAACCATCAATTACTACATCGTCTATTTCAGATGATGTAATAAGATCAAGCTTTAACGTCTCTATAGTATTATAAATATCTTCTTTTGTTTTCATAGTGGAATTCTAGCGCAATTTTATTGAAAAAAGATTTTTACTTTAAATATTCTAATACATAAATTTTATTTTCTAATCATTATCACTTTCAAACCTTTATTTTTTTATAGTTTATAGATAAAGGAGTCATAAATGAAAAATTTAAATAATTCAGGAAAAAAACTCTTAGAATCACTTTCTACAAAAAGTGAACCATTTTACTATAGCATTGGTACACTTTTAATAACAATAGTCCCAATTATAACTTTTATTCTTAGTTAAATTAAAAAATAAAGGAGATAGAATCCCCTTTATTTTTACTTACTGATAAACTTTTGAAATTTAGGTTCTCCACTATCAATAGAAAATGAAACCTCAGAACTACAACATTGATTTTTAACCTCACTTAAACTTATTTCTCTAATAACAGGGTTATTATAATCCCTAAAATAAATTTTAGCCTCATTTATATCGTATACTGATACCCACTGAGTATTATCAACATTACAAGGAGTATCTTTAACAAGAGCATTTCCTTTAGATATATCAAAATTATCTATCAAATGCCATGCAAGATTAAGAGCATCTTTTTTACTCTTTACTGGTTTTGCTGTAGAACTAAGAGCAAGAGCACGAATAAAACGAGAAGGTGGAGTAAAATCACCAGGAAGCCCCATCATACCTGCGCCTTGACCAAAATTATTAATCTTTTGATTGAAAATCTCTATAGCTTTATTATCATTAAAAGGGCTTAAACTTGCATAATTACGGATATTTGTACACATCCATTCAAAATCTGGGGAATTTGTAAAAACACCATAACTATTATTCTTAAGTAGCCTACCATTTTTAGTATACTCTAATACATAAGTCTCTCCACTCTTATCAATCATAATCCAATGTAAAGGTGGAGCAAAAGCATCTTTTTTTTCATCACAAACCTTATTAAAAGCATCTGCTAAAGGTGCCCAATCTTCAGATATAATATCCACTTCTTTCTGTTCTAATTTATCTTTCACCTCTTCTACACTTGAACAATTACTAAGACAATAATCAACAAAATCAATCGAACTAACACATACTTTTGCATCACTTTCTTTAGGATACTCAGCATACCCCGGGAAATAAAAAGCCCCCACATATAAGCCCTCTTCATTACACCCTTCAATAAGTTTTTTTGAACCAAGCACATCAAAACCTATATAGTCATATTTATTTTCATCAGAATTTGATTTAAAAACTATTTCAGACTTAACATCAATACCAAACTCTAAAGTTCTACTAAAAAAAGTAGCTTCATTTTTATCCTCATTATTCTTTACTAAAGTTCTAATACCTGTACACATTTATAATCTCCTTTTGAGTTCACTTATTCTAAAGACTTTTCTTATCCCTAATATAGTCCATAAATAAAATTGTATATAAAAGTTTTGGCAAACTTTGGCAAAATATTTAAACACTCAAATAAGAAAATTTACGAACATAAGCTATAATTGTCCAAACTTATTAAATCTTGACTAAAAAGATTTAAATTCCTTTTTGGCTGTTTTTCATTAAAATACAAAAAATCTTAAAAGATCAAATAAGGAAAAACCTATGAATGAATATATGATATACGGATCTATCATCATACTAGCTTTTATAATCTATAAAAAATATACTCAATCCCAAGTACTAAAGCTAATCCCATCACTTCTAGCTCAAGGTGGACAAATCATCGATGTAAGAACAAAAGAAGAATTTAACTCATCAAATAAAAAAGGAAGCATAAATATACCACTAGACTCACTTCAAGATAAACTAAAAAAAATTGATCGTACAAAACCTATCATAGTTTGCTGTGAAAGCGGAAGTAGAAGTGCATTGGCAAAACGTATTTTGATCTCAAAAGGTTTTGAAAATGTACATAATGCTGGGAGATGGAATTCGCTTTTGGAGTTTTAAAATACAATAAGATAATATTTTAAATGCAAAAAATTTCATATAAAAAAATAGATCAAACAAATCATACAGAATTAATACAAGTTCTAAATAACCAAGAAAATAGAAAACACCTTATAAATCATCCTTTATTTGATAAAGAAACTACCATAAAATGGATAAATGAAAAGCAAAAAGTAGATGCTACACAAGGATGTAAAGTAAGGTCAATCTATTTAGATGATAAATTAGTAGGATGGTGTGGTATACAAAAAGAAAATGAAAAATATGAAATAGCTATAATCCTAGATAAAAAATCATGGGGAATAGGTAAAAAAGTCTTTTTTGATATGATAGCTTGGGCAAAAGAGCTAAAGCATAAAACTCTCTTGATCCACTTTTTACATACTAGAAATAGATACAAATTTTTAAAGAAATTATCAGTAAATAGTTTTGAGACAGATATATTTGGTGAAAAGTTTATAAGTTATGAGTTGGATTTGGATTTATTTAAATAAAATAGCCGTTCCTCAATGCCATTAAGAATAAAGGCTATAATTCCCTTTACTTACACCTTTTTTTATTTGCTTATTCTTATCCCTTGCACCTAATTTTAATATTATAAATTAAGATTTTTCATAAAATTCATTGCTATATTTTCAGCACGACTTTTAAAAACAATACCCACCCTATTTTCATACATATTATCTACAACTTCAAAGAACATTTTTAACCATACTGAAAACATTTCTCTACTTAATGGTAAATCAAAATGTGCCTGCAAAGGATTACCTTTATAGGTATCATCATCAAGTGCAATCATAGCCCAAAAATTTGTAAGTATCTCAATATGTTCTTGCCACTCTTCACCATTAATATCATCACCAAATTGTTCAACAAAAACTTTTGTAACGGCATTGTCTTCTTTTAATATTTTTGTATAAAAAGCGATCACCATTTCGTTTATATTTTCTATATTTATTGTGCTATATTTTGTACTAAATTGCATTTTCTATCTTTCTTCTTTTTAATACTCGAATTATAAATAAAAAAGTTTAAATGAAATTGATGCTGTATAATTACTCACAAAAGAGGTTTTACTTATTAGAATAGATAAAGTCAATGCCTATTTAAACAAAACTAGCACCTTTTTTATTTATCATTCCCTTTAGGAACAGATAACCCGGGAAATGTTCCCGATAATTTTTCTTCTAATTCAGAAAGTAACTTACTAGCTTCTTCTGGTTTTAAATTTTGATCTCTTAATTTACGTTTTATTGCAATAATACGACGTTTATAATCCCAGTGCCACTCTGCACGTTGTTCCCACTTAAAAGTCTTCTGAAGTAATAAAACAAAGGCAGGTACAGCAGCAATTGCTGCAACCATTTTTGTATTTGATTCTCCAAATATTTCTATATAAATAGGATATGAACTACATACTACAGCAATAGCAACTAATAAATGATTTACAATAAAATCAAATCTTGCATAAAAATGCCTATCCTTAATTTCCTGATCCAATTCTTTTTCTATCTCTGTCATAATTAACTTCCTTTCGTTTTTTATGATGTTATTCTAATCATTTAATCATATTTTATTTTTTCTATATCAAATATATTATATTCATCAATATTGATTGTTTGACATAACACTTTAAAGTTATCTTCTATAGATTTCTTTACTTCATTAATTAACATATCATAAGTCCAAAATTCTGTTCCACTAAAACTCTTAGAACTTAGCACTTCTACATCATCTATTCCTTTTCCCATAATAACTATTTTCTCAAATTTAGTATTTTTTAAAAAACTCATTTCATTTTTACAATTATCAATAGGATTACAATTAATATATTCAATCCACTCATCTATTTGTTCTCTTGCGTGATTTGATTCTTTTGTTAATGATTTATTTTTAGTTAAAACTTTATGTACAGGAGATTCTAATTCAATTAGTATAGGAGATAGTTTGCCCTCCCTTTGAAGTATAAAGTCTGCTTTTCTATATGTTGATCTATCTTCAGAAATCAATTTATATTCAAAAAAACATTTACTGTGCTTTGGTAATAAATATTGTTTATGTTCATAAATATATCTATGTACTCTTCTTTCTAAAAATGATTTTCTTTTTATTATTGAAGATAATCTATTTACAATTTTATTTACTTCTATCGAATAAGAATTAACAGAATTAATACTTTCATCATCACTACTTATTCTAATCCATTCATCTAAGGCATCTTTTCTTGCTTTTTTTTCACTAAACTTTTCTTTAAATTCTAAAAAAGAACCCATTCCAATTGAATGATTCATAACATGAGGTTTTTGTAATGGATTCTGAGAATTATAAGCTTGCATTCCTCCTAAAAACATAAAAGATTGTCGAGACAAGCCTCTGATTGTTTGTTTTGTTTTAAATGGTGAAATTATTATATTAATCATTTCATCAAAATACAATTTTTGTAAAGTATATTTATTTTCTTCATACTCTGGCTTTGGCTCTATTCTAATAGCAATACCTTGAAAATCTTTTGTAACACCGATATAAATATGCTTATTAGTTAAAAATGTGTCTTGTAATCTATTTAATAATCCCTCATTCAAGTTAGATAACTTATCTATTGATTCATCCATTATATTATAGTACTCTTTAACAATCTTTATTACTGATTCTTCATCCATTTTCTATCCTAAATTATTTATATAAAATTATATCTATTTTATATCACTATTACGTCACAAATTAAAGAAGTTTGAAATTTTTTTAAAATTGAAAGAAAAATAGAAAGATATATCACCCAAAAAGATTGTTTTTAGGAGTGATATTTCAAAATAAATCAAGGAGGAAAGAGTTCCCTTCGTAGGAGCATACTAGAGTATGTGAGAAGAAGGGAACTCTTTCCAACGCAGAGTTATGCAGAAAGATTGCTTCTAAAAACAATCTTTAGTGTAGGAAGTGTCTCTTTCCTGAGAAATATAATGACATCCCATACTCATTAGCAGCTTCAATCACTTCATCATCTCTAACTGATCCACCTGGCTCAATTACACATTTTACACCAGCTTCTGCCGCTGCATCGATTGAATCTCTAAATGGGAAGAATGCTTCAGATGCTAGTACTGATCCGTTTGTATCTAGCCCCATATCTTCTGCTTTTCTTAGGGCTGCTTTTGCTGCGTCAACTCTTGATGTCATACCCATACCTACAGCTACCATTGCTGAGTTTTTCACGTATACTACACAGTTTGATTTTGTAAGAGATGCGATTTTATATGCGATCTCCATATCTTTTACTTCTTGTGCAGTTGCTTCTCTTGTAGTTTTAAGCTCACTATTTGCTACTTCATCCTCTTCTACTTTATCACTATCTTGGTATACAAATCCACCATCGATGATTTTAAAGTTATATGCATCATCTGCCATCTCTAGTTTTGTAGTACCTTGTTTGAATAGTTTTAATCTCTTTTTAGTATTAAATACCTCTAGAGCTTCTTCAGTGAAGTCTGCTGCAAATACTACTTCTAAGAAGATTTCATTCATCTTTTCTGCTAGTGCTTTATCTACTATACCATTTACTGCTACAACACCACCAAATGCTGAAACTGTATCACATTTTAGTGCTTCTGTATATGACTCTAATAGTGTATCTTTGATAGCAAATCCACATGGGTTACCATGTTTTACGATACATACGGCATTGTCATCTCCAAATGCTGCTGCGATTTTTGCTGCACCTGAGATATCTCCCATATTGTTAAATGATGCTTCACCTTTTACTGGGATAAATTTATTTGATAAATGTTTATCAAACTCATATAATGCACCAGCTTGGTGTGGGTTTTCACCATATCTTGTATCAAATACTTTTTCACCTACGATGAATTGTTTTGCTCCCATTCCACCATTGAATCTTTTATTCATATAGTTTGCGATCATTGAATCATATGCTGCTGTATGCTCATATGCTTTGATCATCATATCTCTTCTAAACTCAACTGTATTTGTATCATTTTTAAGATTGTTTAGAACATCATCATAATCAGCTACGTCAGTTACAATGATAACACTATCAAAGTTTTTAGCTGCAGATCTTACCATCGCTGGTCCACCAATATCGATATTTTCAATGATCTCTTCAAAATCATCTGTTTTTTCAATAGTAGCTTTAAATGGATATAGGTTTACACATACTAGATCGATCCCCTCTACACCAAGCTCTTTAGCTTGCTCTAAGTGAGACTCTTTATCTCTTCTATGTAAGATACCACCATGGATATATGGATTTAGAGTTTTAACTCTTCCCTCAAAACACTCTGGGAATTTTGTAACTTCATTTGCTTCAATTACTGCGATTCCTGCATCTTTTAATTTATTGTAAGTACCACCTGTAGAGATGATCTCATATCCTAACTCCACTAATTCTTTTGCGAAGTTTTCAACACCGCTTTTATCACTAACGCTGATTAATGCTCTCAACTTGATTCCTTATCGTTTACTTAATATTTTCGCGGATTATACTAAAATTCTATTTATGTGTTGTTTAACCAAAATCAGCTAATCTTCCACTATGAATTTAACAGAAAAAAAATATTTACTTTTTGATAATGATGGTGTTCTAGTAGAGACAGAAATCTGGTACTATGAAGCTAGTAAAAGAGCTTTAAAAGAGTTTTTTGATTTTGATGTAAGTTTTGATGAATATATGAAACTTATGACTGATGGAAAAGGTGTATGGGTGAATGTAGATGCCTCAAAAGAAGAAATAACTATAGCTAGAGAGCAAAGGGATCTGTACTATCAAGAGTATCTAAGAAGTGAAGATTTAGCTATCAAAAATGTACATAAGGTTTTAGCTGAGCTTAGCAAAAAATATAAAATGGGTATAGTTACCACATCTAGAAGAGAAGACTTTGAAATCATTCATAAAGGTCGTGGTATTACTGACTTTATGGATTTTGTTTTATGTGTAGAAGACTATCCAAGGTCTAAGCCTTATCCTGATCCTTATTTAGCTGGACTTGATCTATTTAAAGGTAAAAAAGAAGAAGCTTTAGTTATAGAAGATTCTCAACGTGGTTTGTTGTCTGCAAATCATGCTAATATTGATTGTGTGATAATTCATAACGAGTTTACTAAAACTCAGGATTTTTCAACTGCTATAAAAAAAGTAGATAACTTAGAATGTTTATTAGAGCTTTTATAAAAGCTCTATAATATTTTAAAGGTGAGGAATCTTTACTTTTGAGTTTAAAAGATATCCAATAACCACCATAAGCCCAAGTACAATGTACTCACTTGTGATAAGTTCAAAATGCCATCCAAGGAAAACTACCCATAAAAGGATTGCTCCAAGTGGTGTAGGTACACCCACAAAGTGACTTACACTTCCTGCATCTGTGTTTATATTAAATTGGATAAGTCTTCTTAGACCTGAGATGATATAGTAGGCAAAGGCAAAAAGTACAAACACTGTATTTAGCTCAGTAAGCTCTTTACCATCAATCACTCCAAAGAAAATAAACATAGTAGGAACTATCACAAATGATAAAAAGTCAGCATATGAATCAAGCTGTACTCCAAACTCTGTAGAAAGATTATACTTTCTAGCTATCTTTCCATCTATGATATCAAATCCACCAGCGAGCCATGCAAATAAGGCTGCTCCAAAAAACTCTCCATGAGTTAAAAAATATATTGCTAATATTCCAGCTATAATATTTGAAAATGTTACTAAATTTGCTAAATTAAAATGATTGTTTTTGTTAAATAAAAAGCTCATGCCTCTCTCCTAAATAGTATATTGATTTCTTCCATTTTGTTTTGATGCATACAGTTTTTCATCTGCTTTTTTATACATCTCCCTTGGTATCATTGTATCTGTTGGTTTTAATATAAGAACACCCATAGATGCAGTAATATATTCACTTGCTTGGTTTTTTTCATGTGGGATTTTAAGCTCTGCTAAGGCTGATCTAAATCCATCAATACAATTTCTTACTATCTTTTCATCTGTATCAAACATAACCACACCAAACTCTTCACCACCAAGCCTAAATACATACTCTAATTCTCGATTAAAATAAAGCTTTAAAGTTCTTGCATATGCTTTTAAAACTTCATCCCCTTTATCATGTCCATAGGTATCGTTGTATTGTTTAAAAAAGTCTATATCCATCATAATAAATGCTGAGTTACTATCATATTCTCTAGTGATGTCACTCATCTTATCAAAGATCACATCAAAATATGCACGATTGTAAAGTTTTGTAAGTCCATCTGTTACAGAGTCTATTTTATATTTATTATTTAACTCTTCAAGTTTATTTTGATGATTTCTAAGCTGTGTAACAATCCAGATCACAAATATCAAAGTAAAAGATATGATAGCTATAATATTATAATTTAGATAGTCTGTCATCTGTTTATATTGGGTAAGAAAAACCCTTCTTTGTTTTTGTGCTGCTTCTATCTCATAGTTTGTTATAAATTCAATTTTGGCTAACATCTCATTTATACCAATAATTGTAATATTTTTAAAAGAATTATCTATATCTATAGAAATCTGATCAGCAATTGCTCTTTCACCTTCAGTTTTATAGATATTGTAGTAGTAGTTCCAGTTTTTATAAATATTTTCTTTTTTATCCTCTATAGTGTATTTATATACATCTTTTAAAAGGATCATCTTGATATCTTTATAATCACTGGAGATTTTTTCTAACTTTAAAAGGGGAATTAGATTTCCAAAGTAGATATTATCAACCTGTTTTTTTAGATTTCTAATTTGTTCATTGAAAATATAACTAGATATAATTAAAGAGCCTAATATCACCACAAAAAGCATTAAAAACTTAAATATTGATGATGATAAAAACTTTTTGTGTTTTTGTAAAAACTCTTCAACCATTCCCATTAGTTTTGTGACTCCCTTTCTTTTCTTTTGATTTTCATTTTATTAAGTGCTAATTGTCTCATATCTTCAGTTGTATCAGATTCATCCATGATCTCAAATCCTAAGAAGGTTTCAATACAATCTTCTAAAGTTACGATACCTTCAGTTTGACCATAATTATCCACTACCCAAAAGATATGTTCTTTTCTCTTGATAAATAAACTAAGAGCTTTAGATACTGGAATATTTTCATTGATTGAATATATAGGATGCATAATCTTTTCAACTTGATGACTCTTATCTTTTACAGCTTGTTTAAAAAGTTTTTTTGTAAGTACAACACCTACAATATTATCAATATTCTCTTCATAAATAGGTACACGTGAAAATTTATAGGTTCTTTTATCTTCAAGTAGATGTTTGATCCTTGTACCCTTTTCGATCACATACATTACACTTCTTGGTGTAAGTATATCACGAACTCTTTTATCATTTGTACTTAAAATGTTTTCAATAACATCTGATTCTAGATCATCAATCACCCCGTCTTCTTCACTAATAAGTGTTGAGTGGATAAGTTCTTCTCTAGAAATAGTATCACTATCACCATTGTTATTTGAGATTTTTTTCGTTACAAATTGTGTGATTATAATAATTGGTTTTGTAACAATTACAAAAAATGTGATAATTCTAGCAGCAAGAGGAGCTAACTCTTTCCAAAATACTGCACCAATTGTTTTTGGGATAATCTCTGCAACAAAAAGAATTAAAAATGTAAGTATGATAGATACAACTATTACAAAGTTACTTTCACTTCCAAATATTTTTTGAGCTTGTACACCAATAGCTGTTGCCCCTAGTGTATTTGCAAATGTATTAAGTATAAGTATTGAAGCTATTGCTTGATCTATGTTGTCCTTTAAACCTCTTAAACTTTTTCCTGCACTA
Organism: uncultured Arcobacteraceae bacterium; assembly: GCA_964342525.1. Taxonomy (GTDB): domain Bacteria; phylum Campylobacterota; class Campylobacteria; order Campylobacterales; family Arcobacteraceae. The sequence goes on from CAYFGQ010000031.1 coordinate 14,760, forward strand.
GGATCTTTTTGCTCAAGAACTGCAACATATGAAGCATTTGTTGATAATAAAATAGACTCTAAAATAGAGCATAAAAACGACATTCCGATGACTAAAACAAACAAAAATACTAATATTTCCATTTAGTCCACCACTTTCATATAAGAAACGGAGGGATAAGTGTCCAAGTAATTTCTCCTAAGATTTTATAAATTTGTTAAATTATAACCAATATATATTTAAGACAAGGCATAAAAATTAAAATGATTACAAATATCACAAGAAAATGTGACTATTTATAACTATTTTAATTATTCTTATAAACCTTAAAATAGAGTATTTATATCACGCATTGATAAAAGCTCATTTACTTCATCAAAGCTAATACCTTCTATTAATATACAGTTATAGTTTTCTATATTAAGATAATGCAATATCTCTTCCGTTGATTCATAGATATATTGATTTGCATATAGTTTTGTAAAATTTTTAGAGGTGATATATAGTTTTTTACCATATCTATAATTCTCTTCTAAAAAATTTATCTGCTGTTTTGCTAAAGAAAAATCTTTCTCAGCAAGAATAAAACGGCTTGTACTTCCAAAGTCACTTATATTTAAAAACTTATCTATAAAGATTGGACGAAAGTGTTTAAACCTTTTTAATTTAGCACTATCAATATCTATATCAAACTCCACTTTAAAAAAGCTAAAGATGTCAAGATATCTTTTTATATATAATTGAGCTAGTTTTATACGTGAAAAATAAAATTCACCCACAGAAAAAGAGGTCTCAAACAAGGTATGATTTATAAGATTATTAATCTCCCAATCAGTATTTGCAAACTTCTTAGCTTCAGGATATAACTTCATAGATATATTTTTATCAGATGAAAATATATACGAGCCACTTTCAACTTTTTTTGGTAGTCTTAATACATCCTCAATATTCTCTATCAAAAATATATTCTCCGAGGCACCTTTATATATTTTTAATAGATCAAAAGTTGTTTGATCCGTATAAAAAAAGTTTAGTTCAAATTGGGAAAGTTCATACCTTGCAAGTCTAATAATAGAATCCATTACACTAAGTACCTTAATCCATGCGATTTCAACATCTGTAATATCCACGTTAAAATCATATACTACACCAAAAGCACCATTTTGAATAGCTTCATATAGATCATTTTTATTTTTTGCAAAAAATAGATCACCCTCTTTTACTTTTTTTGGATCGTTTTGATAATTATAGAAAAAAGATATTGCAGGTGTATTTTGGAGTTTACCTGCAATTATCTCTACAGTAGAATTTAATTTCAATTTTTAGATTTACCCAAATTGATCTAGCTTACTTTTGTACCAGATGTTTTTGGTGCTTCTGGTCTTAAAAGATGAAGTCCATTTTCATCTCTTGCAGCAAGTAACATACCTTCACTTAACATACCCATTAATTTAGCTGGCTTAAGATTTGCCACTACACACGCTTGAGTTCCTTTTAGGCTATCTGCTGAATAAAACTCTTTAATACCTGCAATAATTTGTCTATTTTTCCCTTCACCTAGATCAACTTGAAGTTTTAATAGTTTTTTAGATTTAGGAACTTCCTCAGCCTCAACAATTGTACCAATCTTAAGAGTTGTCTCAAAGAATTGATCAATAGTGATTAAGTTATCAGGTTCTTCAACTTTATCAGCTATTTCAGCTCTTGGCTTTTGAACTTTCTCTTCAACTTTTTGAATCTCTGCAGTTGCAAGTAGAGGCTCTTCGATTCTAGGGAATAATTGTTCAACCTTAGTGATTGTAGTATCGCCGATAAGACCTTTTTCTACAATGATATTAGTATAAAGTTCTGTATTTACTGTAACACCTAAAGACTCTGAAATCTTTGCAATTTTTTCTGGCATTACAGATTCTAGCATTACAGATACTTTTGCCATAATATTTGTGATAAGAGCTACTAAAGCCATAGCTTCTTCTTCACGTCCTTCTTTCATCATAGTCCATGGCTCATAATCACCAATAGCTTTATTTGCAATAGTAAGAACTTTCCAAATCTCTTCTAAGTATCTATTGATCTTCATATCAAATAATAATGGCTCAATTTTACCAAGTATCTCATCAACTTGATCAAGCTCTTTTTGATGGTATTTAGCTACATTCTCACTAGATACTTTAAAATCAAAATATTTACCACTCATACCAGAGATTCTATTTAAAAGATTTCCTAGATCATTTCCTAAATCAGAATTGATTCTATCGATTAAAGCTCTTTGTGAAAAATCTCCATCTTGCCCAAATGGAACTTCTCTAAGCATAAAATATCTAAATGCATCAAGACCATATGCATCAGCTACTTCTTTAGGGTCTACAACATTCCCTTTTGATTTACTCATTTTTTCACCATCTCTAGTCCACCAACCATGAGCTGCGATATGTTTTGGAAGAGGAAGCTCAAGACTCATTAAGAACGCTGGCCAAAAAATTGAGTGGAATCTAAGAATATCTTTCCCTACAAGATGTACATTTGCAGGCCAATGTTTCATATCTTTTTCATCTCCACCGTAACCTAATGCTGTAACATAATTCATTAATGCATCCATCCATACATACATTACATGGTTTGGCTCATTCAGATCTTCAGGAAGTTTAACACCCCAGTCAAATGAAGTTCTTGAAATAGAAAGATCATTTAATCCACCTGAAACAAAGTTTACAATCTCTTTAGCTTTTTCTTTTGGTAAAATAAACTCTGGATTATTTTTATAAAGCTCTAAAAGTTTGTCTTCATATTTTGAAAGTTTAAAGAAATAACTCTCCTCTTTTACAACAGTTGTAGCTTTACCACAATCAGGACAACCCTCACCATCGATTAACTGAGCATCCGTAAAAAATGTCTCACAAGATACACAGTAGTTACCTTCATAGTGACCTTTATAAATATCACCCTTATCAAACATCTTTTTAAATGCATTTTGAACACCTACTTTGTGTTCACTATCAGTTGTTCTAATAAACTTATCATAAGTGATACCAAAATCATCCCATAAAGCTTTAAATTTACCACTTACTTCATCAGCATACTCTTGAGCAGTTTTCCCTCTTTGCTCAGCACTCTGTGCAATCTTTTGACCATGTTCATCAGTACCAGTTAAAAAGTAAGTATCATAACCAACTAATCTAGAATATCTAGCTAACATATCAGCTATAATAGTAGTATAAGCATGACCAATATGAGCCACATCATTTACATAATAGATTGGTGTTGTAATATAAACTTGTTTACAGTTTTCAGACATATTTCCCTCTTCATATATTTACAATTTGTTTTAACTATTGTTAAAAGCAATAGTTCAAGAAAGTTTTCTTTCCAAATTAAAGTTTTATATTTGAGTTCATCAAATTCATATATAAAACTTTTTAACCATTACCGTTAATAGTTTAAGAAAGCGTTAGGTTTTATTCTAAATCAAGGCGGAGAAATTTTTTAAGGTAGGAGCTTACTGCAGTAAGTGACTATCTTAAAAAATTTATCCAACGCCGAGTTAGGATAAAAAATAATGCTTTATTAAACTATTTAGAATTCGAAGCCTCCGCCGGCACCCTTACTCATTGATTCATAGACTGCTCTAACATATTCTTTCCTGATTTCACAATCAAAAGTCTTCTCACAGGTAAGACAATCGTTCATCCCTTTTTCTTCTTGACAGGCTTGAAGCTCTTTAAGTTTCCCCTCAAGCTTCAATTCCCATTCATCAAGTACTATATCTTCACTCATTAGGCTTTTGAGTACCCTTCTTTAACTTTTTCAAGCTCTTTTAGGCTTCCAAAGAAACATGGGCTAGTATCATGGATGTGTGTAGTTTCTATATCAAGAACCCTATCTTTTCCATCTATAGCACCACCACCAGCTGCTTCAAATACAAAAGCATATGGGAATACTTCAAATAGTTGTCTTAGTTTCCCTTTTGGTTTATCTGTAGTTCCAGGATATGAGAAAAGCCCTCCTCCTTTGAGGATGATTTGGTGAAGATCAGGAACCATTCCACCACTATATCTTAGGTAGTACCCCTCTTCAAACATATTATCCACAAGTTCTTTATGGTGTGGATACCAACAGCTTTGAGTTGATCCTGTACATACGATATTTCCACTCTCATTTAATTTTACATCTTTAATAAAACTAAATTCATCACCAACAAGTCTATAAAGTTTACAATACTCTTTTGTAGCTACGATCATCTCAATTCTTGGACCAAATACCACATAGATACCAGCTATAATGTTTGATCCAGTAAAATCATTTTCATAAACTCCGTAAATAGATCCAACAGAAAGATTTACATCTACTAAAGAGCTTCCATCTAAAGGATCATAAGCGATAAGATATTTACCATTTTCATTTATATCGATAATATCATCTCTCTCTTCACTTACAATCTTTTTAATAGAATCAACACCCTTAAAAACTCTCTCTATCACAAGGTCTGATGCAATATCAAGCTTTAACTGTGTATCACCAGTTGAGTTTTGCTCTTCACTTTTATCCGTATCATTTTTTAAAATAATTGTTTTAATCTCTTTAGTTGCTTCTTCTATAGCTTTTATAACTTCTGTCATTTTATACTCTTTTTCCATTTTTTTCTATCCACTCAATGATCACTTCAGGATCATTAAGATCTAATACTGCACACTCTTGTGGAATATCATTTTTATCTATAGTATTATCTATAGCTACCGCATCACTTACTTCAAAATACCTCTGATCAATTCTCTCTCTGATCACTGCGATTCTTGGAAGAGGTAAAGTTTTTAATCCCTCAACAAGTAGATAATCAAAATCACCAAACATTTCAATAAGATCATCTATACTTGATTCTTTTTGTTTGAAATATGTTGTTCTTGTAGGGGAAACCACTGCAACATCTGCACCAGTCCCTGAAAACTTGAAGCTGTCTTTTCCTTCTCTATCAAAAGTAGCTTTATCTTTTGGATCGTGTTTTACAATTGCTACTTTAAAACCTCTATCTTGTAGTATACTTGATACTTTTACCACAAGTGTTGTTTTACCACTGTTTGATTGTCCCGTAAATGCTATAGCTATTCTCTTCATAACGGATATTTTAGCTAATTTTTTATATAATCCCGCTAAATCAAAAGGATGAATATTTTATGACAAAACTAAATAAATTTCTACTACTAAATATATTTATTGTAATTTTATTTACAGGATGTACTCCACCATCTGCTATAGCATTTTTTAAAGATGATAAATTAAAAGCAAGTGCTATCCAATATACAAAGAAAGCTGATATCACATACAAAGGTGAAGTTGAAGCTATACTAAATGCTACTTACTTAAACTCAGTAAATGAAGACTTTGAAGATGAAAATCAAAACTTTATAGTTGGTGTTTATATTACTAGAGATAATAGAAAAGATGAAAATAGATTTCTAAATAATAAAAATTTTACTATCTCAATGAATGGAAAAAAGCCTATATACTTAGATGAACTTCATGTTCAACACAAAATGTATGGACACCTTCCTTTATATAATAACTGGGCAAAATATTATTTAGTAAAATTCGAGGCTAAAGAAGATGAAGAGAATTTAGAGATAGAACTTCATAGTAAAAAACACAAAAAAAGTGCAATCATCTCCTTTGAAGCTGAATAGTTAAATAGATTTTCTATTTAACTTTTAAAGCATCAAATAAACCTTTCATAGTGATCTTTGATTTATCATCTAAGAAATGATTTTTATAAACTAAATAGTTCGCTAAAACCTTCTTACCATATCTTTTTGATTCATCATAATTTACAAGCTCCATACTTAAAAATGGTTCATACTCACCTTTTTTAGCAAATAGCCCTGTCTTTAACATACGCCTTGTGAATCCGATACCACCATTATAAGCATATGATACAAAAAGTGGATGTTTAAGTCTATACTCTAAAAAATTTAAATGACGATCTGCATATCTTAGATTTACAACTGGATCTAGCTGTTTATCAATATTGTAAGGCTCTTTCATCTCTTTTGCTAGTGCTTTAGATAAAAATGGCATAATTTGCATTACTCCCATAGCATAAGATGATGAGATAGAAGTAGGAATAAATCTACTCTCTTGTCTCCCTAAAGCATAAATCAAAGCTTTTCTATGGATAGATTTATTTTGAAGTAAGTCTTCAAATGGAGTTACAAAATATCCATTTTTATATCCATCATATTTCTCTTTCACAAAAGCTAAATGAGCTAAGGTATTTCTATCAGAAAAAGCAAATACAAATTTATTCATCTCTTCATCTGTAATCTTTTTAGCCATATCTAAAACAAAAAGCCATTCAAATGGATTTGTATGATCATATGGTGTAGTTTTATTTGTTTGTTCAATATTGTAGATAATATTATTAGGCTTTATATTTAAAGCCTCCATAGCATATAAAGAATAGATATTTATATCCCAACTATTTGCAAGCTCCATCAAATATTTTTTATCTTTTGTGATCAAATACTGCCAAAAAGTAGTGTTATCAATATCAAATTTATAATAAGCTTTTTTTCTAGCAACATTAAAGTATTTTAATGCAATATCTTCATGCCCATTATTTAAAGCATTTATAGCTAAAAGAAAAACTGCTTTATATTTTGTTTTTGTTGTATCCACATTATATAAAGAATCTTGTAGGTTTTTCAGATTTTTATCTGTTGTTATAAGTTTTACTGTTTGATAAAATCTTGAATCATCTGATATTTTATCTAAAAAGCTTTGAGGTAGTTTATAATTTAGATTTCTTAACCTATAAGCTGAGCCACATTTATTAAACACTTCAAAAAAATCATCTTTTGGTGAAGCTAAAATTTTTGTAAAAGGTAAAGGTGCATTCATAATATCTGCAAGTTTATACACCTTATTTTCTTTATCATTTTCAAATTTTTCTAATATTATATCTATCTCATTTAGATTTAAAGTGGTAGCTTGATAAACGGAAAGACCAAGATCTATACAATCTTTATCTTGTTTTACAAGCTGCTTACCTTTCATCTTTTTACATGCTTTGATACGAGATGATTCTTTATCTCTTAATCTATCTATATATCTATATAGTATTTTATTATTTACCTTTTTTACTTGCCCCATAGCTTCTATAGCTTCGTTTGCAGAGATATTTTGTCCTAAATATCTCCAAATATAAAAATCCTTATATAAGCTTCTTGGTTGTTTATTTAACCACTCTATTGTAATAACAGAGTTTTCTACTCTATATTCGGCAAAAACAAATGTAAAAGTTGTGATAAATAATAAAAATAAACGCATTACATCATACTAGCAAATAATTGTCCCAAAAATGTTTCAAGGAATATCAATGCGAAAATTATAATTATAGGAGCAAAATCCATTCCACCAAATGTAGTAGGTATAAATCTTCTAACAAATGCATAAGCAGGTTCTGTTAAACGATATAACATCTGAACAATAGGATTATAAGGATCAGGTCTTACCCACGAAACTAAAGCTGCGATAATTATCACCCATTTATATAAACTTACTATTCCAAGTATTACAACTGCAACTGAACTGATTAAAGCATCACCCATAAAAAAATCCTTTTTAATGGTTCCCATTAAAAAGGAACCTTTGTTTTTATCTTCTTTTAGCATAATTTATAAAAAAACTATAAAGAAGTAAACCCTAAAGAGATAAAAAAGTTTCTCTTTAGAAATTATATAAAATAGATAAGATTATATCAAAACTATCGTAAATTTATAATTTTGATCATAAAAAAGCTTAAAATTGGATATATTTAAACTTGGTTTAAGAATTGTATATTTATAATACAAAAAGCAATGCCTTAGAACTATAAAGGAACACCAATGAAACGGTTAAACATAGTAAGTGAACAAATTCAAAACAACTCAAATATATACACAGGTAAAAGTGCATATGAGCATATAATTTTAGAAAACCAAGATACTATTTTTGATTGGTTTGAAAATCTTGTACCTATTCAAGATCAAATAAATATGCTTGAAGAGTTAGGTTGTGATAATCTTCAAAAAAGAAATTATGTAAGGATAATCACTAAACTATTTCCAACAGAGTATAATCAATTTGTTTCACTAAACATACTAATTAGAGATGTGGATGCAATAGCTGGTGTATTTAGTATGGAAGATGAAGAGGTTCAATATTATGACCTTATCCATAACAATAAACTAAAATTCCCAGGACGCCATAAGAAATATGTATCTATAGATATATATAAAGAGTTTATCAAAGTTTATGAAGATGACCTAAGAGCAAAAATGCCAGCAACTGCCACAACATACGCAATCAATACTAAAAAAGTAGATAAAGAGGAAAAAGCTGAAGAGAAAGTTGTAGTTGATAATGAACAAAAAGCTACAAATACTTCAGAAGAAGCTTTAGAATCTCCAACTAAAGAGAATCAAAAAGAAGAGAAAAAAACCGACTGGCTTAAACTACTAACTGGGTAAGATTAAACAATCTCACCTAGGTAGTTTTTGATACATGGGTATATCTCACTTAGAGCAGGTCCTTTTGTATCTCCAGTTAAAACATATCTTAGAGCAGTATCAAATTTATCACCCTCTAAAGCACTTTTAGTCTTAGCTTCACTTTCAAATTTTTCAAAACTATCAATATATGGCATATCTTTTAATACACTTTGTAATTCAGAATACTCACTATTATCTTTTGTAGCAAATATCTTTCCAATTTTATCTTTTAATTCATTTAAAGTATTTGCCTCTTGTAGGTATATTTTAGCTAGAGTTCCGATATCCTCATCTGCAAAACCAAGAAGTTTTGAAAGTCTCATATTATCTAATGTTTTTAAATGTTCATTGTTGATAGTTTTTAATTTATCCATATCAAAATTTAGAGCTGATTTAGAGATTTTATTTATGTCAAACCACTCTAAAGCCTCTTCAATAGTAAATATCTCACTAGGAGTCTCATACCCTAAAAGAACAATATAATTTGCAATAGCAGCTGGAAGATAACCCTCATCAACTAAATCTTTTACCAAAATCTTATTTGAGATATTTGGGATATGCATATATTCTAAATCTTTATCATAACCCATAGCTTTTCTTACATGAATCTGCTTTGCAGTATTTGATAATTCAGATTCACCTGAAACTACAGTTGAGATATTGTAGATCATATCATCAACAGCAGAAGCAAAATTTGCTGTAGGTGATTTATCAAAATCTAAAATCACCAAAGAATCCACTTCATAAGGTTGTGCTTTTACTTCATCCTTTAAAAAATCACTAAACTTTACACTATCTTCTGGCTTCTTAAGTCTTACCACAAATGGGGCATTACAATTAAATTTTGTTTCATCACTAATTGTCTCACAAAATCCACTATAGCTATATGTTTTATTTGATTTTTTAGCCTCTTTTTTCTCCTCAGCTAAAACCTCTTCAGAACAAAAACAATTAAATGCTTTTTTATCTAATAAAAGATTCATAGCCATACCTGTGTGGTATTTAATATTTTCACTTTGAATAATAACCCTAGAATGCTCAATACCAAAAAGATTTAGTAACTCTAAAATCTCTTTGTCTTTATTCTCTATATTATTTTTCTTATCTGTATCATCTATTCTTATGATAAGCTCTTCATTTTTTTGTTTGGATAAAATATAATTAAATATCGCAACCCTTAAATTTCCAATGTCCAAATCCCCTGTTGGACTTACAGCAAATCTTAACACTCGCTTCCCTTTTAATTTTGTATTTTGTAATTTTTTTGGAATTATATCACAATAAAAAAAGCCTAACCTTTATAAAAAAGGCTAGGCTTTAAAAAATTGATAATATTAGTATATAAATTATCTTTTTATAGATTAATTTTCTTTCATATAGTTTTCAAATAAAATTTTATCTAAACTACTAAAAAATCCTTGAAACCATAAACTATCATCAATATTTCCACTACCTGATAATACATATTTACCAGTAAATGGAACAGGAATTGGTAAAGAAATACCAGCTGCACCTATTTGACCAGAATCAGCTTGTTTTTCTTGAGTTTCATAGCTTGCAATAGTTTTAACGTGAGTTACCCCACCACCATTTAATTCTTTGAAACTAATTGACATTGTAATAGATGTAACTGTCTCTTCATCATCATTATATTGACTTCCCTTAGCAAGAATTACACCATCTTCTTTAGTTACTGTTGCAATATTTAAATTTGCTTGCATTAAAGTATGTTTTAACGCTTCAAATGTATCCTCTAACGGATAATAAACATCTCTACTTTTATAACAAGCATTCCCACTTGTTGTATCATATTTAGGATCTGCTGCAAAAACTTCTAAAGAAAATATCAGTATAAATAAAGCTACTAGATATTTATTTAACTTCATTTTTTAGTCCTCTACTACTCTTGGAAGATCACAAGAGAACGTTCCACTATTAATAACTACACCATCTTTAAATTTAATGATTACATTATTATATTTAACTTTTAGATCTTCATCATCTTCACCATTATCAGTGTTACCTTCATATTTCCAGATAACTACATCACCAATCTTTTGTTGTCCCGTAGGTTCGATCTGCATTATCTTCTCAACATCTTCCATTTTCATACCGTTAGTAACTTTAAAGCTACCCTTTACAGCATCTGTAAGTGTTGGTTGATTATCATCACCACAACCAGTAAATAGCAATGTTGATGCTAATAAAGCTGCTGCTAAACTAATTTTTTTCATCCTAACTCCTATAATTTAGTTTCTTTATATTTGTACAAAGTTTACAATAACTTTTTTTAGTTATTAATTAATTCTACTCTTTGGTTACAATAGAAAAGCTTAGATTTTCAATCTCAGAATGTTTTTTAATAAAACTGTTTAGATCATCTAAAGTAAGTTTCTCTATAAGATCAAGTTCTTTTTGAGATTGATCAAATGGTAAGCCTTTAAAAAATAGAGAAAATGCTCTGCTTTGCCTTTGAGAAAGGGTCTCTACCCTTAGTGGTTCACTTCCAGTTAAAAAGTTTTTAGCACCCTCTAGCTCTTTTTTAGTAACACCTTTTTTAACAAACTCTTTCACAATATCTTTTACTAAAGATTTTGCTTCATCTGCACTTTCTAGTTTAGTTTGAAGATAACCTGTAAAGTATGTATATAAATTATTTATAGAGATATACCCATAAGCACTATAAGCTAGTCCCCTTTTTACTCTAATCTCTTCCATAAGTCTACTACCAAAACCACTTCCACCAAGGATAAATGAAGCTACTTTAGCTTTATATACATCTTCATCTTTTGCATCCATATCAAATGGACTTCCAAAATACAAATAAGCTTGTTCTGTATCTTTATATACAACTTTCTCTTTGTTTTTTACTACCACATCTATCTTTTTTTCATTTGGGCTTTGAGATGTTTTTTTATTTAAGATTTTTAGTGTTTTTTTGATACTTGATTCAAACTCTTCAAAACTCTTATCACCACCAGCCACAATGATCAGATTTTCTAAACTTAAAACAGATTCTAAATGTTTTTGAATATCAGCAACAATAATCTTAGGGATTGATTTTACAGTACCATTTTCTTTATTTGCTAAGGTAGTTCCTTTAAATAAAAGCTCTTTTAGATTTGATTTTGCAATAAAATCAAAATCATTTTCTTTTCTTTTTAGTTTTCCAAGATGGATAGTTTTTATCTTGTCAAGGGTATCTTTTGTATAATTTGGATCTTTTAAAAGTTGATTTAATAATTTTATAGCACTATCATATTCACTTACTAGAGAGCTAAGCTCCACTACAAAAGTTTCAAATCCATTTTGTACACCAATACTTATAGCCTTATCTTCTAATTTTCTAGCAAACTTTATAGATCCTTCACTTTTAGTACCTTCATTTAAAAGCTTTGCACTAAGAGTTGATAAACCAGCTTTTTTACCGTCACTTATATATCCACTATTTTTAAAAACTAATTGCATATTAAAAGTTGGCAGAAGACTCTGTTTTTCGTAAATAGTTGGTATTTTAATCTCACCTACTGTTAAATATTTTAATTCTGCACTCACTAAAAAACCTCCAAATAAAATCATGAATAATATATATCTCATAAATATGTCCTATGAATATAATAAAGGGATGATTATAGCGAATTAAATTTAAGGGGTGGTTAGTAGGTTGGTATCTTACTAACCTACTAAGACAATCTATCTAAGTAACTCTCTACACTATAGTTTTTCACAACTTCAATCTTTCCATCTTTTCTTTTTATGGCTATTGAAGGAAGATTTATACCATTAAAGGTAGTTGTTTTTACCATTGTGTAGTGAATCATATCTTCTAGAATTATTTTATCTCCAATTTTAAGTGGCTCTTCAAAAGAATAATCTCCTATGATATCACCAGCAAGACAAGTATTTCCACCTAAACGATATGTATATTTTTTTTCTCCGGCTTCTCCTGCTCCTCTGATATCTGCACGATAAGGCATAGCTAAAGTATCTGGCATATGACACTCAGCACTTGTATCAAGTATAGCTATCTCCATACCATTTTGAACGATATCTAAAACAGTAGCTTCAAGATATCCTGTTTGCCAACCTACAGCTTCACCCGGTTCCATGTAAACTTCAAGGTGAGGATATCTAGATTTGAACTCTTTAAGTAGTTTAATTAAACCATCCACATCATAATCAACTCTAGTGATATGATGACCTCCACCAAAATTTACCCACTTAAGATCTTTAAAAAACTCACCAAAATTTTTCTCGAAATTTGCCAAAGCCCCCTCTAGAGCATCAACATTTTGCTCACATAAAGCATGAAAATGTAGCCCTTCGATAAGATCTAAATTACTTTTATTTTTATGGAATTGTTCCTTTGTGATACCAAGTCTGGAATAAGCTCCACATGGATTATACAAATCAACCTCCACAGAACTATACTCAGGGTTTGTACGAAGACCAAGGGAGTTATGAGGTTTTATTTTATCTTTATATGTTTCTAACTGATTAAAAGAGTTAAACACTATATGATTTGAGATTTGTGTAATTTGCTCAAACTCATCAGGCTTAAAAGCAGGAGAATAAGTATGAACCTCTCCCCCAAACTTTTCTTTTGCCAAAATAGCTTCATTAAGCCCACTAGCACAACACCCCTTTAGATATTTTTTACAAAGCTCAAAAGTAGAAAACATAGCAAAACCTTTTAAGGCAAGCAATATCTTCACACCACTTTCATCTTGAACCTTTTGTAAAAGTTCTAAATTTTTTTCTAAAAGATCCTCTTCACAAACATATATAGGAGAAGGAAGACTACTATTACTCATCATTAGGTTCAAAATCCTCTTTACCTACACCACAATCAGGGCAACACCAATCCTCCGGTAAATCCTCAAAAGAAACACCAGCTTCAATACCACCTTCATCATCACCTATCTCTGGATCATAAATATAACCACATGATTCACATATATATTTTTGCATAAATATCTCCTCTTAATATCTATAAAAAAGAAAAAGCTAGCAACCCAATTTTGAATAACTAGCTTTTAAATAAACTTAATCTACAGGAAGATCAAGTATCTTCCAAGGAAGTCCTTGAGTCATTAGCTCATCCATAAATGGATTTGCATCAAACTCTTCTATATTAAATACTCCCTTACCATCCCAGATGCCTTTATATAACATCTTAGTACCGATCATCGCTGGTACTCCTGTAGTATAAGATACTGCTTGTGCTCCTGTTTCTTTGTAGCACTCTTGATGATCACAAGTATTGTAGATATATACTTTTTTCTTCTGACCATCTTTAATACCTTCAATGATACATCCGATATTTGTTTTACCAACTGTTCTTGGACCAAGAGATGCTGGATCAGGTAAAAGAGTTGATAAAAACTCTATAGGGATTATCTTTTGACCTTTATGTTCTACCTCTTCTATTCCTAACATTCCTACATTTTGTAAACAGTTCATATGCTGAATATAAGCATCACCAAATGTCATAAAAAATCTGATTCTTTTTAAACCTTTGATATTTTTACATAAAGACTCTAATTCTTCATGGTATAAAAGATATGATGGTTTTACACCAACTTCTGGATAATCATGATCTACTCTGATCTCAAGAGGTTTAGTCTCTATCCACTCACCCTCTTCCCAATATCTACCATTTGCAGATACTTCTCTTAGGTTGATCTCTGGGTTAAAGTTTGTAGCAAATGGGTATCCATGATCTCCCGCATTACAATCCATGATATCAATGTAGTTTATTTCATCAAAAAGGTTTTGCTGAGCATAGGCACAAAATACACCCGTAACACCTGGATCAAATCCAGAACCTAAAAGTGCTTTAATACCAGCTTCTTTAAACTGATCATCCCTAGCCCACTGTTCTTTGTATTCAAATTTTGCTTCATCTGGGTGTTCATAATTTGCAGTATCCACATAGTCAACTCCGCATCTAGTACAAGCATCCATAATTGTAAGATCTTGATATGGAAGAGCTACATTTAATACTACTTTGGGGTTTATCTTTTCTATAAGCTCCACCAATTGTGGTACATCATCAGCATCCACAGATGCCACATCGATTTCAACACCTTGATTTTCTTTTATATCTTTTGCTATCGCTTCACATTTTGATATGGTTCTTGAAGCTAATGTTATCTTTTCAAACGTATCAATATTCATAGCACATTTAACAGTAGCAACCCTACTAACTCCACCTGCACCAATTATTAAAATACCTTTTTTTTCCATTATATTTTCCTAAGATTAAAATTAACATTCTATATGAATGAAACTATAAAACATACATCTTTTTTACAGAATAGTATTTTAGCAAAAAAATATTTCTCTTAATATAAAAACAAAATAAGATATAATCTTCCCATGAAAACTATATCAAAAATAAAATCATTACAAATAAGTGAAATAAAAACAATAAAAGATAAAAATAAAACATGGGAGACAGGTTCATTTAAAACTCCAATCAAAGAGTGCGAAGTAACTAATACTGGGCTTAAAGGGGATAAATTTGCAGATACTAAACATCATGGAGGTAGAGATAAAGCTGTATTTGCAAATGCCCTATCAAACTATACAAAATGGCAAGAGTTTTTAAAACTTGATAAACCACTTCCTTATGGAGCTTTAGCTGAAAATCTTACAGTAGAAAATATAGATGAAGGGGATGTATTTATAGGAGATGTACATCAAATTGGAGAAGTTATATTAGAAGTATCTCAACCAAGAGAACCTTGTTGGAAGATAGGTCAAAAATGGCACAATAAATATTTTACAAAATATATCTATGATACAGGAGAGACAGGTTGGTATTATAGGGTTTTACAAGGTGGAATAATAAAACAAAATGATGATCTTAAACTGATAAAAAGAATACAAGATAAAGTATCCATAAAAAAAGCAAATGATATTTTGAGAAATCCTAAAAAATATCCTGAGATGCTATCTTATCTTTTAGACTTAGAGATATTAGCCCCAGCTTGGAAAGAATCTCTTATAGCAAAAAAGTAAATAAATTTACTTTTTTGAGATAAACTGAGCGATTTGTTCTATCTCCTCTAAAGTTAATTTTTTAACCTGAACTTTCATAAGCCCTTTCATAGCTCCACCATAAGAGTTGTTTTTATAACCTGTTAGAGCATCTATGATCTGCTGTGTATCCATTTTATTGATCACCTTACTTCGTCCTAGAGCAACCTTTTCACCCTTTACACCATGACAACCAGCACACTGATTATACAGCTCTGTAGCATTTAAAGAGGATAAAGCCATAACACTTATAGTAAAAATACTAAGTGAAAATTTTTTCATACACTACCTTTTTAATTAAAATACGTTTTAAATAATCTGCAAATTTTACAATTAAATTTTTAATAACTCATAAAACTGTTGACTTAAATCAATGATTTTAAATAAATTTGTATGTAAAATACACACAATATAAAATAAATAAAACATGAAATGAGGAAAAAGCAAAAATGACAATTAATCAATTTATGACAACAGACCACAGAGACTGCGATGCACAATTTGCAGAACTTGAAAATATTGTAGATGCAGGAAATTTTGATGGAGCTGTATCTATGTTTGATGAGTTTTATTCACATATGATAAAACACTTTGATATGGAAGAGAAGATCATCTTTACTAAATTTAATGAATGTGCAGGAGGAGGATGTAATCCAACAAATGTAATGATCATGGAACATGATCAAATGAGAACACTATTTACTCAAATGAAAGAAGCAATTGATGCAAAAGATAAAGAGAGATTTTTAGGTCTTAGTGAAAATCTTTTATTTGTAATGCAACAACACAATATGAAAGAAGAACAAATCATGTATAATCTTTGTGATAATAACTTAGACGGTGCACAAATTATTGAGGAGCTAAAAGCTCTATAATGGAGATTCTTCTTGATACAAGAGAACTAGAGGCACCAGAGCCTCTAGAGCTTGTGATGAAAAACCTTTCAAAGGTTGATAAAAATACATATATAAAGATGATCCATAGAATGGAGCCAAAAATTCTTTACAACCATCTATTAAATAACCATTTTGTCTATAATGTACAAAAAGAAAATGAGGATTTTCATATATATATTTACCATGAAGATTATAATACACAAGATTAAAAAAAGGAAGATTAATGTTTACAGGTCTTAGTCTTGATCAAGCCCCACCATTTAAAGCACCACTAAAGTTTTTTCTAACAGCTCCCATCTTTGCAGTTTTAGCAGCACTTACTTTACTTTTTCAAAATAGTTTTGAAGCCCATGCTCCAGCTTTTGTAGCTTCAGTTCATCTACTTACTATTGGATATATTATCATGATAATATTTGGTGCTCTACAACAGATGCTTCCTGTTGTAGCAGGAGCTGTGATACCAAAACCACTACTTATAGCAAATACCACCTATGGCTTTTTGATCTTGGGGTTATTCTTTTTTGCTTTAGGTTTTTTTATATATGCAAAAGTACCACTTTTTATATCTGCCCTATTTTTAATGGTAGCACTTTTTTTATTTAGTTTAGTAGCTTTATATAAACTATTTAAAGTGGAAAATAAATCATATATAGTAAAAGGGATACTCTTTTCTTTAGTATTTTTTGTATTTGCTTTTTTAGTAGGGATACATCTAGTGATATCCCATGCTACTGGCAATATTGGTGAAGCACACCTAGCTTTTACTTCCCTACACTACAACTATATATTTTTTGGATTTATTTTAATGCTTATAGTTGCTATTACTTTTCAGGTTGTACCAATGTTTTGGGTGGCTTCAGCTTTTGAAGATAAAGAACAAAAGATAATCATCTATGCTTTAGCTTCACTTTTAATCTTTTTTACTATCAATCAAATCTTTGATCTACCACTAGGGATAATCTATAAACTAGGTGTTTGTGCAATTAGTTTATATTTTGCCTTTATCACCATCAAAAAACTAAGAAATAGAAAAAGAAAACTTCAAGATTTTACAGTAAATTTTTATCTTACTTCTATGATCTCTTTAGTGATTGGTATAATATATTGGCTTTTTATGAGCTTCTTACCTTTACCTATGATTCCACTAGGGATACTTTTAGGTATTGGTTTTACCATAAGTCTTATGAATGGAATGGTATATAAGATCATACCTTTTCTTTCATGGTTTCATTTAAGCTCAAGGGGTGTATTTGATATACCAACCATGAGAGATATGATCCCTCAAAAAATGTTATCACTACAATTTAAATTACATATAATTTCACTTGTGTTGATGTTTTTTGCTTTTATTATAAATATAAATCTTATTATAAAAATATCTATAGTAATATTTATGGTATCAAATATTGTACTTTTTATAAATATATTTAAAGTGGCAAGGCTATATTTCGCAAAGGAAAAAGATGCAACTATTACCAACAACAGCTAAACAAATAGAGGTAAAAGGCTCTACTGTAGATTTTTATGAGTATGAAGAAGATGGTATAAAACACTACTATTTTGATTCAAGCGAGACAACACCTCCTGGACCTATGATGAATGCTATGGCAGGCTTAAAACTAGTTGATGAAAACTCGAAACTAGTGATGATAAATCACCTATCCCCTGATGGTCTTTTTCCAAAGATACAAAATAACTATGATTATAAAATAATCGATCTAGATGATGGTAGAGTAAAGGTAGAATTTACCTTTAAAAGTGATACAAAACAAGTTACAGATTTTAATGATAATCAATGCGCAGGAGCTTAGAAATGAAATATCCAGATTTTTTTAATAATATTGAACCTATAAAATTAAAAGATGAACTTTCTTCTTTTTTAGGTACGTTTGAAGATGGTGAGGTAGAGTTTACATATCTTGAAGTGGCAAAAACAGCTGGGCACTCTTGTCCTACAGTTGCAGGTGCATATCTTATGACAAGAGAAGCACTAAAAGTTTTATTTGATGGATCAACTCCTAAAAGGGGTGAGATTGTTGTAGAGTTTAAAGAGGATATGGAAGAAGGTGTAGCAGGTGTAATTGCAAACGTGATCTCAAATATTACTGGTGCTACTACAACCACAGGATTTAAAGGTTTGGGTGGTAGATTTTCTAGATGCGATCTTATGTTTTTTAATTGTGAAATAGATTCAAATGTAAGATTTTCCACAGTAGATTCTAAAAAATCTGTTGATGTTTATTATGATCCATCTTTAATAAAACCTGATCCAAAACAATCTGAACTTATGAATAAAATCATGCATGGGCAAGGCTCAAAGGATGATATGAGGGAGTTTGGAATTCTATGGCAAAAAAGAGTTGAAGAGATCTTTTTAAATAGTGATAAAGTGATCACAATCAAATAATGACAACTGAGAAGTTTGAAGTTGAATTAAACTCTTTGGATAAGTTCTTTAGCATCCATTGCAAAGATAAACACCAAGAGCAAAAGATTCATACTTTTTATGTAAATTACAAAGATAAATCCTATACAAAGGAGATAAATCTTTGTGATGAGTGTAAAGAGCTAATAGATTATTCTATAAAAAGATTACAAGAGTGTCCCCACGAGGAAAAACCAAGATGTAGAAAATGCCCTAGTCCATGTTATGAAAAAACTCAGTGGAAAAAAGTGGCAAAACTTATGAGATATTCTGGTATAAAACTTGGTGTATCAAAATTAAAAAAGAGATTTGGTTTTTAAAAAAATTAGATAAAATCTAAATTATGTAATTAAATTTTTGGGGAAGAGAAACTACATAATTTAGATAAGAAGAAAAAGCCGATACATTTTGATACTTACTTATAGTTTTATTAAGGTTCTTACTATGTAAGGAGTAATAGGAGTTGTGCTTAGGTGACACACATACCGGCTTTAAACATAGAAATTCTACAAGAAATTGAGAGTTAAATCATTGACCTAAGTCAAAAAAGAGTAATTTATGAAAAAATATCTAATATTTCACATTTTTTTATTACAATTTTCTTACGCTGGCTCTTATGCAGGCCTATTATTACATGGAAATTGTACCACTTGTCATGAGATAAATACTCATAAATCCGCACCATCTTTAAAATATATACAAAAAGTTTATAAAACTGCGTTTGAAGATAAAAAAGATTTTGTATCATATATGTCAAACTGGGTTGAAAAACCAAATATTGAAGGCTCACTGATGCAAGATATGATAGAAAAATATGAACTTATGCCAGAACTAGCCTATGATAAAGATACTTTGAATATAATTGCAGAGTACATTTACGAAACAGATTTAGATAAAGAGTAAACATGAGAATACTAATCAATGGTATAGGAAGAATTGGAAAAGCTATACTAAAAATCGCATCAAAAGATAAAAATATAAATATAGTAGCCATAAACGATACTAATCCATGTATTGAAAATATAGCTTATAGTATAAATTATGATTCCACATATGGAAGTTTTGATGATAAATTTAAAATCAAAGATAATCATATAAAAAATAAAAAGAATGATATAAAAGTACTAAACAAAAGTGCTTTACAAGATATAGATTTAAAAGCTCTAAAGATAGACTATATCATAGATTCATCTGGAGTAAAACAAAATGATAAAGTCTTAAGAAAACTACCAGTAAAAAGAGTATTTATCACCCACCCAGATAAAGATGCAGATATAAATCTAATCATGGGTGTAAATCAAAAAGTACTAGATGCTTCACACAAAATCATCTCCACAAGCTCATGTAATGCCACAGCCCTACTTCCAGTACTAAAATTCTTAGATAAAAACTTTGGTATAGAATGTGGAGAGATCACAACAATTCATCCCCTACTAAACCACCAAAAAGTACTAGATGGACACTGCATCAAAAGTGCCACAAGGGATGTGGAATGTAACTTCGAGTTTGGTAGAAGCTCCCTAGAAAACATCATCCCAAGTAAAACAACAACAATCACAGCATGTTCATACATCATGCCCCACATAAACTCATCACTTATTTCATCGTCCTCTTTAAGAACCCCAACTCAAACAGTGGGTGTAATAGATGTAACTCTTTATATCAAAGATAAATGCCCAAAAGAAAAACTTCTAAAACTTCTAAAAAAAGAGCAAAAGAAACAGCCATATAAAACTATCCATAATAACTTTGAAAAACTAGTTTCTAGTGATTTTAAAAAGCTGAAATATAATTGTGCTATTGATCATAGGTTTACTGATGTGAAGATGGATAAGATGGTGAAGATGATGCTTTGGTATGATAATGAGTGGGGCTATGCTTCTAAGGTTGTGGAGGCACTGAAATATACTGATTCTATTTAACTAAGTTAAGTTATATTTAATAAAGTCAATGTTACTATTGATTTGACTAAAAAACAAGGCTAGGCCTGTAGATGAGATGAAAAAGCTCCATATCTTATGATATGGGGCTTTTTTTCGTTGCATGGAGTCGGATAGGAGTTCATCTGCAGGAGTCCATTATGGAACCTACAACAATAACGGTTATCGTAACCATCATCTCAACACTTTTGATCTTTTTTAAAGAAGAGATAAAAGAGTGGTGTCGACCTAGTAACCTTGGGGAGGGATTAGTCACCCCTCCTTGTATTTAAAATATTTGAATTCTCTTATTTGGAGAATTGGATTATATTATATGGAGAATTGTTTATTTGTTTGGAGATTTTAAGCTGCTTTGCTGTAATAAATAATTGCCAAGACAAGATTACTTGTGAGTTAGTGTTCTACATTTCACTTTGATTCCTTTTCACTTTTTCTACCGGGAAAAAGTAAACAAAAACCTCTCTCCCCCGGTTGGAAATGTGCTCCTGAATTTTATTAAAATATTTTCTCAGCTTCAAAACTCACTCGAAAACGTGCATTTAGCACGTTTCTCTCCCTCAAACAGTTGAAGCTTTTTTCCGAAAATATTTCAATAAAATTCAGCATTTCCAAAGGTGAGATTTTTGTTGGAGACGTTCATTTTTGTTTGAATTGTATATTTCTCTTAGTTGATATTTTTCTTTTTTCTTCAATATCTTATTTACCTAAGTAGTATTAAATAGCACTATTAAATATTGAATCCCTATTTTAGAATATCTATTATCTTCAAATAACTCTATATTTATAGAAAAATGTGTACCAAAGAAAGAAGTCCACGCTTTGAAAATACCAAGATGGAGCAAAA
>CAYFGQ010000032.1:0-35484 GCA_964342525.1 uncultured Arcobacteraceae bacterium
ATATATTACTACACCATATATGTATCCTATTGATGGTGTTGAAGTATTGATGTCAACAGTTGCAGTTCCTATGTATAATAATGGTGAATTTATAGGAACAATTGGTATTGATATTGTTATGGATAGTTTTACTAAAATGGCAAAAGAGATCAAACTTTATGAAAATGGATATGTATTTATTGTGGATGCCCATGGATATATTATAGGACATCCAAAAGAAAAATATGTGGGTAAGAAATTACTTGAAGTTGTAAAAAATGACTCAGATTATACAAAAGCTATAAATCAATCAAAAGCTGGTGAAAACCATATGTTTAATAAAGTGTCAGCTGCTACAGGACATGACTCTTTATATTTATCAGAATCTTTTGAAGTATCAAATGGGGATAATTTTACATTTTTTGTTACCGTACCAAAAGCTGAGTATTTAGCTCACGCTACTTTTATGGAGTATTTTTCAATAATTGCTGGATTGGTAGCAGTTATCCTTGTGGCTGGTGTAATTATTTTATCTGTTAGAAAATTAAATAGAAATCTATCTAGTATAACAGAAGGACTAAATGACTTCTTTAATTATCTAAATAAAAAATCCACAAATCCAAAAAGAATCGAGATCAAGTCAAATGATGAATTTGGAATCATGGCAGATGGTATAAATGAAAATGTAGAAACTGTAAGAGTAGGGATAGATCAAGATAATGCTTTAATAGATGATGTAAAAGGGATTGTAAATAAGGTTGGACAAGGATATCTAAATGATAGAATCAATAACTCAACCACAACAGAATCTCTAAATGAGTTAAAAAATCTTTTAAATAGTATGCTTGATAATTTAGAAAATGCTGTTGGTAAAGATATCAATAAACTTAGTGAGGCATTATCTAAATATACCCAAAGGGATTTTACAGCAAAACTAGATTCATCAAATTCAGGTAAGATTGGAAATGAGATCATAGAGATGAATAATATGATCACTCATATGCTTCAAGATAATCAAAAAGATGGAGTAACATTACAATCAAGTGCCCAAGAGCTTACTTCAAATGTATCAGTATTAAGTGAAAATGCCACATCACAAGCTGCATCTATTGAGGAGACAGCAGCATCAATTGATGAGATTACAAGTAATATTGAACAAACAAGCCAAAAAGCCCAAGAGATGAGAGGTATTTCAGAACAAACTCAAAAATCATCAACAGAGGGTAAAAACCTTGCAACAGATACCGTAAAAGCTATGGATGAGATAAATGAGCAGGTAACTGCTATCAATGAAGCGATAACGGTTATTGATCAAATTGCATTCCAAACAAATATCTTATCTTTAAATGCCGCGGTTGAAGCTGCTACTGCTGGTGAAGCTGGTAAAGGTTTTGCAGTTGTTGCACAAGAAGTTAGAAACCTTGCGGCAAGAAGTGCTGAGGCTGCAAAAGAGATTAAAGATATTGTTGAAACTGCTACACAAAAAGCAAATAATGGTAAAGCTATTTCTTCAAAAATGATTGAAGGTTTTAGTGCTTTAGAAGAGAAGATATCAAAAACAAATGATCTTATTGGAGATGTAACATCTGCAGCAAGTGAACAAACCCAAGGGATGACACAAATATCTTCAGCTATCAATCAATTAGATACCTTTACCCAAGAAAATGCAGTAATAGCTGAAAAAGCAAAAACTATTGCCCAAGAGACAAATGGTATTGCATTAAATGTGGTTGAAGAGGTAAATAAAAATAGTTTTGATGGAAAAGGAAGTGTAAAGGTTGAGAGAAAACAAGCTGCACCTGTGGCAAAAAGAGTTGAGCCAAAACCTATAAAAAAGGCTAAACCAATAATGTCAACAAAAGAAATACAAAGTGATACATCAAATGATGAGTGGGAAAGTTTTTAATTCCCATTCATCTAAGAGCTAATTATTTTAAAAACTTATAATTCATATTCTTCAAAATACCCCATTTTTCGTCTAAAAAAAGAAATATTTCATAATTGCATTGGTATAATATTGCACAAATTTAAGCAGGAAGGTTTAACATGGCAAAAATAACAGAACAAGATATTATAGATAGTATTGCAGACGCCTGTCAATACATCTCTTTTTATCACCCAGAAGACTTCGTAAAGGGGATGGTAGAGGCATATGAAAATGAGAAGTCAGAATCAGCAAAAAATGCAATTGGACAAATTTTAATTAACTCTAAAATGTGTGCAATGGGACATAGACCATTATGTCAAGATACTGGTAGCGTAAATATTTTCATCAAAGTTGGATTAAAAGCTGACTTAGATATTTCAGGGGAATTAGAAGATATTTTAAATGCTGGTGTTGCAAAAGGATATACTGATCCAGATAATACATTAAGATATTCAGTAGTTGCTGATCCAGCAGGTGCAAGAACAAATACAAAAAATAATACTCCAGCAGTTATTCACTTTTCTGTTGATGCAAACTCTGATAAATTAGATATCACAGTTGCAGCAAAGGGTGGAGGAAGCGAAAACAAATCTAAATTTGCGGTATTAAATCCATCAGATAGCATTTATGACTGGGTTATGGATAATGTTAGACAAATGGGTGCTGGTTGGTGTCCTCCTGGAATCTTAGGTATTGGTATTGGTGGTAACCCAGAAAAATCAATGCTATTAGCTAAAGAATCTTTAATGGGTCACGTTGATATTCATGAACTAAAAGAAAGAGGGCCGCAAAATGCTCTTGAAGAATTAAGACTTAAATTATATGAAGATATCAATAAAATTGGAATCGGAGCACAAGGTCTTGGTGGTCTTACTACAGTTGTAGATGTTAAAATCTTAGATTACCCATGTCATGCAGCTTCATTACCAGTAGCAATGATCCCTAACTGTGCTGCTACTAGACATATTCACTTTGAATTAGATGGTTCTGGTCCAGCTAAATTTGATAAGCCTGATTTAGATATTTGGCCAGATATTGAACTTCCAATGGATACTATTAAAAAAGTAAATATTGAAGATCTTACAAAAGAAAAACTTCAAGAGTTTAAATCTGGTGATACACTATTATTATCAGGAAAAATCTTAACAGCAAGAGATGCAGCTCACAAGAAAATCGTTGAGTACAAAAATGCTGGTAAACCACTTCCAAATGGTGTAAGCTTAGAAGATAGATTTATCTACTATGTTGGACCAGTTGATCCAGTAAGAGATGAGGTTGTAGGACCTGCAGGACCAACAACATCTACAAGAATGGATAAATTTACAAAAGATATGATGGAGATTGGTATCATGGGTATGATTGGTAAAGCTGAGAGAAAGCAACCAACTATTGATCTTATCAAAGAATACAAATCTACATATTTAATTGCTACAGGTGGAGCAGCTTATTTAATTTCTCAATCAATCAAAGATGCTAAAATTTTAGCATTTGAAGAGATGGGAATGGAAGCTATTTACGAATTTGAAGTAAAAGATATGCCTGTAACTGTTGCTGTTGATACTGAGGGTAACTCAATCCATACAACAGGACCAGCTCAATGGAGAACAATCTAATCTAAATTATAGTAAGGGTTTTGCCCTTGCTATTTTTTTATCCTTATTTCTCTAATGATATCAATTATCAAAATTAATAATAAATTTGTTATACTTCATTTTTAATCCAAATAATTAGCTTTGTAAATATATTGTAAAGCTTAATAACCTATGTTATTATTTATAAAAGATTGTTTTTGGATTTAATTTAAAGGAGATATTTATGGAATATAGAATTGAAAAGGATACTATGGGTGAGATGCAAGTACCAAATGATAAGTATTGGGCAGCACAAACTCAAAGAAGCGTAGAAAACTTTCCTATTGGTGAAGAAACAATGCCAGCAGAGGTTGTTGAAGGTTTTGCATATCTTAAAAAAGCTTGCGCAATTGTAAATAATAAACTACAAAGACTTGATGATAATAAAACAAATGCTATCTCTCAGGCTTGCGATGAGGTAATCGCAGGAAAGCTTGAAGGAAATTTCCCATTAGTTGTATGGCAAACTGGTTCAGGAACTCAATCAAATATGAATATGAATGAAGTAGTTGCAAATAGAGCTACTGAGATTTTAGGTAAGGATTTTAGAGAAGAAAAACTTGTACATCCAAATGATGATGTAAATAAAGGTCAAAGCTCAAATGATACTTATCCAACAGCAATGAGAGTAGCCTTTGTACTTGATATTCAAAAAAGACTTATCCCTTCTATCAATACTTTAAAAGCAACACTAGAGCAAAAAGCAAAAGATTTTAATGATGTTGTTAAAATTGGTAGAACTCACCTACAAGATGCTACACCAATCACTTTAGGTCAAGAGATATCTGGATATGTGGATATGCTTGATAAGGCTCTAATGCAAGTGGATGATGCACTTAAATATATCGTTGAATTAGCAATTGGAGGAACTGCTGTGGGAACTGGAATTAACTCCCATCCAGATTTTTCACCAATGGTATCTGATGTATTAAATGAATTAACTGAAACAAAATATCAATTTAAATCACATCCAAATAAATTCCATGCCTTAACAGCTCATGATGGAGAGGTTGTATTATCTGGTGCTTTAAATGCACTTGCATCAAATCTTATGAAAATAGCAAATGATATTAGATGGTTAGCCTCAGGTCCAAGATGTGGCATTGGTGAGATTGAAATTCCTGCAAATGAGCCAGGATCATCTATCATGCCAGGTAAAGTAAATCCTACTCAAAGTGAAGCTATGACTATGGTGGCTGTTCAAGTTATGGGTAACCATACAGCTGTATCAGTTGCGGCGTCACAAGGTAATTTTGAGCTAAATGTATTTAAGCCTGTAATTGCTTTAAATATCATTCAATCTGTTAGATTATTATCAGATACTATGCTTGCATTTAATGATAAGTGTGCAGTTGGTATTGAGCCAAATAAGGCAAATATTGATAAGTATTTAAATGATTCACTTATGCTTGTGACAGCATTAAATCCACATATTGGATATGAAAATGCAGCAAAGATAGCAAAAACAGCCCATGAAAAGGGATCAACACTAAAAGAGGAAGCTATCAATCTTGGTTTATTATCTGAAAAAGAGTTTGATGAATATGTTAAACCTGAAGAGATGACTTACCCTAAAAAATAGATATCTAATAAAAAAGCACCTTTTTTAGGTGCTTTTTATAAAAAACCTTACAATTTGATATAAAATTATAAATACTTAAAAAAACTCCCTATACTTCTACAAATAAAATAATTAAGGTTTAAAATGAAAATTTGTGGAATAGAATTAAAAGCAAACAATACAATATTTAGTGTAATAGAAGATAATGAATATATAGATACAAAAGTTAAAAAAATCACACTAAATGATGATGAAAAACAAGAAGATATAAGAGAATATTGTAATCAACTATTAGTATTTTTAGAAACTGAACAAATAGAAAAAGTAGTGATCAAAAAAAGAGCCAAAAAAGGAAATTTTGCTGGTGGGCCAGTGACTTTTAAAATGGAAGCTTTGATCCAATTAAATCCAAAGTGTGTAGTTGAATTAGTATCACCTCAAAGTATAAGTGCATATGAGAAGAAAAATATTATAGATATACCTAATGGATTAAAAAAGTATCAAGAACAAGCTTATTTAACTGCTTTATGTAAAAATGATTGATTTAAAAAAATAATATTGATAAATATAATTTACTCTATGATAGAATAAGATATCATAAGTAATAGGGGTCATATACTGATATGAAGGGGATTTTATTTTTTTTATTGTTGTTTTCTTTTTTAAATGCAGGTAGCTTAAATAAGCAAAAACATATTCTTATTCTTCATTCATATCATAAATCAATGGGCTGGGTAAATAATATAGAACAAGCAATTTATGATACCCTTGAGCCTGATGAAAATAATTACCTTATACATACAGAATATATGGATACTAAAAGAGTATTTTCCCAAAAATATTTAGAAAGTCTAAAAAAAATATATTCTTTAAAATATAAAAATATAAAATTTGATCTAATATTATCAAGTGATAACAATGCTTTTAATTTTCTTCGTAAATATAGAGATGATATATTTGGGGATATTCCAGTAGCTTTTAGTGGAGTTAATGATTTTGATGATTCTCTTTTAAATGGATTAACAAATTTTACTGGAGCAGTAGAAGTTTTTAATGCAGAATCAACAATTAAAAGTGCACTTAAAATTTATCCTAAAACAGAAAATATTTATATTGTCAATGACTATCTTACTACAGGAAAAGCTTGGACTCAGACCATAAAAAAACAATTAAAAGATATTAAAGTAAATCTCATATTTGCACCAAATAGTACTTTGAGTGAATTACAAAAAGATTTAAAACAATTACCCAAAAATACCCTTGTACTTTTAGGTGTATATTTTAAAGATAAAAATGGAAAATATGTAACCTATGAAAAGATTGGTGATCTTATTACTAAAAGTACAAAAGCTCCCATATTTTGTCTTTTAAAGTTTAATCTAAATGGTGATGTTCTTGGAGGAGATGTTATTAGTGGTTATCTTCAAGGTAAACTACAATCAGAAATTGGAAAAATGATATTAGAGGGGATACCAGTAAAAGATATTCCTATTAGAAAAAAAGGGATTACAAGTTTTATTTTTGATTATAACAATTTAGAAAAAAAAGGGATTAGTTTAAATTTACTACCAAAAGATTCTTTAGTGATAAATCGTCCCACAACTTTTTATGAAAAACATAAAATAATTATACGTATAACGAGTGTAATCATTTTTTTACTTTTAGTTATTATTCTTATTTTACTTTATACTATTAAACAAAAGAAAAAAATAGAAAAAGAGCTTTTAAAATCTAAAGATGAAATAAATAGTGCAAATATGATGCTTGAAGATAAAGTTGAAGAAAGAACGATTTTACTCGAAAAAGCATATGAAGATATTACCCAATATAAACATCTTTTTGAGCAAAATAGAGCTGTAATGTTATTGATTGATCCTGAGGATGGAAAGATTATTGATGTAAATAAATCAGCAGTTAATTTTTATGGTTTTTCACGTAAAGAACTTTTATCCATGAATATTGATGACATTAATACTTTATCAAAAGATGAAGTGGAAGAAGAGATTGTAAAAGCAAAAAAAGAGAAAAGAAATCACTTCTTTTTTGAGCATAGATTAAAAAATAATACATTAAGATCTGTAGAAGTTCTTAGTGGACCTATAACCCTTGGAAAAAAGCAATTACTTTATTCAATAATACATGATATAACTGAACATAAAGAGCATGAAGATATTTTAAACGAACAATCAAAACTAGCTTCAATGGGTGAAATGATTGGAAATATTGCACATCAATGGAGACAACCACTTTCAGTTATTTCTACCGCAAGTACAGGGATTAAACTACAATTTGAATATGATCTTCTTAAAAAAGAGGATCTAATAATTTTTTGTGATCGTATAAATGATAATGCACAGTATCTTTCTAATACTATTGATGATTTTACAAAGTTTATAAAAAAACAACATGAATCTTTACCTTTTAAATTAAAAGATACTATAGAAAGTTTTTTACATCTGCTTGAAGGATCTATAAAAAATCATAGTATAAATCTTGTCTTACAAAATGACTTGGATATTACCCTTGAGGGATATCAAAATGAATTAATTCAGTGTTTAATTAATATTGTTAATAATTCTAAAGATGCATTAAAAGAACAAAATATTGATGAAAAATATCTTTTTATTTCAACTAATAAGAAAGATGATTTTGTTGAAATTATAATAAGAGATAATGCCAAAGGGATACCAAAAGAAATTATAGGCAAAATTTTTGAACCTTATTTTACAACTAAACATCAATCACAAGGGACAGGATTGGGACTTCATATTACACATAATCTTATTACATCTATGAATGGAACTGTAACAGTGAAAAATATTGAATATTTACATAATTCTATTGCTTATAGGGGAGCAGAATTTAAAATTTCTCTTCCTTTATCTATTAAGTAATTTGTTTTTGATTTATTTGTTTATTGAGGTTATTATATTAAAAGGAGCCAGCTAATTTGCTAGCCCCTTTAGAAGAAGTTTATTTAGTTAGTTTATCAGCTCTTGGATAAACAAATACCATATCTCTGATTACAGAGATTCTCTCCGGATCATCCACAGCATATGCTCTGATCTGAATAGTCATAGGTGTATCTTTTGTAACATCATCTACAAGTCTTTCTTTTGTAGAAAGTGTAAGTACTTTTTTAGCTAGTTTACCACGGCTTAGAGTTACCTCTTTAAATCTTTTTATCTCAAATTTATCTGCCATTGGTCCTATCACTTCTACTTTATATGTATGTTTTTTTGGTTCTGTATTTTGGAAAAGTAGTAGGTAGTTGTTTTGAACCTCATTACCCTCTTTTATTTTATATAGTTGAGTAGTTTTATTTACATTTAAAAGCATATACTCTTTTTCTCCACCCATTACAAATAGCATACCAACAATAAGTGCAAGAGCTACAAAATAAGTGATAGTTTTACCCCTAACCATTTTTGTAGGAATGTCTTTTTCTATCTCATTTGTACTAGTCCATTGTACTAGTGAAGGACGTCCTAGTTTACCCATAACAGTTGTACAAGCATCAACACACTCTAAACAGTTGATACACTCTAATTGCATACCTTTACGAATATCGATATGGGTAGGACAAACAGTTACACATGATTCACATGTAGTACATTCATTTGCTGGGTCAGGTAGGTCTTTTTGTTTGAAAATCATTTTCTCTTTATTTTCATTATAGATATGCCCACCTCTTTTTGTAGTATAAATTGCTTGGTAAGTATCATCATCATAAAGTACTGATTGTACTCTTGAATATGGACAAACATATATACAAAAATCCTCTTTTAGCATAACTACGTCATAAACTAAAAATGCAGCAATAGCCAATACAAAACCAATTAGGAACATATGTTCTGTAGGATTAGCTAAATAAGCAAAGAAGTCTGCTGGAGGTACAAAATACCACATAAAGTCAGCTGCTGCAAGTAAAGACAATCCAGTCCAGATTAAAATACCTAAGATTCTTTTTGATGCATTACTTGGTTTTGACCAATCAGGCTCTTTTTGTTTATTTTTAATTCTTCTAAGACCTAAAAGTTTACCTTCAATAAAATCTCTATATATTACCCTAAAGATTGTTTGGGGACAGGCCCATCCACACCATGCTCTACCACCTACAGCAGTTACAGCAAAGATACCTAAAAATAGTAACATCAATAAAAATGGCATCATATACATCTCTTGCATATCAAATACTGTACCCATAAGATGTAATTGTTTTTTATCGAATGATAATAGGAATATTTGATTTCCATTTATTTGGATAAATGGTAATCCTACTGCAACAATTGTTGCCATTAAGTACATATAGTAACGTTTTATTCTATATGGACTAGTTTTTTCTACCTCTTGCGCCATTAAACTTCTCCTTAAAATGTCGTGTATTTTATCATATTATATTTAAAATAAATATGAATTATACATTATTTATTTTCTTTTGTCATTGACATCCATCAATGAAATACCTAAATTTACTTTTTTACTCTTGTATACATATATTTTTCTCTTTAATATTTTTAAGTGTTTGATATATTACTATAAAAATAACTATACTTGTAATAGCTATAAGAATATTACTTAAAAAATAAAGTATCATTTGTCCTTTTATACTATAAGTTAACATTGTTGCAATTGTAATTGCAGCTAGTGGAAATACAAATGCCCACCATGATATAAAAAATTGAATCTTTAAAAAGTTTTTATACATAAAAGCTATTAAAAATGTAAAAAATAAAGCTATATTGTATAAAAACAATGCAAAGGTATCAAACTCACCATAAAGTTTATAATAAGCCAATACACCGACAGCAGGTGGTGCTATAAGTATAAATAGGGTTGGCATAAATTTCACTGCTAATTGTTTATGAAAAATGATTCTATTTAAAATGATTGCAAATAGTATGATCCAAAAAAAGATACCCACACTAAAAAAATACATTAAAATATCATTTGATAAAAATCCTATACCACCTAAAGGAACAAGTACATTTCCAACTATTGGGATAAACCAAGCAGGATTTGAGTGTACTATATCTTGATTTGAATTTATCCAAAAGGATATAGTGTGCATTGTAAGATAAAAATGAAGTAAAGCACCCGGATACCAAAATAGTGCAGAGATATTTGAATACTCTTCTTTATAGATGATACTTAGCATCAAAAGTGATATTGATATAGCTGCAAAGAAGTTTATCCTAATAGGGTGACTAAACTCTTTTTTTACTGCTTGGGGGTATTTGATAAGTTTTAGAGTGTAGATAATGGATACCGCGATAAAAACTATAGTTGTTAAACCCATTAAAAGCTCTCCTATTAGATATGGAAAGTTTAGCCAAAGTGCAGCTTTTTGATAAGTGATAGTGATACCACCAAGACCCATAACTGTAGCAAACATCATAATTGGAAAGAATTTTAATCTATTCTCTTCTAAAGGGATATCTTTATCCATAATTATCCTTATAAAGTGATAGGATCAATAAATTTGATAAAAGTAAGCGAAAGGGGGAATATATGCATAACTTATAATCATCATTAATGATAATTATAAGTTTAACAAAAATTGATTAAAAATGTCAAGTTAAAGTAATATTTTTACGAATTAGGATTTATTTTATTTTCACCATATACAAAGTTTTGTACGTCATTTGCAGACTTTTTTATAAGGTTATCAAATCTTACTAAAATCATACCTGCAAATTTTTCTTTTTTGTTTTTGTCTTTTTTATAAAACTCTATTCTAAAGATTTTTCCTTTTTTATCTATGGAGAATCTTTTTGAGATATGTGCTTTTTTGATATTTATACCTGTCTCAGCAGGGTATTTCTTATTTACATAACCAATTACATTTATTCTATAGTCATCATTTGGAGATATTCTAAAGTGGTTTTTCACATCTATTACAGTTCCAAATTTTATCTCTTGACTTTTACCATCAATATTAAATTTTACCTTTTCATCAGATGATGGAGTCATCTCAAAATAATCTGGTTTAAGTCTTGCTATTCTTCTATTTCCATATTGGATAGTGTAATAGTTTCCTTTTTTATAAACTGTCATAAGTGGTGAACTTGGTACAAAAGTCACTTCACCATCTTTCATAGGGAAATATTTCACTATATTTTTGATTTCACTTAGTGGTAGTTTGATCTTATCATCATAAAATGAGATTGAGATATCTTTATCAAGTACATTTTTGATCTTTTTAGGTGCTAGAGTAAATTTTCTTTTAAACTCTATTCCCATGATTTTCATATATTTCTCAAGTGCCAAAAGATGATAATAAACTCTCTCATGGGTAGGAAGCTCTTTACTTGCTTCATTTCCAAATGCTGCTTTTCCTTTATTGATAGCAAAATATGTTAGGGTTTTTGCCATCTCTTGATTACCCTTCGCTGTTTGGGTATCGTGAAGTCTGTATGAGTGTTCCTCTTTTATAAGGTATTGGTTTACATGATCACAAATTTGTTGGGATATATCTTTTAGATTTCCATATTTTGCTGCTTCAACTTTCTCTTGATCTATGATTGAACATTGTCCCCATCTATGAGGTGAGTGAAGTTTATCAATATATTTATATCTAAAAAAACCACTTCCATCATGAAGATTTACTACAAGTTTTACTGTATCGCTAGCGATATAACTTTTGATTCTATCAACTATATGGTATTCTGGATCATGTTTTGGAAGATCTGCAAATTTTCTATTCATATCCCCATATGGACCACGGGATCTTTTTATAATACTATAAAAGTTTAGGTTTGGCACGATCCAAACAGAACCTTTTGTGATATCATAGTGGGTTGCAAGAAGTGATGCTGCCATAAATCCACCTGGTTCATCCCCTTGGATACCACCAACTACTAATAGTGTATTATTATCATCTACACCTTTTTTTACAAGTTCAAAATTATACGATTTTGCATTTGCAAAAAGAGAAATACTAAAAATAAAAATAGATAAAAAACTAAATAATCTCAACATGCCACGGCTCAAATCTAACTCCATCTTTATTATTAATTGTATATCTCATTTTTATATATTTGAGTTTTTGCATTTTGAAAAACTCTTGTGTAGTAGCAAATCTTGATGTAAAGTTTGCATAACCATATCCTTTTTTACCCACATCAAAATCACCTATAGAGTGAAAAGAATGTGCTGGTGGTGCTATTGATTGAGAAGCTAGGGATAGATTTCCTTTTTCAGATTCTAGTTTTCCTAAAAATAAGGAAAACTGTTTAATTGTGCTTCTTACTCCAGAGGTTAAAATAAGAGATGATCCCACATCTTTTATCATATTATTATAGATATCTGTTGTTTTACCTTTATATAGGTAGTGACCTGTATATGGGATTTTATGAACCTCTTTTTTATCTATTCTTGTGGTGATACTTTCACAAGTTTTTTTCCCATAAAAACCATGAATAGTAGGATCAGCATAAAAGATCTTTTCCATAAATTCTAGCTCTTCTTTTGAAAATCTTCCCACACGAGAATAGTTCCTTGCAATACTTCTAGCATCATCAAAGCCAATTAGGTTGAAGTTTCCAAAACCTACTGTTCTTCTAATATTTTTTAATTTTCTATTTACAGTTTTTAGAGTTTGCATCTCTTGCGGTGATATATAAATATCCTCGGTGATATCTTTTGCATTTAATATTATAGGTGCTGATACACTTGCTAAGATAGATGTTTTGAAAAAATCTCTTCTATTCATTTTATAAAACTCTATTTATATTTTCATGCTTTGTTAATGAATCAAAGAATTTAAGTCTCTCTTCTTCATTTTCAACTGTAGTTTTTAGTGTGAAACTTACAAATTTACCCTTAGAGCTTCTATTCGATAGTTTTAGTTTATATTTTTTGCTAGCAAAAATCTCTTTGATAGCTTTCTCTACTTTATTATCACTTGTACCGATTACTTTATAAGTCCACTCACATGGATAACTTATATCTACTTTATGTTGTGATAGATCGATCATCTGTTAAAGTCTCCTGTTTTTCCACCCGATTTGTGTTCTAGCTGAACATTTGAAATTATCATACCTTTATCGATAGCCTTTGCCATATCATAAATAGTAAGTAATCCAATTGATGTACCTGTTAAAGCTTCCATCTCCACACCAGTTTGACCATTTAGCTTAGCTGTAACAGTTAGCTTAAACCCTGGTAGCTCTGGTAACTCTTCCACATCACAGTTTATCCCTGTAAGTAATAAAGGATGACACATAGGGATAAGTTCACTTGTCTTTTTTGTACCCATGATAGCTGCCACAACAGCAGTTTGGATCACAGGACCTTTTTTATTTGTTTGATTTATAATTGAGTCAAAGGCATCCTGAGACATCTTTATTTGACCTGAGGCAACGGCAACCCTAGTTGTGTTTTTTTTGTCGTTGACATCTACCATCTTTGGTCTATCATTTTCATCTAAATGAGTTAATTTCATATTTCTCTTTTAACGGTCAATTCTTTTAGAATTGCCCTTTTTATTTTATTCTACTTCATATTGTTAATATAACATGATATTTTACTAAAGTAAGTATTAAGCCACATTTAAATAAAATCACAATTCAAATTTTAAACGAAAGAGGGTGATTTTAGTGCCAGGTATAAAAGTTAAAGATAGTGAATCTTTCGACGAAGCATACAGAAGGTTTAAGAAGCAATGTGATAGAAATCTTATTGTTACTGAAACTAGAGCTAGAAGATATTTTGAGCCAGAAACTGAAAAAAGAAAAAAGCAAAAAATTAACGCTAGAAAGAAAATGCTTAAAAGATTATATATGCTTAGAAGATACGAGTCTAGGCTGTAATCAACTTGCACTCACTATAAATAGGGGCATCTGCCCTTATTTAAGCTTACTAAAAAAACTAAATTTCTAACTTATTTATAACATTACATTTGTTTTTAATTACTCACACCAATTTTTAATTTTAGTTCTACCATTATATTTAATTGCTAACTTATTCTTTATTTGAATATCTGCTAAGCTTTTATTATCCACATAAACATCAGCTACAATTCTAAAATATTTACCTTTTTGAATATTACGAAGTTCGATCTTTTTTGCATTTCTTAGTGTTGAAACTGTAAGTTGTTTTGATTTCCTTGCTAAATCTTTTTCTTTTTCACATTTACCCCTTATCTCAGGAGTATCAATACCATTTATCCTAATAGATATATTTTTACCTATTATATCAGGATATGAGCTTATATTAATTCTAAATGTATCTCCATCATAAATTGATGTAATCTCATCAACTATAATATTTCCAAAATTTTGTTTAGCAAATAGTATAAATGGGAATAAGAATATACATACAAAATTTAACATCAAATATTATTTATTATTGATTACTAAGTTTATACAATTCTTTTTTTAAACTATTGCCTGTTGCAAAAGTTAATTTACTTGATATATGTATAGCAACATCTTTTGATGGTAACTTACCTAACTCTACACAATCTGAGTAGTTACCTTTATAGATTATACTTTGATGAGAATGTTTATTTAATACAACTACAGCTTTTATTTTAGAGAATGATTTTAAAAATGATTCTTTTCCATTTAACCAAATATCACTACAATATGCATTCTCAATTATTGTAGTTGTAATACGTGTAGTAACTCTATCTTCTCTTAAAAGTTGAATATATAAAATATCATTTTTATATTCAATAATGTTAGATTGCATAGATGAAACTATGTCTTTTACATACTTTAAATCTGCACTTAATATACTTGATAATAACAAAATACCTAAAAATATTTTTTTCATAAAATTCCTTACTCTACATTTGTAACTTGATAAAGAATTATTACAAAACTATACTTACATTACAATTGTAGTGTAGGATAAAATGAATAAAGATATTAATGATCTAAGTACAGATGAACTTTATAAATTAATTGGAAGAAATGTTGCTATACTTAGAAAAAAAGCAAATATGAGCCAATTGGATTTAAGCCTAGAAATAGGAAATAAATCTACAAGCCTTATATCATCTGCTGAACTATATAAAAATAATAGAAAGTTCAATATTTCACAACTACAGAAAATTGCAAAAATCTTAGATGTTGATATTTGTGAATTTTTTAAACTTCCATCAAAAAACCAGCAAGACTAATTATCTATAAAAACTTAATAAAATGTTCCTCAGTAATAATATTTATACCTGTATTCTTTTTATCTCTTAAATTAATTGCTTTTTCAATTTTACGTCCATAAGATGAATGCATCCAATTATCATTTCCTAAAATACCAATAATCAAATAATCGGTATCAAGAGTAGGAGCTTTTTTTGTAGTACCGCCTAGTTCCCTTATAATACTTTCACATTGAGTTCTTGTACCAATAGTAAAAGCTCCCGTAAAACAAAAAACTTTATTTTCTATAGTAACACTTGGGAAAGGATTACATAAAGGTAAAGTAGAACTCATACTGTTTATTTGATTTATTAATGGCTTACCACCAGTAAAACTTTCTAATAATTCCTTAATCTCTTTTGCTTCCTCATCATCAAGTATATCATCAGCTAAAACCTTTGTTAACCTATCATATATCGTATTTAATGGATATTCACTTAGTTCTCTACTTATAAAATTTGATTCAATCCAATTTAATAAAAATTTTGCTTCTGATTCATTAATATTTCCATCAGCTAATAAACCTCTACTTATTCCTAATAATTCATCTATATTACGATCTTTAACACGTTCACAATTATAGTTACTCATTTAATACCCTTTAAATCTAAATAAATCATTATACTTATTTTGCGTCACAACTACATCACAAAAATAAAAAGTTAATAAAAAAGTTAAAAAAAAGTTAAAAAATACCCATAAAAAGTTAAAAAAGCTAAT
Organism: uncultured Arcobacteraceae bacterium; assembly: GCA_964342525.1. Lineage (GTDB taxonomy): Bacteria > Campylobacterota > Campylobacteria > Campylobacterales > Arcobacteraceae. Next base: position 15,967 of record CAYFGQ010000032.1, read on the forward strand.
AAGGTTAAAGTTTGTGGGGAGTATGCACGGTCGAAATAAAATAGCGTAAAGTTTATATTATTTACAGTACCTTTTAAGTAAAACTCACAGGGCATTATTACCTCTATGAGTTCTACTATCTGTTAAAAGTTTTTTTTGTAGTTCTAAATACTCATAAGTAAAGCTAGAGGAATTAAAATACTTTTTCCCTATACTTTGTATATCTCCAAGGTAATCATCAAGATTAAAGCCTTTAAATTTACATTTAACATTTAGTGTAACTTCTAGTCTTTTCCAGTTGATATATTTATCTTCTACTTTTTTATTTCTACTTTCTTTTATGTATTTATCATATAACAATATTTTTTTAAAGTAGTCTGTATCTTTACTTGGATTTGTTGGTACATTAATATAAAAAGATGTTCTTTCAATTAGTGCATCACTAAAACTATTTATATAATCTCTAAATATATAATAATACCTATCTATGTTTTTATCATTTATAGGTATATCACTTAACCCATCTATACAAATATCAATATCAGATACTTTAAATCTGTTTATAAATTTGTAAAGTATTGTATATGTATCTATAGTTATCTTTTTAGTAGGTTGTCTAAGTCCTGTAAATATAACTTCACAATAATATGACTTTGATTTTTTCCTACTCTTTGATAACTCAATAGTTTCTACATTCAACTTTATTAAAATATAACTACTTAAATTTTGGGTAGTTCCTATCTTTACAAATTTAACATTTTTATCATTTTTTTGTTTTACTTCTTTTCTATCAAAAAAATGATCTATGATATAATTATCACACTTATCTAACATAACCAAATTATTATTAATCATAAATTTTTGAAGTGTTTGAAATGGTACTATAAAGCGTATTGTATCTATCCCTATACTATTTATAAAAATAGTTATTTCTTAGTATTTATTTACTACTAGAAACTTATATTAAGGAACAGATACAAAATAGCTTTTATTGTATCACTCATCAAGCCTTATAAATAGGCTCTTTGAGATTGCTTTGTACCATTTTTAACTTAATCAAATATATGCCTTTTTTGTCGGCTTTTTAATTAGACTTTGCTTAGTTATATTTTGTTTGTTTTCGTAGTATATATTTAATATATCTTCTACTCTTTTTATGTTCTTATCTGATCTTACAAGTCTATAGCTACCATAACATTTTTTATTTTTGGTTGTTATTCTATCTGTGATAATATCTATCTCTAAATTATTTCTTAGTGTTGATATTTCATTTGTGATTCTTGTAGTACTACATTCTAAACTTTTATTTGCTGTTACTTCTTTAGCATCATATAATGCTTTTAATGTTGTTAATACTGCTGTTCTCATGCTGTTTTTACATTTGATTCAGTTAAGTATCTAACTATCTCTTGAAGTGGATATACTACGGTTCCATTTTTGGATTTACTATCTAACTTTTTATATGAAGCTCCTAGCCCTTGCTCTCTCATTCTATAGGCAGTTGCTAAAGAGATATTTAAAATTTTGCAATATGTATTCTGTGTAACTATTGCACCATATTCTTTTAACATCAAAGAGTATAACTCTTTTTGTTCATCTGTAAGTAATTTGTTATTACTCATAATTTATTCCTTAAAATTAAATTATGAAATCCGAATCTCAGTAACAAATCAAATTAAATCTTAAAGATTTATACTTGCAAGTTCTTGAATTGTTATGATGTAAGTATATTGATAAAAATTAGAATCAAAAACCATATTTTTAAGATTTTTTTTTCTAAAAGTGGGATAGTTCTCTATTTTAATCTTACTATTTTGTTTGTTTTATTAAAAACTTCTTCGGGTTTGGGAATATTTTTACTTATAGGTATGTTATTCATATCCATTATATGATCTGCATAAATTGCAAAATTCTTTATTTTTTCTTTTTTTAATATATATTTGATACTTTCTCTACAAATTGCTTTTAATTTAGTAGTTTCTTTTTCAAAACTTTGTAATCTTTTATTTAAATAGTTTAAATAGTCTTCTATAATGAATTTAGTTTTTTTGATGTGGTTTAAAAAGTCATCAACTGGAATTCTAATAGCATAAAAAAAGAAATCTTCATTTTTTTCTCTTTGTTCTTGAGTATCATCTAACATAATATACTTATTAAAATAACAATTTACTCTCTTAGTTTCTCTGATTTGTTTTTCTAATTTCTTTTTTTCTTTTTTTATTAGTCTTTCATTTTCTTCAACCAATTTCTTACATAAGTATATTTCAAAACCTATCCATTCTTTTGCTGTAAAAAATTCATGTTTATTTCCAGTAGTTTCTCTTTTGTTATTAAATAAATTAATATGATATGTTTTATCACTTAAATTTAGAGTATAATCCCATTTTATTGTATTTACAAAATATGAAGGAGTGTATGTATCTGTATTCATTTATATAGTCCTTGAACTGCATTCTTACCATTTTCAGGGCTTAACTTTGCATATCGTAAAGTTTGTTCTATTTTCTTATGATCCATTAGTTTTTGAATGGTAAATATAGGTATTCCATTGATTGCAAGGTGTGATGCGAATGTATGCCTTAAGGTATGAATTACTACTCTATTTTTCCTATCATCTTCTTTTAATCCATCATTAAAAAGTTTGTCTAAAGTGGGTTTTAGTCTATTTTGTATCTGTTTTTGAGTAAGTTTAGTATCATACTTATCTTTGAAGCTTATAATATAATCATTTACTTTTAAATCTAATAGATAATCCTTTAGTAAGTCTATCAAATCACTTTGTAAATATCCAGTATAACTATTCCCAGTTTTTAAATTTTGAAGAGTAACAGTTTCACTTGATAAGTTTATATCTTTTTTTTGAATATGTAATATAGTCTCAAATCTTGCTCCTGTTTGTAAAGATATTTCAATAAAGAGTTTTATTAAAAGGTTATCTTTAAAAGTCTTTTTGAGTTCTTTAACTTCATCTAGTGATAAATATCGTTCTCTATCATTATCAACTTTTAATCTAGGAATACCAACACATGGATTTACATATTTTAAATTATGCTCTTTTATATTGTGGTTAATAATAGCACCTAATAACTCTCTTATGCCATTTACAGTTTGGGGAGCTTTCCCCTCATTTTCTATATTTTCTAGTAGTTTTTTGATAGTTTCTTTATTTATATTTTCTATATTTTTATTGCCTATAATAGGTTTGATATGTGTATTGTATTTATTGATTCTGTATTTATTTACTTTTTTATTTATAAAATATATTTGAGCTAAACTATCATAAGTTTTTATTTCTTTTTTCTTTTTATTTGCAACGGCTCTTATATCTTTACCATGTTTCATTTTTGCAAGTTGTTCATTTCTCTTATCTACTGCATTAGCTTCTCTTATTCCCTCTGAGTATTTACCAACCTTTACCCATTTTAATTTGGGATTTCCTTTTTCAGTTAGATCATTAGTATCTTTGAAAGTGAAATAAAATACTTTATCTTTGTTTTCTAATAAGTTATAATATACACCAGTTTTAGAAGTTTTAATCATATAATTATGCCTATATTTTTATAACATATTTCTAACCTTAGAAGTTAGAAATTGATTTTAGTTGATTTGACTTAAAAAAGTAGTATATAATAAAAGCCCCTATTTGTAAAGGGTTTGTGTGAAGTTTGGTGAAGTTTAAGAAAGTTGATAAAAAGTATAGTTTAGAAGATACGAGTCTAGGCTGTAATAGTCAACTGACACTCACACTAAAGGGAAGGGACTTTGTCTCTTCCCTTTTTTTATTCCTATTAAGTTTTTTAATTTATAAATTTCTACTTATCTGTATTAATATTATAATAATTTGATTTTATTTTTTGAATTGAGACTTGATATCATTTAATAAATGAATAGTTAGTACTGCGCCACTTACAAAAAGAATGGTTTTATCTGCAGCAATTACTTTTAATAACTCACCATCATATGAAGAGATCATAAGTGCAATTGGAGGGAAAAGTGTTACTGAAGAAAAAATTATAGGGAGAACTCTATTTGTTTCCATAGTTTTTTTTACTATCATAAAAATAAAGGTAGTAAATATAGCTATAATTATAACTATATAACTATAATTTGTTCTAATAAATTCGAGAAGCGTATCTATGTATTTTTCCTTAATAAGAAATAACCTGTAAGACCACCTATAACTGCACCAACTCCACCACCTATTAATGCTCCTAATAACGTAGCTCCTGATAGGTTTGTAAGCATAGAGCTATTTTCTTTTTCGGATAAATTTAGAGGTTTTTTTTCAAGTTCTTCACCATTTTTATTAAAACTTACTGGACAATTAGTAGTTTCATGATTTTGAACTTTGGTTTGTAGTTCTTTCAATAAATCCATTTTAAATAAGTCCTAAATTCAATAGTCTAATAGAAGCAGCTTTTTTTGAAACTTCAAAGTAATCTGCAAAATCATCAATATCATATACTTTTTCCCATACTTTTATGGCCTCATTTTTAGGCATTAGTAAAGCTGAAGCAAAAGCATTTGCTTGAAATTCTTTTCTGTTAAATTGTCTATCAGAAGTTCTATAGTCAACTTCATTTATTTCTTCATCAATGTTATGATGTAATATTATATGACCTATTTCATGTGCAATAGTAAATCTTTGTCTTTCAAATGATTCATCAGCAACATATATTTCTTTACATTCATTATTATGTATAACTTTCCCTGAAATATCTTCATTTTGAAAAGTTGTACCATATACTTGAAAACCTAATTCATTAGCTATTTTTTTGATATCTATAGTAGAACTATTCATATTTAGTTCATTTCGTAGTTCATTTGCTAGAGATTCAATAAAATCTGTTTCTAAATATTTAACATTACTCATGACTAACTCCTTTCAATTTTTACTGTATTAAGGTATAAGAAGGTTAGGAATATATTAGAATATACTCCAACTAAGTATATTTTAGTATATTTTAGCATAAAAGTAGATTTTACAAGTAAATTAAGACTTAATTTACAGTAGGTAAATTTTAAATAGAGACTTTATAGAAATATTTATATGATAATATATGGTTAATTAAATTTTAGAAAAGGAATAATATGTCACATATAAAGTTAAAAACAAATGGAGATAAAGAAGAACTTTGTAATCAAGTTAAAGAAATTATAATTGGATATAGAGTTACTGTTTTTTGTAGAGCAAAAAATTGATCTGTCAACCCTACATTATACTTAAAACTTTGTCTCTTCCCTTTTTTTATGTATTCTCTTTACTTGGAAAAGTTAGTATAAATTGAGCACCTTTATATTTTTTTCCATCTATATCTTTTGTAGTATTTTTTACCGATAGTTTACCTTTTGATTTATTTACTATCATTGAAGACATATAAAGTCCTATACCTGTACCTTTATCTCCTTTTGTTGAGAAGTAAGGATCAAATAACTTATCTAGAATATCTTCAGAAATACCACCTCCACAGTCTGTTACTTTTACTAAAGCCATATTCTCTTTTTCAGATATTTCAACAAAAATCTTTTTTTGCTCTATCTTATTTTCTAAGATAACATCTCTTGCATTGTTAAAAATATTAATAAATACTTGTGTTAGTTCATTTGGATAACCAAAACATTTAGGATCGTTATGGAGCTTTATCTCTAATTGTATATTTTCTTTTTCATAAATACTTTTTAGAAGTTTTTGTGCATCATAAATAGGTTGTTTTAAGTCAAATTCTTTTTCATTTGTAGGTTTGAAAAAGTCTCTAAAATCATTCATAGTATTTGATAGGTGGTTGATTTGATAGATTATCTTATCTGAAATTTTAATCATTTCATCTTTTTCTACATCTATATTTAGTTGTAGCCGTGTACTAATAGAGCTAACTGAAAGGTTTATGTAGTTTAATGGTTGTTTCCATTGATGTAAAATAGATCCTATCATTTCACCCATAGCAGCCATTTTACTTTCTTGAATTAGTATGGCTTCTTTTTCTCTATTTCTATTTATCTCTTCTTTTACCCTATCTTCAAGATTTTTATTTAAATCTTCAAGTTCTTGATTTGTTTTATAAACTTCAGTATTTATTTTTTGAATTCCTGAAGTAAAATTTGCAATAAAATCTATCTCACTTATTCCTGCATCAAGATTTTTATGTGAGAGCTCTTTTTTTGTCCCTATATTTTTAAGAAAATTAGTTAGGTTTATGATTGGATTTGTGATTTTATCTGCAAGTTTTTTTGAACTATTTAATAGATATATGAAAAATAAAATATAAAAGATAATCATTAATGCAATGGCAAAATATCCAACTTTGTTACTTAATTCTTTAAGAGCATAGATATCTTTTAAAATCTCATTTTCATCGGCTATTATAAATAGTTTCCAGTTTGTACTTGGAATAGTTTTTTTAGTGATCATATATTTTCTTGAATTTATATCAACTATTTCTAAAGAGTTTTCATTTTTAATAAAGTTTTTTAGCTCGGTAGAGACATTTGGATTTTTTATTATATTTAATTCATCTTTTTGATCTACTGTTTTTGTTATGGCTTTATCACCATATTCTTCTTTTTTTACTTGTAAACCAATTATTTTTTCAATACTTTGAGGCATAGCAAGTACATGACTATCTTCTTCAATTAAGAAGGCTTTTGCATTCCAAGGTAAATCAAGATTTAAAATCTCTTTTATAAAAGAATCAATGGTTATATCAAGTCCTGTAACCCCTTCTAAAAAATCATCTTTATAAATAGGTACAATACAAGAAGCCATCCATCCATTTCCCGCTGGATCAAGATATGCTCCTGTCCAAACAGGTTTTTTTAAAGGATTGTGTTTTTTATCTGCTAAATAATAAAAATTGAAATCTTCCATATGAATATGTTCACCATATTGAGTTGCCACATCATCTATAAAGGGATAAAGTCTATTAAAATTATCATATGAATTAAAATACGCTGCGACAATATTTTTATTTTCATCCACTACATTTTTAAATGTAATATCCATGAATTCAGATTTTGTAAATTTTTCAAGCTTTTCTTGTGTAATTTCTGTCTTTGATGATACATATATACTAGAACCTATTTTATTTTCTTTATAAAGTACTCCATTTTGGGCAGTTTTTAATATGGGTTGTCCATTTGGATAACCAAAGCCATTAGGGTTTTTAAAAAACATTTCATGTTCTTTTTGAATTACAGAGGAGAGCATCATAATCTTTTCAAGTTCTTGATCTATGATTTTTGCTTCTTTTTTTGATATTTCACTTAGGTTATTTTTAGCTCTGTTTAATAGTGTTTCTAGATTATGACTAGAAATATAAGTATTAATTGCAAAATATAATATTATTAAAGTTAGTTCAATGACTAAAATAGGAATAAGAGAAGCTCTTAAAAAATTTTTGTAAATTATTGATTGTAGGGACTTAGACTGCTTCATTTATAATTTCCTTTTAATATAGTAATTATAATGTAATTATTTAAAGAGTAAGTAAAATTGACAAATGTATATTTAATAATTATTATAAAAGAGTTTAGATGGAGGTTATCTTATCTTTAATCATCACTATATCTTTAGGGGTAGCAATTTTTAAAATTTAAAACTATATTATTAACATAATTCTACGAATTTTATGTCAATTTCTACAATTTTATAGTTCATTAATCCTTTATTTGTATACTAATTATTAATAAAAAAATTTTAGATTTGAGATAAAATAAACTATGAAAAAAATTATACTAATTCTATTTATATTAAGTGCATATATTGCAAATGCTAAAGATACTACGATTCTTTTTCTTGGTGATTCCCTTACTGAAGGTTATGGTTTAAATAAAGAAGAGGCTTATCCTAAACTCGTGAAAGATTTGATACAAGAAAAGTTGAATAAAAAAATTAAGGTTATCAATGGTGGGGTGAGTGGTTCTACTACTAGTGATGCTTTGGCTCGTCTTAAGTGGTATATGAGAAAAAAGCCTGATTTGGTTTTTATCGCTCTTGGGGCAAATGATGGGCTTAGGGGTTTGAATCTAGAACAGAGTGAAAAGAATCTTGAGGAGATTATTTTATATGTTCAAAAATTTAAAGCGAAGGTTTTACTTGCTGGTATGTTGATACCACCAAACTATGGTCCAAATTATACAGAAGAGTTTAAAAATATGTATGAGAATTTAAGGGCTAAATATGATCTTAAGATGATGCCTTTTTTACTTTATGGAGTTGCTGGAGAGGTGAGTCTTAATCAAAGGGATAGTATTCATCCAAATGAAAAAGGTCATGAACATATATCAAAAAATGTATTTGAATTTATAAAAGGGGAGCTGTAATGTTAGAGCTAAAATCACTTAAAAAATCTTATCTTCAAGGAAAAGAGGAGATTCATATCTTTGAAGATTTAAATTTTAGCTTGAGTGAGGGTGATAGGGTTGCTATCATGGGTAAGTCTGGTGCTGGTAAGTCCACATTTCTCTCTTTGGTTTCTGGTATTATCAAAGCTGATGCGGGGGATATCTCTTTAAATGGTATCTCTTACAATGATTTAGAAGAGAGTGCTATAAATGACTTTAGAGCTACAAATATTGGATTTATTTTTCAAAATTTTCATTTAGTTTCATATCTAAATGCTTTAGAGAATGTAATGCTTCCTGCAAAAGTGTGTAATATCCCAAATGCAAAAGAGAAAGCTATAGAGTTATTAAATAGTGTAGGATTATCCCACAGACTTGATCATCTTCCAAGTGAGCTTAGTGGGGGAGAAAAACAGCGTGTTGCTATAGCTAGATCATTGATTCATAATCCTAAGATTATCTTAGCAGATGAACCAAGTGGTAATCTTGATGAAGAGACTGGTATAGCAGTGATGGATAAACTTTTTGAGCTTATAAAGGCGAATAATACTACTTTAGTATTGGTTACCCACTCAAAAGATGTGGCTAATCGTTGTGAAAAGATATATGAACTTCACTCAGGGCAATTAAATCTATGTTAGTTTATGAACTTGTACTAAAAGCACTCTCCAGGTCAAAATCTTTTTCATTTATTTTTATATTAAACTTTTGTTTGGCTATTGCCTCCCTTTCTTATTTACAATTTTTTAAAGGTAGTATTGATACTTCTTTAGATGTGAAAGCAAAAAGTTTACTTGGGGCTGATTTAGTAATAAACTCTAGATTTCCCATAACTGAGGATCAAATAGCAGATATAAAAACTAAACTTCCTCCAATAAAAAACTTTAATCAAGGTATAAGTACTGTAAGTATGGTAGCCTCAGATAAAAGAGCTAGACTTATGGAGCTTGTGAAGATAAATGAAGGATATCCATATTATGGTGGTATGGTTTTTGCTGATAAGTCTACATATCCAAGTATGCAAGCTATGCCAAAGGCAAATGAGATTTGGGCTTATAAAGAGGTTTTAGAACTGCTTGAATTAAAGCAAGGAGATACCCTTAAAATAGGAAAAGAGAACTTTATCATCAAAAAAGTGATAGTGGATGATACTTTAAAGGCTGTAAGTTTTAGTGGATTTATGCCAAAGATTTATATGAGTGAAGAGGCACTAAAAAGTACTGAACTTCTACAGTTTGGATCAACTGCTAGGTATAAGTTAAATTATCAATTTGAAGAGAATTTTAAAAACGATAAACTAGAGGAGATAGAAAATACTTTAGAAAAAAGTATAGATCAAAATTTAAGAGGTTTATCTCCAAATGATGGTAGGGATAGATTATTAAATGTATTAAATTTTCTTACAAACTTTTTATCCCTTGTTTCATTGATATCTTTCTTTTTGGGTCTTGTGGGACTTATATATCTGTATTCTGGTTTTTTACGGAAACATCAAAAGGATATTATGGTCTTAAATGATATTGGGCTTAGTAAAAAAACTATAGCGCTTACATATCTTAGCCATTTATTTGTGCTTATTTTGATCTCTACTGTTATTGTATTTGCCTTTATTTTGATCTCTGCACAATTTGCTGGACCGATCTTACAAAAGTTAATAGGATTTGAGTTTGATTTTACTTTGGATTATCTATTTTTCTTAAAATCGCTTTTTGTACTTTTACTTATAAGTTTAAGTATTGGTATCCCTTTGATACGTCCATATTTACAAAGAAAAAAGATAGGATTTGTTAAAACTATTTTAGGGTTTATCCCTTTTATATCTCTTTTATTATTGATTTCCCATTTTGTAAGTCCTAGTAAAAATATTGGACTTTTATTTGCTTTAGCTGTTCTAGTATTGATCATTATATTTTTTGCAATTGGTTCTTTTATATTAAAAAGGTTTGATTTCTCTGGACATTCCCGAAGTCTATCTTTATCCCTTGCTTTTAAAAATATCACTAGACAATATAAAACTTCATTGACTTTATTTACTGCGATACTTTTATGTACTACATTTTTCTCTCTTATCCCTCAAATAGGATCATCTTTATCAAATGCTCTTAGTTTAAGCACAGAGGATAGACCTAGATTTTTTGTGGTGGATGCAAAAGAGGAGCAGTTAAATGATATGGAGAAACAGATTGCTTCTATGGGAGCAAAGCTAGAGAATAGTTCACCTATGATTCGTGGACGTATTATAAAAGTAAATGATGTGGATTTTACTGAACATTCTAAAGATAAAGCAAGTAAAGAGATTAAAACAGATAGAAATGAGCTAAAAAATAGAGCAGTAAATCTTTCATATAGGACTGAGTTAAAGAAAAGTGAGAAGATAGTAGAAGGACGTGAATTTTCTGGTGAATATGATAGTGAAGATTTTTCAAAACCTATTGAGCTTAGTGTTGAAAAAAGATATGCTGAGCGTAGGGGTATAAAACTTGGTGATAAAATAGTATTTGATATACTTGGTTTAGAACTTGAAACAGAAGTAGTAAATATACGTACTGTGGATTGGATAGAGTTTGTACCAAATTTCTTTTTTATTATGCAAAAAGGAGCCATAGATGATGCTCCAAAAACTATACTAGCTACAATCTCTAGGGGTGATTATGATGCTTCACAGATGCTTATAAAGTTATCTGATTTATATCCATCTTTGACAGTGATTGATGTGAAAAACTTATTTGAAACCTTTGCAGAGCTTGTAAAGAAAGTGACTAAGATAACAGATACTATGAGTTTTTATTCTGTAATTATTGGGCTTATTATGAGTTTTATAATTATCCAATATCAGATGAATTTACAAAAGAATAATATCTTACGCCTTAAAATGATTGGGGTGAAAAATAAAATTATCAGGGATTCATTTTTGATTGAGTTTGGATTGATCTCTTTTACTGCTAGTTCTTTAGGTATTATCTTAGGAAGTGTAAGTTCTTATATAATAAGTGCTACACTATTTGAATCTTATTGGGATTTTAGACCTTTTGTTCTTATGGCTTATTTTTTATTTATTCCATTACTTACAATGTTGATTGTTAGTTTATTTACTTCAAAGATAATTCACCAAAAAGAAAACGTACTTTTCGGTGAATAAAAGAAAAGGGGTTATACCTCTTTTCCTTCAAATTGATTTTTTTGTACATTGTGTACAACAGTTGAAGCGATAGTATTTGTTTGGTTTGCTATCTCATTTGTTTGGGAAGCGATTTGTGAATTTTCACCTGTAAATCTATTTAACTCATTTACTATTGAGCTTATTTGTCCCATTTTAGAGTCTTGCTCTTTTGCTGCATTTGCAACATCATCGATAAGTTTATTTGTTTCAACTACTTTACTCTCTAGATCATTAAACCCTTCAATCATAGAGTCACTTATAGCTTTACCTTCATTTGCTTGGCTTGTAGCACTTTCAACTAATCTTGTGATCTCTTTAGCAGCTTCAGCACTTCTATTTGCTAGATTTCTAACTTCTTGTGCAACTACTGCAAAACCTTTACCTGCTTCACCTGCAGTGGATGCTTCAACTGCAGCATTTAGGGATAGGATATTTGTCTGGAATGCGATTTGATCGATTACTGTTATAGCTTCATTGATAGCTGTAATTTTTTCATTTATCTCATCCATTGATGTAGCTGTTTTAGAAGCTAGATCTTTACCTTTATTTGCTGAGTCTTTAGTGTATGAAGAGATATTTAACATCTCATTTGCTTTTGCACTTGTTCCACTAATAGTTTCACTTATTTGATCAATTGCATTTGCTGTTTCATTTAGTGAATCTGTTTGTTTTGAAGCATTTTGATTTAGGATTTGAACATTATGATTTAATTGGTTTGAACTTTGCTCTAGGGTTTTACCATCATTTTGGTTTTGTTGAAGCATTGTTGTGATCATTCTATTCATAGATATGATTTTTTCACCTATTTTTCCAGAGTGTTCTTTATCTAGTCTTGATGTGAAATTATTGTTTGCATATTGATCTAAAACATTTGTTAATTTATTTATATCATTTCCTACGAAGCTTTCAAGATTTGATAACATTTGATTGATTAGCTCTTTTAATTCATTTAAAGACTCTGTATTAGATGTATGTGATATTCTTTTATCTATGTATCCTTGATTTACACTATTTACTACATCTTTTACATCATTTAATAAACTATTTTCTTTTTGTATATTTGAAGTGATAGTTTTGATATTTTTATTTATATTTAAAGCCATCATTCCAAATTCATCTTTTTGTTTTACTTCAATCTCTTTTGCACTAGATGTTTCTTTATTTAAAAATTTGAAGAAATTTTCAAGACCATTTTGGATGGTATTTAGTTTTGTATTTAGAGTTTTTGTAGAGTAAAATAATACAAGTGCAATTAAAATACCTGAGATAAGACTAGCAATGATTGAAAATGTCTCTATAATAAAGGCATCCTTTAGATACTCTTCATCGGGAACAGATAGGGCAAATCCCCATTTTACATTAGAATCAGCAATCATAAATGGATCAAGATAGTTAAATGATGCCATATTGTTTAAAGGTGATACTTTTTCAAAGAAAAATTCTTTATTGTTTTTAATATTTTTTAGAATATCTTGTGAACTTTTATCTTTGTCTACTTCATTTAATTTTTTACCATGATATTTTTCATTTGGGTGAGCTATGATAGTTCCATTGTCTGTTACTATAAATCCATAACCATTATCTAGAAGTTTTAGTTTAGATACTCTTTGTACTATAGCATCTAAAGATATATCGATTCCCACAACACCTACAAGTTTTCCATTGTGATACATTGGAGTTGATACGGTAGTGTTTAGTACGTTTTTACCATTTACTTCAAATTTATAAGGCTCAGTGATAAACTCTTTTCCTGTTTTTATAGGCTCTAAGATCCATGGATTTGCTTTAGCTACAGGGTATTGCCATACTAGATCTATATCTTCACCATTTTTCATCACATATGGGGAGAATCTTCCATTTTCATCATGGGCATATCTTCCCGCCATTCTTGGAATATTTTCATAAAAAGTATTTGGCTCCATATATACCCAAATACCTACGATATAAGGATTCTTTTTAAGAATTGAGCTCATTAAAGCTACAAAATCTGGCTTAGTATATGTAAAATCTTCTTCAAGGGCAGTTTCTAAAGTAGCACTAAAAGTTTTGATAAGAACAACTGACTTTTCTATATCACCTTTTATCTCTAAGGCATTTTTATGACCTAATGTACTCATATAATCTTTTGAGATCCTTTTTGTACTCTCAAAGGCTTTATTATAAATAAGATATGTGGAAATGGTTGATGAGATAATTAATACACTTAAAACACTATATAGAAGTTTGTTACTAAAACTGAGATTTTTAAACATGGCTAGACCTTATTTGAGAAATAATTTTAATATGTTATCATTTTTATTGTTTATTTATTGTTTAGTAGAATATTATTTACTTTCATTTACTTTATATTCAATTAATATTTAATATGATTATCTAATATGTATTTGTAAAAAACTATTTTTACAAGAATTAAATTCTTATAGGTAGGGCAAGATGATAAATATACTAATGATTGAAGATGATCCAGAGTTTTCTATATATTTGGGTGAGTACCTAGATAAATATAATATAAAGATTACAAACTATGAAGACCCTTATTTAGGTCTTAGTGTTGATATAAATAAATTTGATGTGTTGATATTGGATCTTACCTTGCCAGGGATGGATGGTCTTGATGTATGTAAAGATATCTCTTCAAAATATGATATTCCTATTATAATCTCAAGTGCTAGAAGTGATTTATCAGATAAGATCATGGGATTACAAATGGGAGCTGATTATTATCTTCCAAAACCTTATGATCCAAAAGAGATGTATGCAGTTGTTCAAAGTCTTCTTAGAAGAACAAAAAGAGTAGTTCAAGATGATGATACGACTTTTAAACTTGATGTGGCAAAATCACAGATAATGTTTAAGGGGGAAGAGTTACTTCTAACTCAAGCTGAATATGAAGTGATGCAATGTCTTTTAAAAAATAAAAATGCAATTGTTTCTAGGGAGCAGATTGTATATGATTGTTTAAGTCTTAGTGATAGTTATAGTAAGAGTTTAGATGTGATAATTGGAAGACTTAGAAAAAAACTTGATGATAATCCAAAAAATCCAAAATATTTACACTCTATTAGGGGACTAGGTTATAAAATTTTACAATGAATCTAAATTTATTAGTTAATAAAATAAATATTTTATTCTTTTTTACTCTAGCTTTTTTTCTAGTGGTTTTTTTACTCTATTTGGAGTATGAAAAAAAACAGTTTATTGAAAAAATAGATGAAAACTATGAGGGGATAGCTAGATATATAGAAAACTCCAATGAGAGTGTTTATGATATAGTTGAATATATAGAATCCCAAAATTTTGAGATTACCCATGGATATAATGATAGAAGGGCATCTCAACGTATGATACGAGATGCTGAATTTATCTCTGTTGGTTTTGGATATGAGCATTTAAAATTTAAAGGGGAGCGGTTATTTCATTATCATTCCTATAGATTTGATTTTATGTTTAGGGATTTAAATAAATATGAAAAAGACCGAAAGATATTATTTGTAGCTATTACTGCTTTAGCTCTGACTATTTTGGTATTTATGTGGATTTTATCTAGTTTAAGACCCCTTACTAAATTAAGATATGAGATACAAAAGTTTGCTAAAGGTGATCTTGAGATTGATTGTTCTAGTGATAAAAATGATGAAATAGCTCAAATATCAAATGAGTTTGATCATGCAGTAAAAGAGATAAGACTTTTACTCGAATCAAGGCAACTTTTTTTAAGAACAGTGATGCATGAGTTAAAAACCCCTATAGCAAAGGGTAGAATAGTAAGTGAACTTATTGAAGATGAGAAACAAAAAGATAGGGTCTCTTTAGTATTTGATAAGTTAAACTTTATAGTAAATGATTTTGCAAAGATAGAACAAATAGTTTCAAAAAATGTAGATATAAAAAAATATAATTATTATGTAAAAGAGGTTATTGATAGGGGGATAGAGATGTTAATGATCGAAAACCCTCAAGATAAAATTATGATTGAGTCTTTACCAGAGAAAAAAGTAAATATAGATATTGATCTTTGTGCAATGGCTGTTAAAAATTTACTTGATAATGGATTGAAGTATTCAAGTGATAAAAAAGTGATCATAAAAAGTGAAAATGATAATCTTTGTTTTATATCTAAAGGTGATCCTTTAAAAAGACCACTTGAAGAGTATTTTCAACCATTTCATAGGGATACAAAAGCAAAAAATCATGGTATGGGTTTAGGTCTGTATATTGTAAAGTCGATTTTAGAGATACATAATCTAAGTTTAAAATATGAATATCAAAATGGTTTTAATAGATTTAAAATAGTAGAAAATTAATAATTATTTACCTCCATTTACATTAGGTTTAAATTATATTTATTTAATAGGTATAAAATAAAATTCTATAAAATTTTTTGAATAGGGATAAAAATGAAAAATAAGCTAAAAAAAACATCTATACTTTTATTGATAATGTTAAGTTTTATCGCTTGTGATGATGAAAGTAATTCAAGTACTGCTACAACTACAACACAAACTGGGAAGTATGATATTGTAGATACAAACCAGACAGATTGTTATGATTCTTCAAGTGGAAATACCAGTACTTGTAGTGGTACTGGATATGATGCAGATTATTCTGGCAATCAGCCAAGTTATACCTTAAATACTGCAGGTACAATTGTTACTGATAATGTTACTGGTCTTATGTGGACACAAAGTAGTGATATTGATGGTGATGGAGATTATGAAGATAGTGGAGATAAGAAAAACCAAAGTGATGCTATTTCTTATTGTAGTAGTTTATCTTTAGGTGGATATGATGATTGGCGATTACCTGATATTAAAACTTTATATTCTTTAATACTTTTCTCAGGGGTAGATCCTAGCTCATACTCAGGAACGGCTACTTCAAGCTTAACAACATTTTTAAGTTCAAACTTCACAAGAGCATTTGGAGATCAAGATAATAGTGAAAGATTGATTGATGCACAATATGCCACATCAACAGATTATGTATATAATGTAATGGATGGCACAAATGCCATGTTTGGAGTAAACTTTGTAGATGGAAGAATAAAAGGGTATTCTGAAACAAATAGCTTTTATGTTTTATGTGTAAGGGATAATCAATATTATGGTTTAAATAACTATACAGATAATGGAAACGATACCATAAGTGATAGTGCTACAGGGCTTATGTGGCAAAAAAATGATACTCAATCTTCAGACTTTGATGATGCTATAAGTAAATGTGAAAGTGATACCACTGCAAATTATACTGACTGGAGATTACCAAATGTAAAAGAGCTTCAAAGTATAGTTGATTATAGTCGTTCTCCTGATACTACAAATAGTGCAGCTATAGATTCTGTATTTAATGTTACTTCTTTTACAAATGAAGAGGGGGAGAGTGATTATGGATTTTATTGGGCAAGTACTAGTCATAATAAGTATGACTCAAATGGAAGTAGTACCTCTGGTAATAACGCAGTATATTTATCTTTTGGTAGAGCCTTAGGTTATATGAATAGTAAAATAATGGATGTACATGGAGCAGGTGCTCAAAGGAGCAATGATAAAACAAATGAAAATGTAAGTGGATCAAGTTCGGGTACAGATTCTACAGGTGGTACATATTATTATAAAGGTCCTCAAGGGGATATCCTTAGGATAGATAATATGGTAAGGTGTGTTAGAAATATATAGTTAATTTATAGAGATATTCGATCTCCAATAAGCTCTACCTCCTCTAAGAGAGATACATTTATATTCAGGTAGTTTGGATTTATAAAAGGGAAGTCTCTCTAGTGAGCTTTTCCCTGTATCACAATAAAACACAAAAATAGTCCCTTCTTTATAGTTTTTCATCTCAAAGGGATTATATGTGATGGTAAAACCCTCAGCACCTTTTATGGGCTTTAATATTGTATCTACTAGTAAAACTTCTATATCATCTTTTTCTAATTGTTTTTTGTATTCTAAAAATTTTTTTTGATTCCATTCTTCTTTTTCAAACATAAATATCCTAAATTAAAATAGTATTTTACATAAAGATACATGATTTATTCCTTGATATATTTGATTTTCTATTCTATTAAAGTAACTTTAAATTATAATTTGTTAATATTTCAGCCCTTAAAGAAAAGCATTGAGAGTAAAAGTTTTACTTTGAATGCTCTTCTTTAGACCTTTACAATCGTTATTTGGGACAACGCCCCAGGATGGGAACATAGCAAGGCACCTCACTTAATGGTGTGTTTAGGTATCTGGAGAAGGGTGCTATTAGCACTCTTTTTTTAATTCTTCGTAAAAATCACAAATCAATATTTAATCATTTTAAAAAAGAAACAACAACTGGTATAATTAATATTATTGAGCTTGAAAAAAAGTAATAAAGTATATCTTTTTTATTTATTTTTAACATCTTCGTAATTTTCTCTTTTTCATAAGTATTTTTCATTTTTTCTCTTTTTAGTATTATTTATTTTGTGAATTATAAAGTAAAATAATTTCATAAAAATTACGTTTTTATAGATTATATATATTCAAAATTTGTTCCTTATGTGAATTAAATAATATTGGAGAATCTATTTTTTGTAAATCTAAAAAGATATTAAAGTATAATTTTAAACAAAATATAGCTTTATATAAAAGGAATCAAATGAAAATATTATTTATATCTTTAGTTTTTTTAGTAAATTTACTCTTTGCAAATATTGATTATGCACCTTGTGAGATAAAAGGGTGTAAGTTAAAATGTACAGGACAAAACAGTCTTGATAAAATCAATATTGTTGATATCTCTGGTATTTATGTTAGTAGCCATGAGGGTGGAACTGTTATTTATAATATTGATATGGGAATGGCAGGTGAGAAGAAAATAGTTGTTAATTCTTTAAATGGAATTTGTGAGGTAAGTGGTTTACGTTAAAAAATATTTAGATGAGGTCTAAAAAATCACTTTTATAGATAATGATCTCTTTTAAATCTTTATCGTAATAAAACCTTTTATCTTTTTTTTGTACAGCTAAGAAGATTATCTTTTTTATCTCAACATCATTTTTGCCATGTTTTTTCATAAGTAAAAAGAAATCATTTATACTCATAGTTTCAAATCCACTCATATGGTTTGCTTTTGTGGCATTTTTATGCTCTAGGGCATATACTGATCTCATCTCATTAAAAGCACTTTGTAGAAGATTAACTTCAGATTGAAATACTTGTACGATCTTTTTTTGATTTTTCTCTAATCTTTTGATCTCAGATTCATACTTTTTTTTGATCCACTTAATAGTTTCTTTTAGAAGTTCGATCTGTTCATCTTTTACTTCTATAAGGGCATCATTTTGATTTATATGTTGTTCTATGGTTTGAGTATTTGTTTTTATTGTCTGTTGATTGTTTTTTATGGTAGTTTCATTTAGGTATACAAAAACTTTACCATTTTCTTTTAGGGACTTTAGTTGTCCTTGTTTTATGCGGTAGTGTATACCTTGTACAGAGAGATTAAGTATTTGTGCTGCTTCAGCTGTACTTACAAGTCTCTCCATAGTTTAGCATTTTCCTTAGATATTATTACTATCTATTTCGATAACTGTATGTACATTACCTCTAGGTTTGAAATCTGCCACAACTTTCATCCATCTTGGTTGAAGTTTTTCATATAATGTATCAAAAATCTCATTTGCTGAATTCTCATGGGAAACTTCTCTAAGCATAAATGAGTTAATATAAATTTTAAGAGCTTTTAATTCAATCACTAATTTATCTGGAGTATACTCTAAATAAATAGTTGCGAAATCTGGATATCCACTTCTAGGACACTTAGCCATAAATTCTGGTAATTCAATTTTAATTACATAATTTTTTTCGTTGTTATTTGGCCAAAAATTTTCTTCCGCATTGATATCAAATTCTACAATTTCTTTTTCACCGTATTTCATATAATTTTATTCCTTGATTATTGATAAAGCATATATTAACTAAAATTTGCTTACAGAAATTAAACCCAGATTCATAATCTGGGTAAACAAGGGATTTTAATGAACATAGTATTTTTAGATAGATCTA
>CAYFGQ010000033.1:0-34803 GCA_964342525.1 uncultured Arcobacteraceae bacterium
TTATGTAAAAGATCTTCTCTTTTTTTACCAAGCATATCTAAAAAAGAATCATTAAATTCATTATATCTTAGATCTTTATCCTTAGAGAAAAATGGTATAGGTAAGGTTTGTATCAAAATCTCTTGGAAAGATCTATTTTGTTTAAACTCATTAAATAGTTCATTAAAAACTACAGAAATATCATCTAGTTCTCTAATACTTGAATCTTTATAAACAGCTTTCTTATTTGAAAAAGAATCCTCTATAAATATTTTAAGCTCATTAAATTTCTCTATAAAAATATATTTTACAAGTAAATATATCAAAATACCTAAAATGATAAAAATAGCTATAACCCACCAAACTTTTACCATAAACTTATCATAAATATTATTGTAATGATGATTATCAATCATATATATAATGTCTAAATCACCATAAAGATTACTCTTTCTATAAATATAATTATCATCATTTGATATTAATATTTTATTATAATCTTTAGCCAAATTAATATTTGCATCCACATCATCTTGCCTTAGGCTAGATGATACTACTTGATTATCTTTACCTACTAATATAATTTCTTTTAATTTTAAGTTTTTTCTTAGATCCTCTAAAAATATTTGGTTTTCATTTAATAAAACTACTCCCCAAACTTCCCCTTGAACCTTACCTATTTTTTCATCTACAACTTTTTGTTTATAAGCTATAAAATAATACTCTTTTGAATCAATATTTATATTTACTATTTTATTATCTAGATTTTTATTTTTTAGCCCATCAGCTGCAATTTGAACATCTAAAATTAAACTAAAACCATCAACATAGATCACTTTTTTACCATCAGTAAAAAATACAAAATCTGTATTATTAAAACTTGGAAGATGGGATTCATCACCTGAGAGATAGTTGTGAAGATTGTATTCTATTAGATTTGATATCTCTTTTTCTTGTTTATCTATCAAAACACTTACTACAGTATTTGTTTGCTCAAAGAAATTATTTAGCTCTATATCATGAAACTCTTTTATTGTCTTAAATTGCCAATAAATAAACAATAAAAACACCCCTAGGAAAAATCCAAAGTGAGATATTGCAAATATATTTGATAATTTAAATTTCATAAAACTCTCATTCCACCTTTTTTATTTTGAGTATCTAAACGCTCTATTTTTAAGCACTTCAAGCTCTTTATCTGATATACCTTTTTTTACTAACTTAAATTCACCAGAATAAATTAATGGCACATCTTTTGTTTTACTACTTATATCAAGTTTGATAGCCTCAGCCATAGCTACACCATTATCATCATTCATTCTCATAACTGTAAAATCCATCTCACCTTTTTCTATGGATTCAAGCTCTGAGCTTCCTCCACCCCAACCATTTACTTTGATTTTACCAAGTAAATTTTTCTCTTTTAAAACCTCTATAGCACCTAATGCTGTATCGGTTGAACAAGCATAGATAAATTTTAAATCTTTATTGTTTTTTAATAGATCATAAGTAGCCTGTTTTGATTTCTCTTTATTAAAATCTGTATAATAACTAGCTACCATCTTAAGATTTGTATTTTTACTCATATGATCGATAAAAGTATCACCTCTCATATAGCTCACATATCCCTTTGTGCCATAAAGTACTGCGTAGTTACCATTAGTCCCTACTTCTTTTATATACTGTTCAGCCAAAACCTTTGATCCAGTTGCATGATCAAAGCCCACATATAAAAAAGGTTGATTTTGTCTAAAAGATTTTAAAGGGGTTGTAATATTTTGTAATAGTAATTTTGGTTTTTTTCTAAAAAGAAGATTGCTTATAAACTTATAGTGTTTATTTACATCTAGAGTAAAGATCAGATAATCAGTATCATTACTTAAGGCTTCAAATAATACCTTTGCTTGTTTTGATACTTCTATACTTGGTTTTGTAAAGTGATCATAAAGTTCATATTCAACTCCAATCTCTTTCATTCTTTTCTCAAAAGAATCTTTACTTCTTCTCCAATAATCAGAAATTTGATCTCCTGGATAAACCATATAAATTTTTAAAGGTTTGGATTGTTTTTTCTTTAGTTTTTGTATTTTTATATCTGATACTAAATCTGAAAAAGCATTAAAAGCAGGCTTTCCACTAGGATTTGCTTTATAATACTCATCAACTAAGTAATACTTATCAGAAGATAATAACAAACTACAAGCCATTAGAATAAAAATTAATGTTTTCATGATTGAATCCTTATATATTATATTTTATATAAATCCAACTTAAAAAATATTATTTTTACCTAATTATTAGTTTTGTTTCATCTATTATCGAATATGCTACACTATTTTGCTCTAAAACATTTATAAAAGATACAAACTCTTGAGTGTATAAATTTGTAGGAACATTTAAGTTCACCCTTACCTCTTTTGTTTGAGTATCATAAAGTAAAGAACGATATCTTTTAATTATGCTTTCTACCAAACTAGAAATATTCTCAAAGGCATCAAAAAAATCACACTTTACATCAAAAGAAGAGATTAAAGTATATAAAGTATTTAGCTCAACAGGTTTCATCAATCTTTTGATATTGTTTTGTTGTTCACAAGTATTACAATCGTATCTATTACATCTTTGTAATGATTCACTAAGTACTATTATCTTTTTTTCCCTATAATCATTGAGAATTTTTTCATAAATTCTTTGATTTTCACAATCAGCAATATCAACAATAACTAGATCAAAATCTGCAAGAATGAACCTATTTTTCACTATACTAGAGTAATCAAAGAAGTTCCAATCTCTTTCAAACTCCTTAAAATACCCAATAGCCTGCCATGTAAGTTCATCTTTATCAAGTATTAATATATTCATTTAATCATTTAACCTTGTGTAACTTTTATGTAATTTTTTTTATTATTTAAATATATTATTATACACAACGATAAATATATCGTTGCTTAGGATAAAAAATTTTATTATAATGTTGTACTTTTTTTACTTATAACAAAAAACTATTTAAACATAATAGTTTCTTATCTAAAGGAGAAAATCTTGTCAGAAATTGACTTAGACACAAAAAGTATAGAATGCTTAGAAAAGTATGCAAATAAAGTACTTGATAAAGTTTCACAAAATGTAATTAAATATAGAAAAGAAAAAGGTCTATCTCAAGCAGCTCTAGCCCATGCTATAGGCTTTAAAAGTGCTGCATATCTAGGTAAAGCAGAGATTAGAAAAGATAATCACCACTTTAATATTATGCATATTGCTAAAATAGCAAAAGTGCTAGAGATAGATATATCAAAGTTTTTTAAATAGACTATTTCTCTTCAAATTTAACCGATATGGAATTTACACAATGTCTTGTATTTTTTGATGTAAATCCCTCACCCTCGAATACATGCCCTAAGTGACCACCACAATTTGCACAAACTATCTCTACCCTCATACCATCAGCATCTTGTACTCTTTTTACTGCACCGTTTATCTCATCATCAAAACTAGGCCAACCACAGCCACTATTAAATTTATCATCGGATTTATACAAAGGGGCATCACACCTTTTACAAAGATAAGTACCCTGCTCATCAAATTTATAATACTCACCAGAAAAAGGCATCTCAGTACCTTTATGTACTATCACCCTCTCCTCTTCAGAATTCAGTTTATTCCATTTAGACATAATCTCTACCTTTTAGTTTTTACTTTTTAGATTTTAGCTATTCAAACGCCCACTGATAAAAAGGCTCTACAAAACACTCCATATCACCTATATCAAATGTAAATTCATTATTAATAGTTACTATATTCACATTTTTTATATTGTAGTTTTCTATTACCCCTAAAAGCTTTTTCTTTTTAGCTTCCACTTGAAATTCATTAAAAAATGAGATACTTAGTACTATTGTATCTGTTTTTGGTATATAAAAATCTATACCATCTATATAAAATATATTTTCATATCTTTGTTTAAGTTCACAAAAAACCATATTATTAAATACATTATTAAAGTTTTTCTGAAAAGAGATGGCATTGTTTAAAATAAAATCAAAAATATAAACCCTTTTTACAGATCTAGGTTGGTTAAATTTTGGTAAAAAACTAATTATTTTAGAATCTTCTAAATAGTTACAATAATTATAAAACCTATCTTTTGAGATTTTCATCTCTTTTTTTAGGGAATTAAAAAGCTGTAAGATGGATTTTGTTTGGGCAGCACTTTTTATAAAAGTTCTAAGTATCATAAGTTCAGTTTCATCTTTACTCATAAGTTTTATATATTCTTGGAGTTTTTGTATCTTATTTTGTTCATCAAATTCTATTGAAATAGGCATATTTCCATATTTTAAAAAGTGATTGAAACTTTGGGTCACATTTGTAAAAGAGTTCTCAAAAAGTAAAAACTCCTCAAAATCTAAAGGTTTTACTTCTATATGATTAAAACCTTCTATAAACTGATATTTATTTGAGCTAAATATCAAAGTAGAGACTAAACTCTTAAGCTCATCAACTAATGGCTCATTTACTTCAAAATTTTCTATCACCAATACTTCAATATCATACTCTTTTAAAAACATATCGAGATTGTCTAAAATTGTATTTTTATTTATCCTAATATCATCAAGATCAATATATAAATATTTCTCTTCATCTAATGTGGATAAAAGATCATAGATCAAGTAGCTCTTACCACAAAATGGCGCTCCATAAACTATTTGATTTTCTAGTTTTAGTTTTAATTTTCTCTCTTTAAAGCTGATTGATTTGATGTTGTTTTCATAACAATAGATAAGATCTTGGATAATATATCCTTTTTACGATTTGGGATTATTTTGATAATTATATTGAAAAGTTCTTGAAGAATGAAAAAAGGGGATAAGTTTAGAACTTATCCCCTTTTGCTTAAACTTGTATCTCGTTACTGTCTTTTTGATCAGGTGACGTTTTATAGGCAAGCCATCGAAGTACGAATAAAAATACCAACACACCACTAAATACTATTATATGGAAGTGAGTGTTATTTGCAAATAGCGCATCAAAAGTATCAATTTTTTCACCATTTAGCTTTACAACATTAACAATAAACTCCCTTAGTGTTAATATTATAAAAGCATCAATAAGTATACTTATTCTAATCCTTTTTTCACGAATAAAGTTAAGTACAGCCCTTACTAGCTCTAAAAGAATTATAAAATATAATATATGTATTACTGTTTGTACTAAACTATCTGTGGCAACTGCTACTACAAATAGTGCCACGGCTACTATGATCTCTATATAAGATCTACTATTAAATAACTCTACTAATTTTGATGTTGTTGACATATTTATCCTTATACCTTACCTTTACTCCCCCTTTGTATGTTTGTTATCCTATTTGAGTCTGACCTGTCACAATCGGTTTTATCGAGATCCGAGACGTGCATATCCATTAATATCCTTTAATTGCAAAACTAAATATAGAACCAGCAATAATAGCTGCTTCAAATGCTATAATTATTATATAGTCTTTTATATTTGTATTTATATTTTTCATATTTTTCCCTTTATGTTAAAATAAGGGGAAGTAAAAGTTTTTGCATAATATCTTAAAAAAATAAAAAGTGAATGAGTATTTATAATTTGATATATTTTTAAAGGAAATATTAAAGTTAAGCTATAGTTATAAGTAGATTATACTTTATTAAGTTCTATTGTAAAAATTGCTCCATCTTGAGAATTACTCACATAAATACTACCACCAAGTTTTGTCTCTATAATAAGTTTTGAGATATATAAACCTAGGCCTGTACCCTCTTTTTTAGACTTAGTAGTAAAATAAATATCAAAAACCTTATCAATAATATCCATATCAATTCCACCACCATTATCTTCTATATCTATAAAATACTTTGTAGAGGTTTCCCTTACAGAGATATTTATAAATGGGTTTTCGATCCCTTTCTCCATCAATACATCTTGAGCATTTGCTAAGATGTTTAAGATTACTTGAGAGAACTCACTAGGAAATCCTTTTATTTTTACGCAAGACCCTATTTTATTAAAACTCAAAGAGATATGATGATATGTTAAAGATGCTCTGATGATATTTATAGCACTATTTATATACTCCTCTATAGAAAACACCTCTTTTTCCCTATTTGGCTCAAAAAAGTTTTTAAAATCCTCTATGGTTGTGGACATATACTTTAAAAGCTCATTTCCACTAGATATTTTTTCATCCAAATATTTATCATCCAATTCCCCAAATTCATAGGCTGATTCTAGATTCATAAATATACCACCAAGCTGAGATAAAGGCTGTCTCCATTGATGGGCAATATGCCCTATCATCTCACCCATAGTTGCTAGTTTTGCTTGTTGCATAAGAATAT
Organism: uncultured Arcobacteraceae bacterium; assembly: GCA_964342525.1. Taxonomy (GTDB): domain Bacteria; phylum Campylobacterota; class Campylobacteria; order Campylobacterales; family Arcobacteraceae. The sequence goes on from CAYFGQ010000033.1 coordinate 6,345, forward strand.
ATTCACTATCCATTCTTTTTTTGATCTCATCATTTACAATACTTTGTAGTTTTGATTTCTCTTTTTCATATAATGTTACATCTTTAAAGATAAGCTTTATATAGTTTGTATTTATATTTTTTGAAATAGTTCCAGATACTTTATAGCTTCTCTTATTTATCCTTATCGCTTTATTTTTTAATTGTTTTGATTTTTTCATAAAGCTTTTTATGGAAAACCAAGTATCATCTGAAAAAAGTTTTAATATTGATTTATTGATTAAAGAACTACCAAATACCTTTTTAGCTTTAGAATTCATCCAATATATTATCTCTTCATCATTTGAATAGTACACTTCAATAATGGGCTCAGGTAAAAAGTCCATGATCTCTTGAGCATGGCGTATCTTATTTTGAAGTATCCTTGTATAGTTTCCTTTGATGTGTTTTAAAATATCCCTATTTGTAAGCATACCAATCACTGAGCCATCACTACCAGATATAACAGCTCTTCTAATACTTCTTAATTTCATAAGTTCTATTATTTGCGTTACTAAAAGCTCTTTGGGAACACTAATAAGAGGTGAACTCATATGTTTCTCTACACTCTCTTCAAGATCAACTTCAAAATAAGTAAGTTTTAAAATATCTTTTTCTGTGATGATACCTAGATACTTTTCTCCACTTGTAACAAGAAGCGATCCTATCTGATACTCTTGCATAAGGTTTAGTGTGTATTTTATAGAATCATTTATATCAACAGTTATGATTTTTTGATTCTCTTTCATAATATCAGAGATTTTAAGATCAACCTTATATACATCTTCCTCAAGATACTCAAAAAGATCCTCTTGAAGTACTACACCCATATAGTTTTCTTCTTTGTCAACTAATACAATTCTTCGTATATTATTTTGACTCAAAAGATCAAAAGCAAACTCTATAGGTCTAGAACCATTTGCAGTTATTAAAGTCTTTGTTGAGATTGTGTAGGCTTTATCTAAAAGGTTTATATTTTGTTTTAGGGCATTTACAAGATCACTTTCAGTGATAATTGCTATGGGTTTTTTATTTTTAGTTAATATTGCACAGCCATTTTTATTTTCATACATAATTGCCATGGCATCTTTTATACTAGATTTGAAATCTAAATCAAATTTTTTCTTAGATAATATCCCTTTTAAACTCTTCATTCACCCTCACTTTTATAAAGTTTATATCCTATTCCACTTACATTCTTTAAAATATTGGGGTGAGTTCTTTTTCTTATATTTCTTATTTGACTTCGTATTGAGTTTTCAGTCATAATATCATCTTGCCAGATTTCACTCTCCAAAGTTTCATAAGATATTATTTCATCATTTTTTTCTATAAAAAACTCTAAAATCTGTCTCTCTTTTCTTCGTAAATCTAACTCTTCCCCATCTTTTATAAAAGATTTAGTTCTATAATTATAATAACAATTTTCACCTAGGTCTATATTTGAAAGCCCCGAAGAAATTTCACTATACTCACTCAAACATTTTTTTAAAGCACCTAAAAGATCTTTACTAGTTATAGGTTTTACTAAATATCTTGTAAGAGCTAACTCTATAGCCTCAACCATAAACTCTTTATTTGTATATGCTGTAGAGACTAAAATTCTTGTATCTTTGTCATTCTGCCTTATTTTAGAGATAAGCTCCAAACCACTTATACCAGGAAGGTTTATATCTACTATCATTATTTCTGGATTTACTCGATTATAAAGTTCTAAACCATCTTCTGCACTTCCTGCTTCATGGACATTTTTACAATATCTTTTTAAAAACTCCATTATATATTCTCTAACATTTTTATCATCTTCTATATATACAATTGTAGATGCAGCAATCTCTTGTAAAAAATTCTCTTTTATCAAAATATACCCTTTTGGAATAACCTATGTATTATATCAAATAGTGATTATTATTAAATTATTTTCTCAATATTTAAAAGTATAATGCTATAGAAAAAAAATGGAATAAAAATGTAAATGTTAAATTTGTGTGATTTTAAAATGAAATAGGTGTGTAGTTTTGTTTGTATAAGTGTACAAAAGTACAATAGTTTAAAACTATTGTACTTGTACCATCTTTCTTCTAAGGAAAGCGATTTTGTTTTGAAGAGGTAATTCTTTTGGACAGTTATCTTCACATCCAAGTAAAGACATACATCCAAAGATACCATCATCATCACCGATAAGCTCATAGAAGTCCTCATCAGTTCTTTGATCGTGTGGATCGATATGGAATCTAGCAACTCTGTTTAGTCCAACTGCACCAACAAAGTCTTCTCTCATAAGTTTAGTACCACAAGCAGTTACACAGATACCACACTCGATACATCTATCAAGCTCAAAAGTTTCTGCTGCAATCTCTGGCTCAACTCTCTCTTCTAATTTAGAGATATCTTTTTCCTCATTTGTAACAATCCAAGAGTTAACTCTCTTAGACATACCATCCATCCATTTACCAGTATTAACTGATAAATCTTTGATAAGCTCAAATGCAGGCATTGGTAAAAGTTGAATTTTACCATTTGGATAGTTCTCTTTAGTGATAAGAGTTCTACAAGCTAGTTTTGGTTGACCATTTACTAACATACCACAAGATCCACAGATACCTGCTCTACATACGAAGTCGAATGATAGATTTGGATCCATTGTTTCTCTAATTTTAGTAAGAGCAATAAATAAAGTCATACCTGGAGTTTCTTCTAACTTATAATCAACGAAGTGAGGTTTTGACACCTTACTTAGTGGATCATATTTTAATGCTGTTATAGTGATTTCTCTACCTTTTTCAGTACTCATTACTTATCTCCTATTCTTTCATTTTTTTCTTTATAGTTCATTGGAAGATTAAAGTTCATAAGAGCATCTTGAATCTCATGTCTATCTTTACCTTCAGCTTCCATTTTCTCTCTAATTGTATCTACTTCTTCTTGTCTCTTAGCAGAATCATCGTGCTCAATAATCATACCCTTAGCACCATATCCTCTAAACGCTGGAGGCATTTCCATTTTCATAATATCTAATGGCTCATAGTTAATTGTTGGTAATGTATCTTCTTCATTTGTCCATGAAGAAAGTGTTCTATTTAACCAGTTAGCATCATCTCTTTTTGGGAAATCTTCTCTATAGTGTGCACCTCTAGATTCAGTTCTATCTCTAGCACCAACAGCAGCACATAATGCAACTTTTAACATTCTTGGTACTCTATATGCATCTTCAAGCTCTGGGTTACCAGATCTCTCTTTAGATTTAACTGTGATGTTTTTAGTTCTTTTTAGTAGATCCTCAAGCTCATTTACAGCTTCTTCAAGACCTTGACCATTTCTAAAGATACCAACTTTTTCATCCATTAGCTCTTGCATTCTTCTTTTAATATCATAGATGTTTTCATCACCACTATAAGCTAAGATTTCATCTAAGTATTTATCTTGTTTATCAATGAACTTTTCAACTGCAGCAGTTGGAATAGAAACATCAGCTTCTAAACAATAATCAGCGAAGTAGTTACCAATAATCATACCAGCAACAACTGTCTCAGATACTGAGTTTCCACCAAGTCTATTAAATCCGTGCATATCCCAACAAGCAGCTTCACCACAAGCAAATAAACCATTTAACTTTTGTGATTCACCTGTTGGTTTTGTTCTAATTCCACCCATTGAGTAGTGTTGCATAGGAAGAACTGGAGCCCAACCTTTTTGCCCTTCATCAGCTGGATCAATACCATTAAATACTTCACAAATCTCTTGAACATCTCTAAGGTTCTTTTCAATGTGCTCTCTACCAAGGATAGAGATATCTAGCCATACGTGATAACCATATGGAGAAGGAACACCCTTACCATTTCTAATATGCTCAATCATTCTTCTAGATACAACATCTCTTGAAGCTAGCTCTTTTTTCTCTGGCTCATAATCTGGCATAAATCTGTGACCATCAACATCTCTAAGGATACCACCATCACCTCTACAACCTTCTGTTAGAAGAATTCCTGATGGAACGATTGGAGTTGGGTGGAATTGAACAGCTTCTATATTTCCAAGTGTAGCGATACCAGTCTCAAGTGCAATTGCAGCACCAGTACCTTCACAAATTACAGCATTTGTAGTTTGTCTGAAGATTCTACCATATCCACCTGTAGCAATACAAGTACCTTTTGCAACATAAGCTTCAAGCTCACCAGTTACAAGATCTCTTACAACAGCACCATAACATCTATTGTTTTCGTGGATGATACTAAGAGCTTCTTTTCTATCTCTAATATCTACATCGTGTTTTAAAGCTTCATTAGCAACACCAAATAACATTGTATGTCCAGTTGCATCCGCTGTAAAACAAGTTCTCCATTTTTTTGTACCACCGAAGTCTCTTGAGTGGATTAATCCGTGTGCTTTTTTCTCTTCAACAATTGTTGTTTTCTTAGCATTGATTACCGCTTCTCTTGGTCCCTCTTTAACTCTAGTCCAAGGCACACCCCACGAAGCAAGCTCTCTAATTGCTTTTGGTGCAGTATGAACGAACATTCTAGCAACATCTTGATCACATCCCCAGTCAGAACCTTTTACAGTATCTGCAAAGTGTAAATCTTCGTTATCACCTTCTGACATCTTAGAGTTACCTAAAGATGCTTGCATACCACCTTGTGCAGCAGCTGAGTGAGATCTTTTTACTGGTACTAAACTTAATACAACAGTATTTAGACCCTTCTTTTGACATGCAACTGCAGCTCTAAGACCTGCTAAACCTCCACCGATTACTAATGAGTCACAATAATTAATCTTCATCTATACAGCCTTTGTGTTAGTTAATATTTCAATTTGAGCAGTTGGTTTAAAACTATTACCAACATTGTTGTTTTCTTTTTGCTCGAAACCAATTTTCATAAATGCGATTAGAGTCATAAGACCTAAAGCAATCATAAATACTGATAATGCATATTTGAATTTTTTAAGTTTAGCTCTTGTAGCTCTTGGATCATTACCATCAAACCATCCCCATTTAACAGCTAATCTATATAAACCAATTGAACCGTGTAACTCAACAGCGATTAATAGAACTAAGTATAGTGGCCACATCCAATCACTTACCATTCTATCTGCACTTAAGTTTGGATCAATAGTTGCAGGTTGTGTCATCATAATATATAAGTGAACAGAACCTAAGAAGAACATAATAAATCCAGTTTTAACTTGCGTCATCCACATAGAAGTATCACTATGTTTCATAAGACCCATGTGAATTTTATACTTGTTGTATTGTGCGTAGTTAATTGGAAACTTTCTTAGCGCTAGAGCAGCGTGAACAATAAAGATTGTAAATACTACAGATACTGCAATTGTTACTAAAAACGGGTTTCCACCTTCAAATATGAAACTCGCTTCAAAAAACTTTGCTGTAGCATAAAATGCATCCTTGCTTATTAAAATAGTAGAAACAAAAAGCATATGACCGATCATAAATAGACCTAAGATCAGACCTGTTGCACTTTGTAAATAATCCAGCTTTGCTGGTGTTCTACTCTTTAAACCATCCTGTGTTTTACCTGTAAATGCCTCATAAAGACTCATTCGGGCTCCTTTTCTTTAGAGATTTTAGATACAAAAAGATATCTACTTCACCTAACTTAAATTCAAGTTAAGGGCAGTATAATATCATCACATTATGTAGAAATTGTGTTACAAATGTATACTTCCTACATTTTGCTGAGCGAATTGTATCTAATTTCGCCATAAAGTTTTTTTAATTAATTATAGTTCAGGTATAATTTTTTATTATAACTACACAAAATAAAAAGTATTTCAAGGGTTTAAATGTCTGAGGATTTAGAAAAATTAAGACAAAACAATAAAGAGTTGAGACAAATTGTCAATAATTCATGGGATGGTATCGCAATAATAGATAAAGATTCAAAGTTTATTTATACAAATCAAGCTTGTTCACCCATACTTGGTTTTCCTGCTGAGGAATTAAAATCAAGCCTTTTTTCGTATCTTTTATTAGATAAATATAAAGAACCTTTTAAAAACCTTTTAAAAAAAGTAAAAGAAGATATATACTCAAACAATCTACAAGTGGTTTGTAAAAGAAAAGATGAACAAAATGTTTATCTACTTCTTACTGTAAGTCCTATGATAAATGATGATTTTTTAGTTTTAAATCTAAAAGATATTACAAAACAGATCTCAGATGATGAAATACTTAATAATTATGTAATCTCTTTACATACTAATAAAGATGGTATCATCCAAGATGCTAGCCGAGCATTTACACATATAAGTGGTTATAGCAAAGAGGAACTAAAAGATCAACATTTTACTATAAATCTTCACAAAGATATGCCAAAAAGAGTATTTGAAGAGATGGCAAAAACCCTAAGTAGAGGTAAACAATGGCAAGGTGATCTAAAATTTACAAAAAAAGACTCAAATGAATATTGGATAAATATGACCACTAAACCAGTTTATAATAAATATGGAGATGTTACAGGATATACAGCTTTAATGTTTGATATCACCACAGAAATCACCTTAGCAAAACAAAAGCAAAGCTTACAAAAAGAAGTGGGTCGTGCAAAAGAAGATATCAAAATGAAAGATGCAAAACTTGAAGTGATGGGGGAAACCTTACAAATGATATCCCATGAGTGGAGACAACCACTAAATATCATCTCAATTCAATCCCAAAAACTTGGACTTTCATATATGATGGGAGATATTCCAAGTAGCGAAGAAGCAACAGAAGCTCTTGATGATATAAAAAATAAAGCAGATGAATTATCATCTATTATTGAAGATTTTCAAACTTTTGTAGAACTAAAAGAGAGTAAAAAACCTGCAAATCTTACAGATATCATAGAGAAGGTTCTTAGTGAATTTAATGCTAATTCCATAGAAATCAATCCAACCCTTAGGAAAATAAAAGATTTTGATACCTATCCAAATGAGCTCAAAAAAATTATAACAAATATTATACAAAACTCAAAAGAAGCCATTGAGAGAGAAAATATATCAAATGGTAAAATTTCCATCCAGACTTACAATGAAGATAGTACAAGAGCAACCATAAAAATTATTGATAATGGTGGTGGTATAAAATCAGATATGGATAAAATATTTAACCCCTATTTTAGTACTAAAGATAAACAACATGGAGTTGGTCTTGGACTATATATGTGTAAGCTTATTATTGAGCTACATCTTAGTGGTCAAATTGATGCCTCAAATAGTGAAGATGGAGCTATATTTAAAATAACCATACCTATAAAATAGCCTTTGAGGTTTTGTGCTATCAAAATTTTAAACTAAGTCATACTAATATTAAAAAAGATGACTTAAGTTTCTTTGACAAGCACTCAACACCTCAATCACTTAATATCTCAAGATCTATAATAAAAATAAAATAATATAAGAAATGCTTTTATAACTTTTTAACAAAAATTTCAGTAAAATATACCCTTTTACGCATAAGGATAAAAAACTAATGATAAGTTATGAAACAATTAAAAAAGTATTGTTTAGATTTGAGCCTGAGACAGCTCATCATATAGCAGAATTCGCACTAAAAAATCTTCACACATGTAGATTTATAAACTCCCAAATGGTACAAAGAAACTTTGTTGATGATGTAAGACTTCATCAAGAGCTTTTCGGTGTAAAATTTTACAACCCAGTTGGTTTAGGTGCAGGATTTGATAAAAATGCAACTATGGTAAAAGCCATGCCAGCACTTGGATATGGTTTTACAGAGATTGGTACTATGACACCAAAAGAACAAGAGGGAAATGCTAAACCTAGAATGTTTAGATATCCAAAATACAACTCTGTTCAAAACGCTATGGGATTTAACAACAAAGGTTCATACACTGTATCTTCAAACCTAAGAGGTGTTTATCCATTTTCTATCCCAGTTGGTGCAAATATCGGTAAAAATAAAGTTACACCTGAAGATAAGGCTATAGAGGATTATGAGCTATTAATTGAGACTTTTAAAGATATCTGTGATTATCTAGTTATCAATATCTCATCTCCAAATACGCCAAACCTTAGGGATCTTCAAAATGAAGAGTTTATTAAAGCCCTATTTGCAATGGCAAAAGATAAAACTGATAAACCAATCTTACTAAAGATTGCTCCAGATATGGAAGCTGATGTGGCTATTGATTTATGTAATACAGCAGTTGCAAGTGGTGCAAATGGTATTATTGCTACAAATACAACTATTGACTATACCCTACTTCCTGGGGCTAAAAACTTTGGTGGACTTAGTGGTGAAGTACTTAGAGAAAAATCATACGCCATCTTCAAAGAGATAGCAAAAGAGCTTTTTGATAAAACGACTCTTATCTCTGTTGGTGGTATTAGTACAGCAGATGAAGCATACAGAAGACTTAAAGCTGGAGCAAATCTTGTACAAAGCTATTCTGGACTTATATTTAAAGGTCCAAGCATGTGTAAAGATATCAATAATGGTATCATTGAACTTATGAAAAAAGATGGGTTTGAAAATATTAGCGAAGTGATCGGTGCAGATTTAAAAGCATAAAAAAGAAACAAAATGAATACAAAAAAAATTTTACTTTTTAGTTTATATTTTTTAATTTTAAAAGGGGTTTTGATGGCAAATAGCCTTCCAAAATATTATACAAAAGAGTTAAGCAATGGACTACAAATAGTTGCTATCCCTATGAAAAATGACTCAAACGTAATATCAACTGATGTTTTTTATAAAGTTGGTAGTAGAAATGAGGTTATGGGGAAAAGTGGTATTGCACATATGCTTGAACACTTAAATTTTAAATCAACAAAAAATCTAGATGCGGGTGAATTTGATGAGATTGTAAAGGGGTATGGTGGTGTAAACAATGCTAGTACTAGTTTTGACTATACACACTATTTTATAAAATCATCTAAAAAAAACCTAGATAAATCTCTAGATCTTTTTGCTGAACTTATGGAAAATCTAAATCTAAAAGATGAAGAGTTTCAACCAGAGCGTGATGTGGTAGCAGAAGAGAGACGTTGGAGAACAGATAACTCACCTATGGGTTATCTATACTTCAAACTTTTCAATAACACATACACATACCATCCATACCACTGGACACCAATTGGTTTTATGGGTGATATTCAAACTTGGACTATTGAAGATATAAAAGAGTTTCATAAAAAATACTATACACCAAACAATGCTATTGTAATAGTTACAGGTGATATAGATAAAGATGAAGTGTTTGAACATGTGGAAAAACACTTTAAAGATATCAAAAATACAAATGATAAAGAAAAGCTAGATGATAAAGTTCATATGGTTGAGCCTGAGCAAGATGGTGCAAAAAGAATAATAATCCATAAAGAGAGTGAAGTGGAGATGGTAGCTATAACTTACCATATCCCTAACTTTGAGCATGAAGATCAAGTGGCTATGAGTGCCCTATCAGAGATGTTAAGCTCAGGGAAAAGCTCAAGGCTAAATAAAAGCCTTATAGATGAAAAAAGAATGGCAAACAGTGTATATGGATACAACATGGAGCTAAAAGATCCAGGTGTATTTTTATTTTTAGCTGTATGTAACCCAGGGGTTAAAGCTGAAGATGTTGAAAAAGAGATCTTAAAAGAGATCAAAAAGATAAAAGCAGGAAAAGTAAAACAAAGTGAACTAAATAGAGTAAAGATAAATACAAAAGCTGATTTTATCTTCTCACTTGAAAACTCTTCAAGTGTAGCAAACCTATTTGGTAGCTATTTTGTTAGGGGTAATATAAAACCACTTTTATCTTATGAAGAGGATATCAATAAATTAAAACTTGAAGATATAACAAAAGTAGCAAATAGATATCTAAATAAAGATAATTCGACAACAGTAATATTAAGAAAAAAAATTTTAAAGGATGAGAAATAATGGATATTGTAACCGGTTCTACCACTGCTATTATTACACCATTTAGAAATGGTGTTTTAGATGAGCAAGGGTATGCAAAAACGATTCAAAGACAAATAGATAATGGTATTAATGCGATCTGTCCAGTTGGAACAACTGGAGAGAGTGCAACACTAACACATGATGAGCATAAAAGATGTATCGAAATAGCTGTAGAAGTAGCTAAGGGTACAAATACAAAAGTTCTAGCAGGTGCTGGAAGTAATTCAACTGCTGAAGCTGTTGAAATAGCAAAACATGCTGCAAAATGTGGTGTAGATGCACTATTTTCTGTAAGTCCATACTACAATAAACCATCTCAAGAGGGACTATACCAACACTATAAAGCGATCGCAGAAGCGGTACCAGAAACGGGAGTAATGCTTTATAATGTACCAGGGAGAACTGGTGTTGATATCTTAGCTGATACAGCTATCAGACTTTTTGACGATTGTGAAAACATCTATGGGATCAAAGAAGCAACAGGAAGCTTAGATAGAATTGTAGAACTTCAATCACAAAGACCTGATTTTAAAATCTTAAGTGGAGATGATGCTATTGATTTCCCTATTTTAGCAACAGGTGGAGCTGGTGTGACATCAGTAACAGCAAATATCGTACCAGATATTAAAGCTAAACTTGTAGATGAAGCATTAAAAGGAAATTTTGCTGAGGCTAAAAAAATAAATGAAGAACTTTATCCACTAAATAGTATTCTATTTTGTGAAGCAAACCCTATTCCAATCAAAGCTGCTATGTATATAGCTGGTATCATCGATAGTTTAGAGTATAGATTACCACTAACACCACCATCGGCTGAAAATATGAAAAAAATAGAAGAAGTTCTAAATAATTATAATATCGTAAAGTAAGAATTAAGGAGAGAGAATGGCTAATAAAACACTTGTAATCAGTGGAGCGACAAAAGGTATTGGTAAAGCGATTGCTTATAGATTTGCAAAAGAAGGAATCAATGTAGCATTTACATATAATTCAAATGCTGAGATTGCAGATGAGATTGCAAAAGATTTAGAATCTCAATATGGGATCAAAGCTAAAGCTTATCCTTTAGATATCTTAGAGCCTGATCAATATAAGGGACTATTTAAACAAATTGATGAGGATTTTGAAACAGTTGATTATTTTGTATCAAATGCAATCATTTCAGGTCGTCCTGTTGTGGGTGGTTTTGCTCCATTTATGAGACTTAAACCAAAAGGTTTAAATAATATCTATACTGCAACAGTATTAGCATTTGTTGTAGGAGCACAAGAAGCAGCTAAAAGAATGGAGAAAAATGGTGGTGGAGCTATAGTTTCATTAAGCTCAACTGGAAACCTAGTATTTAATCCAAACTATGCTGGTCATGGGAACTCTAAAAATGCTGTTGAAACTATGGTTAAATATGCTGCTGAAGAGCTTGGGCATATGGGTATTAGAGTAAATGCTGTAAGTGGAGGTCCTATCGATACTGATGCACTTAAAAAATTCCCTAACTATGAAGATGTAAAAGCTGAAGTAGTTGAAAGAAGTCCATTAAGTAGAATGGGTGATGCACAAGATTTAGCAGGAATGGTATACTTTTCATGTACAGATGAGTGTAGCTGGATGACAGGTCAAACAATCGTTATCGACGGTGGAACAAGTTTTAAATAAGTCCTATATAAAAAACTGACATTAAGGGGAAATGGTGAACTCTCAAAACAAAATATCTTTGATCCTTCTAGGGTTCATGTTTGGATTATTTATAATCCTTACAGCAAATATTTTATTCAACTTTAGAGACTATGGTCTAAAAAGTATTGAACAAAAAGCAGAAACTGTAGCAGCTACTGTAAAACACTCACTTACATCTCATATGATGAATGGTGTTATTGATAATAGAGGTTTATTTTTAGATCAAATAAAAGAACTTGAAAATATTGATAAACTATGGATTGTAAGAGGTGAAAGTGTTTTCAAACAATACGGGAAAGGTCATACAGATGAATCCCCAAGAGATCAAATAGATAAAGATGTACTAGCTCAAGGTGTATCTATAAAAGAGATTAAAGAGGATCTTTTTGGAGAGAGTAGTTTTAGGATCACTATTCCTTATACTGCCACTACAGTTGGAAGTATAGACTGTATATCTTGCCATGATGCTAAAGAGGGAGATACCTTAGGTGCTATTACTATGGTGATGAATATGAATGATCTTAAAAGTGTAGGATCAAGTACTATTATCAATACTCTTATTATTGCATTTGTTTTAATCACTTTTATCCTTTTATTTGTAAATAGACTAATTGGACCATATATTAGAGTATTTGATTCTATTAAATATGTTATGAGTAAAGCTAAAGAGGGAGATTACTCAAAACGTGTTGATGAAAAAGGTATGAACCCACAAAGTAAAGATGTGGCAAAATCTATCAATGGATTCTTAACAAAACTTCAAACTACAGTTGGAAATATTGAAGATAAAATTGAAGAGTTCTTAACTGTTGCAAAAAAAGAAAAGGCACAAGATCCACTTATTGATGTTGAAAATACAGTTACAAGACTAGCTGATATATATAGATTTAGAAAAACTATTGAGCATGACGAGAGTTTAGATGATGTATATGGAAGAATCTCTGATGTACTTAAAAATAAATTTGGACTAAATGACTTTAACTTCATAGAAGCAGATACAACTAAAAAACTTGTAAAAGTAGCGTATATTGAAAAACAACTTCACTGTGAAGCAGAAAAAGGTTGTAGAGCAGATAGAACAAATACTGTGGTAGATTCTTGTCAGTTCAAAGAACTTTGCGATAAGGTAACAGATGAAGAGCATGAATATTTATGTATCCCTTACTCTATCTCTAATGACCTAGACTTTATTTTAAATATAAATGTTGCAGATAAAGAAAGATGTGAAAATACTAGAGATTTACTACCACATATTCAAGATTATATTGATGCGGCTAAACCTGAGATCGTAAGTAAGAAACTTATGGAGATTTTAGAGAGATCAGCTAGAACAGATGGTCTTACTGGACTTTATAATAGAAAATTCTTAGAAGAATCGGTTGAGAAAATAGTAAATCAAGCAAAAAGAGCAAATATCTCTTATGGTGTACTTATGGCTGATATTGATTACTTTAAAATGATCAATGATACTTATGGACATGATGTTGGTGATGAGGCTATTAAAGTTGTGGCAAGTACATTATCTGAAAATGTAAGAAACTCTGACTTTGTTATTAGATATGGTGGAGAAGAGTTTATTGTACTTCTTTACAATTGTGATGCAGATTATATTGTTGAAGTGGCTGAGAAGATTAGAGTTGCCTTTGCAGCTAGAAAAATCTCTGCTGGAACTACACACTTTAGTAAAACTATTAGTATCGGTGCGGCTATTTTCCCTGATACTGCTGATAGTTTCTGGAAATGTATCAAATTTGCTGATATGGCACTATACCATGCAAAAGAAAATGGAAGAAATCAAGTTAAACTATTTGATGAATCACTATTAGGTGATGATCAAGAAGAAGGAGCACCTTATTAACGTAAAAAGTCAAATAAACCTGCCAAATATCTTGGCAGCTTTTAGGATTGCATTAGCCCCATTAATGCTTTGGTTCTTAATAGATAGGGATAACTTTATCTTTGATGGATGGCATCCAAGCTGGCTAGATTATTTTGCTGGTCTTATTTTTGTAGTAGCATCTGTTACAGATTTTTTTGATGGTTTTATTGCAAGATCATGGGATCAAATGACAAAGCTTGGAGCTATCCTTGATCCCCTAGCAGACAAGATGCTAATCCTTGCTGGATTTATTGGTTTAATAGTATTAGATCGTGCTTCAGCTTGGGCAGTTTTTTTAATACTTACCCGTGAATTTTTTATCACAGGACTTAGGGTTGTTGCTATAGCTGAAGGTAAAAGTGTAGCTTCAACAATGGCAGGAAAAGTTAAAACAGTTGTACAAATGATAGCAATTGGATTTTTAATTATGAACTGGCCATATGCAACACTACTACTTTGGATAGCAGTTGCTCTTACTTTATACTCTGGATATGAATATATCAGAGACTATTTAAAATAAATCGGAGACTTTTTTGGGTTTAATCAATTTTTTATTAGTATTATCTATTTTAGTTTTTATACATGAGCTAGGACACTTTTTAGCAGCTCGTTATTTTGGTGTTCATGTACAAACATTTTCCATAGGTTTTGGTAAAAAACTATATAGTAAAATGTGGAGAGGTACAGAGTGGACTATCTCCCTTATCCCTTTAGGTGGATATGTAAAAATGAAAGGTCAAGATGATATGGATCCAGCTGCATTTGATGCAAGTAATGATAGCTACAATTCAAAAAGACCATGGCAAAGAATCATCATACTTTTCGCTGGACCATTTGCAAACTTTGTATTAGCAGCTGTACTTTATTTTGCCATAGGACTTATGGGAAATCAAGCTATATCACCAACTATCGGTAAGATTATGGAAAACTCTCCAGCACAAGTAGCTGGACTTAAAGTAAATGATGAGATTGTAAGGATAAACGATACAGATATAAAAACATGGAAAGATCTTAGCAAAGTTATCAAAGGCTCTGATGGTCTTATGAAATTTTACGTAAAAAGAGATGGTAGAGTTAGAGCTATCTTAGTAAAAGCAAAACTAAGTGACTCACAAAATATGTTTAGAGAAAAGATCAAAAAAATGATGGTAGGAATATCCCCTGCTCCTAAACTTATAACAGTACACTACTCTTTTACTGAGAGTATCTCTTTTGCAATGGAGCAAACCTATGAAGCAAGTAAAATGATCTTCTTAGGTATTCAAAAACTTATCCAAGGGATTATCCCAAGTAGTGAAATTGGTGGGGTTATCACCATAGGAAAAGTGATCTCAGATGCAAGCCAAACAGGTATAATCGCCCTATTTACAATATCAGCACTTATATCTGTAAATCTAGGGGTTTTAAACCTTCTGCCTATCCCTGCACTTGATGGTGGACATATTATGTTTAATCTTTATGAGATGATAACAAAACATAAACCAAGTGACAAAGTACTTATCAATATGACAATCGCTGGATGGGTTATACTTATAGGACTTATGACATTAGGTCTTTATAATGATATAAATAGACTACTTGGGTGATATATTCTCTTAAGTAAGAAGAGTAATTATCTATAGAGTTTTTATTTATATTATATAACTCTTTTATAATTCCATACGAGTCAAAATTCTCCTCTTTTTAAGAGGAGAAAATTACAAATCAAATAATCTTTTAATTTTCACAATTTTCTCTTTAGTGATATCAATTTTTAATATAAACAATTCTCATATAAATATGTTTATATTTTACCTCAAAAAACATATCATTTTGTAATATCTTATTAAATATTTGCTACAATTCGCTCTAAGAATAATAAGGAATTTTTATGTTAGATAAACAAACAGCAGTAAAAAACTTAGATGAAGTAATTACAGATATAGAAGAAGCAAGATTAAAAGTGAGTGATCACCATATTGTAAAACTAATTGCGATTAGTAAATACTCTGAGGCTGAGGAAATAAGAACTTTATATGAAGCAGGTCAAAGGGCTTTTGGTGAAAATAAAGTACAAGATTTAAGAGACAAATCTGCACAGCTTGATGATCTTCCAATTGAGTGGCATTTTGTAGGAACACTACAAAAAAATAAGATCAATAATCTAATTGATCTAAACCCTTCCCTAATGCACTCTTTAGATTCTATGGATTTAGCATATGAACTTGATAAAAAACTAAAAGCAAAAGATAAAACTATGAACTGTCTTTTACAAGTAAATTCAGCATATGAAGAGACTAAATCAGGAGTTGATCCCAAAGAGGCAAATGAGTTATATAAAAAGATCAGTGAAGAGTGCTCAAACATCAAACTAAAAGGGATGATGAGTATTGGTGCACATACAGAAGATTGTGATAATATCAAAGAGAGCTTCAAAACTACAAAAGAGATATTTGATGGATGTGAAGAAGCTACAATCTGCTCAATGGGTATGAGTAGTGATTTTAAACTTGCCATAGAACTTGGTTCAAATATGGTAAGAGTAGGATCAAAACTATTTAAATAATCCACAAAATGTTAGATCAAATAAAACAAACCCCCATCTTTGAAAATCTGAGCGAGGAGGAGTATGAAAAGCTCTCCTCTATCTCTACAATCAAACACTATAAAAAAGACAATATAGTTTTTTATAGGGGTGATACACCAAAATATCTATATCTACTCCTAGATGGCTCAGTAAAAATCTATACACACAACAATAAGGGCAATGAAGTTATATTAAAACTCTTAAATGAGCCCTCTTTAGTAGCTGAGCTTGCAAGTTTAGAAGATATAGACTATCCAGCTAATTGTATGGTTTTAGAAGATTCTAGCCTACTTGCAATCGATTTTAGAAAGTTTCAAGAGATGTTTTTAAATGATTCAAAGTTTTTATTGATGTTTATCAAATCTCTTACTAGAAAAATCATGTACCTAGAGAGTGTAATTGAATCAAATGTAAAACTTGATGCAAAAGCAAAAATAGCTAAATATATCTATGAAAATGAAGAAAAATTTATAAACACTTCAAATGCTAAGATTGCAAGAAGTTTAAATATCACCCCAGAGACATTCTCTAGGGTGATTAAAAAGTTTAAAAATGAAGGTATATTGGAAAGTATCTCTAATAAATTTACTGTGATTGATAGGGAGAGTTTAAAAGCTTACTTTAGTTGAAAATAGCTAAGTGAACTCTTCCCAAATTTTTTAGTTTTATATTTTTTAAATTTACCAAGCTCTATAGGTATCTCTTGATCTGTAAAATGCTCAAATACCACTAAAAATATATTATCGTTCTCTATATTTTTAACCATATCAAAACACTTATCATATATACCCTCCATACCATCTCTATAATCAAATGGAGGATCAATATATACCACAACCTGCTTATCAGTATCTTTTAGGGATTTAAATAGCTGTGGAAGCTTTTCAAAGCTATCCCCAAATAAGATATTGCAAGACTCTGGTTCCACATTTGTACAGTTCTTATCTAAAGTCTTATATGATCTTCTATCTATCTCACAAAAGTATGCTTCACTAGCTCCACGGCTAATAGCCTCAAGACCAATAGACCCACTTCCACCAAATGCTTCTACAAAGGTGGTATCTATGATATCGTATTGTAAAACATTAAAAAATGATTCTTTTAAAATTGATTTTGTGCTTCTTGTAGTATCTAAAGAAGGAAGTTCTAAAATCTTCCCTCTATATTTACCTGCTATAATTTTTGTTGTTAGTTTATTATTATGTTTTGCCATTAGCTCGCATATCCTACAGCCCTAAGCTCTCTAATAACATTTACTTTAATCTCACCAGGATATTGAACCTTCTCTTCAATCTCTTTAGCAATTTCAGTTGCAAGTAATACTGACTCATCATCATTTACAAGATTTGCATTTACTATTACCCTTACTTCTCTACCAGCATTGATAGCATAAGCGTTTGTAACACCCCTTTTAGAAGTAGCGATATTTTCAATCTCCTCTACCCTTTTTAAGAAGCTCTCTAACACTTCTCTTCTTGCACCTGGTCTAGCTGCACTTAAGGCATCTGCAGCACATACAGCAGCTGATTCGATACTATTTGGCTCCTCATGTCCATGGTGAGCATAGATACCATTTATAACTTCACTTGGCTCTTTATATCTTCTACAAATATCAGCACCAATATCCACATGACTTCCTGGCATATCGTGAGTAAGTGCTTTTCCAATATCATGCATAAGTCCAGCACGTCTAGCTAAGATAGGATCTCCACCCATTTGTGCAGCAATAAGACCAGCTAAATGAGCTACTTCTAAAGTATGAGCTAAAGCATTTTGACCATAACTAGCTCTATATCTAAGTCTACCCACAAGTTTTGTAAGCTCTGGATGCATATTTTTAACACCCATATCGATTACAACATTTTCACCCTCTTTTTGGATATTTGCATCAAACTCAGCTTTTATCTTTTTATATATCTCTTCAATTCTTGCAGGTTGAATTCTACCATCTGCTATAAGAGTTTCAATAGTTTTTGTAGCAATAGCACGTCTGTAAAGATTAAAACTAGAGATTGTAATAGTATTTGGCGTATCATCAATAATAATATCCACACCTAAAAGCATCTCAAAGGCTTTAATATTACGACCTTCTTTACCAATAATTTTACCTTTTGTTTCTTCATCTTTAAGTGGTAAATTATTGATAAGTCTCTCTGCAGCAAACTCTCCAGCATATCTTGTAACAGCTTGTGCTAAAATATTTTGAGCTTCCTCTTTTGATTTATCTTGTGCTATTTTATATTCTCTTCTAAAGATTGAAGCTATCTCACCACGAGAGTTTTCTTTTACAGTTTCCACCATAATCTCTTTTGCTTCATCTGTTGTAAGACCTGAAGCATTTTCAAGTACTTTTAATACCTTTTGGATTTGATCGTCTAGAGTTTTCTTTTGCTCTTTTAATCCATCTTTTAAAGCTACTGCTTCTTTTTTGGATTCATTTATGATCTCTCTATCTTTTTCAATTGCACCAAGTTCTTTATCAAGGTGTTTATTTAGATCTCTCTCTTTTTTTTCAATCTCTTTTAAAAGATTGTTATACTCTTTTTTAGCCTCATGGAACTCTTTTTCATACTCTTTTTTGGCTTTTATCTGAGCATCTTTTAATAAGCTTTGAGCCTCGTGTTCTATAACTTTTGCTTTAGCTTTTGCTTGTTCTGTGTATATCTCAAATTTTGCGTTGTTTAATTTATTTGCAACTGCAATACTGATACCAGAACTCACAGCAGCTACCACAACGCCTGTAATAATTAATTCCATAACTCCACTCCCATTATTATAGTAACCAACTTCAAACTATAGAGCATATCTCTATTTTAGTACTTGGTTTTAAGAAGTAAAGATTAAATCTGATTGAATATCATGGTCTTCAGATAAGATTTTATCACTTTTACATAATTCCAGCTGTGTAAATACCATTATAGGTTGATAATCTAAATTACCAAAAAACCTATCATACATGCCTTTTCCAAAACCTATTCTTTTATTTACTGCATCAATTCCCACAACAGGAACTATTGCTAAGTCTATCTTAGCTTTAAAATACGAATTCTTAGGTTCTTTTATATTAAATCTTTTTTTCTCTAGTGGTAATCGATACTTTACAATCTTAAAACTCTCACCCTGCATATAGGGTACAAATATATTATATTTTCCACTTTTTCTTAAAAGATTTATTAAAGGTTGTACATCTACTTCTAAATCCATAGGTATATACAACAATATATTTTTTACTTCACTTGCGTAGATAAACTCTTTTAATCTACTTACAACTATTTTATTTTTTTTATATTTTGCAAATTTTGTAATAAATCTTAATCTATCAAGACATTTTTTTCTAAAATCAACCTTGTGTTGATCATCTATCATTTTTAAGCCTCACTTGGATATAATCCACATCTATTTTATCCAAAGGAATTAAAAATGAAGTTTAAACTTCTAGGCGCATTTACAATTTTTTTACTAATTTTTTTCACAGGATGCGACTCTAAAGACACCACGGAAAAAGTGGAAGTTAAAAAAGAGGAAACACCAACATTTGTGTTAAAAACAGACCTAGGAAAAACAATAACACTTGAAGCAACCAAAGAAGGAATGATATTTAAAGGGTATGAAAATAAAGTGATCCTTTTAAACTTTTTTGCCACTTGGTGCCCACCATGTAAGGCAGAGATACCTCACCTAAATAATTTAAGAGAAAGATTCAATGGTAAATTTGAAGTTATAGCCGTACTTCTTGAAGAGAATAAATCAGCTGAAGAGATCCTTGGATTTATTAAAGAGTTTGATGTACAATACCCTATCACAAATTCAGCAGAAAACTTTGTTTTAGCAGAGGCTGTAGGTGGAGTAAAATCTATCCCTACGATGTTTCTTTTTGGAACAAATGGTGATGTAGTAGAGAAATATGTAGGTATGGTTCCAGAAGAGATGCTTGCATCTGATATAGAAAAAGCACTATCAAAATAATAATTTAAAGAGAAAACTATGTTTGGTATTTTTAAAAGAAAAAAAGAGAAAAAACCTGAGGTAGAACCTCAAATTGAAGAACAAAGTAAGCTTGAGGAAAAACCTGAAGAGCAAATAGTTGAACAAGAAGTTCAAGTTGAAGAACAGATTGAACAAATTGAACAAAAAGAAGAAGAAGTACAAGAAATTTCTGAACCTGCTGTAGAAGAAGTTACTCAAATTGAAGAGAAAAAAGAGGAAGTAGTTCAAGAAACTATTGCAGAAGAAGAACCTGTTCAAGTTGAAGAAGTAAAAGAAGAAATAATAGAAGAAGAGAAACCAAAACTTGGTTTCTTAGCTAAAACCCTAGCAAATATTAAATCGATCGTACCTCAAAGACAAGAAAAGATTGAATTTGATGTGATTGAAGAGATGCTTATAGAAGCAGATATGGAGTATGAAATCGTAGAAAAAGCTATGGATGGATTACCTGAAGAGATCACAAGAGCACAATTAAGACATAGACTTGTTATGCTTTTTGAACACGCACCAGAAGTGGATCAAAACTTCCCAAAACCATTTACAGAACTTATCATTGGTGTAAATGGTGCAGGTAAAACAACTACTATAGCAAAACTAGCAAACCTTTATAAGAAAAATGGAGAAACAGTTATGCTAGGAGCTGGTGATACATTTAGAGCTGCAGCTATTGAGCAGTTAACTAAATGGAGTGAAAGACTTGATGTACCTATTATCAAAACTCAACAAGGACACGATCCAAGTGCTGTAGCATATGATGCTATTAGTTCAGCTGTAGCAAAAAACATGGATCATGTTATCATAGATACAGCAGGTAGACTTCAAACCCAAACAAACCTATCAAATGAACTTAAAAAAATAGTAAAAGTGTGTAATAAAGCAAAAGAAGGAACACCACACCAAAAAATCATGATACTTGATGGTACACAAGGTAATACAGCTATTGCACAAGCTAGAGCATTCCATGAGATGGTAGGAGTAGATGGTATTATCGTTACAAAACTTGATGGTACAGCAAAAGGTGGGGCACTATTTTCTATCTCAAATAGACTTGAATTACCTATTTTCTATGTGGGTACTGGGGAAAGTGCTGATGATCTTATGCCATTTAGCCCAGATGACTTCGTAGACTCCTTACTAGATACTATTTACGTATAAAAATATCAAAATTATTGCAAACATTGTAATTGAAGAGAAATCTAAAACTACAATGTTTGTAATTTCCCCTCACATTAAAGATAGATTTAAAAAACTTTAATTATAATGATTGCTTTTCATTTCAAAAATTAGGAATATAAAATGAGACACTTTCTAAGCCTTAAAGATTATAAAAAAGAGGAACTTTTAGAGATACTTGATCTTGCTATTAAGATTAAAAAAGAGACTAAAGATAAAGTTTATAAAGAGTATCTACCAAAACAAACTTTAGGGATGATATTTGAAAAGAGTTCTACTCGTACAAGAGTAAGTTTTGAAACTGGTATCTACCAACTTGGTGGAGTAGGATTATTTTTAAGTTCAAACGACATTCAACTAGGACGTGGGGAACCTATCAATGATACGGCGCGTGTTATAAGTAGAATGGTTGATATGATTATGATAAGAAATAACTCTCAAAAAGAGCTTGAAGAGTTTGCATCATATTCAAAAGTACCAGTGATCAATGGTCTAACAGATAAATTTCACCCAGTACAGCTTATGGCTGATTATATGACTATTATGGAGTGTGGTTTAGATAAAGATCTAAAAGTAGCATTTGTAGGTGATGGAAACAATATGGCTCACTCATGGATGATGTTAGCAGCTGTTATGGGATTTGAGCTTACTATTGCTACACCAGAAGATTTCCAAGTGGATCAAGATATTTTAGCAGAAGCTTTAGAGTTAGCTAAGAGTAGTGGAGCAAAGATCACAACTACATGGGATCCAAGAGAAGCTGTTGAGGGTGCTACTGTTGTTACAAGTGATACATGGATATCAATGGGACAAGAGGAAGAGAAAGAAAAGAGAGTTAAAGCATTCCAAGGTTTCATAGTAGATAAAGCACTAATGAACTGCGCAGCATCAAATGCTATCTATGTACACTGTCTTCCAGCTTATAGAGGATATGAAGTAAGTGAAGAGGTATTTGAAGAAAATGCTGAATATATCTTTAGTGAAGCAGAAAATAGACTACACGCCCAAAAAGGGATTATGGTTTGGTTAGATCAACAACGTTGATCTAACAACGAACAATTTACAGTGAACAATGAACAATATTTTAGAGACAAAGTCATACGCTTTTGCATTAAGAATTGTTAAACTTCAAAAATATTTACACAACCAACATAAAGAGTTCACATTAAGTAATCAAGTTTTAAGAAGTGGAACTGCAATTGGTGCTTTAGTTAGAGAAGCTCAATATGCAGAGTCAAAACCTGATTTTATCCATAAATTAAGCATTGCTTTAAAAGAAGCACATGAAACAGAATATTGGCTATCTCTATTAAAAGATAGTGAATATATAACAGAAAATGATTTTAAGAGTATTAATCCTGAAATAAAAGAATTATTAAAACTCTTAATATCAAGTATAAATACATCAAAAAAGAGCTTGAAATAGAAACAACAAATATTGTTCACTATTCACTGTTCATTTATAAAAGCGGGGTTAAAAAATGATTGACTTTAAAAAATTTGAAAAATACTCAAAGCCAGGTCCAAGATATACTAGTTATCCTACTGCACCTGAATTTCATACAGAATTTACAGAAGAAAATTTAATAGAATTTTATAAAAATCAAAGTGAAGATAGACCACTATCTTTATATATACATGTGCCTTTTTGTAGAAGTGCCTGTTATTTTTGTGGATGTAATGTAATCTTTACATCTAAAGAGGATAAAAAAGAGAAATATATAAGCTACTTACAAAAAGAGCTAAATATCTTAAAAAAACATCTAAATACAAATAGAAAAGTATCACAAATGCACTTTGGCGGTGGGACACCTACATTTATGAGTGCGGAGCAGATGCAAAGAATCATAGATATGATCAAAGAAACTTTTCCAAACTTTGAAGAGGATGCGGAAGTTTCTTGTGAGGTTGATCCTAGATATTTCTCAAAAGAGCATATGGATGTACTTAAAACAGCAGGGATAAATCGTCTTAGTTTTGGAGTACAAGATACAAATGAAGATGTTCAAAAGGTTATCCATAGAATCCAACCAATGGAAACTACACAAAATGTAATGGATATAGCAAGAGAAGCAGGTATCAAGTCAGTTAATATCGACCTTATCTATGGACTTCCATATCAAAATAAAGAGACATTCCATAAAACTATAGAAGATGTTCTTACTCTTGATCCTGATAGACTTGCAGTATTTAATTATGCACACGTTCCATGGATGATGAAAACTCAAAGAAAGTTTGATGAGACTACTTTTGCACCACCAAGTGAAAAACTAGAGATATTAAAAGATACTATTGATTTCTTTACAAGCAATGGTTATAAAATGGTAGGGATGGATCACTTTGCAAAACCTGAAGATGAGCTATTCAAAGCTATAGATAAAGGTGAATTACATAGAAACTTCCAAGGATACACCACAAAAGGTGGAGCCGATCTTATTGGGATTGGGGTTACATCTATTGGAAATGGTGTGGATTATTATGTACAAAATCTAAAAGATCTAAAATCATACGAAGCAGCTATTGATGCTGGTCATCTACCAGTATTTAGAGGATATGCCCTAAATCATGATGATGAACTTAGACAATATGTGATCATGGAGCTTATGAGTAACTTTTCTTTGAATATCAAAAGAACTGAAGAGAAATTTAATATCAACTTCAAAGAGTATTTTGATGATGCATTAAAAGCTCTAGAAGAGTTTGAGGAAGCTGATCTTGTAGAGATCACAGATGAGAAGATAAGTGTAAATCTAACGGGAACTATGCTTATAAGAAATATCTCTATGCCATTTGATGCATATTTAAACAATATCCCAGAAGATAAAAGAAGGTTTAGTAAAACAATATAATGGAAGAGCAACTACTACTAGCACTAATCTTAGCTGCAGGGGCATTTATAATATTTAAAAAAATGCCCCTAACAAAACCAGACACAAAATCAAAAGCTATAAAAAAGCATGAGATCATAGATGAGTATAAAAAACAAATAGATACTTTAAATCTAACCCTTAAGGATGATCCAGAGCTTTTAAAGATGGAGCAAACAAAACTACTTAAATTTATCAATCAAGAGCTATCACAAAATATCTTTTTTGATGCAGATGAGCTAAAACAAACAATGAAAGAACTTACAGGCTACGCATTTAGATGAAAACAATAATCTTTGACCTAGATGGTACACTAATAGATTCCCTTACAGATATAGCTCTATGTGCAAATAAAGTACTAGAAGAGCTTAAACACCCTACTCACTCCATAGATGATTATAAAAACTTTGTAGGTGATGGAGCAAAAATACTTATGCAAAATTGTATGCCAAAGGGCTTAGATGAAAGTGATATAAATCTAGGACTTGAAAAGTTTAAAAAACTATACGATAGAAATATCTATGGAAATACACAACCATATGATGGTATCTATGAGATGTTAAGATCACTTCAAGATGAAAACTATTCACTAAATGTACTTTCAAATAAACCACATAAATTTACAGTACAATATATTGAAAAACTATTTAGAGAATTTAAATTTGATGAAGTGCATGGACAAAAAGAGCATATACCTAAAAAACCTGATCCAAGTGGGGCTATAAATATCTCAAAAGCATTAAATATAGAGCTTAAAGATATCCTATATATTGGAGACACTGGTACAGATATGAAAACAGCTGTAAATGCTGGTATGATTCCTATTGGAGTACTTTGGGGATTTAGAGATAAAGATGAGCTTTTAGAACATGGAGCTAAACATCTAGTGGAAAACCCTCAAGAATTATATAATCTTATTAAAAATTATTCTTCATAACTTTTTAACTTAAATTTGGATATCATCCGCGCAATATATATACTAAGAATTTAGTACAAAAGCAAGGATTTTATAATTGGATTTAACAAAATTTGATTTCACAGAAATAAGTGATGACTGTGTAAAATGCGGTAAATGTAAACCTGTATGTACAATATTTAATATCAATCAAGATGAAGCTACAAGCCCAAGGGGATTCCTAGATCTACTTGGTGCATATAAACGTGGTGAACTTAAACTAGATGAAAATGCAAAAGATATCTTTGAGACATGTTTCTTATGTACCAACTGTGTAGAAGCCTGTCCAAATGATCTACCAACAGATATGGTGATTGAACAAGTTAGATCAGATATAGCTAAAAAGTTTGGTATAGCTTGGTATAAAAGATTATTCTTCTTTTTACTTAGACATAGAACTATTATGAATATTATGGCAAAACTTGGTTGGGTCTTCCAAACATGTGGTATTAAAATAAATGAAAAGAAACAAAGTGCAACACCAAGATTTGACTTTGGATTACCAATCATCAAAAATAGAGCTATCCCGTTTGCAAAAAGAGTTAGCTTTTTAAATAAATATCCTGAAAACATTGATAATCAAGGTGATAAAAAAGTAGCTGTATTTATTGGATGTATGGGTAACTATGCTTATACTAAAATAGGTGATGATCTTGTAGAAATCCTAAAAGAGATAAAAATAGATGCATTTATCCCTAAAAAACAACTATGTTGTGGAGCACCAGCATATTTTACAGGTGATTTTGATACAGTTGATTACCTAATAAAGAAAAATATCGAATACTTTGAAAAGTGGATTGATGATGTGGATGCAGTAATCATCCCTGAAGCTACATGTAGTGCTATGATAAATATCGACTGGGTACACTACCTACATGATCAACCAGAGTGGAAAGAAAGGGCAGCAAAAGTAGCTCCAAAAGTAAAAATGGCTACAGAATACCTAGCAAATAATACTAAACTAAAAGATCTACTTAAAACAAAAGGTAAAAACCTAGATACACTAGTAACATACCATGATCCATGTCACGCAAGAAAGATGCAAGGTGTATATCAAGAACCAAGAGATTTAATCTCTCAAAACTATCAAATCAAAGAGATGAGTGATTCAAATAGATGTTGTGGATTTGGTGGAGTTACTATGCAAAGTGAGAAATACCACTTAGCAAAAGCAGCAGGAGCACCAAAAGCAGCAATGATCAAAGAAACAAATGCACAAATAGTAAGTGCAGAGTGTAGTGCCTGTAGAATGCAGATCACAAACTCACTACAACAAGCAAAAGCTGATGTGGTATTTAAAAACCCTATTGAGCTTATTGCTGAGACTTTAAGAAACAATAAGTAAAAGGTAAAATCACTTAATGGAATTTTGGCAAAATATATACTCACACTTTGATCCCGTAGCAGTAAACCTAGGAAGTGTAGCAGTACACTGGTATGGGATCATGTATGCCCTAGCCCTACTTTTAGCTATCATAGCAGCAAAAGCCCTTATAAAATATGACAACCTAGATATATCAGATGATAAGTTTGACACATATATCTGGTGGGCAGAGATAGGAGTGATCCTTGGAGCAAGAATTGGATATATTATCTTCTACGATCCAAATGCCTCATACTACATTACACGCCCATGGGAGATATTCAATCCATTTATAGATGGTGAATTTGTAGGTATCTCAGGTATGAGTTTCCACGGAGCTTTCTTAGGATTCTTAATTGCGACAATCCTTTTCTGTAAAAAACACAAAGTATCATTTTGGTTCTTAACAGACATAGCAGCTGTTGCGGTACCTGTAGGATATATATTTGGAAGAATAGGAAACTTCCTAAACCAAGAGCTTGTAGGACGTGCTACAGACGTATCATGGGGTATCTACGTAGATGGTATCCTAAGACACCCTTCACAGCTATATGAAGCGGTTTTAGAGGGTGTTTTAATCTTCGTGATAATCTTTGCTATAAGAAATAGAAAAAGATTCATGGGAGAGTTAGGAATCCTTTATGCCCTACTTTATTCACTTACTAGAATCATAGCAGAGTTCTGGAGACAACCAGATCCTCAACTTGGATTTATTTATGGTGGATGGTTGACGCAAGGGATGTTATTGTCTGGGGCATTTGCTTTGGTTGTGCTTGGGATTTATGGGGTTATGTATAGAAGGTGTGTGACTAAAAAAGCTGCTTGACTTTAATTTAGCACTTTGATATACTTTTTCACTGTTTGGAATACACGTACAACTTCTTTTGGGAGTGATGACCCAGCTTAGAAAGACGTAGTAAAGGTAGAGTTTCTGCTCTACCTTTTTTTATGTCTATTTTTATATATAAATATTGACAATATGTACATTATTAAGTACAATATTATAAATGTTAAAAGGATTTATCTATGACAAAAGTTATGAGTGCTTCAAAAGCAAGATCAGATATATTTAATCTTATAGATGAAACTGCAAACTCTCATGAGCCTGTAATAATTACAGGAAAAAGAAACAATGTCGTTATGGTGTCTCAAGATGACTGGAATGCTATTCAAGAGACATTACACCTTGTATCAATACCAAATATGAGAGAATCAATTATAGAAGGATTAGAAACTCCTATTGAAGAGTGTAGTGAAGATATAGAATGGTAGAATATAAACTAGTCTACACTAAACAAGCACAAAAAGATGCTAAAAAACTATCCTCTTCAAACCTAACATCTAAAGCAAAAGAACTTCTAGAAATCATAAAACTTGATCCATATAAAAATCCACCACCATATGAAAAACTTATAGGTGATTTAAGTGGTGCGTACTCTAGAAGAATAAATATCCAACATAGACTTGTTTATCAGGTATTAGAAGATATTAAAAATATAAAAGTTATTCGGATGTGGACACATTATGAATAAAAACTTTAAATTTTCTTAAGGATTTAAAATGGCTATTAAAGAATATGTTATGATTATTTCAGCAATTATTGTAGTTATAGGATGGTTTATAAATAGTTATCTTAATAGAAAACATGAAATCTCTAAAAAAAGACTAGAATATAGATTAGAAACATTAAAATCTTTTTTACCAGTATATAAATCAATCACATCATCTAAACAACCATTTAAAGATGATAAGAAGCTAAATGAAAAGATAATTGATGCAAGAATAAACTTTCAACTTTATGGAAATGAAGATGAAATAAATTTATTCCACAAATTTACAGATGCTGTAGAAAAAAATGATATTACTAATGCAACAATAAATATAAATAAATTAATAAAACTAATTAGAAAAAGAATTAGGGATGAATTAGATTTAGCCCATTTTGATTTAAATTAAGACTAGATTTAAAAGAAATAAATATATTTCAAAAAAAATATTTATTTATACTAAAAGTTATCCTAGTAATTTATTTTATTAGACTATTATTAATTTCTTCCAAGACAAG
>CAYFGQ010000034.1:0-34485 GCA_964342525.1 uncultured Arcobacteraceae bacterium
AGATATATGAATTTTTCAAATGATCATAAGTTTATTATGAAAAAGATTTGGGGTGTTGATATAGAAGTGGGTGTTTCCATATTTGAATATATGCAAAATGAAGATGATAAAATAAAGGCTCAGCATAATCTTGATAAAGCCTTAAGTGGTGAGACCATAGTTTTAGATGAGGATTATGGGGATAATTCTTTATATAGAACTCTTTGGAGAAATACTTATTCACCTATTTTTAATGATCAGAAAAATGTTATAGGGGTATTGGTATTTATTACTGAACTTACGGAATATGCACAACTTCAAGATAGATTTAATGAACTTAAGATTTTTGAAAATATTATCAATCTTGTGGGAGTAGGAGTGACTCTTTTAGATCCAAATGAGAAAGGTACACCTATTATCTTTGCAAATGATAGCTTTTGTGAGATCACTGGTTATGAAAAAAATGAGATAATAGGGGAAAGTTATAAGTTTTTTAAATCAAAAAATAAAGAGGATAAAAGCTTTAAGATACTAAAAAATACTATAAAAAGTCAGAGTAAATGTAGTATGGAGCTTTTAAATTATAAAAAAGATGGAAGTGCTTATATTAGTTTATTGAGCCTTACTCCTATAGTGGATGAAAAATCAAAGCTAGTTTATTATGTGGGTATACATTTGGATATAACCCAAAAGATAGAAGAGAAAAAACTAAAGACCATAAAAAACATATCTTCTGGTTTAACCCATGAGATAAACACAGCACTGGTATCATTTAGTGGAAATATGGATATGCTCTCTTATGATTTAGATGATGTAAAAGATGAAAATTTAAGGAAAGAACTTCAGTCCTCTTTGAGAAAAATAAATCAAAGTAAAAATAGGATCGCTAAGATAACTGATTCTTTGTATTATATAAATAGAACTACAGCACAAAAGAAGGTGGAGTTTAATATATATCATTCCATATATGAAGCGATAAACTTTTTTGGTAAAAAGATAGATGATATATACATAAATATAAATGGAATAGATTATAAAGAGTTTTTTAAAGAGGATATTACGATTTTTGCAGAGAGAAAATCTATCACTCATATTTGGAAAATATTATTAGAAAATGCTATTGATATATTAAATGAAAAAGCTAGTAATAGAGTTATAGATATAAAAGTACAAGGCTATAAAAATAAGGTAAAAATAAAAGTAAGTGATAATGGCTCAGGCATAGATCCTGATATATATGATGAGATTTTTAAACCTCTAGTAAAAGGTAAAAACCATAAAGGGGTAGGTATAAGTTTAAGTACCGTAAAAACTATAGTAAATATGCATAATGGCAAGATAGATTTTAAAACTAGTGAAAAGGGAACTACTTTTGAGATAAATTTGAAGAGTCATTAGGTATAATCCCCTATCAATTTAAAATATGGAGAAAAGATGCAAAATCCACCAGTAAATCCAGCAGAGATGGTAATAGCAGGACAATTAGAAAACAATGGGGGATCAATGTTTTTTGCTGCGGCTGTACTTATCATAATCTTTGCTTTTTTTGTATATACGGTAATAATCCCAAAATTTAAAAAAGATGAAAAATAAAATCATACAATATTAGTTTTCTTAGTATAGGCTATACTAAGAAAATACTTGATAGAGTATAAACATAAAACCTCTATAAGGAGGCAAATATGTTAAAAATACTAATCCTAAAGCTATTTATATTATCTACATTATTATATTCAGGCTCCTTATCTGAGCGAATCACAAATGGTCTTCAAAATATCTCCGAGCTTAAATCAATAGGCTACTCTTTAGATTCAGGAGAGGTATTTGTAGTAAAAAGAGATGGAAAATATTATAAAAAATTTGATACAAAACCTTTTAGTGGAAGAGCTGTATATGCAAAAAAGAATATTCTTGTAAGATTTTCTTTAAGTGATGGTATCAAAGATGGATATTTTTTGGTTTTTTCAAATACTGGAAATCTTTTAAAAGAGGCAAATTATAAAGCTGGAAAATTAGATGGTAAAGTTATAGAGTGGAGTCGGGATGCAGAAGTAAGACTCTCTGAGATTACTTATAAAAACAATATGCCTTGTGAGGGTTGGATAAAAAGAGCTAATAAAGAGTTTAGATATAAAGATTGTAAAAAATCAGGATATGAATTTAGGCGTGAAAGTAGTAAAGTCTATAAGATTATTTATGAAAATAATGAGATAAAAGAAAAAATAGAGATTAAAAACTAGGAGATATATAATTAATTACAAAATGGCTATAATAAATATAATTAAAAAAGGGGAGTAAGACTAATGGATCCACTATATTTTATGATTGGTGTAATCGCTATTGTTTGGATTATTACTATCTTATATGTGCGAAAGATAAAGAAGTTTAATTTTTATAAAGAGACATTGGAAAAATTGTCTTTGAGTTTTGAGCAAGAAGACTATAAAGATACTGATGCTTATAAAGATAGGATAGCAAAGATTGATGAGCTCGGTATAAAAGATGCGATTGTTGATCATATGGATGAATTAGACACTAAGATAGCTTCTTCTTTTAAAGTTGATAAATCAATCTTTTTAAGTTCTAATGTAACAGAAGCAAGAAATGATCATATGCGTAGATATGCAATTGTACATGGAAAAGAAGAAGAGTTTAATAATATAGAAAACTAGCATATATTATAAGCATAAAAAAAGGTAGAAGCTTTTAGCTCCTACCTTTTTTTAGTTTAAGTATAAATTACTCAGCTACAGCTACTTGAACAGCAGTTGATTCCCAGATACCATGCTTAGTACAATAACCATGTGCAGTTAGGTTAAGTTTTTTGCTTGTTGGGATGATTGTAAATGTTGTAGTATTGTGAGCTTTAACATTTCCAAGAGTTCCTGGTACATATGTAGCTTTTGCTAATAGTGTATCTCCATTGAATAATGAAACAGACTCGATGAAGTGATCAAAATCATCTGGGTGAGTATATTCATTACCCATTTTAACAGTTACTTCAAAAGGCTCCCCAGCTTTTGCAGTTTCTTCACAGTGGATAAATGGTGAGTGTCTATCGATTAAATCTTTTTTTGCTTCTCTTTCAACAGTATCAATGTCTACGTATTTATTAATTTTTGGCATTCCAATTCCTTTTTGATTAAGTTTGTGCATGCATTATACAAAAAAAAAGCCTAGCTTGAGATAAGCTAGGCTTTTTAATAAAAATTATTAAAGGAAAATTTATTTTCTAAGCTCTTTAATCTTAGCAGCTTTACCTGTTCTACCTCTTAAGTAGTTAAGTTTAGCTCTTCTTACTCTTCCTTGTCTTAGAAGTTTAATCTCTTTTAAACTTTCTGAGTATAGTGGGAAAACTCTCTCAACACCAACACCGTTAGCACCGATTTTTCTGATTGTGAAAGTTGAAGAAACACCGTTTCCTTTTCTAGCGATAACAACACCTTCGAAGTTCTGAACTCTCTTCTTGTCACCTTCTTTAATCTCAACACCTAGTCTTAAAGTATCACCAGCTTTAAATGATGGTACTTCTTTCTCTGCAATTTGAGCAGCTTCAAAGCTCTCAATATATCTATTTTTCATAAGTTCCCTTTGGTGAAAGTGCCCGCCTTTGCAAGTTGCGGGGTATCACACTTTTATGTTTAATTTTTGTTCTTTGTCAAATCTGGTCTGAAATATTTGGTCTTGCAAACAGCCAGATTATTTTTTAAGCTCGCAATTTTACTGTGATTTCCCTTTAAGAATTCTTTAATTATAGGTTTTTTTTCGTATTCTGCTGGTTTTGAAAAAGATGGAGCTTCTAAAAGGTCATTTTCATAACTTTCTATATCTAGGGATTCTTCATTTCCAAGAACCCCTTCTACATTTCTAGATATGGCATCACACATTACTAATGATGGTAATTCTCCACCAGTTAAGATAAAATCTCCTATGGAGAAAACTTCATCAGCATATTTTTCGATAACCCTCTCATCTATACCCTCATATCTACCAGCAACAAAAACAATATTTTCTTTTTTTGCTAAACGTTTTGCATCATTTTGTTTAAATGGTTTTGCTGCTGCTAAAGGAAAAATAATATGAGCATCAGGGGTTTCTTCTTTAATTTTATCGAGTGTATCAAATAGTGGCTGTGGTGTCATAAGCATACCAGCCCCACCACTACACATAGGTGCGTCAACTTTTAAGTGTTTGTTCTTAGTAAAGTCCCTTGGATTATAAAACTTAAATGAAACTAGTTTTTTTTCACTAGCTATTTTTAAAATAGAATCCTTAAAATAAAAATCTATAAGATTTGGAAATAGTGTTACAAATGTGAAATTCATGTGGCATTATAGCATATAATTTCTCTTAACATACTCTTATTTACAGAATTGTAGTAAATACCTAATATTTTTAAAAATTATTGCTTTATATGATTAATTGCTTAAAACAATTAAGAAATAGTAAAAAAGCGATTCGCAAGAGAAAAATGCGAATCGCATGCGGGTAGTTTAATTTATTTTTTTAATAATTTAGAATAAAAATTGTAGAAAAAAGGGTATTATAAAGGGAAATATAAGTAAATAGGGGGTATTATGTCGATTGTGAAGTTAAAACTACAAATCTCTAACGCCAATTTTTGACTAGTAGCTTTAGCTTCCGGTGTATTTATCTATAGTTTCTATTTTCTGTCAAAATACGGTCGGAACTATAGCCAAAATATACTTAAAATAAGTTTAAACTATAGGGGATGCCAAATGAAACTTGAAAAAAATATACTTGAGTATCTGAGGATACTTAAGAGTGGATTTAGTAATACATATAATAAAAAAGAATCTCTTCTTCTACTTGAAACATACATTGAAAAATTTTCGAATGGAATAAATTATAAAAATGGAAAAGTTTTTATTAATAGTAAAGAGATTCAAAAAGTTGCAAATGAGCTTTTATCTTTATGTCCAAATGATTATCATAAAGAAATAAAAGAGATAGAGCAAAATTTACATATCTCGATAAGTTGGGTTTAAATTTGAATCAAAATAAATTATTGCTTAATGCTTGTTTTAGTAATAAGATTAAGCATTTAAGTAATAATTACTTTTCAAAAGATCATACAAAACTTGCTAACTTATTAGGTATTAGTGTACGCAGCCTTTATGACTATCAAAATGATTCTTATATCGAAAAAGTTAAATCAGTAATGCCTACTAATAAATTTTTAGCAAATTTGAAAAAAGTTTATAATAACAGTAATGAAACATATGAATTTTTGACAAGTATTAATATTGATCCATCTGATTTTTTAGCAGATGTTTCATTTGAGGATTTTAAAGAAAAAATAACTGTTAACATATCAGATGATATTAATAATATACAGTCTTTTATATTAGGACAATTTAGTATTTATTATTATAATCATGAGAATAATACTTTAACAATAGAGAATATTAGTATAAAGAATAAAATTACCAGTTTAGGTAGTCAATTGTATGCAACAATTTCTTGGGATAAAAAAATATACAGTGCTAAAGTAAAAATCAATAATGAGCAAATTTTTATAAGTTTTAATGATGATAATGGATATACTACAATCATTAATATAACAAAAATAGACAATATGAGAGTTTTGAGTGGAGTAGTAGCAGGTGTTACTTACAATAAAAACTCATATCTTCCAATAACAAATAAGTGTCTTCTTACTCAAGTTGATGTTAAAGTTGATAAACAGTTAATTGATACAGTATTAAAGAATGAGACATTAACTTTTAATCAGAGTGAAATAAATTTAATTACAACAAATGATGATAACTTAAAAATTGACAAAAATGTTAATGAAATTCTAAAAAATAAAACAGAATTATTATTTTATAAAATTGATTCCTATATTGAAAATATCTCAAGTATAAAGAATCATAATATTTATTATGATATGTTAAAAAGCGAAGTACATGATTCTAAAATTAAACTTATTGATTTTTTTAAAAATAATAATTTTACAATGGAGCATGGGGAGAAAGTTGGTTTAACTTTTTTAAAAAATGTTATAAAATATTCCAATGGTGCAGATTTATTAACTACGCCTAATGATAATTTACGAACATCTATATATTATTGGGGAAGTAAAAAAAGCAAATTATATCAATTAGAAACAATAAATGCTGCAAAAAAAATAAAAATAAGAAAAGTTTTTTGTATAAGAACAAATATTTATAGAAATCCAAATTATCTTAGTCGAATAGTTAATATTATGTTGGAGCTTTATCATTCAAATGTAGAAATATATTTTACTTATAATCGAGATGATGACGATTATTTAGAGATAGCTTTAACTGATGATTTTGCAGTATCAATGAAAAAGAAAACAAATATTATTTCAAATGTTACAATAAAAGATAAAAAGATAAAAGAAATAAAAGATTATTTTGATTTAACAATTAAAAAAGGTAATAGTAAGCCATTACGGGAACTCTTGATGGTAGATTTGAAAATAAAACATCGTAATTTTGAAAATTATACAGAAGATGATAAGAAAAAAATTCAAACAAGAATTAAGAAAATATTAGAAGATAAAAATTATTCATAATTTATTATTACTTAAAGATTATCTACATTAGATTAGAAACTTAAAAATAACTAGTATTTTTTGACTAGCTATTTTTAAAATAGAATTCTTAAAATAAAAATATATAAGATTTAATACTTGTATTAGTAAGTACAAAAAATTTGTACTCATTATGCATATAATAACTTTTTTGGTATAATATATGTAATACAATAATAAGATGATATTAAAAAGGATAAGATAAGTGGCTTACGAGATAGAACATGAACTCGATAGTGATATAGAAATAGTTGAACCAAAAAAGTATAAAGTGATAATGTTAAATGATGATTATTCAACTATGGATTTTGTGATCGAGGTGTTGACTACTATATTTAGAAAAAGTGGCGATGAGGCTACTCAGATAATGTTAAATATCCATAATAAGGGTAGAGAAGTTTGCGGTATTTATACCCATGAGGTAGCTTCAACAAAAGTGGCGCAGGTAAAAAATGCGGCTAGAAAAAATGGTTTTCCACTTAAAACCGTTATGGAAGAAGAATAGGAATTTAAGATGATTAGTGCACATTTAAGAGATGTATTTTCTCAAGCAATATTATACGCAAGAAAAAATAGGGATGAGTACCTAACTGTTGAGCATATATTTTTAATTTTATTAGAAGATGACTATATTTCAAATATGTTAACAGATTTAGGGATCGATCTAGTTTATACAAAAACTTCATTAGAGGAGCATATCTCAGCAAATATACCAAAACTACCTGAGGGTGTTGAGGATGAGCCAATAGAGAGTGTTACTTTATCAAATACAGTTGAAAATATGATCGCTCATACTCAAAGTTCAGGAAGAGGGCAAGCTCAGCCTGAGGATATGTTTGTAGCAATACTTAAAAATGAAAAATCTTACGCATCATTTATACTAAGACAACAAGGTCTTGAGAGAGTTGATCTTCTTGAAGAGATTAGTCATAAGGATGAAGATGATGAGTCAAGTGATGAAAAAAGTATCCTAGATCAAAACTCAACTGAACTTGTAGCTTTAGCTAAAGGTGGAGAGATTGATCCTGTAATTGGTAGGGAAGTTGAGATAAGTAGAACTATAGAGGTACTTAGTAGAAGAAAGAAAAACAATCCTATCTTAGTTGGTGAGCCAGGTGTTGGTAAAACTGCTATCGCTGAAGGATTGGCTTTAAGGATAGCTGAGGGTAAGATACCTGAGTCTTTAAATGATTCAAAGATATATTCACTAGATATGGGATCAATGGTTGCTGGTACTAAATATAGGGGTGATTTTGAGAAAAAACTAAAATCACTTTTAAAAGAGGTATCAAAAATAAAAAATGCAATCGTATTTATCGATGAGATCCATACTGTAATAGGTGCTGGTAGTGTAGGTGGAAGTGCTATGGATGCTTCAAATATCTTAAAACCAATGCTTAGCAATGGAAAACTAAGATGTATCGGTGCTACTACATATGAAGAGTATAGAAACGATTTTGGTAAAGATAAGGCTTTTAATAGAAGATTTGCAAAGATTGATATCAATGAGCCAAGTATTGAAGATACAGTTGAAATACTAGAAGGTCTTAAGTCAAAATATGAAGAGTTTCACAATGTGAAGTTTTCTAAAAAGACCATCGAGAGTGCTGTAAGTCTTAGCAAGAAATTTATCAATGATAGATTTTTACCAGACAGTGCTATAGATGTGATTGATGAGGTGGGTGCTACATTAAAACTTCAAGCAAAATCTAAAAAAGCTGTAAATATCAAAGTAAGCGATATTGAAAATACAGTTTCAAAGATGGCAAATGTACCAACTAAATCAGCTACAAAATCTGATCTAAGTTTATTAAAATCTTTAGATACAAATATGAAAAAAAGAGTATTTGGTCAAGATGAGGCTATTGAGAAGATGGTAAGAGCTATTAAGATCAATAAAGCTGGATTAAATGAGGATGATAAACCTATTGGGTCATTCTTATTCTCTGGACCTACTGGTGTAGGTAAGACAGAGGTGGCAAAAGAGTTATCAAATCAACTTGGTGTACACTTTGAGAGATTTGATATGAGTGAATATATGGAACCTCATACAGTAAGTAGACTTATTGGTGCACCTGCAGGTTATGTAGGTTTTGAAAAGGGTGGATTATTAACTGAAGCTATTAGAAAACATCCACACTGTGTACTTTTACTTGATGAGATAGAAAAGGCACATCCTGATCTTATGAGTTTATTACTTCAAGTGATGGATAATGCAGAGCTTACTGATAATAATGGAAGCAAGGCTGATTTTAAAAATGTGATTTTAGTGATGACTTCAAATCTTGGCTCAAACGAAGCAGGAGTAATGGGATTTGCTAAAGATGAACATCTAAATGAAAATAAAGCTATCAATAAATTCTTTGCACCAGAGTTTAGAAATAGACTTGATGCAATAGTCAGTTTTGCAGCCCTTGAACTTGATGTGGTAACAAAAGTGGTTGGTAAGTTTATCGATGATCTTGCTTTAGGATTAAAAGAGAAAAATATCTCCATTAAAATTACACAAAAGGCTAAAAGATTCTTGGCTGAAAAGGGATATGATAAAGCAATGGGTGCAAGACCACTTAATCGTGTAATAACTAAAGAGGTAAAAGAGAAACTAACAGATGAGATTTTATTTGGAAAATTAAAATCTGGTGGTGAGGTTAAAATCGATCTAAAAGGTGAAGAGTTAACATTTACCTATAGTTAAAATATGATCCCTTTTATTGGATTATACAAAAGGATAAAAGATGAGAGGTTTAGTGTTATATATTTTTGTAATACTAAGCTTTTCTAGCTACAGTTTTTGTAATGAAGATAATAATCTATCCATAGAAAATAATACTACAGAAAAATCAAAAGAACTTTTTTTTGAAGAAACTAGTCAAAATAATATAACAAAAGAAGAAAAATTAATCTATTTAAATGTTTTTACATCCCTTGGAATTATTGCTTATGGTGTTGAGCATTGGGGATATTCTACTGATATAGAACCCCATACACAAAATGAAGGATGGTTTGGGGCTGGTACTGAAGAGGGTGGTGCAGATAAATTTGGTCATGCTTATACTGGATATAGTATGGCACATACTTATGCATCTATTTATGAGTCTTGGGGATATGATAAGGATAATGCTGCTTTATATGGGGCTTGGTCATCTTTTGGATTTACTTCTATAATGGAGTTTGGGGATTCCTTTAGTGATTATGGGATATCTTATGAGGATATGATAGTTAATACCCTAGGGGCTTTATTTGGTTATGTAAGTTATAAATATCCTTATATTGGGGATAAAATAGATTTTAGAATAGAATATAAACTACATAAGAAAATGTGGGAGAAAGATTTTCTAACAGATTATGAAAATGCCAAATATCTTTTTGCTTTAAAGGGTTCTGGTTTTAAAAGTCTAGAGTCTTCAAAATATATGAAATATTTTGAGTTGTATTTAGGATATTATGTAAGAGGTTTTAAGCCAAGAAGAATAGATAGAGAAAGGAACCTATTTATAGGACTTGGAGTAAATCTCTCAGAACTTTTAGATACAAAAATATTTAAGTATTATCAAATCCCAAAAAGTTACATAAATACTACTGATAAATTGTAACAATTTTTATGGTATAATCTTAGCTATTTATAAAATTTACGGGTTACTTAATGAGTATAATTACACAAAAAAAAGAAAAACAAACAATTTCAACAATTAAAAAATCAAAGAATAATAAAAAATTAGTGATGATCACTGCATATGATGCGCTTTTTGCAAGGCTTGTAGAAAATAGTGCTGATATGATATTAGTAGGTGATAGTTTAAATATGAGTTTTGCAGGAGCAAAAGATACACTTAGTGCTACACTTGATCAGATGATTTATCATACAAATGCCGTATGTGCAGGAGCAAAAGATTCATTTGTGATATTAGATATGCCATTTGGATCATATAACAATAAAGATCAAGCCTTAGAGAATGCTGTAAAAGTTTATAGGGAAACTGAAGCTGCTGCTGTAAAGATTGAGGGTGGTGAAGATAGAGCTGAGATAGTTGCTCATCTTACATCAAATTCAATTGCAGTTGTTGGTCATATTGGTCTTATGCCACAATATGTAAGAAGTGAAGGTGGATATAAAGTTAGGGGTAAAACACCTGAAGATATAGAACAACTTGTAAATGATGCAAAAGCAATTGAGGCTGCTGGTGCATTTTGTATAGTTGTAGAGGGTGTGAAATCTGAAGCAGCAAAAGCAATTACAGAAGCTATAGATATTCCAACAATTGGAATAGGTGCTGGTGATACTACAGATGGACAAGTACTTGTTTGGTCTGATATGCTTGGATTCTTTGAAGAGTTTACACCAAAGTTTGTGAGAAAATATCTTGATGGATCAACCGTAGTTAGGGAAGCTGTGGAGCAATATAGCTCTGATGTAAAAGATGGGAGTTTCCCTAATGAGAGTGAGTCTTATTAATGGAAAGACTTGTAGAGGTTGAGTCTGTATCTTTTGAAGATAATGGTACTGAACTATCTTTAAGGCCTTCAGCTTGGGATGAATATATTGGTCAAGAAAAGATCAAGAAAAATCTTAGAGTTTTTATAGAAGCATCTAAGAAGCGTAATGAGGCATTGGATCATATTTTACTATTTGGACCTCCAGGACTGGGGAAAACTACCCTATCTTATCTTATCTCAACAGAGATGGGAGCAAATATAAAAGTAACAGCTGCTCCAATGATAGAAAAAAGTGGTGATCTTGCAGCTATTTTGACAAATCTTGAAGAGGGGGATGTTCTTTTTATCGATGAGATACATAGACTTAGTCCTGCGGTTGAAGAGATACTTTATCCTGCGATGGAGGATTATAGGCTTGATATTATTATTGGTTCTGGTCCAGCAGCACAAAGTGTAAAGATAGATCTTCCTAGATTTACTCTTATTGGTGCTACAACTAGAGCTGGTATGATATCAAATCCTCTTCGTGATAGATTTGGTATGAATTTTCGTATGCAGTTTTATACAGATAATGAACTGGCAAAAATAGTTCAAATAGCTTCTGATAAATTAGAAAAGCATTCAGATGATGAAGCTAGTTTAGAGGTGGCAAGAAGAAGTAGGGGAACTCCAAGGGTAGCCTTAAGACTTTTACGTCGTGTGAGGGATTATGCTGAGGTGGAAAATGAAGAGATTATTCAAATCCATAGATGTAAATATGCCCTTGATGAATTGGGTGTAAATGATAAAGGTTTTGATGAGATGGACTTAAAACTTTTAGAGCTTCTTATCTCAAATCGTGGAAAACCTATGGGGCTTAGTACAATTGCAGCTGCACTTAGTGAAGATGAGGGGACCATTGAGGATGCTATAGAGCCATATCTTTTAGCAAACTCATATATTGAGAGAACTGCAAGGGGTAGGGTAGCTACAGTAAAAACTTATGAGCTTTTTAGATTAACTCCTCCGGAACTTACAACTCAAGGTGGTTTATTCTCGTGAAACCTGCACATTTTATATTGCTTTTATTGGCTGGTACTTTAGTAATTTTATATAATATTTTTAAACCATTTTTACTAGCGATACTAGTGGCATTTTTGCTTACTATTGCAACGGGATCGATCCATACTGCATTGGATAGAAAAATAAAAGATAATACTTTACTTTCTTCCTTGATGACACTAAGTATGGCTATTTTATTTATGGCTCCATTTTTTTATATAGTCTTAAAAGTGGGTACATATATAAATCTAGTGGATAAGACTCAGATATTAGCCTTTTTTGACTATATTAAAAACTGGGTTGAGACTTTACCTAATGATTTTAACTTAGTTAAAGAGAGTATATTAA
Organism: uncultured Arcobacteraceae bacterium; assembly: GCA_964342525.1. Classification (GTDB taxonomy): domain Bacteria; phylum Campylobacterota; class Campylobacteria; order Campylobacterales; family Arcobacteraceae. Next base: position 12,386 of record CAYFGQ010000034.1, read on the forward strand.
ATGCCATTGACAAAGCTGATATTCCAGCGTTGCTTCAAAAGGCTTTATCTATTGGAGCTTCTTTTGGGAAGAACTCTATGAACTTTTTCTTTAATATGGTAATGATTTTAGTATTTTATTTTATATTTAATTATTATGCTAAACCTATTGGAGCTTATTTTAAAAGTATTTTACCTTTAAAAGCTGAAGATAGTGAGAGTGTATTTTATGAGATCACAAATGTTACGAGTGTAGTTTTTTACTCAATTATAGTAACTGCTATATTTGAAGGTTTTTTGTTTGGTATATTTGTACAGTTTTTTGGCTATGATGGTATAATGTTTGGTATTTTATACGGTTTTGCTTCACTGATACCAGTTATTGGTGGTGTAATTATGTGGCTTCCATTATTTGCTTATGAGGCATTCTTAGGGGATGTATCAAATGGTATTGCTATTGTTTTATATACAATAGTGGTGATATCATTTTTTGCTGATACAATTGTAAAACCAATCATTATAAAATATATAAATAAAAAAGTTGTGAGTAGACCAACTAATGTAAATGAACTATTGATATTTTTCTCAATATTTGCAGGATTATCTACCTTAGGATTTTGGGGTATGATTATAGGTCCTGTGAGTGTTGCTTTTTGTATCTCAATATTAAGACTTTTAAAACAATATAATAATCAATAAAGGGTGGGGATGAAGACAGATTTGAAGACATTACGTGCAATTACAATTCTTTATGTGGAAGATGATGAAATGATGAGAACTCAAACAGTTAAAATGTTTGAGAACCTATTTAAAAAAGTGTATGTTGCCCATGATGGAGAGATAGGGCTTGATTTATTTAGAAATCATATGCATGATATAGATGTAGTAGTTTCAGATATAAATATGCCTAAGATGGATGGTTTAGCGATGACTAAAGAGATAAGAAGTGTTAGTAAGGATATTCCTATTATTATCACTACCGCATATTCTGATCAACAAAATACTATGAATGCCTTAAATTTAGGTGTAAGTAAATATACAACTAAACCTTTAAAAATAGGTGAACTTAGTGAAGCTATAGCAGACCTTTCTCAAAAGTATAGAAAAAGTGAAAATATCACTAAAATGACTCAACAGCTAGTTCGTGATCACAAAGCTATAAAAGAGCAAACAAATGAGCTACAAGATGATTACGATTCTATGAAAAATAAGTTAGAGATGAAAAGTTTTTTAGTGGATAATTATCTATTTCAAATTAAAACAGACAAGTTTGCTGTGATGAAGAGTGTTACTTCAAGAATTGAGACATTTTTTGGATATTCAAAGGATGAATTGATAGGAAAAGAGCTTAGATTACTTCAATGTGATAACAGTAACTTTTCAGAGCTTCAAAGGATGTTATTAGAGGCTACAAAACTAAAAAAAGAGATGCATAAGGTATTTTCTTTAAAAACAAAATCAGATAAGGTATATGGCTTTACTATTACTGTTGTTCCTAACTTTGGAAGTGATCAAATGGTAGAAGGGTATACTTTTTATTTAAATATAAACCCTTAATAGATTATTGTATAAAAAAAGGGAGGGATAATTTGTCCCTCCCTTTTTTTTGGCTTATTTTTCTATTTATTAAACTGGTAAAACTCTGATGTTTTCATCAACTTTTTGTTTAAGTACAGCTTCAATTGCGTAAAGTGTTCCTGTATCACCTGAAGCACACCCTGAACATGCACCTAAGTATCTGATATAAATGTCATAGAAAGGCATATTTTCTTTGATATCGATAATCTCCATATCTCCACCATCCATTTGTAACATTGGTCTAATATCAGTATCAATTACAGCGTCAACTGTTTTAATTCTTTGAACAATTGTCATTTTATCAAAAGTAGCTTCACCTGATGCACTTGCATCTGCAGCTTCTTTTAGTCTTTCTTCTTCCATCTCTTTTCTTACATCTGCTAAAATATCAACTAGATAGATATCTTTCTCTTCATGTCCACCTGGTTTGATACATGATTTACAAAATGCTCCAGCTTTTGTATAATCTGTAATCTCTTCAACAGTTTTAAGGTCATTGATTCTAATAACATCTTTTAATGTATCAAGTGTAACCCTTGCACACTCACATACGATAAATTCAGTCTCAAAGCTTTCCATATCAACACCTTTGTATTGAGAAGCAGCTTTTTTAATAACATCATATGCCATTACAGAACAGTGCATTTTTTGAGGTGGAACAGCTGGAGTATCTGGGTTGTCTCTCATCGCCTTTTCAACATCAATATTTGTAATCTTAACAGCTTCATCTACTGTTTTACCTAAACAAAGCTCTGTCATAATATCACTTGAAGCGATAGCTGTACCACAACCAAATGATTTAAATTTTGATCCTACAATTTTGTCAGTTTTTTCATCAACTGCCCAATAAAGTCTAACAGCATCACCACAAGACTCAGCTCCAAAGTCAGCAACAATAAGTTTCGCACCTAACTCTGCAGCTTGCTCTTCTGTAATCTCACCTTGGTGTTGAGGGTTGTTCATTCTATCAACTACAACATCACTATATTCATCCCAAATTGAACCGCTTACTAAATCACCTTTAGCCATCTATAATTCCTTTCTATCTTTCTTTTTTATATATTATAATTCACTTTTATGATCTTTTGGAGTATAAGCGTATGAGCTTGATATTCCTCTTAGTCTATTAATTGCACCAATAATATGCTCAATAGCATAATCAATTTGCTCTTCTGTATTAAATCTACTTAATGAGAATCTTACACCTGTATGAGCCAACTCACTATCACTACCAAAAGCGTTCATTACCGGATTTGCTTCAAGATCTTCACTTGCACAAGCACTACCTGTAGATGCTCCGATACCTTTTTGGTTTAGATCCCATAACATCGCTTCACCCTCTACACCTTTTATAGAGATAAGTGTAGTGTTTGGAGTTCTATTATTTTGTCCACCAATTACGATAGTATCATCAAGCTTTAAGATTGCATTTTCTAATCTATCTCTTAATTTTTTAACATGGTTATCTTCATAATATAAAGCCATCTCATTTGTTGCAAGATGCATAGCTAGACCCATACCAACCATTGAAGCAACATCAACAGTTCCAGCACGTCTACCACCCATTTGCTCACCACCATGCATAAGTGGCTCTAAATTTACACCTTTTTTGATATATAATCCACCAACACCTTTTGGTCCATGGAATTTATGTGCAGAGAATGAGATCATATCAACATTTGCAGCTCTAACGTCTACTTTAATTTTACCGATTGCTTGTGTAGCATCTGAGTGGAATAATACACCAGCTTCTTTACAGATTTTTCCAATTTCGTGGATTGGGAAGATTTTCCCTGTTTCATTATTTGCCCACATAACTGATACTAAGGCTGTATCTTCTCTGATATACTCTTTTAATGTATCTGCATCAAGTACACCCTCTTCATTAACAGGCATATAAGTTACACTTACACCTTGTGATTCTAAGAATTTACATGTTGCAGTTGTTGCTGGGTGTTCAACTTCAGTTGTGATGATATGGTTTTTATCTCCATTTAGGATTTGATCTATCCATACACCTTTTAGTACCCAGTTGTTTGCTTCTGTTGCATTTGCTGTTACGATGATATCATCTTCATCAGCTGCACCAATACCTTCATATAAATAATCAAGTGCTTCAAGCATTTTTGGGTGAGTGTTTCCACCAAATCTATGTAGTGAGTTTGGGTTTCCATAAACATCACAGAAAAATGGTTTCATCTCTTCAAAAACTTTAGGGTCAACCATCGTCGTAGCGTTATTATCTAAATATACTTCCATCATAGAATTATTCTCCGATTTTGTCAAAATTACTAAACTTTATAGTGCAGTAATTATTCCTTTGACGTATGTTTTTTTGTAAATAGGATATTTTTTGTCCTATTTGATTTGAGGAATTATATTTTAAATAGGATAAAAATAGTCTTAAATAAAAATTGTTATCATAAAATCAAATATTTACCAAAATTTAGCTATTATACGCGAAATATTACAGCCGAGGTAAAACTTGGTAAGGGGCTTCTTTGAAAGAGATAATAGATATAGTAGTAATAGTATTGTTTGTATATATATTGTTTATAATTCTTCGTGGATTTAATGAACAGCAGGTAAAGAAACATAAGGATATGCTAGAAGAGGCACAAAAAAAAAGAGATCAAAAAAAGGAAGAGGATAAATGACGAAACCTTTACTTATAGAGATTGGTGTTGAAGAACTACCAGCAATTCCATTTTTAAAAGAGTTAAAAAATATTGAGAAAAAATGGCTAGATGTATTAGAAGAGAATTCACTTGTTTGTGAGTTTGAATTTTTTTACACTCCAAGAAGATTAGTACTTTGGCATAGAGAGTTTAAAGTATCTCAAGATGATAAGATTGAAGAGATGTTTGGTGCACCTGTTGCAATCGCATATAAAGATGGTGAACCTACACCTGCAGCGAATGGTTTTGCTAAAAAATGTGGGATAGATGTAAGTGAGCTTGAGACTAAAAATGACAAGCTTTACTTTAAAAAAGAGGTTAAAGGTCAAAACTCATCTGAGCTATTAAATGATATGGTAAATAAGTTTATGGCGAAACTTGATTTTGGTAAATCTATGAGATGGGGATCTAGAACTGATAGTTTTATTAGACCTATTAGATCTTTATGTATTCTTCTTGGGGAAGAGTTAGTTGATGCTGAGTTATTTGGTGTAAAATCATCTAAATCTGCTTTTCCTCATAGAATGGTTTCTTATGAGCCATTTACTTTTGATTTTGCTGGAGATTATTTTTGTAAATTAGAAAAATCTGCAGTTATGCTTTATCCAAATGATAGAATGGTAAAAGTATTAAATGATATCAAAAAGATTGAAGATGAAAATGATATCAAAGTTGAACTTGATAATGAACTTCTTGATGAAGTTGTAGCTATCACAGAATATCCAACAGCCCTTCTTGGAACTTTTGATAAGGAGTTTTTAGAGCTTCCAGATGAAGTTATCATCGGATCAATGAAAGAGCATCAAAGATATTTTGCAGTATATAAAGATGGGAAACTTACAAATAAGTTTATCGTAGTATCAAATTCATATACTGAAGATTTCTCAATGATCATTGCAGGAAATGAAAAGGTACTTAGACCTAGACTTAGTGATGGTATGTTTTTCTATAAAAATGATATCAGAAATGGTTTACAAAATGAGGGATTAAAAGATATCACATTTGTTGATGGTCTTGGAAGTGTTTATGATAAGTGTCTAAGGGAAGTTAAAATTGCACAAACTTTAGGTGCTAAATATGATGTTGAAAAAGCTGATCTTTTAGAGCGTGCTGTGATGATTGGTAAAGCTGATCTTATGAGTGAGATGGTATTTGAGTTTACTGAGCTTCAGGGGCTTATGGGATACTATTACGCGCAGATTGCTGGGGAAGATGAAAATGTAGCTTTATCTATAAAAGAGCAATATCTTCCTGTAGGTGAAGATAGTGAATTACCATCAAACAAATTTAGCTCAGTTATTGCTTTAGCAAATAAGATAGATACTTTACTTGGATTATTTTCTGTTGGTAAAATTCCAACAGGTTCTAAAGATCCATTTGCCCTAAGACGTGCAGCGTCTGGGATTGTAAGAATTGTATTAAATGAGCAAATCAATTTAGATATAAGAGCAGTATTTGAAGAGCTTAGTTCCTTATATGAGGGACTTGACATAAATAAAGTTGAAGAGTTCTTCTTAGAGAGACTTTATAAGATATTTAAAGTAAATCCATCTATTTTAAATGCTGTACTTTTAAGTGGAGATAGGGATATCCTAAGTATCTCTAAAAAACTTGCCGCAGTTGAGCCAATTGTTCAGAGTGATTCTTATAAAGAGGCAAGTGCTACATTTAAAAGGGTTGCAAATATTGTAAAAGATGTTGAAACTCTAAAGAGCGTAGATATGTCATTATTTGAAGAGGAAGCTGAAGAGATGCTATTTGATAGATATACAGTTGCTACTTCAAAAGCTTATACTTCAATAGAAGAGGAATTAGATGCCTTATTTGCACTAAAACCTGATCTAGACTTTTTCTTTGATAATGTAATGGTAAACCATAAAGATGAAAAGATAAAAGCAAATAGAAAAAACCTTGTAGCTACAGTTTATAAATCATTTTTAAATGTGGCTGATTTTAAAGAGATCTCAATATAATTTTACAAACTAGAATATCTTAATATTAAGATATTCTAGTTTTTCTTTCTTAAATTTTAAAATAATCATTAATATTCAATTTGAAAACTTAATAAAAATAAGATAATGTAGATGATAGTCTAAATGAGTTATAAGTAATTATAAAAAAGTATAAAAAAAGGTTCTTTCTTTAAGAAAGAACCTTTTTTTTGTAAGTATAGTTATATGTATGGATGTATTAGTTTACATTTACCATATATGAGAATGAAGTTTTTCTCATTTTTAATTCATCAAAAATAAGACCTTTAATATACATGTTTACTTCATATGTTTTCCCTGATGTTCCAAAGTGAGTATTCATTCTAGTTAATCCATTATTAATAGATGTTTTATCACCACTTTGTCCTGCAAGTACATTTGTTAAGTTAAATACAAAATCACTATTTTCTATTGCTTCTGTTAAAGTTAACTCATATCTTGAAGTAGTAGAAGAAGAGCTTAATTTTTCAGTAATTGTAACTTTTGCACCTACTGGTAGTGTAGTCTTGATTCCATTAGAATTGTTATAAGATAACTTAATACCTGTAGCATCAAGAGTTAATTTATCATTTGAATCTACGCTGTTAATAACTTCAATTGTAAGGTTTACTGTTTGCTCTGTAAATGTTCCAGGTACATTTGAATCACTGAAGTTTACATCATAGTAATTTGATAATGTACCAGCTGTTACATTAATATCATTTGTTGTATTCATATCAAAACTTAATGTAGTACCACCTGTACCTAATGTAAGAGTATTTACTACTAATAGTTGTCCATCAGCTTTATCAGCTTTATCTTTTGTAATCAGATCATCATTTGATTTAATTTCAGATTTTTGTGTACTATTAAGGTCTGTTGCTCTTTCTTCTACAGCTTCTACAAAAGTAGAACTACCATTTGCAACATCTTCTAATATTTGGTCAAAGTTACCACTTTGTGCAGCAAGATCGTATTGATTTGCAAGTCTAGTTTTATTTAAATCATCAATTTTTGTAGCAGCAACTATATTTACATTAGCACTTGAATCTGCTTCAAAAGCTACTCTAAGATCATTAATTGTTAATGTTGCAGTTTTTGCTGTATTTATTGCATTTGTTAAATCTGCAGAACTATTTGATGCAACAGCAGTTTTAATTGCATCTTCAATCTTACTTGTTGCTGCTTCAGTAGTTTTTGCAACAACATTTAAAGATGATCCACTTGAAATCGTAGTTGATGCAACGGCAGCTGTAATTGCTTTTTGTGTAGCTTGTAAAACAGATTGTAAAGTTGAATTTGTAACTACTGTTCTATCCGCAAGAGTATTTGTAATTACTGTATCAATTGATGTTGTGCTAGAAGTTACTTTTTTACTTAATTCAGAGAATGGATCTGAAACACCAGCATCAGCCATAGCTTCTGAAATTTTTTGAACTTTTAATAAAGCTTTATACACTGTTTGAGATGATGAAGTACCAATATTTGCAACTGGATCAACATCAAGAGCAGAAACATCACTAAGTCCAAGTGTAGTTGCCATAGTAGATTTTGCAGCTGCAATTGTTGTACCTGAAGTATTTGCAATATATTTTTGTACAAGTGTTGAAATTGGAGTAATCACAACAGTTGTATCAGCAGTTGTTTCAGGAAGAACACTTGTTAGAGTACCTTCGAAAGGTAGATTAGTTGATGTATCTGTACCACCTGTTACACTTAGTGTAGTAGAAGTACCACCAAAATCACTATCAGAAATACCTACTAATGTCCATGAACCATTTGAGTCTGTAGTTGTTGATTTAGTAGAGTATGTAATAGTCGCACCAGAGATATAGCCATCTACAGCTTTACCACTAATATCTGTCGTAGAAGCAACTGAATCCACACCATCATGGATACAACCACTAAAAACGGTAACCGAGGCTGCAGCTATAGCAGCAGCAATGCTTAGTTTGAAACCTTTTTTCATATTTTTGAACCTTTAGAGTAAAATTTAACTGCTCAATTTTAATAATAATTTCCTATATTTAAGCTTAAGTAAGATAGAATGATTACATTAAATTATAGAAGGTTAGTATTGGATTTTAGTAAATATAATAAAAAAATTCCTTTGATTTCATCGCTTGTAATATTCAGTTTTATTTTAAATGGATGCGGAGAAAGCGGTACTTGTTGTAGTTCATCTAGTTCTTCATCAAATGCTTCAACATCAACTACAAATTCAACTTCAGTAGAGGTCACAGTTGAAAGAGGAGCAGTTTATTTTGCTACTGTAAAAGATTCAAATAATACAACAGCAACATATTTAAGTACGAATAATAATTCTGGATTATCAAGTATCTATACCTTTGATTCAGAGCCTGTTTATCCTATTACCGTGAGTGGTGGATATATTGATGTAAATAATGATGGGAAGTTAGATGGCAATGATACAAAACTAGATATTAATCTAACATCTTATAGTAAATATGTATCCACATTAACAACTCTTATTGATAATAACTCAAGCAAAAAACAGTATTTTATGGATACCTTTAATTTAACAGAAGATCAGCTATTAAATAATATTCCAACTAATATAAATAAAGATGCAGTAATTGCGTCAAATGCTGCATTTGTGATATTAAAAAAAGGGTATAGTTTTTTATCAGCAAATTTTAATAATTCTATATCAGATCAAAATACTACATATAATACATCTTTTAGTGCAGTTACAAATCTAAAGACATTAAATTCAAATATGGAAAATAATATAATTGATAATAACATTAGCAACGTTAGTATTTCAAGACTTACTAGCAGTGATATAGATACTGTTAAAGGTTTAATCTCAAGTTATTTTAAAGTAAATGAAACAACTTTAACAAATTCAACATTTACTAAAAATAAAACTACAAGCTCTTTAATTGAAGATATTTGGAATGTTGCTTTTTCTCAAGCTACAGGTGGAAATTACGAGAATTTTGATATTGGAGTTGAAATCACGAAGTTAAATTCTACGAAAAAGGTTAATATACTATTTGATAATATTTCTTTAGTAAATGGGAAATTAACTACGCCAAGTTCAATAATAATATATGGGGAGGATGGAGCAGGTGGTTCTTCTACAAAAACATATAGTTCATCAAATAGCTCCCATACAACTTTAATCAATGGAAGTGTTGCATATTTACAATCTTTGTTTGGAATTAATTTAGGTTATATAATAAATAATCAAGATATGGATGCAAGTATTAAGACAAGCCTTACTAATGCAGGTACTTATTATATAAAAATATATGCAGAAAAAATTAATCTTGGTGCTTCAAATTTACCACAAAATACAAGTATGCAATTACTTGAAACTAGTAAAGTATTTACAACTGCAGATACTCAGTATATCTCCGGAACAATAGTTATAAAGTAGGAATGATGTTTTATAGACTTTTAATATTATTAGGTTTAAGTTGTTCTGTATATGCTCAAAATATTAATTATACTCATAATAATATTTATGCTTTTTTACCAAAAAATAATCAATTTGATATGCTTCTTGGATATGAATTAGTAAATGACACCGTTGATATTTTTAATATTAAAGAAAGTGAATTTAGTAGTAATACTCAAAGTTTTGATTCATTGGGTGATATGAAAGGATATAATTTAAATTTAGGATATAGTTTTTTTGATAATTTTTATGTATCTGCTAAATATAATCAAAAAAATTTAAATTATGCCGGTTCTACTTTGACAAATGAAAATATTGATATTTTCTTAAGATATCAAATATATAGATCTAAGAAGTTTGCCCTGGCAATAGATGCTGGATATGTTACAAATAGGGCAAAGGATTTGTATATATATGATTTAAATATTATAAATAATACTATATCTAGAGTTACAAGTAAAGATTTATCTTTTTCTAAAGAAAATGATACTTATTATCTTACTTATGTTTCAGATTCTACAACATCAAAAATTTCTTTAGAAAATAAACCATATATTGCTCTTTTAGATACATATGATGAGAGTTATTATATTAGAGGGGTATTATCTTATCATGGGGAGAATACATTATTTAGCTTGTTTGGGGGATATACTCAAATAGATATTAAAAATAATTTAGATAGTTCAGTTGCTCATGAAAACTCAGATACTATAAAAGATGCTATTACAAATAATGAAATTGATGCAAGTTATAAATTTGAGAGGGTAGATGCTATTGTATTTGGTGGATTTAATATTCAATACTCTATTGGCTCATTTCACAGTTTATTTGCTTATAAATTAAATAAGATATATAGAATAGAAGGTTTGGAAAAAAATTCTAATAATGAAAAAACAGATATAAATCATATTGTCGATCTAAATTTTGCTTATGATATTTCAGATGATCTATCTTTTTATTTAGGTGGAAGATTGATGTCAAATCAATTTAATGGAGAGATTCATTATTTATATACAGAGTATACAAATACTACTTTTGACCATAAATATGGTTATGTAAATACGGGCTTTATTTATAGATTTTAAAATCCAAGCCCGATAGATAATAATACACTATTATCATTTTTAGAAGAACTATTTTCTATATATTTAATATCAATTGGTAATGCTAATTTATGGATAAATAGGGTATCAAAAGTAATTCCCACAATCTTTTCATAAAAATTATCTTTATTTGTTTGGGTATATTCATAGTTATTATATTTAAAATAGATAGACTCACGTCTAAGGGATAGGGGAAAATTAAAAAAGTATTTATTTAGATTAAAAGTTTTGGATATTCCTATAGATGTTTTTGTGATATCTTTTACGTAAAAGTCATTATCAATCCCAGCACTATAAACATCACTTTCATCTAAAGAAGCAACTAGATCATCATGAACTTTTATACCCCTTTTGTTTATTAGACTGCTTGTATCACTTTGTATTGTTTTAATAGCACCATGTAGATATGTTTCATCAAAAAGGTGATGATTTAGATCTAGAGATAGTCCATAGATTATATCATCCCTATCTTCTTTTAAATAAAGATCAAGGTTTGATTTAAAGTATGGATAAAAAGAGAGTCCAAAGTCAAGTGTATAGTTATGGCTATTTATTATAATAAAAGGGTTTTTCTCTTCATTTTCATCATCAAAATAGTTTTTAACTTCTATCTCATTTACATGATTACCTGCTTTATATAAAGGCCCATAAAGTTTGATATATCCTCCCCATCCCCTATCAATACTTGAAGGTGTATCTTTTGAATTATCATATAGATTTATCTCAAAAGGGATAGTTCTCTCATTTATATAATTAAATCCAACAAATCTTTCATCTGCAAGTTTATAAGCATAGATTTGAAGTGCATTAAACATTAAAGGATCAAAGAAATAGGCATTTAGCGTATATAAAGAACCATCTTCTGAGTCATATGCAAAACTTGGTGTTAAAAATGAGAAATCTAATTGTTTAAATTCATTGTACTTATTTGAGGTGATAGTTTTATTTAGATCTATTTTTTTATCACCAAATGGAACTTTTTCCTTAATATTTAACTTTGTAACAAATACTTCATCTTTTTTAGCTTTTAGCTTTTTTTTATATACTCTATAATTATCATGATTGATTGACACAAGTAGGGCGGTTTTATCATCAAGTATCTTTGCATCGATGATATTTTCAAATTCACTTACTCTATAGATAGTTCCATCATATTTATATAAACTTGATCCATTTTTAGAGTTTGCAATAAAATATATATTTTCATCTTTTATCTCTACAACTTTAGAAAAATATCCTTCAAAACTAAATAGGGCAGTTTTATTTTTATAAAGTACTCTTTTGTTTTTTTCTTGTTTGAAATAATAGATATTCCCCTTTTTATCAAATAGAGCACTTGAATTTGCTTTAGCATAAAACTTATCATTTAAGTATAATGATGGAGTATCAAAGGAGCTATTTACATCAAAATATAGGGTGTTGTTTTTATTTAGATCTTGTATAAATTTACCTGTAGTCTCTTTTTTGATAAAGCTATTTTCATCAAAAAGTCCATTTTTATAAAGGCTTGGTTTTATAAAAGCAGAGTTTGTAGTAAAATATTTATCATCTATTTTAAATACTTTTCCGTTTAACCAGTTACCAGTTTTTGTTGTTTTTTGATTAGTTTTTATATCATAGATATTTAAAATAGGTTTTGTAATATTGTCATTTGTTAAAAAAAGAATTTGTTCATTTTGTTTGGATAAAAATATCTCTCTTTTTGATTCACTTATAAAGTTTTTATTATCGATAACTTTAAAGTCTTGCATATTTTTTTTACTATCTTTTATGAAGTAATAAAACAGATTATTGAAACTATCATTAAAGTGTTTATTGAAACTATTATTTAATAAAAGGGGATTTATAAAATGTTTTGAGTGTTCTTCAAAAAATTTATTTACTTTATCAACTCCATATTTTTGTGCTAAATAAAGCATAAAATATCCACCTACGATATATTTTTCTTCGGTGTATGGAAAATCTATATGATCATTTAAAAAAATGGTTTTATTCATTTTATTATTTAATATAAGTAGATTTGTCAGGGCTTTAAATCTACCATTATAAAGTCTTCCTCCATTTCCATGAATTGATTCATTTAGTACCGCATCCCCTTCTAAAAGAGCAGTTGGTATTAGAAGATTTGGCATAGTAAATAAAGGGATTGGTACAAATAAAGGCATAAAGTTATTACCTAAAGTTTTATGTAGGGTTTTAGATACTTCATTGTTTTTTGAATTTATTTGATAGTTGTGTGCTATCTCATGGTAAAGTAGGGTGTCAAGCCATGAAGAGGAACTAAAGTAATCAATATAAGAAACTCCTCCACCATAAAATATAGTTTCATTAAATGGAATCTGAGTTGAAAAAGCATTTGCTATTTGAATGTTTGGTGATATTAAAGATATGATAAATGGCTCATCAAAGGAAAAGCCAAAAGATTCATCTTGTCTTTTTAAAAAGGCATCTAGATTGTTTTTTATATATAGGGCTTCTTTTTCATTAAAAGGGGTATATATAATTGAGTATTTATCACTCTCATAAACTTTATACTTATCATCACTACTAGTAGCTAAAGAAAACAGGCTTGTAAAAAATATGGATAAAATTAATAGGCTTCGTAAAATCATAAAAAATAATATCTTTTAATTTATTAATAATCACTAAGATAATTAAGATATAATTCTAAAAACAATAAAGGAAAAAAATGAAATTAAAATTATTCTTAGCTTCGATCTTTGCAACATTTTTATTTAGTGGATGTTTTTCAGGTGAAGATACAGCAACAGTTATAGAAGATAATACTCCAAGTGAAACTAAGGTTGCAAAAAGTAAAACATATACTTTAAAAACAATGAAAAATGAAACAATCAATATTGAACTTGTAAATGATCTACTTATATCTGATCAATTAAATGGAAAAATTGTACTTATTAATTTCTGGGCTACTTGGTGTCCACCTTGTAAAAAAGAGATGCCAGACTTTGTAAAACTTCAAGAAAAATATAAAGATAGATTTGTAGTTGTTGGTGTATTAATGGAAAAAGATAAAGATAGAGCAGAAGTTCAAAAGTTCTTAGATGAGCTTAAAATTAATTTTCCAATTACTATAGATAGTGATAACTTCAAATTTGCAAAGGAATTTAGGGATGTAAAAAGATTCCCTGAATCATACCTTTTTTCAAAAGGTGGATTACTTTATAAGGAATTTATTGGTGAAGTGAATATAAGAACTTTAGAGAGTTACATTTTAGATACAGAATAATTATATTTTAGTTTGATTTGTTATAAAAATATTATCACTTTTTGATATAATTCAATAAATTTAGTTAAGCGTATTCTTACGCTCTTTAGTATTTGGCAGGAAACTGCGCAAGCTTGTTTTGTTTCTTTTAGTAGAATTTACTTCTACGTTAAAAAGAATAATTAATAAAAGTTCCTTTTAATAGGGACTATTAAAAGAAAAAGGAAAAATGAATGCAATATTTAGTAATAGCTTATGATAATGAAGGTGCTTTAGATAAAAGACTTGAGGTAAGAGATGCTCATGTAGAGGGTGCAAAAAAGCTTATGAAAGAGGGAAAAATTGTACAAGCAGGTGCATTAATAGAAGATGAAAAAATGGTTGGATCTACTTTAATGATTGATTTTGAAACAGAAGATGAGATCAATGAGTGGTTAGAAAATGAGCCATATGTTCAAAACGGTGTATGGAATATGGAAGAGTTTCAAATCGTTCCTGTAAAATTACTTCCAAAAGATTAAAATATTTGTAAAGTACTGTATATAACGGTACTTTATTTTAATACCTTAGTTTTGATAAGGTAACTCAATAGTAAATTTAGCACCGCCATCAATATTTTCTACAGATAATTTACCCTCTAAATTTTCTATTATTCTATAACTCATATGAAGACCCAGACCTGTTCCTTGGGCTTTATGTTTTGTTGTAAAATATGGATCAAATATTTTATTGATAACATTATCTGGGATACCTCCTGCATTATCTGCAAGTGTGATTAATATACCTTCAGAGTTTTTATCTAGATTGATTATTATTTGAGGTTTTTGTATATTTTTTTCTAAAACGGCATCTTTTGCATTATTTATTATGTTTATAATTACATGAATAAATTCTGCTACTATTAGTCTATATTTTATAAAATCAATATTGTTTGTATTCTTTTGAAGTTTTATATGGTTGTTTGTTAAACTAGCTTCTACCATATCAATTGCACTATTTATTGTATCAATAAGATTTATAGTCTCTAACTCTTTTTTATCAATCACAAAGTTTCTAAAGGTATCGATGGTTCTAGATAAGTATTGGGAATTATTTTCGATCTCTTTTAAGGAATTAATTAAAAATTCATCCTCTAGCATATTGTATTCTTTTTTTACTCGTATCCCACTAGAGGCAGTTGTAATTACACTTAAGGGTTGTCTCCATTGGTGAGCAATATTACCTATCATCTCACCAAGTGAAGCCATTTTTTCTGAATTCATTAATTGAATAGTTTGAAAAGCAATCTTTTTATTTGCTGTTATATCATGCCTTACCGCTACATAACCAGTTTTATTTCCATTGTCATCATATTCAGGAGAGATAATCACATCAACCCAATAACTAGAGCCACTTTTTGTTTTGTTTTCTACTTCCCCTTGCCAAATCTCATCTTTTTGTATGGTTTCCCATAAACCTTCAAAAACTTCAGGAGACATACTTGGGTGTCTTATTAAATTATGGGGTTTATTTAAAAGCTCCTCTTTTTTATATTCAGAGATTTTACAAAACGCTTCGCTTACTTCAGTAATCCTACCTTTTAAATCAGTTTTTGAATAGATAACATATTTACTTAAGGTATCCATCATTTTTTGCATTTTTGAAGATAGTTTATTATTTACTTTTAATTGTTTTCGTATCTCTAAAAATAGAGATAATAATACGGCAATTGTAATTAAAAAACCTGCAATCATTATATCTTTATATAGATCAACATTTTTTATTTCACTATCTATATATCTTTCATATTCATTTACTGCATTGTCCAATTGTATTAAGATCTTTTTAGAATTTTTTCTTGCTTCTATTAAATGTTTTTGTTCATTTGTTTCTAGAAGTTTATAATAGTTTGAAAGATAGTTTGAAAGATTCTTATCAAGATTCTCTTCTAGATAAATTTTTCTTAGTTGCTCTGTAAAAATCTTTGTTCTTAAATATGCATGAACAGATTCTATCTCTTTTATGCTAGCTATTAATTCCTCTTTTATTTTTGGATCTTTATTATGAAAATATTCACTGGATAATACAAATAGTTTTTGGGATAACATTCTTTGTTTTCCACTACTATTTAGTATTTTTGCATACTCATTTTTAGGTTCTTGAGTTATAAATAGTCCTAATATGAAAAGTGTCATTGAAATGAGGAAAAGATTCCTCTGTATAATCTTTAACATGAAAACCTTAAATTGAAAAATTATTTATTAATGATACTAAAATAATATTAATTTATAATAAGAATTAATAACCAATTGTCTTTATATGCTTATAACTTGGTATTTCTTGAAGAGTAAGGGGTGTGTAGTTTTAATAAAATTAATTAATAATTGATTTGTTTATACTTGTATATTGGATTATTTCTAAGAGTTTTCTAAACTAAAAGAGTGTCATAATAAATGACACTTTTTAGATTTTATTTTTTAGAATTTAATCTAGATTGATACTCTTGTGGATGTTTACACACGGGACAGGCTTTTAGTGCTTTTTTACCTCTATGTACATGTCCACATACTTCACAAATCCACTCTTCTTCCTCATCATCACTTACAAATTCAGCATCAGCTTCAAGTCTCTCTAAAAGCATTTTAAACATATTTTCATGTTCTACTTCTATTTTTCCAATACCTGAAAATAACCTAGCAGCCTCTTTATGCCCTTCATCTTTTGCTATCTGTGCAAAATCTGGATACATTGTAATATTTTCATAGGATTCACCATCTATTGCACATTGAAGATTATCTTTTGTATCTCCAAAACTATTTTCACTATCACTTACCATTCTATTATGTAAAGCTAGTTCAAGTTTTGCATGAACTTTTTCATTATTTGCAGCTCTTTGGAAATGCTCGGCAATATCTCTATATCCCTCTTTTTGTGCTACTTTTGCAAAATACTCATATTTATTTCTAGCTTGAGACTCACCTGCAAAAGCTTTTAATAAATTTACTAAAGTCAAATTCTCTGTAATCATCTCCATATCTTGTCCACAACAAGATAGAGTTCCTCCACCAACATTTTGTACCTCTACTGTATTTCCACATACATTACATTTATAACTTTCATATTGTCTCATGTTTTCTCCTAAATTAATCTTGATTAAGTATAAAGGGTTTTTACTTAAATAAAGAAATTTAATTAAAGCTAAAAAAGTAAACTATTTTTTAACTATTTGTTATATAATTTCAAAAATAATTATAACAACTAGGCTTTTAAGTGCAAAATCAAATATCCTATGAAGAACAACATAAAATTACAAAAACTATCATAAAAGCTGCAGTATTAATGCTTGAATATGGGGCAGAGAGTAGATTGATAGAGATCACTGCAAATAGATTGGGAAAAGCTTTAGGAATTGATTCTGTAGAGATATCATTGATCCCTTCAGCAATAGTTTTAACAACCCTTGGTAATAATAAAAGTCAATCAGTAACAACCACAAGAAGAGCCCACCATAAACCAATAAATATGTCAATAGTATGTGATATTCAAAAGATGTGTTATGATGTGGAGAAAAACTCTTATGATGTAGATTATGCAATAAATACCATGCGTGATATTAAACCAAACTACTACAATAGATGGTTAGTGGTTTTTATGGTTGGTTTATCTTGTGCCTCATTTGCATATCTATATGGTGCAGATTGGCAAGCTTTTATTACTACTTTTTTTGCATCATCAATTGCTATGTTTACAAGGCAAGAGTTAGCAAAAAGAAAATTTGTGATGATTATCACTTTTATGATCACAGCTTTTGTGGCAACTTTGATTGCAGCCTTATCCCATATTTATGGTTTTAGTTCTACTCCAAATATTGCCCTTTCTTCTAGTGTGATTTTACTTGCCCCAGGGTTTCCTTTTGTAAACTCTGTACTTGATGCGGTAAAGGGGTATTTAGCAATGGGTTGGGGTCGTTGGATGCAAGCAGTTTTATTGACAGTTGCCACATCTATAGGGATAACTATGGCTTTTGTAGTATTAAATCTAAAGGGCTGGTAAGATGGAAAGTATAATACAATATTTATCATATGCTATCTTTGCAGCAATCCCAGCAGTAGGTTTTGGAATGGTTTTTAATGTACCAAGATCTGCTTTAATATATTGTGCTATTGGTGGTGCTATGGCTTATATGTCTAAATTGGCATTTATGTTAAGTGGTGTTTCTTTAGAGTTAGCTACATTTTTAGCTTCAGCAATTGTGGGTATAGTTGCTGTTAAGTGGTCTAGAGAGTTTATTGTACCAAGACCTGTATATACTATTGCTTCTATTATTCCATTATTACCGGGAACATTTGCTTTTGAAGCTATAATAAATCTTATAAGCATGAATGCTCATGGAGTTAGTCCTGAGCTTATTACTACATTTATTGATAATGGTTTAAAGACAATTATAGTTTTAGGTGCTATTGGTTTTGGTTTGGCTTTACCTTCACTTTATTATATGAGGTATAATAGGTCGATTATATAAAATAATAAAAAATAAAAAAATCTTTTTGGAGACAAAAAAGCAACTTTAATCTATTAAAATAATTTCAGACTGATTTTACTAATCAGTTCTGTACTATTTTAAAGGATTTAGTAATGGTAGATAATCCATTTGAGGATGTTCTGGTTCAATTAAATGATATCGCTTCAAAAGTAGATGATATAAGTAAACCAGTACAAAGTTTAGATACTGTAGTGGTTGATGTCACTGGTATTATAACTGATATAGATGATCTCTTTGTAGATTTTAATGCTGTATGTGAAATTATTGATGTGGTACAAACTGTAGCATTAGCTTTAAATGCAATACCAGTGGTTGGTGAAATAGCTGATGCTTTAGGCTCAGTTACTGCTGTATTAAATGAAATTAATGCAGATATTAAGCCTATAAAAGTTGTTGTAGATAAAGTGGATAATGTATTTTTAGATATACAAAAAGGTTTATCCATTTTAGAAAATGTTATGAAAGAGGTATCAACTGTGATACCTGATACTACAAATACTGTTGCAATTTTAAATGCTTTAATAATGATTGCAAAACCTTTAGTTGAGATTTTAGAAGGTACTGATACTTCTACTAGATTGGCAAAAGTGGTTGATGAGTATAATAGTATTAAACAAAGTATATCAAGTGATGTAAAACCAATTGTAACAGGTTTAGATGATGTAGTAAGTGTTATTGATGATTTTGTTCAAGATATAAATAATATCATCTCTGAAGTAAAATCGTTTATTTCAGGAGCCTCTACTTCTGTATCAAATGGAAAGGGTAGAATTACTCCTGTAAAAGTAGCTGTGGATATTATAGAAGATATGATGAAACCTGTGATGTGGTTGATTCATGCTTTACAATGGGTATATGATCATACTGTAAAACCTGTTATTGATGAGGCTATGAAGATAACTCATATTGGTGATTTAGTTAATGATCTTGAAGCAGATTTATTAAAATCTTTAAATATCAATAAAATATTAACAGATATTGAAAAAACTTTTCATCTTGAAGGATTAGAAAAATACAATAATATTTTTAGTGAGGTTATCACATCAAGTTCTGTTTCTTCAATCGCTTCAAATTTTGAGAGTTTAAAAAATGAAGTTCAATCATATAAACAAGGCGATGCAAACGAAAAATCGAAAATTATAACGGATCTAGTTAAAAAACTTATTGAGGCTATTATAGATACTGCTGTTGATGTAAGTAAGACTATGGGTATGCCTCCTGCCCCACAAAAGCCTACAACTTTAACATATCAACAACAATCTTCAAGTGTTACTTTTAATTCTATAAGTTCAAAGATACAAAGTGCAGCAGCAAGTCTTGAACAAATTACTCAAACAAAAGGGCAGTCATGATAGATATGGATCAATCAGTAAGCACACTTAATAGTGCAGTTGAAAAGGAAGTGACAAATTTAAATGGTATATCTACTCATGTTGATATACTACAACAAAATATGAAAGCCCTTTCAAATTCCTTAGATATATCATCCTTATTTGCTACGCAGTTAAGTGATATTGAGATAATTTTAAAAACAATAAGTGATATTTTTGATTTTTTGGATCAATTGAAAATTTTAGATGATGTTTTTGAAAGTTCATCAAAATCTATGCAAGATCGTATAACTCAATGTGAAAATATCAATGAAGATATTAAAGAGCTTCAAAGTATAGTTTCTAAAATAGCTTCACTAACACAAGGTGTTGTATTTGATTTACCATCTTCTACTACTATAGCAAATGCTCAAAGACAGATTAATGGATGGTCACATGGTGCAAACTCTTTAAGTATATTAGTTGATTCTACACAAAAGTTAGTAACAAGTGATCAACAAAATCAAATAGATACAATGAAACAAAAAATATCTTCTTCTTGTAGTGATCTTGTTGAAACACTAAGTGGAGTAAATACGATAATAACTCAGATTGAAAAAAATATTGTAGATATAAATAGTTCTTTATGTGACTATGCTTCAGCTTTAACACCTATATCAAAACATTGTATGATGATAGAAGCAGACTCAATGCCAAAATTAAATAAGGCAGCTAAGATTATGAATCTAATAGATTCTATAATTAACCCAATATCTTGTGTACTAGTGGTAGAAGGGTGTACTGATGCTAATAGTATGCAAAAGCAAGCAGCAAATGGTGTGCTAAATGGCATAAAACAAGGTGCAAAAAGTGAAGCTTCTTCTTTAATGAATACAATATCAACTTCAATTGATGGTATAGTAGAAAATACTACAAATAGTTATCTTCCTCTAAATCAATTAAGCACTGATGTATCAAATGCCATAAAGATATTAAATGAAAAAGTACTAAAAAACTTAACTACACTTTTTGTAACTTTAAAAACTAATATGGATGATTTAGATACTAAATTAAAACAAAGGTATAAATATACATATACTGCTAAAAATGGTAAAACGTTAACGGCTGAAAATCAATTCTTAGATCAAGATACAATCTCATCTATGAGTGATTTTTTAAATAATATAAAACAAAATTAAAAGGAAAGATTATGAGTACAGATTACACAGCAAAGATAAAAACATGGACAGATTATACATATGATTTAGGAATATTTGAAGGATGTTGGAGAGTTATTGGGGATGCTATATATGAAAATGATATCCCTTTTAGGGCATTAAATATTCCACAGAAAGAAAGGTATGATATTTTATCTATGTTTCATAGTATATATAGTTTGATAGCACAGGTAAATGCAAATCTTATAAAAGGTATAAATCAAATGTCAGCTACTCCTCCTCAAGCTGTTTCTATTGAAATAGAACCTTATGTAATTCCAGTAGATTCTTGGCCAATGCCTCCTCAAAACCCAAGTACAAGTGATGCTAAACCTAGTGTTATAAAAGATCTTTGGAATGTTATCGATCCTGTGATAGGAAAGTTTTTAATAGCTTATAATAATGACCCTTTAATGAAAGAGGTATTAACTGCACTTCAAGAAAAAGGGAAAGAGTTGGTAGATACTATAAATAATATTATTTATTCTCCAAAAAAAAGTAGCTAATCTTATGGCAACAGATGTTAAATCTAGTAGTGGTGATGATATCTCATCACTACTAACTAAATGGAATAATATATATAGTGCTCTAACTTTAATATATAGTGGTATAGGTGGTATTAGTGATACTTTACCAAATGCTGCAAGTTTTAAAAAACTTCCTGTGGATAAACAAAATAAAGTTTTAGATGCTATATATCAGTTTCAGTGTGAGATTTATACAATTATAGGAATGTTAAATAATGGTATAAAAAGTTTAGAATCTGGAAATATGCCTGTAAGTACACTTCCTCCGTGTACAATTCCTCCTTGGGGAAATACTCCAGATAATACTTCTATAATATATGATATTTGGGATGCCTTAAGACCTCTTATTGTAGGGATGATAGGGAAATATTATAAAACAGATAGTATTGAAAAAATAGTTGCAATATCTGTTTTATCAAAATCAGATGCTCTTATAAAAGCTATTGAAGATATTATTTATGTGCTAGAGTAAAAACTATAAAATAAAGAAAAAATTCTTTATTTTAATAGTTTATATGCCTCTTCAATAGAATCTACTCTTTTAGCTGTATAAAGTAAAATCGC
>CAYFGQ010000035.1:0-7306 GCA_964342525.1 uncultured Arcobacteraceae bacterium
CTCCTAATAATACTAAGGGGATACACATTATTAGTGCTAGTTTTTTTAACATTTTCTATTCCATAATTTTAAATTTTTGGAATTATAGAAAAATAAAGTTTCTTTATAGTCTCTTTAATTATTTATTTAATATTTTTTGAATTTTTCTATTTTGTATTTAAAGTATATTTTTGATTTTTTCAAATATTTGGATATTTTTACAAAGCAATAAAAACTTATCGCTCTTATAAATATAAAGATCACTATTTATATAAAGTGAAGCTTCCAAATCAAAAGTTCTCATGCTCCCACCAAAGAGTACAAAATTATAATTTCTAGCATCAGCTAAAGACAAAGCAACTGCCCCGGGGCTTCTATATTTTATATTTTTATCATAGAATTTTTGACATATTTCTGGGAATTTATAGGCTCGCTCAAAAATACCTATTTTAGAGTTTGTCACTTCCCTTTTATTTGTATATATTTTTCCATCCATATCTTTAGCTATATATGTACCATTCACTAGATTATAGACAACTCCAAGCTTTGTAATGCCATCTATTTGTAGAGCTACAGAGGTACCGTAGTATTTTAAATCTGAGAGAAAATTATCACTACCATCTAAGGGATCGATAATAAATGTAGAATTTTTAATTTTTAATGTTGAATTGGATTTGATTAGTCCTCTTTCTTCGGAATAAATATCTCCAAAAGGTAAAAGATGATCTATGAAGATTTGTTCTGCTTTTAGGTCTATATTTAGTGAGTTGTCACCACCATAACCAATGGTTCCACCATATTCTAAATCTTCTTTTGTTAGCTCAGTATCAATGTAGTTTTTAAGTTCTTTGTTTGCCTCAAGACAAGCTTGTATAAATTTTTTCATATAAAAAAAAAGCGTGGCATAAGCCACGCTCCCCCTTTTAGTTTTTAGCTTTTGACTTTTAGCTCTTAAGTGCGTTTTCAATGCACTTAGCAGCTTCTCTACCATCTCTAGCAGCAGTTACGGCTAGGTCTGCACCTGTTACACCATCTCCACCTGCAAAAACTTTTTTATTTGATGTTTGGAAGTTTTTATCTGTAACGATTCCATTCCATTTATCAAGTACAATATTTGATTCTTTTAAGAATGCTGGAGCTTCTTGATCAAAACCAAGTGCATAGATAACAACATCTGCTTCTTCAACATACTCACTTCCATCAATAATATTTACTCTTTGTCTTCCACTTTCATCTGGCTCAGTTAATTCTGTTTTTAGTAGTTCAACACCAGTAGCAAGTCCATCAGCTGTTACGATAGATTTAGGGCTTACATTAAATACAAATTCAGCACCCTCTTCTTTTGAGTTGATAACCTCTTTTTTGCTTCCTGGCATATTTGCTTCATCTCTTCTATAAAGACATTTTACTGATGCAGCTTTTTCTCTTAGTGATGATCTTACACAGTCCATAGCTGTATCTCCACCACCAATTACTACTACATTTTTACCTTTCACATCGATAAAGTTTTCTACCTCTGTTCCAAAGTTTCTCTTTTGAATACCAGTTAAAAAGTCCATAGCTAAAACAACATTTGAAGACTCTTCACCTTCAAGTCTTGCTGTTTTACCTTTTGTTGATCCAATTCCAAGATAAATAGCATCAAACTCTTCTTCAAGATTTGCAAATGTTTTATCTTTTCCAATTTCACAATTTAAAGTAAGTTTCATACCAGCTTCAACAAGCCAGTCGATTCTTCTTTGAACTACATCTTTATCAAGCTTAAATCCTGGGATACCATAAGTTAAAAGTCCACCAGCTCTATCTTCTCTCTCAAACATCTCAACTTGATAACCTTTTCTTAAAAGGAAAGTTGCTGCAGATATTCCAGATGGACCAGAACCAACAATTGCTACTTTTTTATCAACTTTTACATTTGTAAACTTAGGCTTCATACCTTTTTCAAAAGCACTCTCAGAGATATAAGTTTCTACTGCACCAATAGAGATAGCTCCATGTCCAGTATTTAATGAACACGCACCCTCACAAAGTACATCTTGAGGACAGATTCTTCCTAAGATTTCTGGGAATGGTGAAGTCTCATTTGATAATGCAAATGCAAGATCAGGATTTTTTGTAGCTGTTTGCTTTAACCATGCTGGGATAAAGTTACCAAGAGGACATCCTGTATGACAGTATGGATCACCACACTGCATACATCTATCTGATTGCTCTCTAGCTTTATGTTTTCCAAATACTTGATATACTTCATTATAATCTTTTAATCTTTGAAGAACATCTCTTTTTTCAGGGCTTACTCTTCCAAATTCTGTAAAATTTAACATCTATTAATCTCCCTCATTTGGATCTAATGGTAATACTGTCATATTTTTTGGTTTTACCATCCAGAAGTTTCTTACTTCTGCTCTATAGTTATCTAAAATATCTTGTGCAGCTTCACTTTCAGTTTCATTGATATAATCTAAAAGAAGTCTCTTAAGATATAATCTTTCTCTCTCTGTATCATCCGTATCGATTCTTACAGCTTCAACAAGTTCTTGGTTAAGCTTATCGATAAACGCTTTTTCTGGATCATAAACAAATGATAATCCACCAGTCATACCAGCACCAAAGTTAACACCAGTATTTCCAAGGATTACAACAATACCACCTGTCATATATTCACAAGCATTATCACCAGTACCCTCTACAACAGAGATACATCCAGAGTTTCTTACACCAAATCTCTCACCAACTGCGGCTCTTACATAAAGTTTACCACCAGTTGCACCATAAAGACATGTATTACCAGCACCTGCGAAATCTTCACCTTGGTGAGCTGGGTTAATGATAATCTTACCACCATTCATACCTTTACCAACATAGTCATTTCCTGCACCATCAAGGTATAAGTTCATACCCTTAGAAATAAATGCACCAAATGATTGACCAGCAATACCTTTTAAGTTGATATTGATTGAGTTTTCAGGAAGACCTTTGTCCCCATAGAATCTAGCGATCTCACCAGAGATTAAAGCACCAAATGATCTATTTAAGTTAGAGATCTCTGTATTTACTTTAATTGGAGAGTTTGGATTCTCAATTGTTTTATGTACTTTTTTAAGAAGTTCTTTTTCAAACTTATTATCATCAAATGGCTCATTTGATTCTTTTTGACAAGTATCAACACCATCAATTCTTCTAAGTACATTTTGGAAATCAAATTTCTTAGCAAATTCATCATCAATTACTTGTAATAAATCAGATCTACCAACAATCTCTTCCATTGTTTTATATCCAAGTTTAGCAAGGATATCTCTAATCTCTTCAGCTACAAATGTAAAATAAGAGATAAGTCTATCAACTGTACCAGTAAAGTGTTCTCTTAAATCTTCATCTTGAGTTGCAACACCAACAGAACATTTATTTGTATGACAGATTCTTAAAATTTTACATCCTAGAAGTGTAAGTGCAGCTGTACCAAATGCATAAGACTCAGCACCAAGTAAAGCAGCTTTTACAACATCTAGACCAGTTTTGATACCACCATCTGTTTGAACGTGAACAAACTCTCTTAAGTGGTTAGCTTTAAGTGCATTGTGTGCTTCAGCTAGACCCATCTCCCATGAGTTACCTGCATGTTTGATAGATGTAAGTGGAGCAGCACCTGTACCACCATCACCACCAGAGATAATGATCTTATCAGCATATGCTTTAGCAACACCAGCAGCAATAGTACCAACACCAACAGAAGATACAAGCTTAACAGTGATCTTTGCTAAAGGATTTACTTGCTTAAGGTCAAAGATTAATTGAGCTAAATCCTCAATTGAATAAATATCATGGTGTGGTGGTGGTGAAATAAGTGTTACACCTGGAACTGTATGTCTAAGTGTAGCAATTAGTGGAGTTACCTTATGACCTGGTAATTGACCACCCTCACCTGGTTTTGCACCTTGAGCCACTTTAATTTGAAGCTCAACAGCAGATCTTAAATAACCTGGAGTTACACCAAATCTACCTGAAGCGATTTGTTTGATCTTAGAGTTTTTAGCATTTCCAAATCTAGCTGGATCTTCTCCACCCTCACCAGAGTTTGAAGCACCACCAATAGTATTCATAGCAATTGCCATAGCCTCGTGAGCTTCTGGTGAAATTGAACCACATGACATAGCAGCAGTTGCAAATCTTTTGAAGATAGCCTCTTTTGGTTCAACTTCATCAAGAGAGATAGATTCTCTATCTGAATTAAACTCGAAGAAATCTCTAATAAATTTCTTATCTCTATTTTCAACAAGTTTTCTTAATCCATCAAAATCAGTGATATCTTCTTTTTTAGTTGCAGCTTTATTGTGCATAGCTTTTGTCATATCTGGACCATAATCGTGATATTCTCCACCTCTAATAAACTTATAGAATCCTCCTAAGTCAATTGGGAACATATGATTATCATCAAAATAAGCATTTATATGAGATTTTTCAATTCTCTCTTCGATATCATCATAAGTAAGACCAGCAAGATCACTATGTGCATCAGGGAAACAATCAGATACAATCTCATCAGATAATCCAAGAACATCAAATAAAGAAGAGTTTCTATATGAAGCGATTGTACAAATACCCATTTTTGACATGATCTTAAGTAGACCAGCATTTACAGCTTTTTGAGTATTTTTTAATAATCTTTGTAATTCATATTTAGTTAACTTTTTATTTTTATAAAGCTCAACCACTGTTGCATACATCATATATGGATACATAGCTTGTGCACCAAATCCTAATAGTACAGCAGCCATATGTGGATCATAAACCTCACCTGTTACAGGTACAATTGATACACAGTGTCTAATTCCCTCTTTTAGTAATTGTTGATTTACAAAACCAACAGCCATTGCCATAGGAATTAATTTATTTGAATCACTTACTTTTCTATCATCTAAGATTACAACAGATACACCATCTTCTTTTACTGCTTTAACAACTGATGCAGCTAAAGATTGTAATGAAGCTTTTAAATCTGTTTTAAAAGTAGTTGAGAATACTTTATTTTTATAATATTCATCATATCTTGGAGATTTTTCATCACCAAATGAGAAAAGAACATCATACTTCTCTTTCATAAGAATTGGAGAAGCTACTTTGATTCTTTTTGCATCTTGTGGTGTTTCAACTAAGATATTTTGAACCTTACCAAATCCTGTCTCTAAAGACATTACGATCTTTTCTCTATATGGATCGATTGGAGGGTTTGTTACCTGAGCAAATTTTTGTTTAAAGAAGTCAGTGAAGTTTCTATTCACCTGCGAGAAACATGCCATTGGTGTATCATCACCCATAGATCCTACTGGTTCTTTTCCATCTTTTGCCATAGGCTGAATCATTTGATCGATTGCTTCATATGTGATATTAAAATATTTTTGTTTCTTTTCTAAATTTCTAAACTTATAATCTGTTAGATTTAAAAATGAATCTTCAATATACTCTTGTAGATAATCCATATCATCATTTAACCACTTAGTATAGTGTTGAGAAGATTTTAAATAATCATTAATATCATCCTCTTTTAATACTTTTCCATGTTTAAGGTCAAGTGCGATCATTTGTCCTGATTGAAGTCTACCTCTTTCAGTGATATTACTCTCATCAATTTTAAGTGTTCCATACTCTGATGTGATATATAGTTTATGATCTTTTGTGATCACATATTTTGATGGTCTAAGACCATTTCTATCAATAAGACATCCAATATGTCTACCATCTGTAAGTGAAACTGCAGCTGGTCCATCCCATGCTTCCATTGCTGTTGCTGTGTACTCATAAAAAGCTCTTAGATCAGAATCCATATGTGGAGCATTTTGCCATGGAGCTGGCACTAATGATCTTGCAGCTTTAAAGAAATCTACACCATTTGCAAGCATAAATTCAAACATATTATCTAAAGATGCTGAATCTGATGCACCCTCTTGTAAGATTGGAAATAATCTTGCTAACTCTTCATCAGAGAATACTTCTGATTCGATTTGCTCAGATTTAATTCTTACATTTACTCTATTTGCCTCAACTGAGTTGATCTCACCATTATGAGCAATTGATCTAAATGGTTGAGCTAGTCTCCATTGAGGAAGAGTATTTGTTGAGAATCTTTGGTGAAATAAAGAAAAAGAGATTTTAAAATCTTCATCCCTTAAGTCCACATAGAAGTGTTTGATATGTGTAGGCATTACAAGCCCTTTATATGCAATCACTTTTGAAGAGAATGTTGGAATATAGAAATCTCTTTTTTCTATAAGTTTATGCTCACACTCTTTTCTTGTAAGGTAAAGCATCGCATCAAATCTCTTTGATGACATTAAAGTACTTGGTACAACAAATACTTGAATAATGTGTGGTAGGCTATCTAATGCTTGTTGACCTAAAGCATCAGTATCTACTGGTACATCCCTTGTAAGTACAACTTTTAAATCGTTGTTTTCGCAGAACTCTTTAAATACATCGATATCTGCTAAATCTCTTGTAAAGATCATAGCTACACCATAAACTTCAGGTAAATCAATCCCTTGTGAAGTAGCAATCTTTCTCATAAATTGATCTGGCATAGAAAGAAGTAAACCGGAACCATCACCAGTTTTACCATCTGCAGCCACAGCACCTCTGTGCATCATTCGCTCCAAAGAAGTTATTGCATCTTCTAAGTTTTTATGACTTGGTCTATTTTTCATATCAGCTACAAGACCAAAACCACAGTTGTCCTTGAACGAAGTCAATAAATCTAAATTACATCCCATTGTTATCCTTGTAAGTCAGTTACATTAAAATAACTTTATTTCTATAATTACTAACACTCTTAAATATAAAAATTTGTTGAGTTAATTAGTTATTTATGCAAGATACTTGTATACAACACAAGTCATACATAAAACTATAATAATTAAAAGCATACTAAAAATAAGAAATAGTTATAACAAATATGCTTATTTAATATAAAAATAACGTTTAAATTTTTATATTTTATTAAGCATTCATTAGTGTATAATTATGCTATCAACAATTTGTATATTTAAGTGTGCTAGTAATTCTAAAGTTGCAAAGGGTATCACAATTGTGCTTATAGAGTGGTTAAACTTCTTTTTTGTAACTATACTACACAGGAAAAAGATAATAAAATTGTACATTTTATTATGTTAGTCGGTTAGTAAGTTGCCTAACGGCAAAAAGCTAAAATCTAAAAAGTAAAATCTAAATTTGCCTATTGGATAAGACACATTTCTAAATTCATCTAATTTTAAGATGCCACAACTTACCAACTTACCAACTTACCAACTTACCAACTTACCAACTTACCAACTTA
>CAYFGQ010000035.1:7406-32567 GCA_964342525.1 uncultured Arcobacteraceae bacterium
TTACCAACTTACCAACTTACCAACTTACCAACTTACCAACTTACCAACTTACCAAGCTAATTCCATCACATAAGCTACTTTCAAGAGAATTCTAAATAAAATATTACTAAAAATTATAAATGGTTTTAATAATTATAAATGGTTTTAAATTCTAATATAGCAGTCCTTAACAGTCTTGAAACAAGTCGTGAAAGTAAAAAGCAACTTGATAACTCCACAGCAAAACTTGCTAGTGGTCTTCGAATAAATAAATCCTCAGATGATGGATCAGGACTAGCAGTAGCTGATAAATTACGTACCCAAACAAGCTCCATGAGCCAATCAATAGCAAATGGAAACTCAGCAATAGCCCTTTTAGAACTTGCAGATAAATCTATGGGTGAACAATCAAATATTTTAGATGTTATAAAAGGTAAACTAGTACAAGCAAAAACAGCTACTACAAGTGATGAAGGTCGAGCTATGATCCAAGGTGATATAAGATCTTTACTTGAACAAGTAGATAATATAGGGATAAATACCCACTACAATGGAACCTATCTTTTAGTGGAGAGAGAAAGGGACACTAGAGATTTAACTTATAGTGATGTGGGAGCTATTGAGGGTATAAAATTTCATCTAGGTGAATTTGCAGAAGATACTGTAAGAGGGCCAATTGGAGTAAAAGCCACTTCAGATGGTTTAGCTTTAGATGGTCTATTTTCAACAGAACTTACAGCTCAAACTTCTGGGGATTATATGTCTATTGTAGATGATGCTATAGATACACTAAATAATTGGAGAGCTGAATATGGTGCTGTAAGGAATCAAGTAGAATCTTCAGTAAAAAATATGATGACAAGAAAAACCGATCTTCAAGCAGCAGAATCTACTATTAGAGATGTGGACTATGCTAAAGAGAGTGCTGATTTCTCAACTAAAAACATCCTATCCCAAACAGGAAGCTTTACAATTTCCCAAGCAAATAATATAAAATCAAATATGCTAAATAGCTTACAATAGGATTTCCTAAATGGAATTTTTATATGCCAATGTATTATGGTTGATGTTAATACCAAGTATTATATTAATTTACCTAATATCTACAAATAAAACAAACCTACAAAGTATATTTAATAAAGATATCTTAGATAGATTAAGTGCAACTAATAGTGGCCTAAATATGACCACTAGAAACGTTTTACTATTTACCTCTTTAATTCTTATGATCTTAGCCTTATCACGACCAGTAATACTAAAAAAAGAACAAGAGATAAAACAAAACCTTATCCCAGTGGTTATAGCTCTTGATGTATCAAAATCTATGCATAGTACAGACATCTACCCAAATAGATTGGAGCTGGCAAAAAATAAAATAAAAGAGTTTTTAAAGACTTCACAAAATACAGCTGTAGGAGTAGTATTTTTTGCAAAATCTACTTTTATACTTTCACCAGTTACGAAAGATTTTCCTACCCTTTTATATATGATTGATAACCTTGATAATAGAGCTTTAAACTTTGATAATGGCTCAAATGTGATGTCTCTTTTAGAGTCATCAAATGAACTACTTGAAGAGTATGAGAGTAAAAATATCATTATCTTAAGTGATGGTGGAAATAACTCAGATTTTGAAAAAGAGATAGAGTTTGCAAAAGAGCAAAATATAAAAGTATATGTAGTAGCAACTGCCACTAAAAAAGGTGCACCTATCCCAACAAAAGATGGATACCTTACTAATAATGAAGGTAATATCGTAACAGTGAAGCTAAATGAAAATATAAAAGAGCTTGCTCTAAATAGTGGTGGAGGATATATAAACTTCACTATAAATGATGGAGATATAAAAGCTATAAACTCTGAACTATTATCTAGAAGTAAAAAAGAGCAATTAGATATCAAAAAAATGAAAATATACACAGAACTATTTTATTATCCACTCTCCCTTGGTATTTTCTTTTTATTTATTTCTTTATTTTCTATGCCAAGATTAAGACAAAATAGCTTTTTAGTTGTCACACTTTTAAGCTTTTCATCTATCCCAGCTTATAGTGGTATCTTGGATTTTCAAATTCTAAAAGAAGCAAAAAAAGCATATGAGGAAGAAAACTATAAATATGCTACAAATCAATATAAAAAAGTTGATACTACAAAAGAAGCCCACTACAATCTAGGAAACTCTTTATATAAAGAAGGAAAATATAAAGAAGCCCTAGAATCTTATGAAAAAATTGTAACAAGTGATAAAGAATTTGAAGCTCAAAAACTTCATAATATGGGTAACTCATATGTAAAACTAAACGATCTAAATAAAGCAAAACAGATGTATGAAAACGCTTTAAAAAAACATTTTGATAAACAAACAAAAGAGAATCTTGATCGAATAAATGATGCAATGGATAAAAAAGATCAAAAACAAAATCAAGAAAATAAAAACGATCAGAAAAATAAAGATCAAGAGCAAAAAGATAAAAAGAAGCAAAACAAAGAAAACAAAGATCAGAAAAATAAAGATAAAAAAGACTCAAAAGAACAAGAGAATAAAGAGAAAAATAAAGAAGAAAAACAAAAAGGTGAGGAGTCTAAAAAAGATAAAGCAAAAAAAGAACAATCTAAAAAGAAAGATGATGAACAAGAAAAGAAAAATCAAGCATCTACACAAGAAGCTATAAATAAAGAGATTTCAGATATTGAAGAGAAAAAATGGATGGAAAAACTAAAAGATAGAAAAAGCCAAATTTTATTACATAAAGCAAAAAATCAAAGCGAAGGGGAAGATGATAGTTCCACCCCTTGGTAAGATTATTTACAAACTAAACCTTTGATCTTTTGACCAGCTAAAATATGAAAATGTAAGTGGTGAACCTCTTGACCACCATTATCACCAATATTTGTAATTAGTCTGTAACCATCCTTTTCAACACCTAACTTCTCAGCTACCTCTTTTATAAAAGAACTAGCCCCTGCCATTACTTCAGATGGAGTTTCATGGAAAGATGCATAATGAGCCTTTGGAATAACCAGTACATGAACATTTGCTTGAGGATTTATATCTTCAAAAGCTAAAAAATCATCATTTTCTAAAACTGTTTTATTTGGAATATCACCACTTACTATTTTGCAAAAAATACACATAGATTTAACCTTTAAATTTTATTGATTGAAATCATTGTAACCTAAATATAATAAAATTTTTAGTAAAATACCCGACTTTTTATGGAGAAGTTATGACAAAAGATTGGATAAATTTAATTGAATCAGCTGATTCTTTAGAAACATTAGAAGCTTTACGTTTAGAGATATTAGGTAAAAAAGGTTTTTTAACTGCAGAGTTTTCAAAACTAAAAGATATACCTGGGCCTGATAAAAAAGAGTTTGCTGCAAACTTAAATAAACAAAAAGCAAGTTATCAAAAAGCTATAGATACTAAAAAAGAAGTTCTTGAAGAGCAAAAACTAAATGAGCAACTAAAAAGCGAAAGTATTGATGTAACAAAATTTGATGCAAGACTAAATGCAGGTGCTTACCATCCAGTAGAATATACTATGGATAGGATTATAAAATATTTTCAAAACCTGAACTTTAGCGTTGAGGAAGGACCTTTAGTAGAGGATGACTTCAATAACTTTGAAGCATTAAACCTTCCTAAATATCACCCTGCTCGTGATATGCAAGATACATTTTACTGTAAAGATAGTATGTTATTAAGAACACATACATCACCAGTACAAATTAGAACTATGAAAGATACAAAACCACCGATTAGAATGATCGCACCAGGTACTGTATTTAGAAGAGATTTTGACTTAACACACACTCCAATGTTCCACCAAATAGAGGGACTTGTGGTAGATGATGCAGATAAAATATCTTTTGCAAATCTAAAACATGTATTAACAGAATTCCTGCAACATATGTTTGGAGATGTAGAAGTTAGATTTAGACCTTCATTCTTCCCATTTACTGAACCATCAACAGAGGTAGATATCTCATGTATTTTCTGTAAAGATGAAAAAACTGGTAAATCTTGTGGTTGTAGAGTATGTTCACACACAGGTTGGCTTGAAGTACTTGGATGTGGAATCGTAGATGAAAATGTATTTAAAGCTGTTGGATATGAAAATGTTAGTGGTTATGCATTTGGTCTAGGAATTGAGCGATTTGCGATGTTGATTCACAAGATTGGTGATTTAAGATCATTATTTGAGAGTGATATAAGATTATTAGGACAGTTTAGATGATAATTACAAAAAGTTGGTTACAAGAGTTTATAGACATATCAAAAATCTCTGTTGAAGATATTTGTAAAACACTAAACTCTATAGGTCTAGAGGTTGATAGCGTAAATAAAATAACTGTACCAAAGGGTGTAGTTATTGGACAAGTAAAAGAGTGCGTAAAACACCCTGATGCAGATAAACTAAGTGTTTGTCAAGTAGCTATTGGTGTTGGACAACAAGTTCAAATCGTATGTGGAGCTAAAAATGTAGCTGAGGGTCAATATGTACCTGTAGCAACTATTGGTTGTGTACTTGGTGAAGATTTTAAAATCAAAAAATCAAAACTAAGAGGTGTAGAATCAAATGGTATGATTTGTAGCTCAACTGAAATTGGTCTATCAAAAATGAATGATGGTATCTTAGAACTTGATAACTCTATCGGTGATTTAGTTATTGGTAAAGAACTTAGTGAATATCCATTATTAAATGATGATGTTATTGAGATTGAACTTACAGCAAATAGAGGTGATTGTCTAAGTATCCATGGTGTAGCTAGAGAACTTAGTGCATATTACAAACTAAAAATAAATGAATTTGATATTCACGAAGATGAGCATACTTTAGGTATTGGGCAAGTTCTTACAGTTGAAACTGATAAAGATTTAGAAGCTTCACTTATCTATAAGGGTGGTAGTTTAGAAAACTTTAAATTACCAGTTCTACAAAAAATCAGAGCAGGAATTATTGATACTTATAAAGATTGTGAAATCTCTACACTTAAAAATTATGTTACACACTCAACTGGTGTTTTAGTAAATGTTTATAATGCAAACTTTGAAGAGATGCAAACACTATATATCAAAAAAGATGAAAATGGTTTTGATACAGTATCAAATGGTGAGAAAAAAAGTACTATTGGTATTGAAGTAAAAGATTATGAGCAAAGTGGAAAAGATATTATCATCGAAGCATCATATATGGAACCAGATACTTTATCTCAAAGGGTTTTCGATACAAAAGTAAAAACAGGTGATGTTTATTATAGAAGCTCTAGAGGTAGTGAGCCAGCTATTGGTTCTGGTATGGATTATTTTTGTTCTATGATCTCTGAATTTGGTGGTTCTATCTTAAAAGGTAATAAAAACTTCTCAGATGAATTTGTAAACCAAACTATTGATATTGATTTTGCCAAAGTAGATGCAATTGTAGGTCAACATGTGGATAAATTTGAGATTGAAAACATCCTTCAACAACTTGGATTTAAGATCAATAATAGAGCTGAAAATGTACTAAATGTATCTATTCCTCAATTTAGACATGATATCAAAAATATTGCTGATATCACTGAAGAGATTGTAAGAATTATTGGTATTGATAATATTGATGCAAAACCTTTAGCAATTGATGAAGTAAATAGAGTAAATAGAACATCTATTAGTCTTATAAAAAGAAATGAGATCAGAGCAAAAGCTGTATCAAATGGATTCTTTGAGACTTTAACATATGTATTTAGCTCAAGAGAAACACTAGAAAAATATGGTTTTGATATAATTGATGAAGCAAAAGATGTATTAAATCCTATTACAAATGAATTAAATACACTTAGAACTTCAATCCTAACAAACCTAATTGAAGCTGTTTCAAATAATACAAAACATGGATTTAAAAAGATCGCATTTTTTGAAAATGGTACAGTATTTGATAAAGATAGAAATGAGAAAAAATCTTTAGCATTTATCTTTAGTGGAGATAAAGAGATAGAATCTATTTCAAACTCAGGTAAACCTGAAGCAATCGATTTCTTTGAGTTTGCAGCTAAAGTTTCATCAGTAATTGGAAAATTTGAACTTGAACCAATGAGTGAACTATCAAATAAATTAATCCACCCATATCAAAATGGTAAGATTATCATTGATGGTGAAGTGATTGGATATATTTCAAAACTACATCCTGTAGTTTCAAAAGAGTATGATATCAGTGATTCTACATTTATTTGTGAAGTTGACTTTGATAAGATTAAAAGTGATCTAATTAAAGCACAAGATATCTCAAAATTTCAAAGTTCAAGAAGAGACTTAAGTCTTGTGGTTCCTAAATCACTAGATTATAAAGAGATCAAAGATGTGATTAGATCATTAGATATTGAAGATATTAAACAATTTAATCTAATTGATGTTTATAGTGATGAGAAACTTGGAGAGAATGAGAGTTTAACAATTAGATTTGTTTTACAATCAGATACAAAAACATATGAAGATGAAGATATTACAAAAATCATGGATCAAATTCTAACTTCATTAGAGAAAAAATTAAATATTACATTAAGATAGGGATAAAATGAACAACTTAGTAGTAGAAAAACTGGATAAAGCTTTTGATATTGTTATAGATAATATTGCTAGTGATAAATCAATATCACATAGATGTGCTATGTTTTCACTACTAAGTGATCAGCCATCAACAGTAAAAAATTTTTTACGTGGTGAAGACACTATGGATTCACTTAGAATCGCTGAAAAACTTGGTGCTACAATAGATGATAATGGAGAAGTTATTACTATCACACCACCAACTGAGCTAACTGAGCCAGATGATGTACTTGATTGTGGAAATGCGGGAACTGGTATGAGACTTTATGCTGGTCTTTTAGCTGGTATTGAAGGTAGTTTTGTACTTACAGGTGATAAATACCTAAGGGCTAGACCTATGAAAAGAGTAGCAAATCCACTAAGAACTATTGGTGCGAAAATTGATGGTAGAGAAGATGGGAATAAAGCCCCTTTATATATTAGAGGTGGAGAACTTAAATCATTTAAATACCACTCACCTATTGACTCAGCACAAGTAAAATCAGCTCTTATTTTAGCTGGACTTAAAGCTGATGAGAAAAGTTTTTATAAAGAAGATTTATTATCCCGTGACCATACAGAGAGGATGCTTAATGGTATGGGTGCATCCATCAAAACAAATGATGAAGGATGGATTGAGATTGAGCCTTTAAAGGGAAAATTAAAACCATTAAATATCACTGTACCAACTGATCCATCAAGTGCATTTTTCTTTGCTGTAGCTGCAGCTATCACTCCAAATGCTAAAGTTACTTTAAAAAATGTAACATTAAACCCAACTAGAATTGAAGCTTATAAAGTGTTAGAGAGAATGGGTGCAGATATTGAATTTATAACTACTGAAGATATCTATGAACCTTTAGGTGATATTGTAGTAAAACACAAAGAGCTAAATGGAGTAACAGTAGAAGATAATATCGCGTGGCTCATTGATGAACTTCCAGCCTTATCTATTGCTATGAGTATTGCAAATGGTAAATCATTAGTTAAAAATGCTAAAGAGCTAAGGGTAAAAGAAAGCGATAGAATCAAATCTGTTGTATCAAACCTTGAAAAATGTGGTGTGGGTTATATTGAATATGAAGATGGATATTTAATAGAAGGAAATGCTACATTAAATAGAGCTACAATTGACTCCCATGGAGACCATAGAATCGCTATGAGTTTTGCTATAGCTGGACTTCTATGTGGAATGGATATAGAAGATACTGAGTGTATTGATACATCTTTTCCAAACTTTATTGAACTATTAGAAAATTTAAAAAACTAATATTTATATTAAGTAAAAACTTCAATTAATCTAATTGAAGTTTCTACAAGTATTACAAGCTAAAATTCCAAATATATTATAAATAGGATTATCATGAGAGTAAAACTAGCTTCAAGTTATGGTTTTTGTTTTGGTGTGAAAAGAGCTATTAAAATTGCCCAAGAGCATAAAAACTCTTCAACAATGGGTCCACTTATCCATAATCAAGATGAGATTGATAGATTAAAAAACGATTTTAATGTGGGTCTTTATAAAGATATCAAAGAGGTTAAAACAGATGATACTGTAATTATTAGAACCCATGGTATTCCAAAAAATGATCTAAAAGATTTAAAATCACAAGATATAAAAGTGATAAATGCCACCTGTCCTTTCGTAACAACTCCCCAACAAATTGTTAAAAAAATGTCAAAAGAAGGATATAGTATCTTAATCTTTGGTGATGAAAACCATCCTGAAGTTAAAGGTGTAAAAAGTTATGCAGAAGATGATGTACATGTGGTATTAGAACCAAATGAAATTGATAGATTATCTTTTAAAAATGATAAAATAGCAACTGTTGCACAAACAACAAGAAAAAAAGAGAAATATTTAGAGATTGTAAATACCCTTATTTTAAGAAATAAAGAGGTTAGAGTATTTAATACAATCTGTGATGCTACATTTGAAAACCAAGATGCTACAAGGGAGCTTTCAAAAGAAGTAGATATGATGGTGATTATAGGTGGGAAAGACTCATCAAATACAAAACAACTTTATTATATCTCAAAAGAAAATTGTATAAATAGTTATCATATAGAAAATGAAGATGAAGTGAAAACTGAATGGTTTAAAGATAAAAAAATTTGTGGGGTAGCTGCAGGTGCATCTACCCCTGATTGGATCATTCAAAATGTTGTTAACAAAATAGAAGAGTTCTAAAACAACATTTCCTTGAAAACGTAGTGAATAAAATTGAAGAATTTTATTCATTTAGTTTCTTTAAAACGTTGTCAACAAAATAGAGGAATTCTAATAGACAACGTTTCCTTGAAAACGCAGTAAATCAAATTTTGAAATAATTTACAAAATATCAATAAAAAACCAATATTTTAATAATATTTTTTATAATTTTATCCCCTTTTTATAACTACAAATCCACAGAAATATTAATCCCCTTTAAGTTTAGCTACTTCCTTTAAGATTTTTTTCGATATAATCAACCACTTTTAAAAAATCGCAAGGGATAAATATGAATATCGAAGATATTGACATTGGTGAAGAGATTGATTTTGAGCAAATGCTTAATGAATCTTTTGAAAATACACAAACAAACTCACTAGTAAAAGGTGTGATTGTAGAGATTAACGGTGAAAATGTTTTAATTGACATTGGACAAAAAGTTGAGGGAAGATTACACATATCTGAAATCACAATTGATGGAGAAGTAAAATTCAACACTGGTGATGAGATTCCAGTAATCATCACTAACTACAAAGGTGAAAGACCTACAATTTCGTACAGAAAAGTTTTACAAAAAGAAAAATTTGATACTTTTGTTGAAAAACATGGTGAAGATTTCGAAAATGTAATTGTTGAGGGTAAAGTTGCTTCAGTTAAACCAAGAGCAGGTTTTGTAGTTGCGGATAAAGATGGTATGGAATATTTTATGCCAATGGCACAAGGTTACTTAAAAGTAGCAGATGCAGTTGGTAAAAATGTAAAAGCTAAAGTTATCAAAGTAAACAATGAACAAAACTCAATCATTATTTCAAGAAAAAAACTTATTGAAGAGAGCAAAGCTCAAAAAGAGTCAAAAGTTAATGAAATAATGCAAAGCGAAGAGCCAGTAAAAGCTACAGTTAAGAAAATCACTTCTTATGGTATGTTTGTTGATATTGGTGATGGAATTGATGGTCTTGTTAACTACAACGAAATCAGCTATAAAGGTCCAGTTAATCCAGCAGATTACTTTGAAGAGGGTGATATTGTTGAAGTTGTTGTTCTTAACTTTGATAAGGAAAAAGGACACCTTTCTCTTTCAATCAAAGCTGCACTTCCTAACCCATGGGAAGAGATCAAAGATCAATTAGAAGTTGGTGATACTATTACAGTTACAGTTTCTAACTTTGAGTCTTATGGTGCATTCGTTGATCTTGGAAATGATATCGAGGGTCTATTACATATTTCAGAAATTAGCTGGAATAAAAACATCAAAAATCCAAAAGAGCTATTAACTCTTGGTGATGAAGTAAATGTTGAAGTAATCGAATTAGACATTGAAAAGAAAAGATTAAGAGTTTCTCTTAAAGCACTTCAAGAAAAGCCATTCGCTAAATTTGTAAAATCACATAGAGTTGGTGATGTTGTTAAAGGTAAAGTAGCAACACTTACAACATTTGGTGCATTTATAACAATTGATGATGTTGATGGTCTTTTACATAATGAAGAGCTTAACTGGGATGGAAAAGGTACTTGTAAAGATAGCTTCAAAAAAGGTGACGAAGTTGAAGTTAAAATCATCAAGATCGATTCTGAAAAAGAGAACATCTCTTTAAGTATCAAAGAGTTATTAGAGTCTCCAGCTGAACAATTCAAAAAAGAATACAAAGTTGGTGATATTGTAAAAGGAAGTGTAAAAGATATCAAAGACTTCGGTGTATTCATTAACCTTGTGTCAAACCTTGATGGTTTAATTAGAACTGAAGATATCGCTCCATTAAATGTAGAAGAGATCAAAAAAGGTGATGAAGTTGAAGCTGTAATCATCAACATTGATACAAAGAAAAATAGAGTTAGACTTTCAGTTAAAAGATTAGAGCGCCAAAAAGAAAGAGAAGTATTAGAGTCAGTAAATGACAATGATGATATGACTCTTGGTGACTTAATCAAAGATAAATTTTAATAATCAGATATATAGATTAGATAAACATCAAAGGCACTAAGATTACTTAGTGCCTTTGTTAATTTAAAAAACATCACCTATAAAAAAAACTCTTTTTAAAAGACTTTAGCAAAATAGATAAGTTTTTAAAATAACAAAAAAGAGAAAATAAAAGGAATACTAAAATGGAAAAACATACTATTGTAGTGTGTGATCATATACACGAATCTGGACTAGAGATTTTAAAAAATACAAAAGATATCAACTATGTATATGCAGCTGATATTGATAAAACAGCCCTACTTGATGTAATCAAAGATGCTGATGTTTGTATCACTAGAAGTTCTACAGATGTGGATGAGAAATTTTTAAATGCTGCAACTAACTTAAAAGCTATCGTTAGAGCTGGTGTTGGTGTTGACAATGTTGATATTGATGGTTGTAGTAAAAGAGGTATCATTGCAATGAATGTACCTACAGCAAATACTATAGCTGCAACAGAGCTAACAATGACACATATGCTGTCCGCTATGAGAAAGATGCCATATGCACACGCACAACTTAAAGATCAAAGAATCTGGAAAAGAGAAGATTGGTATGGTCAGGAATTATATGGTAAAAAACTTGGTGTTATTGGTTTTGGTAATATTGGACATAGAGTAGCACTTAGAGCAAAATCTTTTGAGATGGATGTTGTAACGTACGACCCTTATATTCCAGCTACAAAAGCTACTGATTTAGGTATTGAATATACTACAAACTTTGAAGATATTTTAGCTTGCGATATTATCACTATTCACACACCTAAAAACAAAGAAACACTTGATATGATAAACACTGCTGAAATCGAAAAGATGAAAGATGGTGTGGTATTAATCAACTGTGCTAGAGGTGGATTATACAATGAAGATGCTCTATATAATGGATTAAAATCTGGAAAAATTCATATGGCTGGTATCGATGTATTTAATAAAGAACCTGCTACAGATCACCCTTTACTTGATCTTGATAATATCATTGTAACTGCTCACCTTGGAGCAAATACTAAAGAATCACAATTTAAAATCGCAACTCAAGCTGCAAACAATGCAATTGAATCTGCACGTGGTATTGGATTCCCTCATGCACTTAACTTACCAATGGATGAGACTAAAATACCAAAAATTGTAAAACCATATTTAGAGCTTACTCAAAAGATGGCTTTTCTTACTTCTCAACTTGACAAGTCTGCGATCAAATCTATCAAAGTTGAAGCAAGTGGTGAGATAGCTGAACACGCTGAATCGCTATCAACATTTGCAACAGTTGGTGCACTTACAACATCTCTTGGAATTGAAAAAATCAATTATGTAAATGCTACATTTGTAGCAGAAGAAAGAGGAATTGAAATCCTAACTGAAGAGAATACTAAACCTTGCGGTTATAACAATAAAGTAAGTATCAAAATTACAACTGCAAATGATGTACATACAATCTCAGGAACAATCTTCAATGATGAGATCCAAAGAATCGTAGAGATCAATGGATTTGATTTTGATATTGAACCAGCTGGTAAAATGCTTCTATTTACAAATAATGATGTACCAGGTGTAATTGGTAAAGTTGGTAG
Organism: uncultured Arcobacteraceae bacterium; assembly: GCA_964342525.1. Taxonomy (GTDB): domain Bacteria; phylum Campylobacterota; class Campylobacteria; order Campylobacterales; family Arcobacteraceae. The sequence continues at coordinate 19,696 of CAYFGQ010000035.1, forward strand.
TTTACTTGGATCAAATGGAGTAAATATCGCTGACTTTAGACTTGCACGTAAAAAAGATATGGCTTTAGCTGTTGTACTTGTAGATAATGATATCGAAGATTCATTATTAAGCGAGCTAAAAAACATGGAAGAAGCTACTTCAGTTTCTTACGCTGAAATTTAAGGGGATAATTATGGCAATTGGAATGAGCGAACTTAAAAAGGGTATGAAGATTGAGATGGATGGAATTCCATACAAAATCACTGAGTACCAACACGTAAAACCTGGTAAAGGTGCTGCGTTTGTTAGATGTAAAATCAAATCATTTTTAAATGGAAAAGTTATTGAAAAAACTTTCCATGCTGGTGATAAATGTGAAGTACCTGATCTTCAACAAAAAACTATGCAATACCTTTATGATGATGGTGAGTTTTTACAATTTATGGATACAGAAACTTACGATCAAATTGGTCTAACAGAAGATCAAGTTGGTGATGCAGCAAACTGGATCATCGATGGTATGAATGTAGATATGATGTTCTTTAAAGGTGAAGCTATTACAGTTGAGCCTCCTATGACTGTTGAGCTTACAATTGTAGAGACTCCACCAAACTTCAAAGGTGACTCTCAAGGTGGTAAGAAACCTGCAACTCTTGAGTCTGGTGCGGTTGTTCAGATTCCTTTCCATATTGTGGAGGGTGATAAGATCAAGTGTGACACTAGAACGGGTGAGTACATAGAAAAAGTAAAGTAAAAGTATGAAGCTTTGCGTCCATAATGCGGCGTAAAAGCTTCCCTTTCCTCAGTCACTTACAGTAGTAAGCTCCTTCGTCAAGAAAATCTTTTACTTGATTCTGAACACAAATCTTCACACTTTTTTCAATCAGAAGAATTTATAAAATCCTTTTTAATATAAAACTATTAAGTCACAAATGAATATAATGTAAACTTTATAAATAATTATATAAAGGAGCTTAAAAAAATGTTTTTATTCTTTACTAAAAAAGATAGAAGCCATTCAATAGAAGCCGTTTATACAGGTCGTTTTGCTTTTTTAAATAATATTTATATAAAAGACAAAAAAGCAACATACAATCAACTTGAAAATACATTTCATAATATTCAAAAAAAACATAAAAATTCAAATGAACTATTAAAAAGTATCAAATTAGAAGAGATTAAAGAAGAATTTTTGCATTCTAAAGTATTCCATAAAAATATATCTTCATTAATAATAAATGGATTAAGATATATTACAAGAATTCTTTGGAGAATAACAGAAAACCCATATTGGGTAAAGAAATATTATAAATATAGAACTTACTTTTTCATTGTTATGTATTCCCCTCAAGAAATATTAGTTGATAAAATAAAAAAAGGACATATAAAAAGTGATAAAATAAAATTTGGAATTTTATTTAATGAAGATAAAAAACTATTTGAACTTATTAGCAAATTTGATGATAAAAAATTTTTATTTCTTGTCATTTTATTATCTCCATTTTTAATATTTACTGGATATGTAATTACTAAATTTTTTGCAATTATCATTTATGAAAAAAACATTAAAACTTGCCAATATGAACATCAGTATATCTCAAATAATAAAATAGTAAAAAACTTAAATCGTAACAATACTTCAATTTTTACAAAAATAGGAAGATTAATTCAAATTGAAAGTTTAATAAAAAAAATCAATAATTTTGATGAAAACAATCAAAATATATTATGGTTTATATTAAGATTTAGAGTAGAAAAAAGTATTTATAAAGAGATAACGGAAAACAAAATTAATTTATCAAATCAGAATATTTGCCTTAAAGATGAGAAAATAGATTTTGATGAATACTTTGAAAGAATAATTATATTTGCTTTTAATTGGGCAGATATTAAAATTGATAAAAATAGATTATTCTGTTCAGATTTTATTGACATTGCTTATGATGCTGTTATTTGTGATAGTAATATAGATAATTTTAAATACTTTATTAAGTCAAATAATGAGTTAAAAAGAGTAATAGAATTCTTTTATTTACATGGGAATTAAGGAGAGAGCCAACATGTTATTTTTAACACATATACAAAAAATAGAAAATTCAATTGAAGAACTAGATGTTAACCAATTAAGTAATGATTATGAAAATTTCATAGTTATTTGTTTACAAGATGAAGATACACGTTTTAATAAAAGAATGGAATTATTTGCTGGTGCAGATAAAAACAATTACTATATTTTAACAAATAATAAAAATGTAAGATTAGAAATTAAAACAATATTTGATACTTATAACCTTCATAAAAAAATTAATATAAATAAAAACTTTATCATTGTAAAAAATTTAAAAAGTAGTCTATTAACATCAGATGATGATAGTGCTTATTTAATTGAACTTAATAATTCTAAAGAAGTAATGGAATGCTTAGATAGTTTAGATAAAGAGCAGCAGATACATAATTCTTTTAAATTTATAGGAAATACTTTTTTCCAGCACTTATTAAAACAATTACCTAAATTAAAATAATATGCTAAATATACAATATTTTATACTAAATCTAATTACTAATGTTCTATTTATAATATTTTTAATTTCAAGCATTAGTTTAATTTTAAAAAAACAGAAAGTATTTTATATATCAATCATTATTTTATTAACCTTATCTTTACCCATTACATATAAAATACCTTTATATTATCTAGAAAAGCCATATAAAAAATATGAAATTGACAATACTATAGATTTAATTGTAATTTTAGGAGGAGGATTACACCATTATCATAATTATGATGAAAAAACAACTATTAATCAAAGAACTTTGGAGCGTTTAGTTTTTGGAACATACTTACATAAAAAACATTCAATACCAATTTTGGTAACAGGAGGTGATGTTTTCAATATAGGAATTAATGAAGCAGATATTATGAATAAAATAATTGTCGAAAGACTAAAAGGAGGAGTGAAATTTATTGAAAATAAAAGTAAAACAACTGAAGAAAATGCAAAATTTAGTTCAAAGATATTTGAAGAAAACAATATACAAAAAATTTTATTAGTTACAAATTCCTGGCATCTTAAAAGATCAGAGTACTTTTTCAAAATGTTTTCACCTAATCTTGAAATTATACCTGTAAGTGGTTATTCATATCTAGGAGATAATCTAAACATATCATTTAAAGATTTTATACCGGCTATGAAAAGTTTTTACTTTCATGAGTTTATTTTAAAAGAATATATTATTCTATTTTACTATAAAATTTTTATATAATATAATTTTATTACATAGAGGAATACCCATGAGATATTATCTATTTTCAATTTCTATAACTCTTTTTTTATTTAATAGCACTTTATCTTCTGAATCACTAAAAGCACAATCAATGTCAAATTTGATTGTTGGGAAATGGTATGATAAAGAGGAGCTTTATAATGGTGGTTATAGGGAGTATCTTTTAGAGAAAAAGGTTGATGGTTCTTATAAGATAACTTTACGTACTTATGATAAAGATGGTGCATATAAAGAGCAGATTGAAGTTGGTGATTGGGGTATTTTTGGGTCTGTTTATTTTACTATATCTTTAGGGGATATTGAAGATAAAGAGGAGTATAAGATATTAAATCTTAGTGATTCTGAATTTAGATATCAACATATTGAGTGTGAGGATATTTATATTATGAAAAGAGTTTCTGATTCATTTACTCTTGATGATAAATAGTTAAAGTGGTCGCAATTTGCGACCACCTAATCAAATTTTACACTTATAAATTGAATCAAAATATTCTATTTCATTTATTTCACAAATCCTATCTTTCCATCTGTTTTACTTGAATTCTCTACTTCCAATTGTTTCTGTTGATTAATAAGGCTTGTAAGTATCTCCATCACTTTTATATGAGCTACATCACCCTCATCTACTCTTTTTGTTAGTTCTTCTATTTTTTTGGCTAATTCATTATGAGTTAGAGCATATTTTCTCATTTCTACGAAAGTTCGCATTATTTGTATATTGACTTCTATTGCTATGTCACTTCTTAATACTGAAGATAACATTGAGATACCTTGTTCTGTAAAAACATAGGGGTTATACTTTCTATTTTTTAAGTTTAAATTAAAGGTTCCATTTTGGAACCTTTGAGCTTTGAACTCTTCATCAGTTAATTGAAACATAAAATCAGATGGAAATCTTTTAATATTTCTAGCTACTGCTTTATTTAGATTTTTAGTTTCAACTTGATAGAGTTTTGCTAAATCGCTATCTATCATCACCTTTTGACTACGTATTTCAAATATTTTACTATTAATCTCTTGTACACTTAACTCCATATCTCACTCCTATCTTCAAGTCACAAATTTTATCATGGAAAAAAAGATTCTATAAAAAATATGACATTTTGCAATATTATCTTGAAGTTCCAAATTGGAACTTCAAATCAAAATCACTTATCCATTACTATATATAAGTGATAAAAATTAATATTATAATTTAAAAGTATTATAAATTTTATTTATACAAAATTGTTTGACATATAACCAAAAAAGTAGTAAAATTGCGTTGGATGTTATTAAAAACCTAATGTATATTAGGTAAAAATGGGGTGAGTTAATGTCGGTTAGTGATCAAAGTAATGTTTTAGAAGAATTTTTAGGTAATTTTAAATCATTAACTTTATCAACAATTGATGAAAACAATCTTCCATTTACTAGCTACGCTCCGTTTATCAAACATGATCATAAATACTATATCTATATAAGTTCAATCGCTAAACATTTTACCAATCTTGAAAAGCATAAAAATGTTTCTTTATTTTTTATTGAGGATGAAAATTCTTGTGAGAATATTTTTGCAAGAAAAAGAGTAAATCTTCAATGTGATGTTAAAAAACTTGATAGGGATACTGAAGAGTTTAATGATTTGATGGATTTATTTCAAGATAAACATGGAGAGATGATTTCAAGATTAAAAACTATGACGGACTTTTATATACATGAGTTTATGCCAAACTCTGGTCAGGCTATTTTTGGTTTTGGAGCGGCATATGATATTGGTGGGGAATATTGTGAGCAATTACTTATCAGAGGTGGAACACACGGTCATAAAAGCTAGTTTTATTATAGGTTAATTATTAAAACCCAAATTTTGAAATAAAAATTTATTGGAGTTTTTATTTCAAAATTTGGGTCATTTGGAGGGGATACTTAATGAGTCTAGAAAGGGATTATTTTTTACTATTTCATGGTATAAATGATATAGAAAAAACAACTACATACGGAACAAACGATTATAAAGAAAAAGATGAGTTTTTTGATATCGCATCTTTAATTCTTTGTGCAAGTAGAGAAAACTATGAGAGGTTTATGAATCTTGAGAGTTTTGATACTATTATAAAAGAGATCACTGATAAAGAGGTTAAAACTTTAGATGATCTTTACCAACTACAACACTGCTTAATAGAAGCGATACAAGATGATACTCAAGAGCTTCATATTGAACAAATTCATAAATCTTTAGAATACCTTGAGCGTGAGGATGTAATAAGAACTGCTGAGTGTAAAAAGCTTATCTCTCTATTTGATCCACAAGAACTTACTTCTGAGCTAACTACCCAAGAAGAAGAGGATTATAGTGAAAAGGTTCCATTTAAAGAAGCTAAGCCAAAACTTGATGCACTTATTTCTGAGCTTAAAGAGATATTTATTACAAAGGATTTTAAAGAAGAACTTGAGGATACAAAAGAGTATCTAAACAATCAAAAGTTCTCTATCGGTATCACTGGGGTTATGAATGCTGGTAAATCAACTATGCTTAATGCCCTTATGGGAGAAGAGATTCTAGGAAGTGCTGTAGTACCTGAGACTGCAAACCTTACTATTGTAAAATATGGTGATCCAGAAGCAAGAGTATTTTACTGGAATAAATCAGAATGGGGTAAAATAGAAACAGCAGCAAATGAGATAAAATCTATGAAAGATTTCGTAGATGAGACTCATAAAGTTTTTGGTGATGAACTAGAAGATCTTATTTTAGAAGACTCACTATCTCAAACAGTAGATATAAATGATCTATCATCATATACTTCAGCAGATGCTAGTGGTAAAAAATGTAACCTTATCAAATACGTAGAACTAAAATCAAATCTAAAATTCCTAGGTGAAGGGATAGAGATCGTTGATACGCCAGGTCTTGATGACCCTGTAATCCAAAGGGAAGAGATCACAAAAGAATACCTTTCAAAATGTGACCTTATGCTTCATCTTATGAATGTATCCCAAAGTGCTACACTAAAAGATGTTGAATTTATCATCGATGCCCTACTTTATCAAAATGTAACAAAACTACTTGTTGTGATTACAAGAGCAGATATGGTAAGTAAAGAACAACTTGAAGAGGTTATCAACTATACAAAAACTTCAATAGAAGCTCAACTTAGAGCACAAAATAAAGATAGTAAGCTAGACTACATCTTAAATAGTATCAAATTTATCCCAATCTCTGGGAAAATGGCTCTTCTACATAGAACAGGAAGAGAACAAGAAGCATTGGACGCTGGATATAAGATAGAAGATACTGGTATCTTAGAGATTGAAAACTACCTTGAAGAGACTCTATTTGGATCATCTTCTTCAAAATCTGATCTTATCATCAAAGGTGTAAAATCTAAAATAGATAAAGCCATAGAAAAAGAGAAAAAGACTTTTAACTATGAGCTTGTTTTATTATCAAAATCAAAAGAAGAATTAGAAGCTGATCTTGATGATTTTGAAAAGAAAAAAGATGCAAACAAAAAGATATTTAGAACTCTAAATGAGGATATAAATATCTATAAAAATAGTGCAAAAGAGTATCTAACTACATTAGAGACTTTCCTCTCAACTGAACTTGTAGAGCTTCAAACTATTATCAAACAAAGGGTATTTAATGATGTAAGATACTCTTATGAAAAAACAAAAAGAAAACCCGAGAATTCTAGGATAAAAACTATTGTAGAGACTGCTATCAAAGACGGTATTATCGATGTGATTAGGGACTATAGATATAAATTTATTAAAAAATCTCAAAGTATAGGTGAGATTTGTGAGCAAAAATACCATGATCTTGGTTTTGTTATGGGTCATAAAAATGATAACTTTGATGCAAGAGGATTCTTCTCAGATGATTTTAAAGGTGGATTTTTAACATCTTCAAATGATATTTTAGTATCAAAAATAGTAACTGAAGTGAACAAATCAAGTGCTAAAAAATTAAATGAGCTTGATAGAAACCTTGATAATCATATTAAAGATGAGTTTAAACCAATTGAAGAGAATATCAAACAAAAGATTACAGTAGTATCAGAAGCACTTATTGAAAACTTCTTCCAAGAAATTGGAGAGCCTTTAAGGGTATTTGAGCATAAACTTAAAAAAGATGAAAAAGCTCTACATGATAGACTAGCTAACTTTGAAGCAAATGAAGAGAAAAAAGATGAACTTACCATTGAGATTCATAAAAAACTAAAAAAACTAGAATCAATAGAAAAAGGACTTAAAAAATGAGTATTTTAAGTAATTTTGTAAAAGAGTATCAAGAAAAATATTCACAAAAAGAAGAGGTTTATGAAGAGGGATTAATTGGTGATATTAAAAAAATCAATGCTAAACTTCTTGATGACAAATTTTTCCCATCATTTCAATTAAAGTCAACACTATCAAAACAGATTCGTCGTGCTAGATATCCTATGGAAATAGCAATCACAGGTCAATTTAGCTCAGGAAAATCAACCTTCTTAAATGCCCTACTTTCACGTAATATCTTACCTACAGGTATCACACCAGTAACATCAAAGGTAAACTTTATCAATTATGGTGAAGAGTATAAACTAAAAATTACTTATTATTCAGGTGCACAAGAGTTTGCTCCTATTGAAGCTATTGCTGATTTTACAGATCAAAGAAAACATGAAATGGCAGATATTAAATATCTTACATTATATGCGCCAATGGATATATTAAAAGATATATCATTCGTAGATACACCAGGTCTAAACTCCCAATCTCAAAGTGATACAGATACAACAAGAAGAGTTCTTAGGGATGTAGGTGGTATTATTTGGCTTACCCTTATTGATAATGCTGGTAAAATGAGTGAAGCACAGGTACTTGAAGAGTATATGGGACAATTTAAAAATAAATCTTTGTGTGTACTTAATCAAAAAGATAAATTTACGCAAGAGCAGATCGAGAGAACTACAAACTACGTAAAAGATAAATTCTCTGAATTTTTTGCAGAAGTTACTCCAATCTCAGCAAAAATGGCTCTTGAATCAAGATCACACCATAAAGATGTACTTATCCATGATGAGTATGAAAACTTTATAAAAGATTTTAAAGAGGATCTTAGGGTAAATGAAATAGATGACCTATCCCATTTCCAAGAGCAATTTAACCTATACAAAAATAAGATCAATTTTATTCGTCAAAAAGATGCCACTGATAATCAAGCCCTTTTAAAAGAATCAAATATCCAAAGGGTACTAAACTTTATAGAAGAGACTATTAGACCTCAAGCAGCTGAAGCTAAAGAGTATGCCATCAAAAAAGATTTAAAAGGTATCTGTGATATTTTAATAAATGAATATGTAACTATAATTGGGGTATATCAATCTTTAACAGAGATACTTAAAAACTCTGAAGAGAATATATTAGAAGAGTTTGATGATGTACATAAAACATACTCTAAAAAACTATTTAATATCTATAACTCTTTAGAATCTATTATGGAAAAAATGTCTCACCAAATCTATAAAAATATCAAAAAACAAAAAGCTGATAGATTTGAAGAAAAAAGTGGATTTTTAAGTAAGGATAGTTTTGAAAGGGTTGAGTATGATACATACTGGATAGATTCAGATAATATCTATAAAAGCCTATTTTATGATGATCAAATGATTGATAAACTATTTAAAAGAACAATAAAAGAGCTTAAAGAGGTTGAGCTTTTAACAGATCAAGCATTTAGAGATATCTATATAAATATTCAAAATAGAATCCATAGATGGCAAGAACCTTATGAGCTTATCAGAAAACATAGAGAGATCGCTTCAGATTTAGAGTTTTCTACTACAAGGCACTTTGCTGCTAAAGTTTATGAAAATGTACTAAGTCACTACCATAATGCAATCTTAGAGAATATTTCAGCTCTTAGAAAAAAGTTTGCATACTTTAATGGTGCTTTATCATATTCATATATCCAAATCACTCAATCAACTGTTGCACACTTTGAGCAACAAATCTCTGAGTCAATTGAGTTATATAAAAAAGAGCCTACAAAATTTGCTATCAATATCCCAAGGGAACATGAGATACTTACAAAACTAAAAGCAAATTTTGGATTTGAAAAGATTGAGGATTTCTTAACATCAAAAAGAAATTATCTATATAAAATTACCCAATATTCAAAAAAACAATATGTAGAGATCAATGAAGATAGAATGAATTTCGTAGAATCAAAAGAAGAGATTTATAAAGAAAAAATTGAAGATCTTAAAAAGATCAAAGAAGAGATATAAAGGATTCCCCTTTATATCTAAACTGTATATATTTTAAACACTTTTCTCCCATACAACAATCCCCATTTATAGTATCATATCTACCTATACTAAAGAGGGAGTAAGTAAATAAAAGATATGAATTATAAAAATGGTATATTTCTTATCACCCTTGCTTTTATATTTTTTTATGTAATCATATTTTATCTAGTTGAACTAAACTTAGAACTCAATCTAACTCAAAATTTAATAACCAAAGAACAGTATAGTACAAAACTAGCTATTATAGTTTTTTTACTTATACTGCTTACCACTTCCACCCTATATTTTTATAAAAAAATAGAAAAAAAGATTATCCTATATGCCACAAAACAAAAGGCATCCATAAAACAGCTGGAAACTATCAATGACTTTTATAATATCTTACAATCTTGTAGAGATATTATAAATATTGCAAAAGAATCTATAAAATTTACCTGTGATCAATTTGAAGCTAAAAGGGGCTCACTTTATCTTGTAAATGAAAAAAATATGAATCTACAACTTCTAGATGTATATAATAGAGATATTGATAATGTAGCAAAACTAATGGATTTATATAGTGGAATCATAGGGGAAGCCTATGCCACAAAAAAAGTAAAAAAATATATCCAAAAAGATCTAAAGACGTTTATAGCTGTTCCTCTTATATCAAATGATGTGGTTGTGGGTGTGGCTGAGTTTATCTTTGAAGAGGATACAAATATCTACCTATCAAAAAGTGATAATATCATCTTAAAAATCGTAGCTGATAGTCTAAGAAAAGAGATAGAACATACCCAAAATAAAAAATATATCAAACTTATTGATAAATATATCTCCTTTTCAAGTACAAATAAAGCTGGGGAGATCACCTATGCAAGTAATGCCTTTTGTGATATCACCGGATATAGAAAAACCGACCTACTAGGAGCAAATCATAGACTTCTTAGACATCCTAGTGTAGATGCAAGTAAATACAAAGATATGTGGGATACAATCCTAGATGGTAAAACATGGAAAGGGGAGATACCAAATCAAAAAAGAGATGGTACAACCTACTGGGCAGATGTGACTATAAGCCCTAGTTTTGATTACTATAAAAATATTACTGGCTTTGATTCTATTCGTATAAATACTACAGATAAAAAAATGATCGAAAAACTATCCATAACAGATGCACTTACAAATCTATACAATAGAAGATATTTTGATAAGCTCTTCCCTCAAAAACTAAGTATATCAAAAAGACACAATCTTAGCCTAGTATTTTGTCTTATGGATATAGATCACTTCAAACAATACAATGACAACTATGGACATCAAATGGGTGATGATACCCTTATAAAAGTAGCTAAATCTTTAAGTAAATCCCTAAAAAGGGAAAATGACTTTGTATTTAGAATTGGAGGGGAAGAGTTTGGTGCACTATTTTTCACTGAAGAGATCGATGCTGCATATTCTATGGCAAATGGTATAAGAGAAAATATAGAGGAGCTAAAAATAGAACACGCTTTTAGTTCTACTTCAGAATATATAACAGTATCTATGGGAATGTATATATATCAAGGTGAAAACCTTGATATGGATCAGATATATAAAATAGCCGATGATCTACTTTATGAGGCAAAAAAGGATGGGAGAAATAAAATAAAGGGAAATATTTAAGAGCTAAAAGGTAAAAACTAAAATCTAAAAGTTTTACTTTTTCTTATCTCTCAATATCTCAGCTTCACTTCTAATCTTCTTAGTTAAAAATTCCCTCTCCCTAGAGCTAAATCTTTTATCTTTATTTGTTTCATTTAGAGAAGATTCTTTTGTCTCATTTTTGATCTTTTGTTTTTCAACTTTTTCTTCTTTTTTTCCTTTTGAATCCTCTTTTTCTTGCTTATCTTGTTTAAAAATTGTGAGGATTAAATAAGTTGCTATACCTATATTAGAGAGTATCACTATCCATTTGATAGGTAAAAGTAAATGTAGATACTCTATTCTTTCTATAAGTTTAAGATACTCCACTACATCTGCATATATCCACTGAGAGAGTAATACTATAGATAATAAAAGAGCAACTATTGTAAGTCTTTTTCTAAACTTATAAATAAGAGTCCAAAAGATGGCTGATTTTACTTGTCTAAACATCTAAACTACCAAAAAGTCTAATCCTATCATAGCCAATGCTGCTACCAAGGATTTTGTTTTTAGATCATCTTTTATCTCTTGTTTTTCTTGATAAAGCATGATTTCTAACTCTTCATCACTATAATCATCAAAGCTTTTATGTTCCATTGCTAGTTTTGCTTTTAGTTTTAAGACTGCTTTTTCTTGAATTTTTAGATCTATTTTTTCTTTTAGTTTTTCACTTTTTAATTTTGTAAAATCAAATGATTTGTCTATTTGATCTTTTGTAAGATTTACTACATTTGAGGTTTTAGTTTTTAAAATATTTGATATCTTCAAAATATACCTTTTATAATTTTTATAATTTGTTGCTTATTATACATCTATCTAGCTAAAAGGTAAAATCTAAAAACTAAAAATAGTATCTTACAAATTTGAGACCTTTAGGAGACTTATTTTTGATACCCTCCTTATATATCGAAAAAAGGATTGTTATGAAAAATAGATTTTCTATGTATTTACTTGTGGCTTTATCTAGTTTATTTTTTACTGCTTGTTCTACTACTCAAATTACAGTAAAAAATGAGGTGAAAAAATATACTTGTGCTTCAGTAAAAGATGTGATAGGGACATATCAATGTTCTGGTACTTGTGTAATTACTTCATTTGGTAAAAAAGAGATATTTCAGGATAAAAATGAGATTAATGTAATTAGCTATTTCCCAGATAGCAATAAAACTATTTATAAGAATGATATCACTAGTGATGGTTTTAAAGAGACTGAGATTGGTGTATTGACTGGTCTTGAGATGAGAGCTGCTACTTCTGAGGTAAGTGATAAAAACTATCCTGTTTTAGAGGAGTATATTTTTAAAACGGATGAGATGTGTAAGGCTACTGGTTTTACAAAGGTTGTATTAAATCCTATGCCGGGAACTTTTAAGGCTTGTAATATTTTGTGTGAGAAGCACTAATTTAGTATAATTTCTCCAAAAAGTAGAATTTCTCTTTTTAGGAGAATTAAATTATATTTTTTGGGGAATTGTTGGTTTGTTTGGAGATCTTTAGGTGCATTGCTATTATAAAATGTTGCCAAGACAAGATTACTTGTGAGTTAGTGTTCAACATTTCACTTTATTCCTTCTCACTTTTGTCTCCGTACAAAAGTAAGCAAAAAGCTCTCTCCCCCGGTTGGAAATGTGCTCCTGAATTTTATTGAAATATTTTCTCAGCTT
>CAYFGQ010000036.1:0-32294 GCA_964342525.1 uncultured Arcobacteraceae bacterium
CTTTGTACAGAATTAATCAATCCTGCAATAACTACACAAACTAAACCTACTATATATGCACTCTCAATAGGATCATTAAATAAAACGATTAGATAAATAGCAGATAAAATTGGTGTTATAAAAACAAATGGAGCTAAGTAAGATGCTTCAGTAAGTTTTAGTGCATTTAACCATAATAGATAAGAAAAACCATTTAATAAAACTCCATTTAATAAAACAGGAATCCATTCAGAACTAGTTGGTAAAGCAAAAGATGAAAAATAAAACATTGAAAATAAAGATGCAATAGTAGCACTTAAAAAATATATACTAGTTACACCTATAGGCTCTAGGTGGATTTTTTTACTTAAAACACTAAATAAAGCAAAAGATGAAGCCCCTAAAAATACTAAAAATATCACTTCAAAGTTATTTATATGAACATTAGAAAAGTCCCCTTTAGTTAAAACTACAATTACACCTAAAAAACCTAAAAGTGCGGCTACTGTTTTTCTTATAGTTAACTTTTCTTTTAATAAAAACAAAGAAAATACAACTATCAAAATTGGCCAAGTATATTGAACCACAAGTACTTCTAAACCTTTAGCTTCTTTATATCCAAGATATAAAAAAAGATAGTAGATATAAGTACCAAGTAAACCTAAGATAATAACCCAAACCCAGTTTTTTAAACTATAATGTTTTATCTCATGAACTTTTCTTTTTACAAGTGCGGTTAAAAATAAACAAACAAAAGAGATCAAACTTGACCAAAATAAAAATTGATGATTATCTAGTGATGATTGTCCTATTTTTGCAGCAGGTGGGATCATAGCCCATAAAGCAACACAAATAAGAACTAAAAGAGTTCCTTTAGTTTTATTATTCATTATTTTCCTTATTAATTTAGATGAAATATTATCAAAAAAGAATAAAATTCTTAGTTTATATTACCCTTCTTATTGAATATTCTTCTCTCAAATAATTTATCCATATCATCATGGATTACTGAGTTTCTATCTAAAAAGATTAACTTCTCTTTAGATAAATCTTTTATATTTTTAAGCCCCATAACAGCAAGTAAACTTTTCATACTTTTTAATATATTATTATGGTAATTTCTCACATATTCAGAGTGTTTTTTTACAAAATAGTGTTTTCTTTTATTTATATCTTGTGTGGCAAGTCCAACAGGACACTGATGCTCACCTGCACCTGAACAATATCTAGCACGAATACACCCTGCACTCATCATAAAACCTCTAGCGATCTGTATAAAATCAGCCCCTAAACATAAGGTAATGATAATATCATCAGGGGTCAATATCTTTCCACTTGCACTAAGTTTCACCCTATCTCTTATACCATACTCCTTAAGTACCTTATCCACAAGATATAAAGCATCACGTATATCCATACCAATACGCTCCATCATATCTAAAGGAGCAGTAGCACTTCCACCACTTCCACCATCAATAGAAATATAATCAGGATAAGGAAGATTTAACTCTATTCTTCTTTTAATCTCCTGTGCAATTGGTACAATATTTTTTTCATCAGAGATCACTATTTTTATACCTACAGGTTTTTTAGATACCTTTTGAAGTTCACCTATAAAATCAAATAACTCATCGTAACTATTTGCATAAGGGAATCTATTTGGAGAAAAAGCATCCTTATATGGTTCTATATTTCTATAATAAGCAATAGTAGGTGTAACTTTTTTTGCGATCAATTTACCACCTGTTTGTTTTGCACCTTGAGCTAGTTTGATCTCAGTCATCTTACAAAAACACATCTGCTTTTCATAACGATCCATATCAAACTCACCCTCTTTAGTTCTCACCCCGTAAAAACCAGAACTGATTTGTAAGATAATATCTGGCATATCAGAAGGAACCTCATCAGGAAATTTATCAATATCTGCATCCCAATTTGGTCTATAAAAACACTCTTTTTCTTTATTAAATACATAGGTATCAGATAAAGGATCTTTTCTAAATACTACTTTTCTATAAAAATCCACTGCAACAGGATAGTTAAAAAATATTTTTGATAGTTTAAATATAGTATGTTCAAGACTATTTCCCTTTACCTCTGTTATATAATCCATATCATATTTATTGTGTGTAACAAAAAAGTTTGAGGTGAATCCACCTTCTCCTGAGTTTATAGGAAATCCACCCATTTGAGAACCATAAACAAAAGCTCTAGTACCCTCAGGAGAGATAGAGCCATCACTCATAGGACCTCTAGCAATTATAGAAGAGGTGATAAAAGGTTTTTCCCTATTTGCTCCAAAGGTCACAGAAAAATTATCTTCTACCTCATTATCATTTAAAACAAGGTTTGCATGTCTTAACATAAACTTTGGTTTTGGTAAGGGTTGAGATGGTGAAAAAGATGAAAAATTTATCTTATCCCTAGCAGCACTATATACCCAATCTAATTTATCCATAGATTCATAAAACTTCTCATCACCAAAATATTGTCTAAATGGTTCTCTAAACTCTTGAAATACAAATCTAAGCCTACCAATAATTGGATAATTTACTAAAATCTGATGTTTTCTTTGTACATATTTATCGTGCACATACCATGCAATAATTATTACTAAAAATAGTATGAATAAAACAATCCATATACTCATATTGAAACCTTAAAATTATAATGTTTCTAAGCACCCTAATATTTAGATGTGCCCATATTTTTTGATTTTATAAAAAACAGTTCATTATGAGTTTTGGAGATGAACTGTTTTCTATAAAATCCCTATAACTTATACTGGTGAGTAGATATTTTACTTTGTATCAATGGAGCTTTAAACATAGGAGATTGTCTAAGGGGTTGTTATTATATATCTACTCACTACTATAAGCTATGGGAATCCCTTGATTTCATAACAAACAGCTCATCATGGGATGTAGGGAATGAGCTGTTAATTATGAAATCAGAAATAAGAGGCTTTACCTCTTATTCCATTCCTCTTGCACCAATATTTCCATATCTATGGTATGAATGTGATACAGATTGCTCGATAAAGTAGTTTAATAACTCTAACCTACCTTCCATCATTGGTTTTTGTCTTACTATAAATGTAACAGTTTTTGCAGCAGCTTCAAATATTTTTGCTGGTACTTTTGCTATATCTGAATATATAATTCTTTCAAAATAAGAGATTGTAGCTTCAAATATATCATCACTTTCAATCACTATTTTTCCTTTTGAACCTAGAACTTTTGATTTAGCTCTTTCTAAAAATGATTTTACATCTTGATTATTATCTATAGATACTGTAAAGTTTACACCTGAAATATTAGCAGCTAAAACTCTTGATACCACATCAAAAATAGTATCATCATTTGAGACTCTAATAACCACATTTTCAAGAGGTAAATATCTAAAGTGATTATCTTCACCTCTTACCTCACAATAATCTTTTTCTTTCGAAAACTCTGTTTCAAAATTATACAGATAAGATTGTAATGCATTTTCTAGTTTTTCAAAGTCCCCTTTTTGCTCTTCTGTACCTTTACAAGTAGAGATAAAAGATGTTAAATCATTGTAATATCTTTTAGGAGTTTTTGGCTCACTTACTTCTTTAAAATCAACAAACTGAGTTATATAGTTATGGATTCCTACTTTTCTACCTGCACCAATTGCTGATTTACCCATTCCACCAAATGGTTGTCTAAGTACAATTGCTCCAGTTGTTCCCCTATTTACATAAAGGTTTCCAGCTTTTAGATTCTCTTTCCAATAAGCAACTTCTCTTTCATCTAAAGATTCAATTCCAGAAGTTAGTCCATATCCTGTATCATTTACAATCTTTATAGCATGTTCAAGATTATCTGCTTTCATTACTGCTAATACTGGTCCAAATAACTCATTCATATGGATAAAGTTACCCTCATCTACTCCCCACTTAATTGCAGGTTTTAACATATATTCATTATTGTGTGCATACTCAGGAGCTAATGCCCACTCTTCATTTTTCTCTAATGCTGAGATTGCAGTTTTAAGTGCTCCCTCAACTGGATTTGCCAATGTCCCTATTCTATTTTTGAAATCCCAAACAGAACCTACGTTCATAGATTTCGCAGTATCAACTAAAGCTTTTCTAAATGCCTCATCATTATAAACCTCTTCTTCAAGAACTAATAATGAAGTAGCCGAACATTTTTGACCAGAGTTTCCAAAAGCAGATTGACATACATTTTTAACTGCTTGTTCCCTATCAGCCATATTTGTCACGATTGTTGCATCTTTTCCACCGGTCTCAGCTGTTAAAAATAGATCAGGTCTTGTCTCAAGCATATTATATGCAGTATCTTCTCCACCTGTTAAGATTACAAAATCCACATCTTTATTTGCTATTAGATGCTCACCTGCTAGTCTCCCTGGACAAGGTGTAAATTGAAGTACATTTTTTGAAATACCCGCATCCCAAAAACATTTACACATCTCATATGCTGTAAGTGCTGCTACTGATGCTGGTTTGATGATCACTGTATTTCCTGCTGCAAGGGTTGCGGCAATACCACCTAATGGAATAGCTACAGGAAAATTCCATGGTGGAACAACTACACCTACACCTTTACCTGAAAAATCTAAGTTTTCATATTTATCAAAATATTCTGCTGAGTATGGATAAAACTCTATAAAATCAACAGATTCAGATACTTCCACATCAGTTTCAGTAAATACCTTACCAACTTCAGCTGCAGCTACACCAATAAGATCATCTCTTCTTTGTCTAACTTTTATAGCCACTTGTTTTAATAAAGCATGTCTCTCTTTATGTGTTTTTGATCTCCATCCATCAACATCAGCTTTAGCAACTTCAACAGCTTTTTTAAGATCTTCAACTGTAGCATTTGCAAACTTTCCAGCTAAAACACCATCTTCAACTTGTGATTTATCAATAGCATCTATTACTTTTCTATTTTCTGTTAAATCTTCACCTGCTACTACAACTGGTGCAACTTTGTGATCTGTATCTTTTGAGAACTTCCATTTTTTAGTAATTGCCTTTGCCCACTCTTGATTTGCAGGAAGTACAAAATCTGTATCAGCTTCTGCATGATATTCTCCAAGATCATAAGATGATCCACTAAAGTCATCCCACTTTTCTTCTAATCTATTTTGTTTTCTTTTAGCACCTACAAATGAAGTTTTTTCATTTTCAAAAGATTTTTCAAATAACTCTTTTTGCATTATCCAATCTTTTGATCCAACTTTAAGACCAAAAGAGTATCTAATAAAGTTATTTGGACCAGTATTTTCATCAAGTCTTCTTACAAGATATGCAATAGCATTTGTAAATTGTTCTTTTGAAGCAGTTGGAGCATAAAGGATCACACTTTTACTAATCTCTTTTATAGCTAATCTTGCTGCTTCACTCATACCCTCAAGCATCTCTAAAGTATGATATTCACTAGTATTATTTTCCTCAGCTAAAGTTGTTGCATATGCAAGTTCAAATAGATTGTGTGAAGCTGTTCCTATATGCATATAAGGAGCATTTTCTGGCTGTAGGGCATATCTTGCCATTCTTTTATAATTTGAATCTGTATCAGACTTATCTGTATAAGTTACCATCTCCCAGTGTTTTTGAGATGCTTCTGTTTCTTCCATCTCCATATTTGCACCTTTTACAAGTCTAAACTTAATAGGAGCTCCACCATTTTCTACTCTTACTCTTGCCCATTCACATAAATCTTTTTGTACATTAAATGAATCAGGAAGATAAGCTTGTAGTACTATACCAGCGTAGAAATCTTTAAATTCCGGTTTTTCTAAAGTCTTTTTAAATACTTCAACTGTGATATCAAGATCTCTATACTCTTCCATATCTAGGTTGATAAATTTATTTGATTTTGTTCCATCTGGAGCGATATATGGATATTTTTGTGCTTGTTTATAGATTCTAGTTAATTTATCAACCAATACAGAAACAGTATTATCAAAATCTATAGCTGTGATTTGTGAAAAAATTGTAGATATTTTGATAGAGATATAATCAATATTTGGATTTTCCAAAGCTTTTAGATATTTTTGAATTCTCTCTTCTGCTTCCTCTTCTCCAAGAACAACCTCACCAATAAGATTAAGGTTTACTCTAGTACCCTCTTCTTTTCTCATCACTAAGTGTTCATTAAATGGTTTATCTTCCCCTTTAATTACTACTGTTCTTGTATCTTCTCTAATTTGATTAACAAACATCGGAACTGAAAAATTAGGTAAATGTTTACCAATATTTTGAAACATCCATAATAGCATTCTATCTTTTGTAGTGAAAAAGTGTGCCATTCCATGTTTTTCTAATAAGAAACAAATCTGATCTGCAATTCTTACTGGATTCTCAGCTCTAAAACTTTGATCCATTAGCTCAATTAAAAGAGCTTTATCTTTTGGATGATCAAGCATTTTGTTCATTTTTACATAGAATTCTCTATCAAAATCACTTACAAGTTCAGTAGCTCTATTTTGCCACTTTTGTGCTAAGTCAATAGCA
Organism: uncultured Arcobacteraceae bacterium; assembly: GCA_964342525.1. Classification (GTDB taxonomy): domain Bacteria; phylum Campylobacterota; class Campylobacteria; order Campylobacterales; family Arcobacteraceae. The sequence goes on from CAYFGQ010000036.1 coordinate 6,497, forward strand.
TTTTGGATAATTTTCTTTTGGTTTTCCATAAATCTTCCTAGTTTTTATAATTTATTTTTAGTACTACAAAAAGGAATACTTTTAAAGAATTATGTCAAACGAAAACTTAATTTTAAATAAATTTTCTTTCTGTTAAAGCGATTTTAGCAATACAGCTGTATAGTTTCTACACAAATAAAAAAGTAGTACCTAAAGAATGTTTAAAAAAAATTTTAGTAAAATATTTCATTAACCAAAGGAAAAAAGGACTTTTGTGGCAAAACAAAAACATGACAGAACTATTATTAAAAGTGCAATTGACAAAAGTATCAAAGAGAAAAGAGAAATCTCTCAACTTACAATTAAAATTGACTCTAAGTTAGACGATGCACTGGTGATTCTCTCAGAAAAAATCAATGTTTCAAAAAATAAACTTATTGAAAATATTCTTTTTGAAAGTGGTATTTTAGATGAAGTGGAGGAAAACTACTATGACTGATTTTCCATCCCAAGAAAATGTAATAAATGCTATCCTAAGCGGTATAGAAAAAGCAAAAAATAATTTTTTATATTGGACAAATGATAGACTAACTTTATCCTATGGTCCAAGAAAAATTGTAACAATTCATATAGCCCAAGAGATAGCTGCCATTGAAAATTCACCAGAAATTTTTATCGATGCCACTACTTCTGATATATTAAAATGTTCCCTGCCTGATTGTGATAGTTTTTTAAACTTCATGAATAAAAGAGACTTAAAAGAAGGTACTTTTAGTATCACACTTGACGAAAGACACGAGCGTATCGATAGTGATCCTATTGTATCAAGGGTAATAATCTCTTCCCAAGGAAATGTAGTAAATGCAAAAGCAGATTATCTAAAAGAGATAGATAGAATCTGTAAAATGATCAATAGGGATAAAGAGTTTCCAAACTCCTCTTTAGACTATGGAGTTTTTACATTTTATATTGATTTATCAGCTGATGCTAGAAAAAAACTTGATAAAAGAATCCCAGAAATAATTAAAAAGTTTGATACAGTTGTAGCAAAATATGACAACCTAAAAACCACTTTTAAAGGTGGAGAAATCACAGAATCACAAAATAACACCCAATGGTCAATGGGATGTTATATAATTGAACCTTTTTATAAATAAAGCTATTTTTGCTTTATTTATAATCCCTCACACAAAAATATCCTAAAACATCTCCTCTATTTTAAATATGTTCCCCTTTGTAATTAAAGATACAATTTTTATATGTTAGTATTTTATAATTTATAAAAAGGAATACTTTATGGAATACAAAAAAATATTTTTTCCAATTGGTGGTGGAAATGAGTTAGTTGAGAGAATCCAAGGAGCATTAACAATAGCTAAATATTTTAAATGCCATTTAGAGATTTTACAAGCACAAGCAAAACCAAGTAAAATCTTTAAAAAAATGGATGAAGTAATCCCAGCAAATATGTTAGGTGAGATAAATGCTATAGCAGAGACAAGATTAAATGAAGAGCATCAAAAATATAGAAATCTTGTAAAAAAAGAGGCTACTAAACTTGATATCAAAATCTCAAATATAGCATTAAATGGTATCCCTACAGCAGAACTTATTGTAGGAGAAGGATATAGAAGTGAGATAATCGAACAAGAATCTAAATACTGTGATCTTGTATTAACAGCGTCTCCACACAATGGTAAAATAACAGCTACCTTTGAAGCAGTAGTAGTAAAAAGTGGAAAACCTGTTTTGATGTTTCCAAGGGAGATGAAAAGCTTTAGCACTCAAAATATATTAATAGGATGGAATAATTCACCTGAAGCATCAAAAGCCTTATCCCTTTCTATACCTTTATTAAAAAAAGCAAAAAAAGTTCATCTTATCTATTCAAAAGAGTATGTTGAAAATGAAAGTGAGATCAAAAAAATCCAATCCTACCTTAGGGTTCATGGTATAGAGATCACATATGAAGAGATACAAACTACTAAAATAGCAGGACAAGCTTTATTAAATAACGCTATTCAAGGTAATTATGATCTAATAGTTGCAGGTGCTTTTGGTCATAGGGGATTAAAAGAGTTAATGCTTGGTGGTACTACAAAGTATATATTAGAACACACAGATATACCAGTATTTATGGCGCATTAAAAAAAGGAGGTCTTAAAACCTCCCTTGATGATTTTATTTCAACACTAAAAAAGTTTTTAGTGTTTTTTACCAAGATATGCTTCTTGGATTTTTTCAGAATTTAGTAATTCCTCAGCAGTACCCTCATGGGTGATTTTACCCACTTCAAGTACATATGCACGGTCTGCTAATTTTAAAGCAGCCTTTGCATTTTGTTCCACAAGTAAAACAGTCACACCAGATTCAGCGATCTCTTTTACTGCTTTAAAGATAGCTTTTATTAAAATTGGAGCAAGCCCTAGGCTTGGCTCATCCAAGATCAATAATTTTGGCTTAGACATAATCGCTCTACCAATTGCAAGCATCTGTTGCTCACCACCAGAGAGTGTTCCCGCTAACTGTTTACGTCTCTCTTTTAATCTTGGTAAGATATCATATATCCACTCTAAAGTCTCCTTATCATGGTGCTTTAGTGTATATGCGCCCATCATAAGATTCTCTTCAACTGTGAGTGTAGCAAATACCCTTCTTCCCTCAGGAGAGTGAGACATACCAAGAGATACAATCTCATGGGCTTCTGTTTTTGTGATATCATTTTTATCAAAGATAATATGACCTGATTTTGCTTTTAAAAGACCAGATAAAGTTCTAAGGGTTGTTGTTTTTCCTGCACCATTAGCACCAAGGATAGTTACAACCTCACCTTTTTTAACTTTTAGATTGATCCCTTTTATGGCAGTAATAGCCCCATAATTTACATGTAAATCTTTTACTTCTAATAATACTTCATGATCAACCATTACTCATCCTCATCTTCATCATCTGATCCAATATAAGCCTCAATAACTCTTGGATCATTTTGTACAAAACTTGGCTCACCTTGAGAGATCTCTTTACCAAAGTTTATAACAGTGATATAGTCAGTTAAACTCATAACCATCTCCATATCATGCTCAATCATCATAATTCCAATACCCATTTCAGATATTTTTCTAATTATCTCAGTAAGCTCTTTTGTTTCATTTTCATTTAATCCAGCTGCAGGCTCATCTAAAATAAGAAGTTCTGGATTTGCTGCTAAAGCTCTAGCCATCTCTACTTTTCTTTGATTACCATAAGAAAGATCTCCTGTAGGAGTTGTGGCAAGTCTTGTTAGATTAAAAAAATCCATAAGCTCTTCAACTTTTCTCCAAGCAGCCTCTTCATCTTTTTTATATGCTGGAGTGTGAAAAATTGAATGATACCATTTTTGTTTTGATTTAGTATGGTATCCAGCCATAATATTTTCAGCCACAGACATCTCTTTAAATAATCTAATATTTTGAAATGTTCTAAGTACACCCATTTGTGCAATTTTATGGGGAGCCATACCAGTGATATCTACACCTTTATATTTAATAGTTCCCTTCTCAGGAGTATAAATACCAGTTACATTATTAAATAGTGTAGTTTTCCCTGCACCATTTGGACCAATGATCCCATAAATTTGACCAGGCTTTACTCTAATAGTAAGATCATCAATAGCTGTTAGCCCATAGAAGAACTTTGAAACATTTTCAATCTCTAAAACATATTTCATTATTTATCTCCTCCATCAGCTTTTTTCTTTAAAAACTTTGGCATGATTCCAAATTTTGCAGGCCATACACCATTTGGTCTAAGAACCATCACAAGAACCATAGCAGCACCGAAGATTAGATATCTTGATTCCTTAAACTCTGTAAATAGCTCAGGTAATACAAACATCACAAATGTACCAATTAATACACCAGGAAGTGAAGCTGATCCACCCACAAGTACGATTGCAAAGAACATTACAGACTGCATAAAACTAAATGACTCAGGAGAAACCGCTGAATACTGAATAGCAAAAACACTACCAGCAGCACCAGCAATAGCAGCACCTAAAGCAAAAGCAAAAAGTTTATAATATGGAATATTTATACCCATAGATTTTGCAGCAATCTCATCTTTATTTATATAATATAAAGCCCTACCATATTTTGATCTATCAAGATTTCTAATGATAAGTAAAGTGATGATTAAAAGTCCAAATGCCATATAATAAATAGCAGTATCAGACCATAATTCATATCCAAAAACTCTAACTACATCGATACCAAAAATACCATTTGGTCCACCAGTTAATCCAAATACATCATTTTTTAATACTTGTTCAAAAATGATATTAAAACCAATAGTTGCAACTAATAGATAATCACCCCTTAAGTGGATAATTGGACCAGCTAAAAGTATAGCTATAATAGCTGGGAAAAGTATAGCAAATGGAAGAGTCTCAATGATCTCTAAACCAAAATGTACATTTAATATGGCTGTAGTATATGCCCCCATACCAAAGAAGATGGCATGACCCATATTAAATACTCCAGCACGTCCAAGGATAATATCTTGAGAAAATGCAACTGTAGCAAAAACTAAAAACGTGATACCAATAGATAACCAAGCAGAATCAACTAAAAAAGGAAATACCGCCATCACAGCTATAAAAACTGCAGCAATTGTACTAGTCTTATTCATTATACTTTCTCCGCAGTTTTTTCACCAAGAATACCAGTAGGTCTTACAATTAAAATAATAATAAGTAAAATAAACGTAAATGTTTCAGCCCACTCAGTTGATATATATCCAGCAATAAGTGCATTAAATAAACCAAGAAGTAATCCACCAATCATCGCACCAGGAATCGATCCAATCCCACCAATAATGGCAGCGATAAAGGCATTTAAACCATATAGCCATCCCATATCAAAAGTAAGTGCTCTATAATATAATCCAATGAATAATCCACCAATAGCACCTAACATAGAACCAATAATAAATATAGTCATAATTACTCTATTTACATTTATCCCCATAAGTTTTGCTGCGTCTTGATCGATAGCACTAGCTCTAATAGCTGTACCCATTTTTGTTTTGTTTATAAATATATAAAGTGCTGCCATTAATACAGCAGAAAGTGCCAAAATAACAAGCTGTGTAAATGAGATAATAACCCCACCAAAATTCCAAGATGTACTTGGTAATAAATCAGCTGGGAATATTTGCATATTTGGACCCCAAATAAGCATAATTCCATTTTGAATAACAAGTGCTGCACCAAGTGCTGAAACAACTGCACTAAGTCTTGGTGCCGTTCTTAAAGGTCTGTACGCAAGGCGCTCAAGAAGAACACCAACAAAAGCAACAATAATTGCAGTTAGTAAAAAGATTATGATAATATTTATAAAGTTTGTTGCACTAGCACCGAATAGTTGTGAAAATATAGTAAGTCCAACATAAGCAGAAAAGGCAACAAGGTCACCGTGTGCGAAGTTGATCAACTTCATCACACCGTAAACCATTGTATAACCTAAAGCTACCAATGCATATAAACTTCCTATAGTTAAACCATTTATTAACTGTTGTAGAAAGATATCCATTATGTACTACTTTTATTCACTAACTACTGATTTTGTTCCATCATTATCTAATTTGTAAACAACGAACTTAGCTCCAACTCTCTCACCATCTTTTCTAATATTAAATGGTCCCGTAATACCAGGGAAGTCTTTCATATCTTTTCTAATATATGTAGAGATTGTTTTAGTATCTAAAGAGTTTGTTTTCTCAGCCGCTTCAATAATAGCTCTAAGTCCATCAGCATTTGTAACAGGCCAAATTGATGGAGGATCAATTTTAAATCTCTCTTTATAAGCTGCTAAATATTTTTTAGCTTCTTTATATGGTAAGATCTCAGGAGTTGGGAAGTTGATAAGAACTGTACCAGCTGATGCTTTACCTGCTAACTTATAGAAATCTGGGTTATCATTTGAATCACCACCAACGAAATCTGCGTTAATTCCTAATTGAATTTGTTGTGCTCTTAAAAGTCCACCATCTGTATAATATCCTGAGTAATAAATTACATCTGGATTCATTGCTTTAATTTTAGTAAGTACAGCTGTAAAGTTTTGTGTACCTGATTTGATCTTACCTCTAAAGATTACATTTCCACCAAGTTTTTTAGTTGATTTTTCTGTTGCATCACCTAAACCAGCTGAATATGAAGAATAATCAGATAAAACAACAATTCTTTGGTATTTTTTTACATTTACAAAATACTCTGCTGTAAAATCACTTTGAGATGAATTTGGGAATGAGTTTCTAAAGAAAGTCCAATATTTTCTTTTGATTAAAGAATCACTTGTACCATCTGAAGTTTGAAGTACACCTTTTCTATAATATGTAGTTTGAGCAGCTTCTGTTGCACCTGAAGTATATGATCCAATTACCGCCATTACACCAGCATTTGTAAGTTTTTTCGCACAAACTGCTGCTTTTTGAGCTTTTGCTTCATCATCACAAGTGATAACTTCGATCTTTTTACCTAAAAGACCACCTTGTGCATTTTTTTCATCAACAATTAGTCTTACAAAGTTATCAATACTTTGACCTTCATTTGCATATTTCCCCGTAATAGGCGCTTGAACACCAATCTTAACTGTATCAGCTGCTAATAAAGATGTAGCAACTACCCCACTTAGTGCTAAAGCACTTACGATCTTTGAGAATCTCATTCTCCCTCCTTTAAATCTAAGAAAAGCTTTAAAAAAAATAGTACTACAAAAAGTAGTATCATTTTTATTACAACAATTATTTCACATAAAAAATAAATTAGAACTTAAACCTTTTATGTTTTATCTGAAATACTGTATATATTTTAAACAATTTTGTAAAAAAGTAACATTCTCGCAACAATTATGCGAATATTTTACTTTTTTTATATAAAACTCCCATGTCAAAAAATAGCTAATCTTTATATATTATCTCTTTTTTTGAACTAACAAACCTACTATTATAAATACAAGTCCAAATATGGTTGATAGATAGATTTGTTCATCTAAAATAAAATAGATAAATATAAGTGAAAAAAATGGAGATATAAAAATTAGGTTTGCTATTTTTGATGTACTGGTTGTGATCTGCATAGCTTTTAACCAAAAAAGAAATGTAACACCCATTTCAAAAAAGCCAATATATATAGCTCCTAATACTCCATTAATCGCAGGTAATGAGATTGGCTCCATATAAAGGTTATAAATCACTATAAGAGGTGTGGCAAATAAAAAGTTAGAAAATAAACCTACAACCGGATCGACTTTTGTTTTTGTATTAAATATCCAATATATTGCCCAAAGTACAGTACTTAATAGTGCAAATAAAACTCCTTCAAGATTAGAAAAGTTTAGAGATAAAGGATCACCTTTTGTGGAGATAATTAAAACACCAAAATAACAAATCACCCCAGCAATAAAATCTTTTATTGTTAATTTTTGTTTTAAAAATGGTACTGCAAGATAAGCCAACATCAAAGCCCAAGTATAATTTATCGCTTGAGCTTCTTGTGCAGGTAATAGATCGTATGCTTTAAATAAAACTAAATAATATAAAAAAGGGTTTATCCCTCCCAATAAAAAGATTAAAATATATCTCTCTTTAATATATGAATAAACTAGCTTCAATTTGTTTTGTTTTATGCTTATAAAAAGTAAAATTATTAAAGAAGTAAGAGATGCATATAAGACAAGCTGTGCAGGGGATAAATATGTTAAAGAGTATTTAAATGCTGTTGCTACTGTAGACCATAAAAAAACAGCAATCAATCCATATCTAATTGCTTGAATATCTGATTTCAAAATCTCTACTCCAATAGTTTTTCACATTTTATCATAAGATAAAATAAAGACTACTAAAAGTATTCTTTTTTAATAAAATCTTATTTTTATATCTATTTATATATAAAATGGATCTACTTTATCCTCTGATATTCCATATTTTTTCATAGTTTCTAAAACGATACCCCTTTCAATTTTTCCTAACTCTGCAAGTTTTGATAAAGTTGTAAATACAATAAATTTAGCATCAACTTCAAAATATCCTCTTAATTTTGTTCTACTATCAGATTTACCAAAACCATCTGTTCCTAAAGTATGATATTCACCTTTAATACTAGCTCTTATTTGCTCAGCATAGGATTTCACAAAATCGCTTACAGCAATAACCACATCATCCCTATCTACACCTAAAATCTTTTGAACATAATCTTGTTTTAATTCTTTACTAGGATTTAAAAGGTTTTCCCTTCTAACTTCTTGAGAGTCCCTTCCTAAATTTGTAAAAGAGGTTACACTATAAAGCTCAGATTTAATACCAAAATCATCAGCCAAAATCCTACTTGATTCTCTCACTTGTTCAAAAATAGCTCCCGAGCCTAAGAGTTTAACTTTTAAATCTTTTTTGGCTTCTATAGTATCAAAGTGATATATACCTTTTATAATACCCTCTTCTATTCCATCTTTAATTTTAAGATGATTGTAAAGTTCATTGGTAATAGTTATATAATAAAATAGATTCTCTTGCTTTTCTCCATACATTCTTTCTATCCCATTTTGAATGATAACAGCTAGCTCATACCCATATGTAGGATCATAAGATAAACAATTTGGTATAGTACTTGATATCATATGGCTTTGTCCATCTTGATGTTGTAAGCCTTCACCATTTAGTGTTGTACGTCCTGATGTTGCACCTATTAAAAAACCTCTTGCTTGAATATCACCTGCAGCCCATGCTAGATCACCAATCCTTTGCAAACCAAATATTGAATAAAATATATAAAAAGGGATCATAGGGCAATTATTTGTAGAGTAAGAGGTAGCTGCTGCTATCCAAGATGACATAGCTCCAGCTTCACTTATCCCCTCTTCTAAAATCTGTCCAGTTTTCTCTTCCCTATAATAAGATATTTGATCCCTATCATGGGGTTCATATTTCTGCCCCTCATGGGCATAAATCCCCACTTGTCTAAACATACCCTCCATACCAAATGTTCTAGCCTCATCGGCAACTATAGGCACAATTGATTTACCTATATTTTTATCTTTTAGAAGTATTGATAATATCCTATTAAATAGCATGGTTGATGAGACTTCTCTATCTTCAGTACCTTGTAAAAGTTTTTCAAAAGATTCTAAAACAGGAATCTCAAATTTTGTAGTAAATTTTGTAGCTCTTTTTGGAAGATAACCACCTAACTCTTCCCTTCGTTTATGCAAATATTCAATTTCTGGGGAATCATCACTTGGTATATAAAAGGGGATATCTTTTAACTCCTCATCTGAAATTGGTAGTTTAAATCTATCCCTAAACTCCTTTAAATCTTCTATACTTAAATCTTTAACAGCGTGGGCAATATTTTTACCCTCACCCGATTCACCCATTCCATAACCTTTAATGGTTTTTGCCAAAATAACACTTGGTCTACCTTTTGTTTTAAGAGCTCTATCAAAGGCTGCATAAACCTTTACAGGGTCTTGTCCTCCCCTTTTTAGATTTGATATATCTTCATCACTCATATTTTTAATAAGATTTTTCACCTCTGGGGATTTACCAAAGAAGTTTTTTCCTAAATAGTGTTTAGAATTTTGGTATTCTCCATCAACAGTCTCGTCCATAACTTTTTTTAGTTCACCTGAACGATCCACATTTAATAAAGCATCCCAAGCACCACTCCAAATAACTTTAATAACCTCCCAATCACTACCCCTAAATTTTGCTTCAAGTTCTTGGATAATTTTTCCATTTCCCCTAACTGGACCATCTAATCTTTGTAGATTACAATTTACAACAAAAATAAGATTATCTAAATTTTCACGTCCAGCTAAACTAATAGCTCCTAAAGCTTCAGGTTCATCTGTTTCACCATCACCTAAAAAACAATAAACCTTTTGATCAGAGCAATCCTTTATACCTCTATTTGTAAGATATTTTAAAAACCTAGCTTGATAAATTGCTTGAATGGGACCAAGCCCCATTGAACCAGTGGGAAATTGCCAATATGAGGGCATAAGTTTAGGATGGGGATAAGAGGATAATCCATTTCCTCCTACCTCTTGTCTAAAATTATCCATTTGCTCTTTTGTAAATCTTCCCTCTAAAAATGATCTTGCATAAATACCAGGGGAACTGTGGGGTTGAATATAAACTAAATCTCCACCACCTTTCTCATTTACTGCTTTAAAAAAATGATTAAATCCCACTTCATATAAAGTGGAAGCAGAAGCATATGTGGAGATATGCCCACCTAAGCCCAATTTTGTTTTTGCTGCTCTTACCACTAAGACCATGGCATTCCATCTTATAATAGCATCAATTAATTCTTCAAGTTTTCTATCTCCAGGCATTATAGGTTCATCTTTGGGATCAATTGTATTTATATATGCAGTTGTAGCTTTATAAGGAAGATGAGAGCCACTTCTTCTCATTTTATCTATTAATTTTTCTACTAAAAAATGAGCTCTTTCTTCACCACTTTGCTCAATTACTTCTTCTAAGGATTCTAACCATTCAAGGGTTTCTTCTTGATCAATATCTTTTATAGGATCATTCATAATTAATCCTTTTTTAGTTTTTATCTTATATATAAATTCTACTGCTTTGTTTTTTAATAAAATTTAACCTTTATGCATTAGTTTTGCATATTAATTAAATTATGAAGAAAAATGAAAGATAGACTAAAAGTGCTTGACTTTTAGTCTATATAATTTGATAACTCTATTAAATTCTTATCAGGGTCACGTATATAAATAGACTCTATATTTCCAATAGCTCCAGTTCTAGCTACTATCCCCTCTTCTATTTCTATCCCTATAGATTCAAGATAGTTTTTTACCTCATCAAGTTTAGTCTTTACTATAAAACAAAGATCAGCACTTCCCTCTTTTACATTAAAAGCCTTTGGTTCAAATTCATTCCCAAGTTGATGTAAATTTATCTTTTGAAGTCCAAATTTTAAAGCTACTCTAGTTTGTTTAAATATCTCTTTCTCAAACCCTAGTTTTTCATAAAACTCTACAGTTTTATCTATATCCTTTACAGTTAAAACCAAATGATCTAATCTATCTACTTTTATCATTAAAATAACCCCCTTCTTTTTACAACTAATATAGTAATAAATACTAAAATAGCACAAAACATATATATAACAACATCCCATCCAAAATGCTCATAAACAATAGATGGCAAATAAGACCCTACCGCACCACCAAGATAATAAAAACTAAGATACATACCAGAAGTAAGTGACTTTTGTGAAGCTCTCATTGAATTGGCAAAACCTGTACTTACACTATGAACAGTAAACATACCAAGACAAAATAAAAAAATAAGTATAAAAAGTAAAAACACACTTTCTATCACTAAAAATATAGTAATAAATAAAAAGAATAAAAGCCCTACTAATATAGTATTTATCTCATTTTTAAATACTTTTACAATCTTTTGAAGATTTAAAGATACCAAAATACCCATACCATATCCAAGATATAATAATGAGATTTGAAACTCTGATATATCATTTGATATCTCTTTTACCCTAAAGGGCAATACATTTAAAACCCCTGCAAATACAAAAAATACACAAAACATCAAAAGATAAATTGTAAAAAAGCTTCTATCTTTTAATATATCAAGGATATCACTGAGCTGGGGTTTTACCATATTGGCTTCCCCTTCATAGGAGAGTTTATTTATAAAGAAAATAGAAATAAAAAGCCCTAAAGATAAAGAATAAAATACAAATTCATAGGAGATATTTGTAGCAATAAAACCAGAAAACACCCTACCAGCAAGCCCACCAAATACAGTAGCTGCCACATATATGGACATATTTGCTTTTACATTTTGCTTATCAATATTTGCCAATATACTCATCAATGAAGTTAAAATAGCAGGTATCACCATAGCTTCAATGGTTCTAAAAAGTAAAAAAAGCTCATAAGTATTTGTAAGTCCCAAAAGGATATTTGTAATAAGTAAAATAATAGATGAATTAATAAGCATCTTTTTTACATTTACCTTCTCTAAGATATATCCATAAATAATAGGAGATATTGCTAGAAAAAGCATAATCACAGCAGTAAACTGTGAAGCCTTTGCTATGGATACATCAAACTCATCAGCCAATAATGGCTGTAAGGGTTGAGTAGCATACATCACAGAAAATACTACAAGGATACAATATATAAGTATTAAAAGATCAGTTTTTTTCATATTTAACTTATTTGTTTTAATACCTCTTCAAATCCACCTTTGATTATATCATCAACAGAACAAGCTATCATAAGATTTATAGGATGAGAAAAATCCTCAATCACCTTTTCATCTTTATCATATACTATACCATCTAGTATCTCTTTTTCATCAGCTTCAAATTGATCCACATAATCGATTGTTTCATTCATATACCCATACACTTTTTTACCAAGTCCATAAGCATAACCACATTCCCAAATAGTACCACTATCTGCTTCTTTCCCACGAAAAGCATTTAAGTTTGCCACAACTATATCACACTCTTCTATCAAATTTTTATTTGCTAAAAATATATCCATAGCAATCTTTTGTTTATCTTGATTGAAATCTATTACATTATCTAAAGGATATAAACCTTCAAATCCATACTCTTCACAAAGCTCTGTGTATTTTTTCCCTATTTCTATAGAATCTTTTTCAAATACATCTGGTCCGGCTATATATATTTTGGTCATTTATTTTTTCCTTTTTATTAAGCGTATTCTATCAAATTAATATAATTTACTCATGAAAAACAAAATATCATCATATTATTCATATATGGTATTCATAGAAAAACACACATTTTACTATTTAATTAAAAAAGGATATAGAAGTTTTAGATTTTAGTTATTAAGCACACTCTTGTTTAAAATATTTTTTCAAGAAAAATGGTGGTATAACAGTAGTCACAACTATCACAAATATAAGCATTGCATAAATATCATTTGGTAAAACTCCATTTATCCTACCCATCTCTGCAAATATAAGACCGACTTCACCACGAGGAATCATAGACATACCAATCAATGCATTATTCATCATACACTTTTGGATTATAAAAAATGAAGCTGCAAACTTTGTGATAAATGCAATAGCAACAAAACTAAGCCCCATCACCCAAAACTCAGATGAGCCAAAATCTATAATTGATAAATCCACAGATAAACCAACCATTACAAAAAAGATTGGTGTGAAGATTTGAATAATTGGTGTCATATTTGTTCTAACAGCAACTAAAAGTTCTTCATTTTTTCTTATCATTGCACCAAATGGTAAAAAGAATCTACGAGAAAGAGCAACACCCGCAGCAAATGACCCAAGGATCGCTGGTGCACCAATTAAATGTGATAAATATGAAAATATTAAAATTAATGAAATTATAATAGTAGGAATATATCCTGGTACCATATGAGTAGCATGATATTTATGAATCACATGGGATAATGCTTTAGCTAATATTGGGGCTAAGATTAAAAACATCAAAATCATTCCTGCAACTGAAGCAGTATGATCAAAACTTATCTCTTGAGAAATAGAATAATCGTAAATAAATACAAGTAAAATAATCCCTATAATGTCATCAATAACAGCAGCACCAATAACTATTTGAGCCACATTTGATTGCTCTTGATGAATATCTTTTAATACCCTAAGTGTAATACCAATACTTGTAGCAGTTAGTGTACCACCTATAAAAAGAGCAATATCAAAATTCATAGAAAATACATAATAAGCTAAAACAAAACCACCAGAAAAAGGTAATACAACCCCAAGAATTGCCACGACAAAGGATTTTGGTCCAGCATTTTTGAGTCTTTCAAAGTCAGTCTCTAAACCAACCTCAAATAATAAAAGTATGATACCTATCTCAGCCATAATTTTAAGTATCTCATTTGGCTGAACAAGTCCAAGGATGGATGATCCTAAAAGTATACCCGCAAAAAGTTCACCTAAAACAGAAGGTATACCAAATCTAGCAAATAATTCACCTAGTATCCTAGCTACTAGTAAGATTAAGAAAAGAGTTAAAAAGAAATCATGTACTTCCATGTCTATTCTCCATTTGCTATATTTACTAATATAAATTATACAATATTTTTAATTGAAACCTTTAAAAAATTATATTTGAATATCTTTTTTAGTAAAATATCATTTAACAATACAATAATTATTTAAAGGCAAAACAAAATATGAATAATTACTTTTTAAAAGTAAAAGAAGTTTTAATAATGGATAATGCAAATAAAAAATTTGAATACAAGGTGAAATATGGAATTAATTTATATATGGGCTGAAAATTATAAAAATATAAAAGAAGAAGGTTTTAATCTAAGTCCTTCATTTTCATGTAAATATGAAAATGATCAATTAACTATAAAAAAAGAAAAACATTATAGTTTATTTCCAGAAAATATCAATATATCTACCCTTATTGGAGGAAATGGTAGTGGAAAAACTTCTATTTTAGAAATAATTCAGTTATTATGTTTAAATCACGTAGAAAAATCTAAAGAAAATAAAGATATTTGGGGAGTTTTTTATGATAAAGAAATAGATAAGTTCTACCAAAATAGTTTACTACAGGAGCCTAAACCTTTTAAGAAAATTAAAATACTAGACACTAATGATAATGATATTACAGAGGATTATTCATCAAAAAACAACTTTTATACAGAAAATGAAAAATATTATTTTAAAGACTCAACTGACAATATATTTTATAATATCAACTATACCCCATCAATTGAATTGGTTAGTTCACATTTTTTAAATTATATTAACAATAATTTAACTAAATTTCATGGAAATATATACAATTTAAATTCAAAAGATCATAACAATGTAAATATATTTGCTTTTCCTTCTAAATATAAAGGAAATATTGATATCGTTAAAAATGAAAATAATATCATATCAAATATGTTTAAAACAAAAAATCTAATTAAAGAAAAATCACTTAATCAAATATTTAGTAGCGATAAAATCCTATTTACTCCTGAAACAATTAGCTTTAAAATAAATAAATATGATCTTGAAAATAGTATAATGTACTCTAATATTAGAAATATTGCAACACAAACTACATCTTTACTAAATATACAAAATTTATACAGGTATTATCTAGCACTAATTTTTTCTAAATGTCTAGACAGAGATAAGATTTTTAAAGAATACTTTTTAAAAGATGATAATAAAATAAAAAACCATCTAATTGAAAGATATAATTCACTAGGGGATTATACTAATCAAAAATCTGATAAATTGGAAGATATGTATACCTATTTCTATGAAAACGTTGATGAATTTATAGAATTCACGAAAGATATAAGCTTATATGATTCATTAATCGATGACAATAAATTAGATTTTAATGTCATCGAAATATCCAAGCTAATCGACACTATGAACCATAACGAAATTAAAGCTTTACCAAATATCACTTCAGATAGTGAAGATATTGAACTTTTATTAAAAAATCTACCATCTTTTATAGATATTGAATGTTATGATAAAAATGGAGCACTTTTCAATGATTTTAGTTATGGAGAAAAAAATATTATACAACTTTTATATTCACTTCTATACTATATAACATTATTTGGGAAAGATAAGGTTTTAAATATCATACTTGATGAGATAGAATTAGGTCAAAATCCAAAATGGCAAAAAGAACTTATGAGTATATTATTAGACTTATTAAAGATAGAAACCTTTTCTGATCAAAAGTTCAATATATTTTTGAGTTCACATTCCCCATTTATCCTATCAGATATACCTAAAAAAAATGTTACATTTTTAAATAATGGTATCCAAGATTTTGAAGCTTTTAAAAATGAAGAAACCTTTGGGGCAAATATCCATACACTTCTAGCTAATGGTTTTTTTACACAAAATGTACTTATAGGTGGATTTGCAAAAACTAAAATCAATGAAATTAAAGAATTTTATGATAAAAATAAAAATATTAAAGAAAGTGACGAAAATTTTAAAATTAAGAAAAAATCATTTGAAGATAAGAAGAAACTATTTCATGAAATTAAATCAATCATAGGTGAAAAATATTTACAAATAATTATAAAGAATTATCTAGAGGAACTTGAACAAATATTTAATACTAAAGATTATAAAAAAGAAAAAAGAGATAATTATTTATCTAAATACTCAAAAGAAGAAATAGAACAATATCTAGCTGAAAAGAATAACAAATGATTAACCTAAATTATAATCTATCAAGTGAAAAGCTAAAAGAAATATATCTTGAAACTTTATTCTCAACTAAATTTGGAAGTGCCCAAGGAAATACCGTAGAGAAAGAGTTTAATAATTTAAAATTAGATGCTCCTTTTGATAAAATATTTGATGAGATTACTTTTGAAAAAATTATTTTTAAAGAGCCTGAAAAAATAGAAGGTTTAATTACTGACATAGACAAAAAAATAGATGAAAATCCAATTAGTGAAAAAGATATGGAGAAATTAAAAGAAGTATTTAAATATAAAGGTAAATTTCAAGCCCCTATATCAAAGTTCTTTGAAGATAATTTAGAAACAAGAACCTGTTACTACTGTAATATTCATTTTGTAAATGAATATGAGTTTAGTGAAGATATAAATGATGAAAATAAAAATAATAAAGATAAATCTCGAAATGAATTTACCCTAGATCACTATTATGATAAAGGAAACTACCCTTATCTAGCATTATCTTTATATAATCTAATTCCTAGTTGCTACACTTGTAATAGTAAACTAAAAAAAATCGAAAGGTTTGAGAATCTACCTCCAAACTCAATAAATTTTGATTTTCATGAAAAAATAAAATTTAAACTTTTTCTTACAAAAGACTGTAAAGATTTAAATGTAGAAAAAAGTAAAAATCTTGAAATAAAACTAAAAGATGAAGATGAGAATAAATATAAAAAATATAGAGAGATTTTTCGATTAGATGAACGTTATAATGCCCATAAAGATATAGTCTTTGAAATGATTAAAAAAGCTGAAGAATATCCTGATAGCAGACTAAAAGAGTTACAAGAATTAACAGGTATTCCTTTTCAAAAAATAAAAAAAGATATATTTAATTTAATTGAGGAAGATGAAGATTTATCAAAAAAACCATTTAGCAAATTAATCAAGGATATGAGCGAAGAGTTAGGATTAATCTAAAAGAAGATTAGTGATAAAATAATATTCTTAATATCTAAATTAAAAATAATACAATAATTATTAAAAGGCAAAACAAAATATGAATAATTACTTTTTAAAAGTAAAAGAAATTTTAACTAAAGAAATTCCACAAAAAAAATTTGAATTGTTTTATAAACTATATGAAGAGTTTAAAAATGATCAATTATCCTATGAAAAAAATGAAAATATAGAAGTATTTACAAACCCATCTTTTAAAAACATCTGCAATATAGTACCACCAGCCAAAGTTCCAAAAAGAAAAAATCTTCAAACAAAAGAGGGAATGGCAATACTTCTTCATGCTATAGCCCATATAGAATATTCAGCTATAGATTTAGCATTAGATGCTTGTTATAGATTTCAAGATATGCCAAAAGAGTTTTATATAGATTGGATGGAAGTGGCAGATGATGAGATAAGACACTTTATCATGATAACAGATGAGATGAAAAACTATGATGTAAAATATGGAGATTATGATGTACACCAAGGGCTTTTTGATGCAAGTATGAAAACCCTAAAACTTATTCCTAGAATGGCTCTGATACCTAGATATATGGAAGCAAATGGACTAGATTCAAATCAGGCACTTATAGAAAAATTATCTAGAATACCAAATACAGAAAATATAATAGCTATGTTAAATATTATCCTAGAAGAAGAGATAGATCATGTACATAAGGGGGATAGGTGGTATAAATATGGATGCTCTCAAAAAGAAAACTTCACCTGTGATTATTTTGATATAGTAAATAAAGTATATCCAAACTCATTCAAACCAAATAAAGCTTTAAATATAGAAGCTAGAAAAAAAGCTGGCTTTTCAGATGAGGAACTAGAAAGACTACAAAAACCAAATTGATCTATTTGACAACTTTTTTGTTGTCAAGTATTTTGACAATATCTTTGTTGTTAAATTTAATAATGCACTTGCACCCCAAACACTAATATCCCTGGTAATATCCATCCAAGTTCTAAACCTACAGTTTCATAAATATTATATTCTAAACCATAATATAAAATAGGCACAAAACCAATAGATAAAGCTTGTTTTACTTCAGAATAGATACCATCATCTCCACAGTTCTCAAAATCTTCAAAGAAAAATTCCCCTGCATACATATAACTAGCCTCAAAGGTTAGATTATCTTTTTCATAAAGATCATCATGTATACCTACTATAAAACATTTATTGAATTGACTATTTATATTAGAGCCTATGATCATTCGCTCATCAATACTATCAGTAAGGGCAAACTCTATGGAATATACATCCGCATCAAAACCTTCATTTTGACCATCTTCTTTAAGTAAATAGTGTTTAGTATAAAGAGTATCAAGGTGAAAAGACACTTTCTTATCTGCAGAGATTAAAGGTAAAAAAAGTAAAAATAAAAGTATCAAATATTTATAAAGCATAAGAAACCTTTTATAATCAAACAACTATAAAACTAAATCTAAAATATACCTTTTAAAATAATAGCACTTTTGAGTAAAAAACTCTTTTATAAAAAATTTTTAATAAGCGAATTTATGAATCTTTATGTATGATAGTTTTGTTTTTACCTGTCTTTTTAGCTTCATACAAAGCTAAATCTACTTTTTTAAAGATACTACTTATGGAGTCATTCTCTTGAATCTGTGCCACACCTAAGCTAATGGTTCTATGTCCTATCACATCAAAAACTGTCTCTTCCACAGCCTTTCTTAAATGCTCAGCTAATACATATGCTCCATCTATATTTGTATTTTCACAGATCACGACAAACTCTTCACCACCCCATCTTCCAACGTAATCTGTTGCTCTCATATTTGAGTGTAAAACGTTTGATAATTTAATAAGTACCTTATCCCCTACATCATGTCCATATGTGTCATTTATAGATTTAAAATTATCCACATCTAAAATAACTACTGAGAATGTTTTGTGATATCTTTCATATTCATGAATCTTCATATTTAAGATTTCATCTAATTTTAGACGATTAAAAAGCCCAGTTAAATTATCTGTGATAGATAATTCTTCGATCCTTTTTTTATCTGTAATATTTTCGGAGATTGATCTATATCCTACTTTTATACCCTCTTTATAAATAGGCTCTACATTCATATTAAACCAAATAGTTTTTCCAGTTTTTGAAAGATTTTTGATCTCCCCTTGCCATGCTTTATTGACTAATATATTTTCCCACATATCATCAAAAATCTCTTTTTGCATATTTGGATGTTTCATGATAGAGTGAGTATTTCCCATAAGTTCATCTTTTGAGAAACCGATCACATCACAATAGGCTTGATTTACATTTGTTATCACACCTTTTGTATCTGTTGCAAGAATAAGAACATACCTATCTACCATCTTTTGTTGTTCTTTTATCTCCTCGTGAGCAACCCATAGTTTTTTGTTGATATTTGATACAGATCTATTCCAATAAGTAAAACCTAAAATAATAAATATAAACACACCACTTATTTGCCATAATAACCTATAATCAAATTCTTGGGAAACCTTGATAGATATCCATTTACCTACAATAGTTCTAATCTCATCTTTAGAGATTGTATCAAGAGCTTTTTGCATAATTGCATTTAACTCAGGTTCATCATTTCTAGAAGCTACACTTAAAGTAATATCAAAAGGCAATTTACCAGCAATCTTTAGATCAAACATGGAGTGCTTTTGGATAAAATACCCAACTGTAGGCATAGTATCTATATAACCATAAAGCTCACCATTTTGAACCATCTCAAGTCCCTCTTTTGTATTTAAAACTTCAACAATCTGAATATCTGGATTTTTTTCTTTTAATACATCAACAAAGGCATAACTTTTAACAATACCTATCTTTTTGTTTGATAATTCACTCTCATTTTTTATAAATAATTTATCTGTTTTTGTTGCTACAACAAATGGTTCAGCCACATATGGCTTTGTAAAATTCATAGAATCTCTTCTACTTGGTACATCCATAGCAACAGGTAAAATATCACACTTTCTATCTCTAAGATTTTGTAAGGATTTTGACCACTCTTTTGTAGGAAGTAGTTCAATTGGTGTACCAATATAAGCTGAAACTTTTTTCATAATATCAGCACCAATACCTTTATGTTTGGTATTTTCATCTATTTGCTCAAAAGGGAGCCAGTTTGGCAATACACACATCTTGATAATTTTTTTATTTTCCAAATACTCTAACTCTTTTGCATCAAGACTTGTAGTTGTCTCCGTGATAGTTTTTTTAACATTAAACCATTTATCTTTTAATTTTATAATCTCACTATGGGGAATTTTTGACTCTGCTTTTTCTAAAATAGATTTTAATAGCTTATTTCCTTTTTTTACACCCATTGGTAATTTTACCCTTTGAGATAATCCAAGATCATTCAATATAACTGTTTTTACACCACTAAGCCAATTTTTTTGTATATGATATTCTAAAGAAGGAAAATTACCTATTACAGCATCAGCCCGCCCGTTAATTAATGCCTCCATCCCTTTATCAGTAGTTTTTGTTAAAAGTAAACTTACATCAGGAAATTTTTTCTTTAAATAAGTATGTAAAAAAGATTTATTTGATACAGCAATAACTTTATCTTTTAGTTCATTAAAAGATTTAATATTTAGATCATTTCTTAGAGTAAATCCTATACTATATTCTATATGATTAAAATCAGTATAATCTATAAATTTTTTTCGCTCTTCATTTATTGCAATATGAGGCATAATATCTAAAGAACCATTTTTTAACATATTTAGTTGTTCACGCCATGTAGCATTTCCTACAAACTGAATCTCTACACCTAAATATTTTCCCATCAATCTCATATAATCAACAGTATAACCATATGCCTTGTCATCTTCTCTAAAATTAAAAGGTGGTAAAGAAGAGGAGCTTTGAACTTTCCAAATAGACTTTTGAGCTAAATACTCTTTTTCTTCTTTTGTAAATCCAAAATCCTTTTTATCCCTATTGATATGTAACCATTTATCTTTTAGCTTATCTAAATCTTTTTGATCTAAGGAAGTTCTAGTTTTTTCTAAAATACCCATTAAAATCTTATTCTCTTTAAGTACTGCCATATAAAGTCTATTGATAAATGGTAAACCAAGATCATCAACATGAAGTACTTTTAATTGGGAAAGCCATGCTTGCTCTATAAAATAATTTAAAGTATTTACATTATCTAGGGTTGTATCTGCTTTTTGTTGAGCTATCATATCTAAAGACTGCTCAACCGAATTTGTAAGGATTAATTCAATATGTGGAAAGTTTTTATTTAGATGATCATGTAAAAAAGAGTTATTTACCACTGCAACTTTTTTATCTTTTAAGTCATCCATAGAAGAGATATTAAATCTTTTATTTATAGCAAAACCTATTGAAAAATTAAAAAAAGGCTCAGAGGAAAACTCTATAAACTCTTCCCTTTTTAGATTTTTTGCCATATAAGAAAAAGCATCTATTTGCCCCTCTTTTAGCATTTTTATCTGCTCAGTCCAATTTTTATTTTTTATAAATCTTACTTCTTTATTTAAAGCTTTCCCCATTAATCTTAGCATATCAGGACTATAACCAAATACTTTACCATCTTTTTCAAAAGAAAATGGCTGAAACTTATCTTGATTCATAAAAGTAAGATATGGTTTTGATTCTAAGTAATCTTTTTCTTCTTTGGTAAGCTCTAAAGGGGATGCAAAAATACTAGATATGAAAAAAATTGATAAAAAAATAGATTTAACTAAAAAATTCAAATTTTGCCTTTGTTATAATAAATTATACAATTTTGATTATTAAATTATTATTTAGTCTTTATTATTATTTTTAGAGGTCACTATTTAGTTACGATTTGCCACACAATATTCTATAGCAACCCCTTCACGTAAACCATCATCAAATACTATTGAATGAGTTTTATTTAAGGTCTTATAAAAAAGTTTAAATATCTCCACACCCATATCAATATATTCATCCCTACCTGCTCCAACTTTTATTATCAAGTCATCTTTTGAGAGACTTTGAAACTCTTTTTGTAAAGATACTAAATCCTCAAAATACAATTTTGTACCATTTACAATATGTTTATCATAGTCATCATGATCAAGCCCATGTTTTACTGCTGCTATTGTAGTAGGTGTACCAGCTGTTGAAACAAAAGAAAAATCTTTTAAATCTAAAGATGAGATAAATTCTAATATCTGCTCTTCAAAATCTTGCATATCACTGGATTTATTCTTAGATTGAGTAAGTGTCACTATACCAAAGCTAAAACTTTTTATTTTTTTTTCACCATTATCAAAGATGATAAGCTCAGAACTTCCTCCACCTATATCAAGTAATATAAATCTATCTGAGGCTAACTTCTCCCTTTTAAGTGCATATTGCATAGCAAGTAAGGTAAGCTCAGCTTCTTTGTGTCCTTCAATAATATTAAACTTCACACCTGTTTGTTTCTCTATTTGCTCTAATATATATGCATTGTTTTTTGCTACTCTCATAGCTTGGGTTGTTACAGCTATGGTTTTAATAGGATCAAATTCTAAAAGATTTATACTCTCTTTTATTGCAGTCACTACTCTACGTAAAGCTTCTTCTGAAATATTTCCAGTATTTGCCAAACCATCAGCAGTACCCACAACCTTTTCATACTCCCCAAGGGATTTTAAATTTTTTGTATCAAACTTTAATGTTCTAAATGAATTTGAACCCAAATCCATAGTTGTAATTATATTTTCCATCTTATACTTTTATAAATAGATTTATATCACCTACTGTGGTAATAAATTTTAATTGATCAAAATCACTTAGCTCTGAATTGTCTATATCAACAAGTGTAACTTCACTATTTGTTACGATAATATCTCTAGAGCTTAGATTTATAGCTACTCTTTTTACCATATCTGAAATCAATTCAGAAAATAACTCTATAAGCTTACTCTTCTTAGATAAATTTAGAATATGTTTTAACTCCTTTTTCAAAGCCAATATATACTCTACTTCAATATCACCTTTAAGTTTTAAAGATAAATATATAGTATTTTCATCACTCTTTTTATCTAGATCAACTTTTTTAAACTTTATATGCTCTTGAAAAGACCTATAAAATAAATTATTGAAAATTGTCACAGAATCCTCTAAAATGAAATGTTTATCACAAAAAGCCAACTCAGTATAAATATGCTTTTTTTTATTTTGTTGAAGTTTCTCAAATACCCTAACTAAATTATCCACATCATTACAAGATAAATAACCTAAATCTTTAAGAGCATCACCAAAAACAATATTTGTCTTTTTTTGTTTTTCAAGTATCACATCAAGTTGAGAATGAAAAAGTATAGAGTTCTCTAAAGCAATCTGTCCAAACTTTTTATCCTCTTTTCTTTGAATTTTTTTGATCTTTTTGATCTGTTTTTTTGTAAGTAAGTTTTCATCAAGGCCTATTTGACCTATGGATCTATTTTGTTTCAATTGATAATCAACAGCAAAATTTAACTGCTCTTGATTTATCAAACCACGATGTAAAAGAAAATCACCAAAAAATGAGATATCCATATGCAAACCTAGTAGTAATATAACTCAATTATATTACATAGATGGTAAAGAGTAACTAATAAAACATAACTAAAAAGATAACTTTTTAACTGATTTAAAATACTAATTGCAATTTTTAATAAACTGACATATTTAATAATGTATAATTAATGTAACGAAATTAGGAACAATTATGCGTAACAATTATATCAAAATATTTATATTAATTTTTTTACTTATCAATACAAGTCATGCTTTAGAAAAAGTATCATTACAACTTAGCTGGTTAAATCAATTTCAATTTGCTGGTTATTATATGGCAAAAGAAAATGGATACTATAAAAATGCTGGACTAGATGTAGAGATAAGAGAGTTTCAATTTGGCCTAAACCTAACTGAACAAATCACGCAAAATAAAGCAGACTTTGCTGTAGGACGTTCATCTTTACTTATAGATAAAGCAAATGGTATAGATGTAGTATCCCTACTAGCTGTATATCAAAACTCCCCATTAATGCTTTTAGTAACAAATCCAGAAATAAAAGAACTAAAAGATCTTAAAAATAAAGGTATCATGATAACAACAGATGCAAAAGATACTGCATCTATCATGGCCATGTTAAGTTCACAAAAAATATTTATAGATGATATAAAAAGACAAGAGCATAGTTTTAACCTAGATGATTTAATCAATGGAAAAACAGATGCTATGGGATCATATGTATCAAATGAACCAATAAGACTAGATAAGCAAAATATCCCATACAAGATCTTTCACCCAGCAGATTTTGGCTTTGAGTTTTATAGTGATATACTTTTTACATCATCAAAACTTATCAATAAAGATCCAAAAATGGTAAAAGCCTTTTACGATGCCACAAAAAAAGGTTGGGAATATGCATTTAACAATATAGGTAAAACAGCAGAAGTAATACACAAAAAATACAACACACAAAATAGAGAACTTATCAATCTAGTAAGAGAAGGAGAAGAGCTAAAAAAACTAGCCTTCACAAATGATATAAAAAACTTTGGAGAGATAAGTCAAACTAAACTTGAGAAAATAGTAGATATCTATAAAGTCTTAGGACTTATAAATAAAACTATAAACTACGATGAATTTATCTACTCACACAGTAATATGAAAAATACAAAAATAGAACTTACTACAACAGAAGCAGTAAGCCTATTTATCTTAGTATCGGGTCTAGTATTATTTATAGTAGTTTTCACCTTATATATAATGGTAAGAAAAAAACTACTCCATACAACATCAACTTTGACAAAAGAGATAGAAGAAAAAACAAAAGAAATAAATAAACAAACATATGTAGACTATCTAACAAATGCAAAAAACAGAAAAGCCTACAATGAAAAAGTAGAAGAGGAATTAAGCCGCTTTACAAGATACAATATCCCTTTTTCAATCATCCTATTTGATATAGATGACTTCAAAAAAATAAATGACACTCATGGACATGCTCTAGGTGATGATGTGCTTATAAAACTAGTAAAAACAGTAAAAAGCCATATAAGAAAAACCGACCAACTATATAGAGTGGGAGGAGAAGAGTTCGTAGTGATGTTACCATCTACAAGACTAAATGAAGGTAAAAAAGTAGCCGAGCATATAAGAGAAGTGATTCCCAAAGAGATATCAGGACTTTTATCCTCAGGTAAAGTTACTGTAAGTATTGGAGTTACCGAAGTACGTGATGGAGATAGTGAGAATAGAATTTATCAAAGAGTAGATGATCTGCTTTATAATTCTAAAGATAATGGGAAAAATAAAGTTTCTTGTTAAAAGACTCTTAGTCTTTTAACAGTGAATAATGAATAGTGGAGAATATTAAAATTCTTCTTCAATAAAACAACACCTAAAAACCCCATAAACAACTTGATAGACCATCCACAAACAACTAAAGAAACTATTTCTAAATAAACTAAACTCTCATCAAATAAAAATAATTCATAAAGCCCTCTAAAACAAAGATAAAGCTAAAAGTAAACACATATACAAATAAACTCTAAAAGAGAGAAATAGAGTATAAAAAAGCAGAA
>CAYFGQ010000037.1:0-31866 GCA_964342525.1 uncultured Arcobacteraceae bacterium
AAGTATCCTTATCTCTAGAACCTTTTTACCATCAATCATTTATATATCTTTGTTTTTAGAGCCTGTGAGACGTTTTTATAGTAAAGATATACTCTTCTACTATAAAAAGCTGTTTTAGGCTATTTTAGGGAATTAAACTAATTCTTTGAATAATTTTTTAAAATTTTCTGGTATTTTTTTTGGTCTCATATTTTCTAGGTAAGCAAGAGTGATTATTGCTTTGAATAATGGTTTTTTATCCCTATATATTATTTGTTCAATTTGTAAGGATGCACTTTTCATATTTATTAGTTTTGTAGTAACTGTAAGTTCATCCTTAAAGACTGCTGGTTGTATATAATCAGCTTCAATTTTTTTCACTACGAAAAATGCTTTTTCTGAGTGGGGTGAAATGCCTTTTTCAAAAAAGAATTCACTTCTTGCCCTTTCACAAAAGTTTAGATAGTTTGAATGGTAAACTACTCCACCACAATCTGTATCTTCATAATAAACTCTAATTTTCATTTAAATCCTTTTATTATCTATCATTGATATAGCTCCTCTGTTTTAAAAGAGCAATCATTTTAAAAATTTATTTATTATTTTACTAAATATCGGCAAAAGATGTGGTGAAAAACAAGCTCTTGATCTTTTTGTGACAAGAAAAGTTTTTTATAAATAATAATTAAGGATTATTTAATTATTATTAAATTCTTTATATGTATATTTATAATAAATATAATCATAATTTAATTATTGAAATTTATTAAAATTAATAGAGAAAAGAGTAAATATAAAAATGACAAAGAGTATTTATAGCAATACTAGTAAAATTTTTATTAAAAGAGAAACTCAATACTTAATACTTAGGCAAGGGAATGGATGATTTAAATTCACGTTACCAAACAGATTTTTATCTAAAGTCTACATTTAGGCTTGCTATTACTGCTGGAACTTTGATATGGCCTTTTGCTTTTTATCATCTGAGTCATGAACATGTAGGAATTGGTATAGGTGCTGTAATTACTTTATTAAGTCTTTATTTGGTTGCTTGGGCTTGTTATAAAAAAAAATATAAAACTACTTATACTTTTATTTGGTTGACTCCTTTTACGACAGCATTTGTAGCTTATATGATATATATACTTGGGGTAACTGGTGCTTTTTGGTCTTATCCCACACTTATTTTATATTATTTCATGATGTCAGAGCGTCAGGCATGGATATCAAATATCATATTGGCAGTGGTTAATATTCCACTTATGTGGTATCTTTTTGAGACACATGAAGCAATAAGATTTTCTGTAACCTTTTCTTTGGTTAGTGTATATTCTGCTATTTTCCTTCATATTGTAGCTAAGCAATATAGTGAACTACAAAAAATGGCAACTACTGATAATTTAACTGGTCTGTACAATAGAACTTTGCTTAAGGACTCGTTGGAGCGAGCAATTGCACAAAATAAACGTTTTGGAATACCTATCTCTTTGATCACATTTGATATTGATAATTTTAAATCTATAAATGATACTTTAGGCCATGATATGGGAGATGAAGTATTAAAAGGGGTAGGTGATTTATTGAAAAGTCACACTCGAAGTAGTGATATGATTTTTCGTGTGGGAGGAGAGGAGTTTATTATTCTTCTTCCTAATACGGATGAAAATGAATCTACTCAAGTTGCCGAAAAAATTCGTCAGGTTGTTGAGCAGGCAATATTATTAGATGATCGCCAAGTTACTTTAAGTGCAGGAGTTTGTGGATTTAAAGAAGATATGGATATTTCAAAATGGTTGAAAATAAGTGATCAAAAACTCTATTTAGCCAAAGAGGATGGTAGAAATAGAGTTGTTACCTGATACTTTTGTTTGTATTTATTTCCATCCTAATATATTTAGTATATAATTTAAAACTACAATTATTGGTATAAATACTATTGTGCTGTATAGTAAAATAGAAGTCACTTCATTTACTTTACAATTATATAGAGCTGCTAGATTTACATTCATAACAGCTAGGGGCATTATAAGCTCCATAAGGATTATCCCTTTTACATATGGTTCAAAAGGTGCAGATAGTAGTATAAAATATGCTAGAGTTGGTAATAGTCCAAATTTTACTATTATCACAGTACTATTAAGTTTTAAATCAAAGGATTTAATTTTTATGGATTTTGTGTAAATACCAAAGATTATAAGTTGGATTACTATCCCTGCATAAGCTCCCATTTGTAACATATTTACAAAATGTTCTGATAGGGTAAGGTTTATTTTATTTGAGAATAGAGCAATTATTGCTATCCATAATACTGGTAATTTTACAATATTTAATAGGGATTTCTTTACTGAGAACTCTCCTCTTGAATAGTAATATACTCCAAATGTAAATACAAAAAAGATATTTGCAAGATTTATTATTGTTATATATGGGATCGATTGTTCCCCAAATAGTGCAAGTCCTACTGGTAAACCTAGGTTTCCTGTGTTTCCTATAAGTGCAGCTACTGTTACTATTGATCTTGTTTTTTTATCTAAAAAAAGTTTTTTTGCTATAAAGATTGATACAATTAGCATCATAAAAACTATACCTAAATAATATAAAGGTGAGAGGAATAGTGATCCATCTATTTCCCTATCATATAAACCCCAGAATGTTAAAAAAGGTTGTAGGGCATATACTGATATAAGGGTTACAGTTTTATCATGTAATTCATCTTTGAAAAATGCTTTTAATAAAAAACCAATAACTATAAAAATATAAATAGTTAATAGTGGAACTACTACTTCAATCAAACTAGAAACTTCTCTATCTCTTTTGTTAGTGATATTTTATCTAAGCCTTTCATTGCACCATACATAATAGCACCACCAGCACCAACTCCCTCTTTTGCTTCACCATCATCATACATTTTTAAAGCTGGATGGCTAGTTTCAGAGAAGTCAAAATCTGCATAATAAGTATTTATTTCAAAATTACAAAGTTTTATAAGGGCTTCAATATCTGAATTTTTATCTTCATATACCCATTTAGTTGTACAAAGTGAAATGTTCTTTGCATCAAATACACCTTGCATATGTTCTATTATAGAGTTTATCACTAAAAGCACACCTGCCATTTGAGTTCCACCTGCAAGTATTATTTTTGTCTCACTTGATGTTAGTCCTAGAATAAATCCAGCATTGAAGATAAGCATATTATCTGATACTGTTGAAAGTATTGTGAATAGATCCATTTCTTCATTTAACAGTGATAGGGATTTATTTATAGTTTCCTCTTTTATATTTTTTGGATCATTTTTAAAACTACTAGAAAACATATCTTTACAATTATAGCCTAAAGCTAAAGCTGTTGCACAAGCTGTAGTTGTTCCAGATGGAACAGATTCCCCTAAGATTAGATAATCATCATTTGTTTTATAGTTTTTACCAAACTCTAAAGCTCTCTCAAACAACTCTAGGGCATTTATATTTGCTCCAGAATCTATACTCTGACTTGGTTGAATATCAAAGTTATGTATTTTAAAATAATCAATTTGTGGTATTTTTTCTAATCCAAGATTTAAAAGTTCAATATTTGAAAATGGATTTAATTGATGAACTGCTCTTGTAATAAGTGCCGGTGTTGGAACACCTTTTGGTGTTTCAGCTATATTTTCTAAACTTCTTACTTCTGCAGTACAAACAAATTCACTATCAAGTGTTGGTGTTAAATAAATTTTTCCTGGGATTCCTGCTTGAGTTATTCCCTCTATATTTGCTGTGTTTGTATTACTTAATGCTAAAAGAAAAGTGGCTTTTTTACCTCTTAAATATTCTACAAAATCTTTTTTACCTGTAATAGTGTTTATATTCATAAATTAACCTTCTTAAAAGGGGTGATTTTACAATAATTTTGATATACTCCCACTTATGATAAATAGTATATTTGATTACAAATTAGAAGAATTAAAAGAGCAGTTGAAACCAGCTTTTCGTGCAAAACAAGTGTATAACTGGATATATAAAAAATATGTAACATCCTATGATGATATGAAAAATATCCCTAAAGATTTAATCTCAAATCTAAAAGAGAATTATGCCTTAGATGTACTAAAAATAGTAAAAAAAGAGAAAAGTAGTGACGGAACTATAAAGTATCTTTTTGAAATGCATGATGGTCTTACTGTGGAGTCTGTTTTACTTCTTATGAAAGAGAAGCAAAAGAATGAGGATGGAAATATTACAAAAAGTGAAAAATACACTTTTTGTATCTCTTCTCAGGTAGGATGTAAGGTAGGGTGTAGTTTTTGCCTTACTGCAAAGGGTGGTTTTGTAAGAAACCTTAGTGCAGGTGAGATTGTTGAACAAGTTAGACAAATAAAACTTGATAATAATATACCAGAAAATAAAGCAGTAAACCTTGTATATATGGGTATGGGTGAACCTCTAGATAACTTTAACAATGTAGTTCAAGCAATAAGAATTATAAGTGAACTTGATGGCTTAGCTATAAGTACAAGAAGACAAACTATTTCAACTAGTGGTATAAGTTCTAAGATCGAAAAATTAGGGCGTGAAGATCTTGGAATACAATTAGCTATTTCATTACATGCTGTTGATGATGAACTTAGAACTGAACTTATTCCTATGAATAAAGCATACAATATTCAGTCTATTATAGATGCTGTGAAAAACTTTCCAATTGATGCAAGAAAAAGGGTTATGTTTGAGTATCTTGTGATAAAAGATAAAAATGATGATATTGAAAGTGCTAAAAAATTATTGAAACTTTTAGATGGTATAAAGGCAAAAGTAAACTTAATATATTTCAATCCTTACCCAGGAACTACCTATCAAAGACCATCAAGAAACAATATGCTAAAATTCCAGCAATATTTAACAGACCGTGGTTTATTATGTACTATTAGAGAGTCTAAAGGTATAGATATCTCTGCAGCATGTGGACAACTCAAAGAGAAAAAGGAAAATGAATAATGGGATTACTTGATATAGCAATGATTGTCTTTGTAGTTGGTGTGGTAGTGATAAGTGCTATAGGTTTTTATAAATTTAATCAAACAGATGATAAAAAATAAATAGGGAAAGAAATGGCAATAACAAGATTTGCACCAAGTCCAACAGGATATCTTCATATAGGAGGGCTTAGAACAGCTTTATATAGTTATCTTTGGGCAAAAAAAACAAATGGTGAGTTTAAACTTAGAATTGAAGATACTGATCAACAAAGAAACAATGAAGATGCGGTAAAAGCTATTTTAGAAGCATTTGAATGGGTCGGTATGCCAAGTGATTGTGAAATAGAATACCAATCTAAAAGAACTGATCTTTATAAAAAATATATTGATCAATTATTAGCAGAGGGTAAGGCATATAAATGTTATATGTCTAGAGAAGAACTTGATACAAAAAGAGCTGAGCAAGAAGCTGCTAAACAAACACCAAGATATGATGGAACATGGAGACCAGAAGATGGAAAAACTCTTCCAGAAATTCCTGCAGATATTGATCCTGTAATTAGAATCAAAGCTCCTACTGAGGGAACAATTGATTTTGAAGATGGTATCAAAGGAAGTATGAGCTTTGGTGCAGATCAAGTGGATGATTTTGTAATTGCTAGGGCAAATGGTATGCCAATTTATAACTTTGTAGTAGCTATTGATGATTATGAGATGGGTATGACAGATGTACTTAGGGGTGATGACCACCTTTCAAATACACCAAAACAAATTGTTATCTATAATGTTTTAGGTTTTGATGTACCTAAGTTTTATCATATGCCAATGATCAATAATCCATCTGGGAAAAAATTATCTAAAAGAGATGGTGCTATGGATGTTATGCAATATAAAAGGGATGGATACCTTCCTGAAGCACTTTTAAATTTTCTTGTAAGACTTGGATGGTCAAATGGAGATCAAGAGATTTTTTCAATGGATGAGATGCTTGAACTATTTGATCCAAATAATATCAATAAATCAGCTTCAGCTTATAACCAAGAGAAATTAAACTGGTTAAATGCTCATTATATTAAAAATGTATCAAATGAAAGATTAGCAGAAGAGCTTAAGTTTTATGATTGTGAAATAGATGGACATGATAAAAAAGAGATGATTCTTGATCTTTGTAAAGAAAGAGCAGAAACTCTACTTGATCTAAAAGCAGCAATTGAGAATATCTTAAATGTACCAACAGAGTATGAGAAGAAGGGATCTAAAAAGTTTGTAAAAGAGGGAACGATAGAGATGTTAAACTCTTATATTGAAGTTCTTGAATCAAATGATGATCTTCATATTCCAAGTGATTATGAGAATATCACAAAACCATTTATTATTGATAATGGTTTAAAATTTCCTCAATTATTCCAACCAATTAGAATCTCTTTGACAGGTGGAACACAAGCACCTTCTGTTTATGATATCTTAGCGGTATTAGGAAAAGAGGAAAGTATAAATAGAATCAAAGAGGCGATCTCTAAGAATTTTGGAAAAGAGTCAGAATAATTTATTCTAACTCTTTTTTGAGAAGTTTAATTTAGTCTAGATCAGCTTTTATTTTAGCTAATCTTCTATCACTGAAGAAAGTTCCAAATGGAATAACTGATGCTAAAAGATAGATAGCATTATCTTTTAATCCCCAACCATATTTTTTAGATGCTTCATATTGAGCATATAGATATAATAGAAATAATCCCCCGTGAATCATCCCTACAATTTTAGTAGCCATAGGCATTAACCAAATATATTTTAATGGCATAGCTATAAAAAGTAAAACAATAAATGAGATACCCTCAAACATCGCAACAAGCTTAAATCTGTCTAATTCAGTTTTTAACACTAGATGTCCTTTTCATTTTTGTGAAATTTTGGCGCATTATACTAAAATTTTGCAAAAATAGTTTTTTAGTAGGTTTTTTAACTATTTTGTTTTATTTATCTTTAAAAATTTACAAAAAAACAACTAATTAGAAACTTTTTATATTTTAGTTATTGACATGTCACGGAAAAATTACTATAATAACATCATCTTATTAGAAACTTCGATATATTAAATATCATTATAATACAAACTCACAAAAGGTTAAATCCCATAATGGAAGAAACACAACAACAAGAAAATCAAAAACCTTCAAATGGAAGGAATAAATCTAAACAACAAAAGAGTAGAACTCATATACCAGTTGAGGGACACAAACTTGAAGATCTTCAAAAATTAACTTTAGAAAATTTAGTAACTTTTGCTGAAGAATTAAATATTGAAAACCCATCAGATCTTAAAAGACAAGATCTAATTTTTGAAATTTTAAAAGCACAAACAAGTCAAGGTGGATTTATCTTATTCACTGGTATTTTAGAGATAAAAGAGGGTGGTTTTGGATTCTTAAGAGCTTTAGATGGAAACTTCTCTGATACATCAAATGATGCATATGTAAGTGCTACACAAATTAGAAAATTTGCACTTAGAACAGGGGATATTGTTGCAGGTCAAGTAAGACCACCAAAAGAGCAAGAAAAATATTATGCACTTTTAAAGATTGAAGCACTTAACTATAAACCGTTAAAAGAGAGTAGAAATAGACCACTGTTTGATAATCTTACTCCTCTTTATTCAACTGAAAAATTTAAATTTGAATATTCTCAAAATAAGTATACAGGTAGAATTCTTGATATTTTTGCACCTATGGGTAAAGGGCAAAGGGGTCTAATTGTAGCTCAACCAAAGAGTGGTAAAACTGAGTTAATGAAAGAACTTGCTCATGGTATTACAAATAACCATCCTGATGTTGAATTAATGGTATTATTAGTTGATGAGAGACCTGAAGAGGTAACAGATATGCAAAGAAGTGTTAAGGGAGAAGTTTATAGCTCAACATTTGATCTTCCTGCACAAAACCATGTAAAAGTAGCTCAAATAGTAATTGAAAAAGCAAAAAGAAAAGTAGAAATGGGTAAAGATGTAGTTATCTTACTTGATTCTATCACAAGACTTGCAAGGGCTTATAATACAGTAACACCAAGCTCTGGAAAAGTACTATCTGGTGGGGTTGATGCAAATGCTTTACACAAACCAAAAAGATTCTTTGGTGCGGCTAGAAATATTGAAGAGGGTGGAAGTTTAACAATTATCGCAACTGCTCTAGTTGATACTGGAAGTAAAATGGATGAGGTTATCTTTGAGGAGTTCAAAGGTACTGGTAACTCAGAGGTTGTATTAAGTAGAAATGCTGCAGATAGAAGAGTATTCCCTGCTGTTAATATTGTAAAATCTGGTACTAGAAAAGAAGAGCTTCTAGTAAGTGCTGAACAACTTCAAAGAACATGGATTCTTAGGAATGCTATTGCTGAGATGGATGAGGTTGAGGCTTTAAAATTCTTATATAGTAAAATGAATAAAACTAAGGATAATGACGAGTTCTTTAACTCTATGAATGAGTAGTGTATTTATAAAAAAGTGAGTTAACTCACTTTTTTATTATTTCTTTTTTTTACTTTCTTTCTCTTCAGCTTTTTTTTCTAATTCATAAAAATAGTTTGTAGCTTCTACAAATCCTTCTACAGAACCACAATCAAATCTTTTACCTTTAAATTTATAAGCGATAACCATACCTTTTTTTGCTTGTTCACATAGGGCATCTGTAATTTGAATCTCTCCATTTTTTCCTGGTTTGGTATTTTGGATCATATCAAAAATATCTGGAGTAAGAATATATCTTCCTATTACAGCTAGATTAGTAGGTGCTTTATCATTATCTGGTTTTTCTACCATATTTGAAACCATATAAACACCATCTTCTATTTGATTACCTTCAATTACTCCATATTTATGAACCTCTTCCATAGGTACTTCCATTGTAGCAACTATACAACATTTATATTTTTCATATAGTTTAACCATCTGTTTTAAAATACCATCACCTTCTGGATTTACACAAAGGTCATCGGCTAGGATTACTGCAAATGGGTTTTGAAAACCAACTAATACATTTCCTTTGTAGATTGCATCTCCAAGACCTCTCATCTCATTTTGTCTTGTGTATGTAAATGTACATTTTTCAATAATTTCTCTAATTTCGCTAAGAAGTTTTTCTTTTGATGATCCTTGAATTTGGTGTTCTAATTCATATGAGATATCGAAATGATCTGTTATTGCACGTTTCCCACGACCAGTGATTATTGCCATTACATCACAACCAGCTTCCATTGCTTCTTCAACACCATATTGAATGAGTGGTTTAGTTAAAATTGGTAGCATCTCCTTTGGCATAGCTTTTGTTGCTGGTAAGAATCTAGTACCATAACCTGCTGCTGGGAATAAACATTTTTTTATCATTTCTCTTCCTTTTTACATTTTTTTAACCATAATATATCATAAGCTTGCATAAGTATTTTACCTTCTACACAAATATTATGGGCAATTATATCAATTAGTGGCTCACTTGTAACTTTTGTGAGATCAACTTCCACAACTTTATTTGCAAAATTATATAAAGCTAAGATTGATTCATTTTCATCTTCTGCATATTGTCTTATTGCAAATATCTCCTTTCCGAAGTTTAAAAACTCAAATTTTGAGAATGGGTTAAAGGCTGGCTCATTAATTCTAATAGATAGAAGTTGTTTATATCTTTTGAAAAGTATTTTTCTAAGGCTTCCATCCTCTTCTAGCTGCTCTTTAATATTATCAAAATTTAATTTTTCCCTATTTATAGTTCTATTTACTCTACTTTTTCTAACTGCTTCATGGTAGTTTTGAGAACCTACAAGCGAATGGAAATAGATACCAGGAACTCCCGGCATAGCTAAAACTACTGCTTGAGATAGAATCATTCTTTTTACTCTCAGGGTCATTGAATCATTTGGATTACTTAATATATCAATATAACTACAGTTTAGCTCATAGGGTGATTTGCCTTCATCTCCTATAGCTCTATAAGATACAAGCCCACCATGGTCTTCACAAGATTTAACTAAAAAGTTTAATTCTTTATCATCAAGTATCTCATTTACTGCTCTTACTCCAACTCCATCATGACTAGCTGTAAAGTTAAAGAAGCATACTCTATCACTTGGTAGTTGTAGAGATTTAGCCCATTTTGTGATTTTTGTAGTATCACCTTTTAGTATTGAAAAGGCTAAAAGTGGTGGCAGGGCAAAGTTATAAACCATTTGAGCTTCATCATTACCCTCTCCAAAATAGGAGATGTTTTCATCGTGGGGTACATTTGTCTCAGTGATAATTATAACTTCTGGTGCAACTTCATGGATAACATGACGCATAAGCTGGATAAGAGCGTGGGTTTGAGGTAGATGAACACATGGACCACCAATCTCTTTCCATAAAAATGCAATAGCATCAAGTCTTAATAAACTAGCACCTTTTTCCACATAAAATAAAAGTACATCTAAAACTTTTAATAGTACTTTATAGTTTGCATAATTCAGATCAACTTGATCAGCACTAAAGGTTGTCCAAATATTTCTAATTTTCCCCTCTTCATCAACAAATTCAGTAAGCAGTGGACTAGTTCTCGGTCTAACCACATCTCGAAGATCAGTCATTGGATCCATATCTATGAAAAATTCCGCATATTCAGGATCATTTTCTAAATAATGGTTAAACCATTTACTTAATTGGCTCATATGGTTCACTACACCATCAAACATAAGTCTATGGTTGTCGGCTAGTTTATTTATATCTTTCCATGATCCTTTTAGGGGACAAACACCTTTGTAGTTTACTATGGAAAAACCATCATCTGAAGAGTATGGATAAAAAGGTAAGATATGAACTGTATTGATACAATCTTGAACATATTCATTTAAAAATCTATTTAGTGTGGCTAAAGCAGTTTCCCCTTCATGGAAAATTTGATCCCCATATGTGATAAGAATCACATCTTTTTGGGTCATTATATAAGGTTTACTCTCAACCTTTTGTTTATATTTTTCAATTATAAAAAGGATTGAACTATAGGCTTTTTTAGCATCCTCTTCATTATATATTGAAAAAAGTAGGTTCTTTATAAATTTTAATCTATCCTCTGTAGTGTGGGTAGAATAATGCTCTTTTGTTGCCATAATTAGTTATTTCCTTGGTGTGCTGCTTCAAAAAATTGATCAGATAATTCAGGAAGAACAGATCTTACACTAATCCATGCCGAAAGGGATGGAACCCCAAGAGGATCAGCCATAAATTGTTCACAAGCTAGTTTAAGTGCCTTATCAAAAGTCTCAACAGCATCTATCTCTTTTTTTCTATCAAAAGATAGGGCATTGAATTTTGCTACTGCATCATATCTTGCTATAGCTTTTCTGCTCTCATGGAAGTATGCAGCTTGTAGGGTCATTAAAGATTCCTCTTTAAACACTGTACCCCTTTGAGACATAATTCTAAAGATAGTTTGGGCAATATCATTTGCCATTTTAGCAACTCCTCCATCCATAGCTTTTGCTGGGGTGGAACCCTTTAGTTCTTGATGTTTATGCTCATAACTCTCCATGATCTCTGTCTGACAAATTCTTCTAACAGAAGTGTTATCATATACTTCACTTAGAGTTGATACCTCAAGCCCCCATGTTGGAGAGATTCTAATACCTCTTGCTAGAGTTCTAATAAAGGCAAATTCACCAGATAGTGCATATCTAAAACTATCCATATATTCTAAATATTTATCTTCCCCAAATGTTTTCTTTAAAGCTTTAATAAGTGGTGTATAGAATAGTCTTGTAACACGCCCATGAAGTTTAGTGGTTACTCTTGAGTAGTAACCTTTATTAAATTCAAAGTCAAGAGCTGGATGAACTATTGGGTAAAAAAGTCTTGCTGGAATCTCTCTTGTATAGTTTACAATATCGCAATCATGTAGGGCAAAAGCATAGTTTTTAGAATCGGACAGGGCATAACCAATCATTGTCCATACATTTCGACCTTTTCCTTTTATATCTGTACTTCTAAAACCATTATCATCTAGTTTTTTATAGAGTTTTTGGATATCTGAACCATCGTTCCATAAAATATCAACTTCAACTTCAAGACCTGACATTATCTCTTTTACTTCTTCATATTGTTCTTGTGTTGCACGATCAAGTCCAAGAATGATTTTATGTAGATACTTTACTCCTTTAAGTTCTTCAAGTATCTTTTTCATAGCAGGTGTTTCAAATTCTGAATAAAGTGCAGGTAATAAAAGCACCATATTTCTTCTTTTTGCAAACTTTTCTAACTCTGTTTCCATATCAGCTAGTGTTCTATTTGCCACATCTTGTAGTGTTGTTATATTTCCATTTTGAAAAAAATCTGACATCTTCTTTTCCCCCTTAGTTTTTTAGTATTATTATAAAATCCATCACATTTGTGCCTGTTGCACCTATAGTAAAATCATATCCAAGTTTATTAAAAAAAGTATAGCTGTCACTATTTTTGAGATATTTTTTTGGATTTAGGTTCTTTTTTTTACATTTTTTATAAAGTTGATGATCAATAAATGCTCCAGTGGCAGGTGAGTTTCCATCTATACCATCACTTCCTGCACAAAGAAGGGAGAGTTTTTTATTTGCTTTTAGCTCAAGAAGGAGTCTTAGGGCAAGTTCTTGATTTCTTCCCCCTTTTCCATTACCTTTAACTTTAGTTGTAGTTTCTCCACCTAGAAGTAAACAAAATCTATTATATTTTTTATTGTATTTTTTAATTAATGAGCTTATCTCTTTAGTGGCTTTTTTTGAATTTTTATCTAAAGTAGTGGTTCCAATTTTTGTATTTTTAATTTTTTTAGAAATAAATTTTTTTGCATTTTTCAGAGCTATTTTATTGTTTCCAATTATGTGGTGAGGAATTTTACCATTATTCATAGGTGCTGAGCCTATAGTATTTAGATCATCTCCTATCACATCACTAAGTACTAAAGTTATGCCTTTCGCTTTAGTAAGATTTGCAAGTTTTCCACCTTTTATATCTGAATTTTCTTTTCTTTTTTTATTAAGCTGAGTAATATCAATACCCGATTTTAATAGTTTAGATGATAGTTTTTTAAATTCTTTAAGGCTCATATCATTTGCTGGTTTTTCTATCATAGCTGAAGCACCACCAGATAAAAAGAATATAAAATAATCATCTTTTTTTAAAGAAGATAAGCTCTTTATTAATTTATCTGCTGCTTTGATACTTTTATTTGATACTAAAGGGTGTGTTGAAGTGATATGTTTGATATATTTTAATTTACCACTTTTATGGGAGATGGCCACTCCTTCTTTTATATTGTCCCCTAAAATATTTTCACACTCTTTTGCCATATCATAACCAGCTTTACCTACGCTATAGATATAAAGATTTGCAATTTTATTTAGATCTATTTTTTCATTTTTGATAATTAGTTTTGAATTTTTTAAAGAGATATTATTTTTAACAATATTTTTAGCTTTCACACTATTTAATGCTTTAAAATAGGTGTCTTTTAGAAGAAGTTTATTTGACATTTTTTAATACCATCTCATTCCAACCTTTTGGACCTTTAAAGCTTGATTTTTGTTGGTTTTTTATATTTATATCGATATATGTATTATCATGAGCTTTTATAACTATTGGGATATTTACTTCTTCAAGCATTACTATATCATTTGGTCCATCACCCAAGGCTATAGAGTTTATATCTGAATTATATAATTTAGAAAAGATTTTTATAGCTTCTTTTACTGCTATACCTTTATCTTGTTTTTCTCCTATTAAGTGATAAAATCTTCCACCTTTAGTAATTTTTATTTTATAGGTAAGGGCAAGGTTTTTTAGGTTTTCTAATTTTGAAGGATCTTCTAATAAAAATGGTTCTGTAAAGTCTCTAGTTTTTGCAAAGCCTGCACTTTTTTTATCTAGTCCTGTGTAGTATGAAACTTCTTTATTATCCATTTCACTAAATCCAAACATTCCAAACTCATCTTTATATTGATTATAGAAGTTTAAGATTTGTGCATAAGTTTTACCTAGTTGTAGGATTTTATAATCTTCATAATCTTTTAATTTAGAGAGATCAAGTCCTTTATAATCTTTTGGGAAAAAGATAGCTGCGCCATTTTCAGTGATAAATGGTTCTTTAATACCAATTTTTTTTTGTAATAGTTCAACTTCGATTTTTGTTTTACTTGTGGTAAAGATAATTGGTATATCTTTTTTCTTTAATAAATCAATTGCTTCTAATGCATCTTCAAATGAGTAATCATCATGATTTAATAGTGTTCCATCCAAATCTGTAAATATAATTGTCTTCATAACACTATTGTATCATACTAAGTTTACAAGACAATATACTAACTGTATATATACTATACAATTTTTTTATAATAAAATACCAATAAAATTTTAGTTAGAATACGAAAAAATTTAATTTTTAGGACAAATTAATGGCATTGTATACACTTGGACATAAGATTCCAGATTCAGATTCTATTATAGGTGCTATCTCTTTAGCATATTTACACAATAAGATTGGAGTTGAAGCTATTCCAGCTAGACAGGGTGAGCCAAATCCTGAGACTGCTTATATCTTAGATAAGTTTGGTCTTGATACTCCAGAACTTAAAGAGAGTTTTGCTGGAGAAGATCTTTGGTTAATTGATTATAGTGATTTAGCGCAAGCTCCAGACGATGCAAAAGAGGCAAATATTTTAGGTATTGTTGATCACCATAAGTTAGGCGATATCACAACTTCTGCTCCATTAGAGTGTTGGATTAGACCTGTTGGTTGTAGTAATACTATCGTAAAAGAGATGTATGATTTTCATAAAGTTGAGATTCCAAAAGAGATCGCTGGGGCAATGATGTGTGCTATTTTAAGTGATACAGTTATCTTTAAATCACCAACATGTACAGATACAGATATTAAAGCAGTAAGAGAATTAGCTGAGATTGCTGGAGTTGAGGATTTTGGTGCAGTTGGTATGGAGATGTTTAGAGTAAAATCTGCAGTTGATGGTACTGAGCCAAGAGAACTTGTAAAAAGAGACTTTAAAGCATTTGATATGAATGGTAAAAAAGTTGGAATTGGTCAACTTGAAGTTGTTGATGGTTCTGTATTTGATTCAATCAAAGGTGATCTATTAGCTGATATGAAAGCTTTAAAAGATGAAGAGAGTTTTGATGAGGTATTACTTCTTTTAACTGACATTATGAAAGAGGGAAGTGAGATTTTAGTTACTGGTGATTTCGATGCAATCGTTGAAAAAGCTTTTGATAAAGAAATTGAAGATGGTGCTTTTTGGTTAGATGGATGTTTAAGTAGAAAAAAACAAATTGTTCCATTTTTAGAACCAGCATTTAATTAATTCTACACTTCAATAAACTTACTTTAATATTACAAAGCCATTAGGGGCTTTGTAATACTTTCAAAATTAAAAAACTATAAATATTCTTATGATAAAATGCTCCAATAATAAGGAGAACTTTGATGGCACTAAATATAAAAAAAGGTATAGTATATAGCTCTTTGGTTGCAATTGCGCTAATAAGTGCAGGTTGTGGTGGAAATAAACTTGAAGTGACAAAGTTTAGTAAAAAAGTAAATAAAAAGGCAAAAATCCCTGAGATTTGTAAACCTGAGTATAAATCAAATATGCCAAGGGTTGCAGTAGTAAACTTTACAAATAATTCAACATTTGGAAAAGCAAATATAAGTGATACTAAAAAAGAGGGAAGTGCAGCTGTAGGTTTAGGATTTACTGGAGCTGGTTTTTTAGCGGGAGCTAAATCAAACTCTAGATCAACAACTGAAACAAGGGAAGTTGATGCAAAATTATCCCAGTCTGTTGTATCAATTGTAGAGACAATGATAAATTCAACTGGTGGTGCTACTTTAGTAAGTAGGGCTGATCTTGATAAGATAAGTGATGAACTTAAATTACAAGATTCTGGGCTTTTGGATCCTGAATCCGTTGTAGAGATGGGTAAACTTACAGGGGTACAGTTCTTAGTAACAGGATCTATTAATAATGTTGAAATGGATTATAGGGATAATTCAAAGGCTGGAGATTTTGTAGGTAAAGCTTCCCAACAATCAGATAATGATGCTGTTAAATTATTAGGTTCATTGGTGAGTTTAGGTACTTCAATGACAGATGGGATGGATGTAAAAACCACATATACAGTTAGGATTGTGGATGTTGAATCTGGACGTATCTTATTAAGTGAAGATTTAGAGGGTAGTACAAATATTGGTAAAGTAAAAGAGCCGACTTTTGATCAAATAGTTGGTGCAATAAAGAAAAATATCAATGAATCTCTACCAAAATTAAATGCAGAATTTTCTAGATATTTTTCTGTAAAAGGTTATGTAACTCAAATAAGAACTGATGGTGATGATTTAATTGCTCAGGTGAATATTGGTAGTAAACAAAAGGTGAAAGAGAATCAAATCTTTAATGTATATATGTTTGAAGAAAATGAAGATCCTTTAAGTGGAAAAATCTCTTGTGATAGACTTGAAATGCCTATAAAACTAAGAGCTACAAATCAAATCATGGGTGATAAGACATGGGTTACAATAGAAGAGGGTGAAGCAGATCAATTAAAATTGTTTCAATTAGTACAAAAAACACATGAAAAGGCTGGCTTTGAAATCCCTAAATTATCTTTCTAATATAAAAACAATAGTTCTTTTAGCTTTTGTTGTTCTTTTAAGTAGTGGTTGTATCTCTTTAGGATCTAAAGATGAATCTAATTCTATTCCAAATTGGTACTTAAATTCTCCTGCAAATACTTCTACTACAATCTATGGAGTAGGTGAAGGATCAAATCTTGAAGATGCAAAAAGTGCAGCCCTTAATTCTATGTCTTCAAGGCTTGTGGTTGCAGTGGGATCAAGTTTGCAAAAACTAACCACCTCTAGTACAAATGGTGGTTACTCAAAAAGTGTTACTCAGGATATAAAAGTAGATGTGGAGAAGATCCAATTTACAAATGCAAAAGTTGA
This sequence comes from uncultured Arcobacteraceae bacterium, assembly GCA_964342525.1. GTDB lineage: Bacteria > Campylobacterota > Campylobacteria > Campylobacterales > Arcobacteraceae. The sequence goes on from CAYFGQ010000037.1 coordinate 16,930, forward strand.
TAAAAATGCAGTTGTGGGTGGAAACTTTTATGTTCTAATGAGTGTAAATAGAATAGAGCTTTTTAATGAAAAGAAAAACTCTTTTTTTATTGAAGATAAGGGGATAGACACAAGGTTTAGTGAGGGTGAAGATTTAGCTCATTTAGAAAAAATTTATCATATAAAAGCTATGTCTCCTAAGATTGTAGATAATAGAAAGAAATCCTTTGTACTTTATGCTATAAACAACTCTTTTGATTATGGTACATATTTTTCTAAGTATGATGGTTACTTAGCTACTATTGATAGATTAAAATCAGAACTTCAAATATCAGTTAGCTCAAATGAAGAGAATAAGTTTTTTGCCGATGAAATTATTGAAAAACTAAATACGAATGGATATAAAGTTGTAAAAAATAGTTCTAACGTTGAGATAAATGTTCACAATAAGATTAGATTTTCTGAATATAAAGGTTGGAAGATTGTTAAGGTTTCTACAACTGTTGGTGTAAATTCAATGGGGAAAACAGTATCAAATAAAACTGTAAATACTACAGGAAGATCATCTTCAACAAATAATAGTGCTTTACAAAATGCAGCTAGCTTTTTTAAGAAAAAGCTTGATAAAGAGGGAATTGATAGTTTTCTTTTTGGTAAATAGATAAGAGAGCTATTTAGCTCTTTTATCATAAAACTCTTTTTTAAACTCAGCCCATCTATTTTCCATAATAGCTTCTCTAGCTTGTTTCATAAGATTTAAATAGTAGTGAAGATTATGTAGTGATGCCAATCTAAAGTAGGAGATTTCACCTGCTCTAAATAGGTGATGGATATATCCACGTGAATAGTTTGTACAAGTATGGCAAGTACACTCTGGATCGATTGGCAAATGATCTAGTTTAAACTTAGCATTTTTTATATTCATTTTTCCAAATGATGTAAATAGGGTACCATTTCTAGCGTTTCTTGTAGGCATTACACAATCAAACATATCAACACCACGATCAATATTTTCAATTAAATCTTCAGGTGTTCCTACTCCCATAAGATATCTTGGTTTGTTTTCTGGCATAAATTGTGTAGTCCACTCAACTGTGTCATACATATCTTGATTTGCCTCACCTACACTAAGTCCACCAATGGCAAAACCATCATAGTCTTCAAGGGCACATAATTGCTCAGCAGACATTTTTCTAAACTCTTTATCGATACCACCTTGGATAATTGCAAAGATGTTTTGATTTACACCTATTCCCTTTGCTTGTTGTTCTTTGTGGTATTCAATAGCTTGTTTTGCCCATTCTGTAGTTCTCTCAATCGAAAGTTTAATTCTCTCTTTTGTATTTGGTAGAGCTACAAGATCATCTAAGATCATCATAATATCTGAATTTAGTTCATATTGAGTATCTAAAACTGACTGGGGTGTAAAGTAGTGTTTACTTCCATCTATATGGGATTTAAACATGATCCCTTTTTCATCTGGTTTAGATATATCACTTAATGAGAAGGCTTGAAATCCACCAGAATCCGTTAAGAAGGAGTTTGGGAATTTTGAAAAACCATGAAGTCCTCCAAACTCTTTTACTACTTTTGATGTTGGTCTTAGGTAAAGATGGTAAGTATTTCCTAAGATGATTTTAGCTCCAAGATCAAGCATATCTTTGTGATCTAGTGCTTTTACACTTGCTTGTGTACCCACAGGCATAAATACCGGTGTGGTGATTGTTGAATGGGCTGTTTTAATTGTACATGCCCTTGCTTTATTGTTTGTATTATCTATTTTAAATTCCATTCGCGGATTATACCAAATTTTGCTATAATTTGCTTATGATTTTAATACACACTGCGCTTTATCCAGAAGCAAAACCAATTATTGAATATTTTAAGTTAAAACAGTTCCAAACTCAGCCTTTTAAAATCTATAAAAATGAAGATATTATTTTAGTAGTTGCAGGTATGGGAAAAGAGAGAACTCAAAAAAATCTAGAGATTATATTTAATGATTATGAGATAGAAAAAGTTATAAATGTAGGAATATGTGGTTGTAAAGATGAAAATGTGGAGATTGGCTCAGTATTTTCAATTGGTAATAATGTAGAAGATATAAAAAGTGCAACTCTTACTACAGTTGATGAACCTTTGGATGATAAAAATAAACTGGAGACCTTACTTGTTGATATGGAAGCAAAATATTTTAAGGAGATATCTTTAAAATATGTGGATGAAAAAGAGGTTTTTATAATAAAAATCGTCTCAGATCATCTCAATAAAGCTATTCCTAAGAAAAGTTTTGTAAATATGTTAATTATAGGTAGTTTAGTTAGATGGGGAAATATCGTCAAAAAAGGCTAAATTATGTTTGATGTTGCTCATGTATACAATTTACAATCTCAAAATGCAGCTGCTGCATCTAAAGATTGGCAAACTTATGAAAGTTTTAAAACTAAACCTAAAGAGCCAAATCCTGCTGAAATATCTATGAGTATACCTGATTCTGAGGCGACAAAACACTCAGATGGAATGATGAATCAATTAAGAACACCCCAATATACAAATAGTCAAAATTTAGCTAGGGATAATGCTCTGCATGAACAAGTAAAAGCACAATTACGTAAAGATGGAATGACAAATAAAGCAGTGATGATTTCACAAAATTATAGTACAAGAAGTGAAAAAGGACAAGCCTTATTAGGATCGTAGTTTTTTGAGAACTGAGAATAGGAGAAGAAAGAAGTGAGGAAAATCTTCACTTCTTTCTTCTTTTTTAACAACTAGGAATATTTCCTGAGTCATTAGCATATTTAAAAGAGAAATCATAGATATGTTGTAGCCATGATTCTTTTACAGCACCTTTTTTTACTTGTGGACAGATTTTGATAATTTCATCTTCAAATTTTCCAGATTCAAAGATATTTTTCCACTCTTCTTGTGAATGTTTTAGTGCAAATTTTGCACCATTAAAACCACAAGGTTTTTTAAGTTTTTTTATAAAAAGTTTTTGACCTTTTATTGGATCTGCTAAAAGTGATGTTGTGGACACTCCAAGAACCAATGTTGCGGCTAATATTATTTTAAATAGCTTCATTTTCTCCCCTTTTATTTTCATTAATTAATTATAGCATAGTATTATAAAAAAGATACAAAATGGTTATTATTGAAAAATTTATATTAAAATATATTATTTTGGTATTATTAGCATAATTTAGATAGAATATCCAAATTTTATTTATGGAGATTTTATGGAATTAAAACTTAATTCACCACTTGATATGCATTTACATCTTAGGGATGAAAATATGTTAAAACTCGTAGGTCCTATGACTAGTAATACATTTAGTGGGGCAATTATTATGCCAAACCTTGTACCACCAGTTGAGACTAAAGAAGCAGTTGTAGCATATAGAGCTAGAATTGAAGAGGCTACAAGTGGAGATAAGTTTGAGCCATATATGACTCTATTTTTTAAAAACTACACAAAAGAGTTTTTAGAATCTGTTCGTGATGATATTACAGCTATAAAACTTTATCCTGCAGGTATCACGACAAATAGTGAGAATGGAGTATCCGAGATCGATAGTGAGTCTTTAAGACCTACTCTTGAAGCTATGAGTGAGCTTGGTATCCCTTTATGTGTTCATGGTGAGACTAATGGTTTTGTTATGGATAGGGAGAGGGAGTTTATGAGTATTTATGAAGCTTTAGCTACAAATTTCCCTGATCTTACGATCATCATGGAGCATATTACTACAAAAGATGCTGTTGATATGCTTGATAGATTTGATAATCTATATGCAACGATTACACTACATCACCTTTTAATCACACTTGATGATGTGGCAGGTGGTATGCTTCAACCTCACTTATTTTGTAAACCAATTGCAAAAAGATACGAAGATAGGGATGCTTTACAAAAAGTTTCATTAGAAGCTCATCCAAAGGTTATGTTTGGAAGTGATAGTGCACCACATCCTAAACATAAAAAAGAAGCCTGTGGTTGTGCAGCTGGTGTATTTACTTCACCAATCGCTCTACAAGTATTAGCACAATTTTTTGAAGAGAATGGAAAACTAGATAACTTACAAAAATTTGTAAGCGGTAATGCAGTTGATATTTACGGTGTGAAACCAGTAGAGAAAACAATCACTCTAGTAAAAGAGGATTTCACAGTTCCTGCAATATATGAAAATTATGGTGAGAATGTTGTTCCTATGTATGCAGGAGAAACAATAAAATGGAGTATCAAATAAAGTGCAAATAGATAAATTTATTAGCGGAAACCAAAAGTTTAGGCAAGTTAAATTTGAAAAATATAAAGAGGATTTTGATCACCTTGTAAAGAAGGGACAAAAGCCAAAAGTACTATTTATTGGGTGTAGTGATAGTAGAGTTGTACCTGATATGATCTTAGATAGTGATCCTGGAGATATGTTTATCCTTAGAAATGTAGGTAACTTTGTACCCCCATTTAAATCAGATAATGATTTCCATGGAAGTGCTGCAGCTATAGAGTATGCAGTATCAGTTTTGAAAGTGGAAAATATTATTGTATGTGGACATTCCCATTGTGGTGCATGTGCATCATTATATGAAGAGATTGATGATAATATAGAACTAGTTCATGTTAAAAAGTGGTTAGAACTAGGTAAAAAAGCAAAAGAGCGTACCTTATTGGCTATCCCAAATAAAGAGGATAAGCCAAATCTTTTAAGAACTACAGAAAAGATGTCTGTACTGTACCAATTGGAAAATCTATTAACATATCCAGCTATAAAAAGAAAGGTAGAATCAAAAGAGATTCAACTTCATGGATGGTATTATAAGATTGAAGATGGTGCTATAGAGTATTATGATGGTGATGCTTGTGAATTTAAAGTATTAGGTGATGATTAATGGCAGAAGCTGAATATGAAGTAAGAAAACTACCTAAAAAAACTATTGTTTATATAGTGATTTTGGTATTGTTAGGGATTGGTGGTTATTTTATAATTACTAAAAGTAAAGAGGTGAAAGTTGAAGAGATACTAGTAAAGGTTGGTCATACAAATGTGGCAAATGTTACAGTATTTGGAGAACATGAATTTTTAAATCAAGAAACAAATATCAAAGGGAAACAATACTCTATCAAATTTACTGATACAAGCAATGGTAAAGAGTGTAGGGGATTTGTTTTTAAAGATTATAAGAGAAACTATATGAAAGATTTGGAGTGTAAGTAGTTTATGGAGATACTTGAAAAATTAGAAGCTGGCGAAAAACTAAGCTTTGAAGATGGTGTAAAACTATATGATCTAGATCTTTTTGAACTGGGAAAATACGCAAAAAAAATAAGAATAGATAAACATCAAGATAAGACATACTTTAATATAAATCGTCATATCAATCCTACAAACATCTGTAAGGATGTATGTTTATTTTGTGCCTATAGCGCTAGTAGAAAAAACCCAAATCAATACACTTTAACTCATGAGCAGATTTTAGATATTGTAGAAGATTCACAAAAAAGAGATATCAAAGAGGTACATATAGTATCAGCACACAATCCAAATACTGGATTGGAGTGGTATTTGGATGTATTTAGAAAGATAAAAGATAATTTCCCTGATATCCATGTGAAAGCACTAACCGCTGCTGAGGTACACTTTTTATCTGAAGAGTATAATCTTACTTATGATCAGATCATTGATAAGATGATTGAGAGTGGTGTGGATTCTATGCCTGGTGGTGGAGCTGAGATATTTGATGAGAAGGTTAGAAAAAGAGTTTGTGGTGGTAAGGTTACATCGGCACAATGGCTTGAAATTCATAAACTTTGGCACCAAAGGGGAAGACAAAGTAATGCCACTATGCTTTTTGGACATATTGAATCAAGAGAGCATAGAATAGATCATATGATAAGACTTAGGGATCTACAAGAACAAACGGGTGGATTTAATGCTTTTATCCCACTTGTATATCAAATGGAAAATAATTACTTAAAAGTAAAAGAAGCTATTACTTCCCATGAGATTTTAAAAACTATGGCAATAAGTAGGATCCTTTTAGATAATATCCCTCACTTGAAAGCTTATTGGGTAACTTCAACTGTGAAGTTAGCACTTGTAGCTCAAGAATATGGGGCAAATGACCTTGATGGAACTATTGAGAAAGAATCTATTCAAAGTGCAGCTGGGGCAAAAAGTGCAAATGGGATGGAGATGAATAACTTTGTTGATCTTATTAAAAATAGTGGATTTACTCCCGTTGAGAGGGATTCCTTATACAACGAGATTAAAGTTTGGTAGAAAATTATTAACATTTAGTTAGAATTACGGTTTTAGAAAATTTAGGAATATATATGAAGTTTAATAAATTATTAGATGGGGTACAAACATACGAAGCGGGGAAACCTATTGAACTAGTAGTTAGGGAATATGGAGTTGATGAAAAAGATATTATCAAACTAGCTTCAAATGAAAACCCATATGGAACATCTCCTTTAGTTGTAAAGAAACTTGAAGAGGTTTCAAAAAATGCATTTATCTATCCAGATGATTCAATGTATGAGCTAAAAGATGCTTTAGCAAATAAGTTTAAAGTAGAAAGCTCAAATGTGATTATTGGAGCTGGTAGTGATCAAGTTATTGAGTTTTGTGTACATGCAAAATGTGATGAAAATTCAAAAGTACTTATGAGTAAAACAACTTTTGCTATGTATGAGATTTATGCGAAGCAAACAGGTGCAAAAATCATAAAAACACCAAAAGATGAACATGATCTTGATCAGTTTAGAGAACTTTATAAAAAAGAGGGTGCTGATATCATCTTTTTATGTTTACCAAATAATCCACTTGGTGAGTGTTTAGATGCTAAAGAGGTGGAAGAATTTATCTCTGAAATTGATAGTGAGACACTAATCGTAGTAGATGGAGCATATCAAGAATATGCATCTTTTAAAGATGGGAAAAAAGCTTTAAATCCAAGTGAATTAATCTCTAAATATTCAAATGTGATCTACCTTGGAACTTTCTCAAAAGCTTATGCTTTAGGTGGGATGAGAGTTGGATATGGTATCTCAAATGAAGATATTATAAAAATATTATATAAATTAAGACCACCATTTAATATTACTACTCCAACACTAGCAGCTGCTATTGAGTCTTTAAAAGATGAAGAGTTTGTAGCTGAGTGTATTGAGAAAAACTTTGTTCAGATGAAAAGATATGAAGAGTATTCAAAAGATAGAGGTTTTGAATATATTGAAAGTTATACAAACTTTATTACAATGAAACTTGATGGTTTTAGCTCAAAAGAGGTAGCACAAAAACTATTAGAGAGAGGTGTTATTGTTAGGGATATGACTGGATATGGGTTTAATGCTATTAGAATTACTATTGGAACAGATGAGCAAAATACAAGGGTATTTAAAGTATTAGATGAGGTTTTGGAGAGTTTAAAATAGATTATGGATATTAAAAATAGATCAATCAAAGAACTAGAATCTCTAGGGCAAGATATTAGAGATAGAATTATTGAAGTGGTTAGTGAAAATGGTGGTCACTTTAGCTCAACTCTTGGTGCAGTTGAACTAACTCTAGGGATGCATAAGGTCTTTGATTGTCCTAGTGATCCATTTATTTTTGATGTTTCTCATCAGTGTTATCCACATAAGCTGGTTACTGGAAGATGGGAAGAATTTGCAACTCTTAGACAATTTGAAGGCCTTTGTGGTTTTACAAAACCGAGTGAGAATGAAGCTGATTATTTTGTAGCTGGTCACTCTTCTACTTCTATCTCTTTAGCTGTTGGTGCAGCTAAGTCCATAAAATTAAAGGGTGAAGATAGGGTTCCTGTAGTTATGATTGGTGATGGATCAATGAGTGCAGGAATGGTATATGAAGCCCTTAATGAACTTGGAGATTTAAAACTTCCTGTAGTAATCATTTTAAATGATAATGAGATGTCAATAGCAAAACCAATTGGGGCGATCTCAAAACACCTTAGTAAAGTACTTGCTGGAAAATCATATCAAAGTTTTAAAGGTAAAGTTGATAATTTTATAAGAAATAATATGCCTGATGGTACAACATATCTAGCAAAAAGATTTGAAGAGGCATTTAAACTTATTACTCCTGGTATCTTATTTGAAGAGATGGGGATAGATTATATTGGACCAATTGATGGACATAATCTTGAAGAGGTTATTGATACTCTACAAATTGCAAAAGATATGAAAAAACCTGTTATTGTTCATGCAAGGACAGTAAAAGGAAAAGGTTATAAAATAGCTGAGGGTCAACATGAACACTGGCATGGGGTAGGACCTTTTGATGTGGAGAGTGGAGAGTTTGTAAAAAAAGCTGGGGCAAAATCAGCTACAGCTATCTTTAGTGACTCTTTATACTCTTTAGCAAAAAAACATGATAATGTAGTGGGTGTAACAGCTGCTATGCCAAGTGGTACAGGTATAGATAAACTTATGGCTGAATTTCCTGATAGATTTTGGGATGTGGCTATCGCTGAACAACATGCGGTTACTTCAATGGCTACTATGGCAAAAGAAGGCTTCAAGCCATTTATCACTATCTATTCAACATTTTTACAAAGGGGATTTGATCAAATAGTTCATGATGTATGTTTGATGGATCTGCCTGTAGTATTTGCTATAGATCGTGCTGGAATAGTTGGAAATGATGGGGAAACTCACCAAGGTGCTTTTGATATATCTTATTTAAGGTTTTTACCAAATATGGTTCTTTGTGCACCTAGGGATAATGAAACCCTAAACTATGCTTTAGAATATGGATATAAAGCTAAATCTCCCTGTGCTATTAGATATCCTAGGGGAGCATTTAAAGAGCTTCCTTATAAAGCTACACCATTTGTTAGAGGAAAACTAGAAGTGCTTAAAGATACAAATAGTGATATAGCTCTAATTGGATATGGTGCAGGTGTTTCTAGAGCAGTAGATACTCAAAAACATTTAGATGAACAGTGTGCTTTAGTTGATCTTCGTTTTGTAAAGCCTCTTGATAAAGATGGTTTAAAAGATTTGGCTACTAAATATAAAAAATGGTATGTCTTTAGTGATTCACAAGCTCAGGGTGGTGTTGGTTCTGCTCTTCTTGAATTTGTAAGTATGAATAATCTTGATGTGAAAGTGGTTACTTTTGAATATGAGGATGATTTTATTCAGCATGGGGATACTAAGAAGATAGAGGAGTCTTTGGGGCTGTTGCCTGAGCAGTTGGCTAAGAGGGTTGTGTAGTTAATTAGCTATATAACTTTTTCCCCTTTTTTTAACTTATCTAGTAATCCATTTTAATTTCTGAATAACTAGATTTTATTTAGTTGATTTATTTTATTGGATTCTTATTAGTTTCTTCCAAGACAAAACAAATTGTGTGTTAGTGTATCTTCATCACTTTGATTCTCGTGTCTTTTTGTACCGGCAAAAAGGCACCAAAAACCTCTCCACCCGATGAAAATGTTTTTCCAATATTCCACAAAATATTTACTGCGCTTCATAACTCTCTTCGAAACGTGCATTTAGCACCTTTCTACGTTCAAACAGATGAAGCTTTTCACCGTAAATATTTTGCTCCAACTTGGCATTTTCAAAGCGTGGATTTTTTTTTGGCACTCATTTTACTTCTAATTAAAAGATATTGGGAGATGATAGCTATTTTTATAAGTACTTTATCGTGTTTATCAGTTGGTACAAAATTTAAGGGTGCTTTATATAGAATAGTGTATTAATAAAATAGTTAGATAAGAGGTAGTTTTGTCAAAGTTTTTATTTTATATTGTTCCATTGGCTATTATATTACTTTTAATACCAGAAATGGATTTATCAAATACAATTATAATTTTACTTACATTAATACACATTTTTTTTCAAATTGGTGCAATATTATCCATTGCTAATGAAGAAATTTTATATTCATCCAAAGAAAAATTTTTACGAATTTTACTTGTATTATTTATTCCAATTTTAGGAATAGTAATTGAGTATGTAACTGCTAGAAAATATGATAAAAAGAATCATGAAACCAAGGGTGGTGAAGATACTACTACTGGAGGTTCTGGATATTTTACAGGTTTTGGTGGTGGAATGATGAATTCTAGTGATAGTGCTTCTGGTGGAGGTGATTAAGTTCTAATAAATCTTAGAACTTAATTTAATAGAGTTTAGTATTTAAATATAAAGATAGAACTTTTATTTAGTAATATAACCATAAATTCTTTTTTCTAACAGGTTTACAGAATCTATTTTTATCTTAATTTTCGAATAAATCTTTTCACCTTTATAGTTTAAGATATTTATTCTCATACCTAAAATACCTTTGATTGATTCAGCTAGATATTTTTCCGTATCTACAACTTCACAGTCAACAATTGCTCCAATATTATCTAAAGCCCATCTAGTGTATTTTCTATCTTCAAAATCCCATACTAGTTCATTTATTTTACGCTCTGTTGTTGAGATATCTATACATACTTCTTCTATATCTTTTGGTACTTTTCCTGTTTTTAGGATTCTATGTAAAATTAAATCGGCATATCTTCTAATTGGTGAAGTGAAGTGGGAGTAGCTTTCAAATCCTAGTCCGAAGTGTTCTGCTTTTTTTTGTGAATATCTTGCTTGGATTTGGGAGTGGATTATCATCTCATCTATTTGTTTTACATATGGTGTGTTTTTTGCTTTTTTTTGTAGGCCAGTGATGGTTTTATGGATATCACCTTTATTGCTGGCTTTTATACCAAGATAGTAGGCTTCATCTAGAAGTTTTTGTATGGCATTTGGGCTTGGTTCATCATGGGTTCTATAGATTCCTAGATTGTTTAGTTTTTGGCTGGCTTGTACATTTGCTAGAAGCATACACTCTTCTACTAGGGAGTGGGATGGAGAGCTGGTCTCTAGTGTGGTGTCTAGTAGTTTTTGCTCTTTGTTTAGGTTTAGTCTAAACTCATCGCTTCTAAAATCAAAACCATTTTCTAATCTTTTTGCTTTTAGTTTTTTTGTAAGTTCATATAGATCTAAAAGGGAGTCAAAGATATCTTTTTGTAGCTGGTCATATTGATCGAATTTTTTATCTAAAATTCTATCGATTCTTCCATAGGTGAACCTTTTTTTAGAGTTTATTACTGCTTCAAAAAGTTCACTTTTTTCTACTTTTAGAGTCTTTTCATCTATTTTCATTTTAAATACATAGGCTAATCTATCCACTTCTGGTTTTAAAGAACAAAGTTCATTACTAAGCTCAAAGGGAAGCATAGGGTAAACTTTGTGAGGAAGATATACTGTAAAAGCTCTTTTTTTTGCTTCAGTATCTAAATATGAGTTTTCCTCAACATAGGCACTTACATCAGCGATAGCCACATAAAGGGTATAGTTTTCTTTGTCAAAATAGATAGCATCATCAAAATCCTTTGCACTTGCTGGATCGATTGTACAAAAGTTTAAATCTCTAAGATCAACTCTATTTTTTTTACTAGCTTCATCTATGGTAAACTCATCAAAACCTTTTATTCTATAATCCTCATTGTAAAGATTCATAGATATAAGCTCATCTATGGAATCCTCCATAAAGTTTCCATACTCTTTTTCAATCTCTTTTGTTTTTGTATTGTAGAGAACTACTGTATTTTCATCTAGTTTTGTTTTTCCTAGATTTACTTGCTCTTTTAGGGAGATGATTTTATTATCTTTGATTATTGCTAAAATAGTGTTATCAAACTTTTTTAGTATTTGATCCACTTTAGCTTTATATTTTGCTCTAGGATTAAAGATTTTTTTTATTAGAACTATATCACCATTGTATGCTCCTAAAAGATCTTTTTTATCTATTCTAAGCTCAGTTGTATGTCCTAAGATTGATCTAAAAAGTGCGTATTGGTTTTTTAGTTCAATTGTACCTATTGCGTATTTTGAGTTTATTTGATCATCTTTTAATATCTCTAAATTGTAAAGATTTTCAATAATTTCTTCTGTTATGTCAAATTTTTGTAAGTTTGTCTTAAACAATGTTTTTCCTTAATGAATCATCTGTTATAATACCATAATATAGGTAAAAGGGGATACCAAATGAAAACTAAGTTCCTAGCGATAATTTTATTAATTTCAACTACATTATATGCAAATAAACAAGATTTAATAATCTATTGTGGTATCACTATGGTTAAACCAATTAAAGAGATAGCAAAAATTATAGAAAAAGAAAATGGTGTTAATATATTGATTTCCCAAGGTGGATCAAAAGATTTATATGATCAATTAAAAGCTTCAAAGGTTGGAGATCTATATTTACCTGGATCTGATTCTTATGTGAAAAAGGGATTAGTGGATAAACTTATTGAAGATAGAGTGGAGATAGGTTTTAATCAAGCAGCAATATTTGTACAAAAAGGTAATCCTAAAAAAGTAAAAGATTTGGATGCTTTGGTTGATGAGAATTTAGTGGTTGCTATATGTGATCCTAAGAGTGGGAGCATTGGTAGGATGAGTAAAAAGATTCTTACAAAATATAAGGGTGAAGATTTTTTCTATGATGTTTATGATGCCGCAGCTCAAATTGGAACTGATTCTAGAAATCTAAATAAGTCGCTTATAGATAAAAATGTGGATGTTTCACTAAACTGGAGAGCTTCAGGGTTTTGGTTAGAAAATAGTGCACATATAGATGTGATTGATATAAATGAAAAATATGCTCCAAAGAAAAAATTAGTACTTAGTTTATTAGAGTTCTCAAAAAACAAAGATTTAGCTAAAAAATTTATGGATTATACCTCCTCAGATGAGGGACAAAAAATCATGGAGAAATATGGATTTAGATAATTTTTGATAAAATAACAAATGCAATTACGCCAATCAAAAATTTTAGATAAATTACTTTTACTATTATTAGTTTTTACTACAGGTCTAATAGCCCTTGTGCTTGTACATGTGTTTTTTATGAACTTAGAAAAAAAGCTTGATAGTAGAACAGATAATTTAGTAGCAAAAGTTACTATAGGTGAATTTATATCAGAAGATTTACTTATCATAAGATCAGATTTTTATGAACTCTCTACAGCAGTTACCAATCAAAAAGGTAGAAAACTTATTGTTAAAAAGATCAATAAAACCATTAAAAATATTGAAAATATGCTTGATGTCCTAGAAAATGGTGGAAAAGTCTCTAGGCTTATAAATCTTAATATAGCAGGGAATAATAGTACTGTAAAAGAGATTGAGTATATCAAAGCTAATAAAAATAGAGTTTCTTTAGAGGTTATTGATTTAAGACCAAAATTAAAGCAAATAGCACAAATGACCAAAAAGGTTGAAGAGCTTTTATTTTTAAGTGATAAACTTTTAAAAACAGATCCTATGGCTTATGCAAGAAGTACAAAAAGTATAAAAAGATTTTATAAGTCAACTCCAGCATTTTTTATAAGAATATCTGAAAACAATAGAAGACTTTTATTTGAGGGTGAAAATGAGTTAAAAAAGCTCCAAGATCAGGTAAATGAACAAAAAGCAAATTATTTAAATCTTGAGATATTAACAGTAGTAACTACAATTATATTGGTATTTATTTTAGGGTATTTTATCTCCAAACAAATTAGAAGAATAAGTGAAGAATTAAATGATCAAAGACTTGCAAATAGAAGTATCTTAGATGCCCAACCAAATATTGTGATTGTTACAGATGGTTATCAAATGAGAGATGTAAATGCTGCCCTTTTTGAGTATTTAACAAGATTTAAAAATTTTGAGGATTTTAAAAAAGAGTATGACTGTATTTGTGATTTTTTCTTAGAACCTGATTTAGAAGATAGTGATGATTATATCACTAAAAAAGTATATGATGGAGTTGTTTGGGCTGAATATGCTTATATAAGACCCCATAAAATATTTAAAGTTTGTATGAAACTAAAGGGCAATGAATATAGTCATTTTGTGTTAAATGTAAAGAAAAAAGAGCTTTCAAATAACGAAGTAATAATGGTAATCTCCTTTAATGATATTACTGATGAGATCCATAATCAAAGAAAATTAAAAGAGTTAAATGATAATCTTGAACATATGGTTGATAAAAAAACTAGTGAACTTCAAGATCTAAATGATAATCTAGAGCAAAAGATAGAGATAGAGCTGGATAAAAATAGGAAAAAAGATCAACAAATGATCCAACAATCAAGATTTGCAGCTCTAGGTGAGATGATAGGAAATATTGCTCACCAATGGCGACAACCATTATCTGCAATAAGTTCAAGTGCTTCAGGTATGCAGTTACAAATTCAATTGGGTCTTGCTAGTAATAAGGATATTGAAACCTCTTTTAAAGATATTATGAATTATGTAAATTTTTTAACTCAGACCATAGAAGATTTTAGAGGTTTTTTTACAAAAGATAAAGAGATAAAAGAGTTTGATGTAAATGAAGTATTAAGTAAAACCTTAAAAATAACTAGTTCCACCTATAAAGATCATGGGGTAGATATTGTGAGGGAAAATGAAAATCAAAAGTTTATTATAAAGGGATTCCCTAGTGAACTTACTCAAGTGTTTTTAAATATATTAACTAATGCAAAAGATGTATTAATTGAACACAAGATTGAAAATAAAATTGTATTTATAAAAGTTCAAGAATTAAATAATAAGATCGAGATCATATTCCATGATAATGCAGGTGGAGTTCCTATTAGTATTATAGATAAGATATTTGATCCATATTTTACTACAAAGCATCAATCTCAAGGTACAGGTATAGGTCTTTTTATGAGTAAGGATATTATTGAGAAACATATGGCTGGAAATATTTCTGTAAATAATAAAATTTTAGAACTTGATGGTAATGATTATAAAGGTGCTTGCTTTAAAATTGAATTGCCTAAGGTTTAAAGTTTAATTTAGATATAATATATAGATTTATACTAAAATATTCAGGAAGTTTGATGAAGATAGCGATAGCAGGTACAGGATATGTGGGACTA
>CAYFGQ010000038.1:0-31822 GCA_964342525.1 uncultured Arcobacteraceae bacterium
TCCCAACTTCATATTAAAGATATCCCTTGTTTTAAATCCTACAAGTACTTCCTCTTTACTTGTCTCTTTCTTTATTTCATTCCACTCATCAAAATCATTATCCATCATGTCTCCTCAACACTTATATGCCCAGATTTTGTAATGATAATATGATCCAAAAACTCTATACCAAGTAATTCTGCACTTTGTTTAAGTCTTCTTGTCACCTCTATATCTTCATAACTAGCTTCTAAAATACCACTTGGGTGATTGTGTGCTACTATAATACTTGCAGCTCTTAGCTCCATAGCTGGGGCAAATACTTCTCTAGGGTGGACTACACTTTGATTTAATATACCTATACTTATCACCCTTTTTTCTATGATACGATTTGCTCCATCAAGGTAGATAGTGAGAAAATACTCTTGTTTTTTATCCTTATATTCTTTTAGCTCTTCATATACATCACTTGGAGATGTTATCTTGGTATGATCTTTTAAAAGATATCTTTGGGATAATTCTATGGCGCTTAGTATTTGAGATGCTTTGGCATTACCTAAACCATGAATTTTAGATAATTTTTCCATAGTAATATCTGGAAAACCTTGTTGGAATAGTTTGATAATCTCACGGGATAAGGCAAATACATCTTTACCCTTTATACCACTTCCTAGTAATATAGATACAAGCTCATAGTCTTTTAATGAACCAGCACCATTTTTTAAAAGTCTTTCACGGGGTTTATCTATTGAATCTAATTGGTTGATTTTTTTCATCTGAACTCCTAAGTGTTTTTAGAAGTTTAGTATGAATTTTAAGTTTTATTTAAAAATATTACAAACTGTAAGGTTTTTATATCAAGATTGTGACAACTCGATAAATTCTAATTTAGCCTCTTCTAAAAGTTTAGTTGCTTGCTCCAACTCACTCATCCCTTTTTTATACACTTCTACACTTTTGCTAAGTGTAATATCTGGTTTAGTAAGCTCTTCTAATAATTTTTTTGCTTCTTCTATTTTTTGCTCAAAGCTTATCTGCTCTTCATTTTGTTGTACTTCTTCTATCATATTCTATCCTCTAATATATCTACTATACGATCTTCAAATTTATCCACTTCTACTAAAAAAGCATCATGTCCATAGGTACTATCCACATTCATATAAGTACACTGATCCTCGCGTCCTAGTTTTACCATAATATCGTATATCTCTTTCATCTCTTCAGGGTGAAAAAGAATATCCCCATCAAAGGAGATAAGATGCAGTTTTGCTTTTATATTCTTTAAAGAATCCTCTAGGCTATCACAGTTTCTTCCTGCATCAAAGATATTTAATGTCTTTACTATATATAAATATGAAAGTGGGTCAAAGTTTTTTGGAAACTTATATGTATTGTACTCTAGGTACTGCTCAACCTGAAATCTTCCAAAAAGTTCATAAAGACCATCTTGAGCCACATACTCTCTACCAAATTTTGCATTCATTGAATCTTTACTTAGGTATGAGATATGACCAGCCATACGACCTATGGCTAAACCATTTAGACCATTTTCTTTTATATCCTCAGGATTATAATAACCATCTTTAAAATCTGGATCATGTCTGATGGCTTCTATTACTATTTTATTAAAAGCTATTGCCCAAGGTCTTGTATATGCAGTAGTAGCTATTGGTACAATAATATCAGCAAAGTCTGGATGTTCTATAGCATAACTAAGTGCTTGCATACCACCCATACTTCCACCTATCACGGCCCTTACATGATCTATACCTAAAGATTTCAATACACTCATTTGTGCATTTACTATATCACTAATTGTAAGCACAGGAAAGCTCAATCTATATGGTTCACCAGTATCTTCTCTAAGACTCATAGGTCCAGTACTTCCAAAACATGAACCGATATTATTCATACAGATTACAAAATATTTTGTAGTATCTACAGCTTTTCCATCACCTATAAAGTTATCCCACCATCCTGGTTTTCTATCACCCTTGTGTAGTCCTGCAGCATGTTGGCTTCCACTTAAGGCATGGGTTATAATGATTACGTTTGATTTATCTTCATTTAATTCACCATAAGTTTCATATGCCACTTGATATGGTTCTAGAATCCTACCACTCTCTAAATAAAGTGGTTCATTAAATTTTGCAATTTGTGTTGTGATCTTCACCTAATATTTGCCTTTTAGCTCATAATTGAAAGGTCTTGACTTTTATTTAGTCATAGCTTTCAAGGAGATTATATCTAAATTATAATTTGTAAGAAGTTAAACACAGTTTTATATAAAAAAGCCATAAAATAGGGACCTTTTGGCTACTTTATTAAAATAGAATAATCCCTATTGTTTTTAACAAAAAGGAGAGAAAATGAAAATAAGCAATATATTGCTTGCTACTCTTAGTGCTGGTATTTTTTTTACTGGCTGTACTAAGATGCAAGAGAAAGCAGTACATGAGATTGAGAAGGTTGATTCAGAGTTAAGACCTCTAGCAGCTCTTTTAAAACAAAACTTAGAGCCTGTACCTGATCTAAAGATCGTAGAGGATGTAAGATGGGCAAATCAAGGTTGGAGTGCTAAAGAATCAGAGTGGTTTTGGCATGTACCACAAGGAACTATCATCATGCCTTACGAGTGGTTCATATCTTTGGAGCAACCAAGTAAGGATGGTAAAGGACTATTTATAGAACCAGCTTATATGGCTAGATATGGATTTATTCCTAGTGCTAAAAATGATTCAAATAACCCAGATGGTTTACCAATTGGTTTTGTGAAAGAGGAAAGCTTTTTCGACCCAATAAATAATATCACCATGCCAGTAGCTGGTCTTTCATGTGCAGCCTGTCATACGGGGCAAATAAACTATAATGGAAAAGGTTTACTTATTGATGGTGGTGCAGCTATGATAAATGTAACACTTTTCCAAGATAAGGTAACTGTTACTTTAGCTGAGACTCTACTTAGTACTACAAAATTTGATAGATTTGCAAAAAGAGTACTAAAAGATGCTTATAGTGAAGGAAGTAAAAAAGAGCTAAAAGCAAAGATGAAAGCCTTTGCAAAAAGAAGTTCAGCTTACTCTAGTGCTATGATTCTTAAAAATCTAAATGTTGTAAAAGAAGGATTTGGTAGGGTTGATGCCCTTACAAGAATTGGAAATGTAGTTTTTGGTGCAGGGATAAATACAGAAAACCTTAGACCTATCTCAGCACCTGTTAGTTATCCACCTATTTGGAGTGTACCTTGGTTTGATTGGGCACAATACAATGGATCTATCCGTCAACCTATGGTAAGAAATGTGGGTGAGGCTTTAGGTGTTCAAGCTATTGTAAATCTAGTGGATAAAGATAGACTTTTTACATCAAGTATTCCAGTGGATAATCTAAAAAATATTGAAGATCTACTTGCAGGAGATGAACCATTTACTGGACTTCAAGCTCCTAAGTGGCCAGAAGATATTTTAGGTAGTCTAGACAAAGATAAAATAAAACACGGAAAAAAATTATATAAAAAACACTGTGCAAGTTGTCACCTTCCACCTATGGGATCTAAAGAGATCATGAAAGCTAAACATTGGGAAAAACCAAATAAATTTGGAAAAAGTTATCTTATAACACATAATATTCCACTTGAAGAGATTGGTACAGATGGTGCGGAAGTAACTGATTTTTATAATCGTAGAGCTCACACAGATGGTCTAGGACTTGGTACTATGAATGCAAATGATGGACTAAGAGTAGTAACTGAAGCAGTAGCACAAAGATGGTATAAAGATAATAATATCCCTCAAGATCAATGGGCAAAATGGGATGGTTTTAGAGAAAATAAAGTACTTAGACCACTTGCATATAGAGCAAGACCACTAAATGGTATCTGGTCAACACCACCATTTTTACATAATGGTTCAGTACCAAATCTATATGAACTATTAAGTCCATTTACAGAAAGATCAAAAGAGTTCTATACTGGTAGTAAAGAGTTTGATCCGATATTTGTAGGATACCAAACAACTCCATTTAAAGGTGGATTCTTAATGGATACTACCCTACAAGGAAATGGAAATAGCGGACATATATTTGATGATCTACCAAAAGGTGATGGTGTTATTGGACCAAAACTTAGCAAAAAAGAGAGATGGGCTTTAGTAGAATATCTAAAATCCCTATAACATAAATTCCGAATATCTAATATTCGGAGTTTATCTAAGTCCTAAAAAATACCCTTGAGTATTTATATTTTTAATCACAACATTTTTTAATTTCTTTCGTAAACTACTGATAAGATTTATGAGTGAGTTTTTATTCATTTTTTTATCTTTCCAAATATAAGCTTTTATTTTACTATATGAAATTATCTCATCGGGATATTTAAAAAAAAGCTCCACAAGTTTATACTCTTTATTTGAAAGGCTTATCTCATCCCCATCAAAATATAATTTTTTCTCCATAAGATTTAAAAAATATCCATCTATTTTTATTTTGGTTATCTCTTTTTTTAGATCTATTTTTTTATCTACTTTCATCTCCCTTTTAAATTTTGATTTTAATAGACTAATTGCAATCTTAAGATCAATTTCTCTAAAAGGTTTTATATAAAAAGACTCTGGTTCTAGATCAATTATACTTGTAAGTATCTCTTCATCTTCATAATCACTTAAGATGATAGATTTTGTATTGAAATTGTTTTTTAATATTTGAGCACACTCAATACCATCCATACTATCCTTTAAATCCACATCAATAAGTGCCACATCTACTTTTTTCTCTTTTACTGTATCTATTGCACTTTGTCCATTTGATAAACATGCTACTACATTTAGTCCTAGTTTTTCGATCACACTTACCATATCTTGAGATTCATCTTTGTTTTTGTTTACGATTAAGAAATCAATAGCCTTATTATCTGACATGACAATTTCCTTCATATAATGGTTTATTTTGAAATTATAACCATTTTGCGTCACCACTGCGTCACAAAATTTGCAAAAAATTAGATATGGATGTTTTTATAATATTTTTGAGGAGAAAAAAGCCCCAAAAGCTTGGTATTTGGGACTTTTGAATTTTTAGTTTTTTTCTAAAATTTATTGTTTTTTATTTAATTCTCCAAGTTGGGAGCCTTGTTGAAGTTTAATTCCACTAAAAACTCCCGTTTCAAAAAGTAAAATCACAGTTGATCCACCATAGGCAAAATTTCCTACAATCTCACCTTTTTTTACTTTTTTATACTCTTTTTTACTATTTATATTTCTAAACTTTTTTACAAAATTTACAGAGCTAATATCATCTAAACCAATAGGTATCATAGCCACATATCCAAACTCTTTTGTTTTAATAATATAATATCCTCTATGGTAAACTCCAAATACTCCATATTTTGACTTATATCCACCTATATTTCCATTGTTTACAAAGGTATAAAATTCACCATCCATACCAAAATAAACACCACCTCGGGAGTCTACTTCTTTTGTCTCAACCACAAGCCCTTCTACTGGTGAGTGATAATGGTGATAATCATTTGGAAGAAGCACCGTTGCTGTGGCTGTTCCACCATTGAAACGATTTGCATATTTTGAACCTGCTAAAAGTTGAGATACATTTAGGTACTCATCATATTTTGTATGGATTTTAGAATCACTATTTAGATTTGAATTTATCACATTTGTTAAACCATCTGCAGGAGAAACTAATATACTAGGATCATTTGGTGCACTTACTGGTCTTATTGTATTATTTAAAAGTTCCCTTGTAAAAAACTCATTAAAAGTTGTATAACCTTCAAAACCTTTATGTGTAGCATGTGGCGCTTTAAAATCATTCCACTTATCACCTAAAGCTTTTTTCCAATCCTTCATAGCTGGTATATGATCATCTATAGAATCTGTACTATCCATATATGCACCTCTGGCTTGTACATATTTTCTTGTCCAGCTAAGACCTGGTTCAGTTGATACAAACTTTATAGCACTTGGATTTTCATAACATAAACCATAAAGTAACTCATAGTACATCATACCATTGCTAGTATTTGGTACAAAAGTACGCCAACTCTCAAAGAAATATAAAAGATCATCTATATCTTTTTGGGGCCATTTATACAATTTACTTGTATCACCATATGGAGACTTTGACCAACCATCAGGTGTAGGTACTGCACTACTTAGGGCATTGTCTATTAACTCTTGAAAACTTTCATCAGAATCATAAAGATTTTTTAGTTCTTGGACTACTGGAGAGTATTGGGATTTTGCTTGTAGAGATAAAGCTGAGAAGATCAGCACAAAAATAAGTGTAAAAACACTTAAGTATTTTTTATGTGTTGTCATTGTTTTCCTTTTCATAATTTGACTTAAATTATGACTAGAAAAAAACACTTTTTATTTGATATTTATGTGTTTAGCAACTTTTTATATAAAATTAAAAATCGATTACAATAAATCCCAAAAGGGATTTATTATTTCATAGCTTGTGCAAGATCCTCTATAAGATCATCCACATTTTCAAGACCAATACTTAGTCTAATAAGCCCAGGAGTTACTCCACAAGCTAATTTATCCTCATCACTTAATTGTTGATGAGTAGTAGATGCACTGTGAGTTACGATTGATTTTGTATCACCAATATTTGTAACTAATGAGAAAATATTTAATTTATCAATAATTGACTCTGCTTTTTCATATGATCCCACATCAAAAGCAAGTAAACCACTTGCACCATCTTTTAAGTATTTTGTGGCATTTTCATAGTTTGTATCACTCTCAATTAATGGATACTTAACACTCTCAACCCCATCACAAGATTGTAAAAATTTTGCTATTTTTAGTGAAGCATCACTATGCTGTTTCATTCTTAGAGCCATAGTTTCTAATCCTTGGATAAGAAGCCATGAGTTAAATGGACTTGGAACACTTCCAAGATCTCTCATAAGTGCAAGTCTAGCTCTTAGACAAAAAGCAGGGAATCCCTCAAGATCAGTATATACTAAACCATGATAACTCATATCAGGTTCAGAAAATCTTGCATATCTAGAGTTATCTTTTAAAAACTCATTTAATCCCTTTCTCTCAACTATCATACCACCCATAGCAAGTCCTTGCCCTGTAGTATATTTACTAGTTGAGTGAATAGAGATATCAATCCCCCAATCAAATGGTCTAAATAGATATGGAGTAGCCACAGTATTATCTACCATAGATAAAACTCCATGCTCTTTTGCTACTTCAACTACAGCCTCAATATCTATGATATCTATTGATGGGTTTGAGATAGACTCAAAAAATACTGCTTTTGTATTTTCATCGATCAGTTCTTTTGCACTTGATGGATTAAAAGTATCAAAAAATCTCACTTCGATACCAAAGTTTTTAAGTGTATGTACAAATTGATTGTATGTACCACCATATAGTTTATCTGAAGCGATGATATTATCCCCTGCCCCAGCTACATTTGCTATGGCAAAAAATATTGCACTCATACCACTTGATGTGGCAAGGGCAGCATTTCCACCTTCTACCTCAGCAAATCTTTTCTCTAAAACATCTGTAGTAGGATTTGATAATCTTGTATAGATATTTCCAAGCTCTTTTAAGCTAAATAAGTTTGCTCCATGTTCAGTACTTTTAAACTCAAAAGCTGTAGTCATATATAATGGAACAGACATAGTTAACTGTTCATCTTTTTCATATCCTGCATGTATTGCTAGTGTTTCTTTATTCAATCTTGACTCCCTTGATATATTATAAATTAAGTCAAGTATTCTAACAAAACAAGCATAAAAAAAGCCCCTAGCAAAAAACTAGAGGCTTAAAAAAATTTTTTAAAAATTAATCAACTAGTTTCCACACTTACCAGCTCCACAAGCTCCACTAGATTTTGACTTCTTTTCTCCACCACATTTTCCAGCCCCACACTTACCTGCTTTTCCTTTTTTCATATCACAATTACAAGATTTGTTTTCACACTTTCCATCTCTTGGGCATGAACCTTTTTCACAGATACATTTAGATTTTTTAGAAGCTTTATCTCCTCCACATTTACCTTCACCACATTTCATTTTTTTAGGCTTGTCTCCACCACAAGCACCAGCTCCACCACATTTATCATTTGATGCTACGATCACACCTTTATCAATAATTGAAGCATTTAATGCACCAAAACTTAGACCTAAAAATAAAGTTGCGAGTAAACTAACTAATAACTTTTTCATCCCCATTCTCCTTTAAGTATAAATTAGTACAATTATATAATTAATTACCATAAAATTTAGCTTAGAAATATAAAAAAAAATTATATTCGTAAGGAACTATAAATGCAAAGAAGAACCTTTATACTCTTTTCTTTATTATCGTCATATTCTCTAACATTTGCAAAAGAAAATGAAAGTGAACTAGAAGTTTTAAAAGTAATTTTTGATCATATCTTCCCCACTACAAAAAAATACAATGGAGCAAAAAAATTTGGTGCCTTTGAATACCTGATAATCAACTCCAAACATAAAAGTTTTGATAAGAGTGATATGAGATTTATTCTAGATGGCATGAAAGAGGTTCTAAAACTAGATGCAAACTTTATAAAATCATCTAAAATGAAAAAAGAGAAAACCTTACGTAAATTTGAGCAAACAAGATTTGGAGAAAATGTACTATCCACTCTTATGTATTATGGATTTGAAGCAATGCTTAGTGATCCTATTTATGGGGGAAATAAAAATATGAGTGGCTGGAAAAATATCAAACACACCCCACCTACTCCAATGGCAAGGAGAAAATATGGAAAATAGTTTTGATATATGTATTATAGGTAGTGGAGCGGGAGCTGGACCTATTGCTTATGAGTTATCACTTGCTGGAGCTAAAGTTGTAGTTTTAGAAAAAGGGGAACACTACAAAAGGGAAGATTTTTCTAAAGATGAAATAGCTTATACAAAAAGAGATATAGTAACCCCAAGTCTAAAAGATGAATACCACACTATTATAGAAGGTGAGGAGATATATACTAGCACGGAAGCAAACTGGAGCTTTTGGAATGGCTCACTTGTAGGTGGCGCATCAAACTTCATGAGTGGTTTTTTCCATAGACTTGATCCTGATGATTTTAGATTAAGCTCAAAACTAGGGAAAATAGATGGGGCAAATCTTGCTGATTGGCCTATCTCTTATGATGAGCTTTCTCCTTTTTATGATAAGGTTGAGAAGATTGTAGGAGTGAGTGGTAAAGATACAAAAAAAGATAAATTTCCTTTTACCCCAACTACAGAACATCCTATAGTAGATCTTATAGATAAATCTTGTGAAAAACTTGGCTTTACTTCAGATACAACTCCAAGAGCAATCCTATCAAAAGAGAAAGATGAAAGAAGTGCCTGTTACTATTCAAACTACTGTGGAAGTTATGGTTGTAGTAGTGGAGCAAAGGGAAGCTCTAGGGAAGCTCTACTAAATCCAGCCCTTAAAAGTGGCAATCTTACAATTTTATCAGAGTGTTTTGTAACAAAACTAAATGAAAAAGATAAACAAGTAATATCAGCCACATATATTGATAAAAAAGATAAAAAAACAAAAACCATAAAAGCCAAAACCTTTGTAGTAGCAGCCCAAGCAATTGAAAGCTCAAGACTACTTCTAAACTCAAAATCAAAAAACTTTCCAAATGGACTGGGAAATAACTCAGGACAAGTGGGTAAAAACCTACTCTTTTCAGGTGGTGGAGTAGTTACAGGAACCTTTGATAATGATTCATTTCCTATAGATAAACTTTTAGTTAAAGGGTATTTTGTAAATAGAGTTGTAAGGGATTTTTACTTTTTAGATGAGAAAACCAAAGGTGGTATCTTAGAGCTTTTATTTGAACATGCAAACCCTATCCGTAAAGCAAACTCCGTAAAATGGGAAGAAGATGGCAAACTTGTATGGGGGAAAGATTTATATAAAGCTTTACACAAAAGATTTAGAGAATCAAAGAAACTAAATATAGAAATATTTAATGACTGGTATCCAAATGATAGATGTAGTGTAGCCATAGATGAGAAAAGAAAAGATAAATATGGAGTAAATGCAGCAAAAGTAGATATCTACTCCCACCCTTTAAATGAAAAAACAGGAGATAAACTTGCCGTTCATGCCATAGATCTTTTAAAACAAATGGGTGCAAAAGATATAAGTGGAAGCATCTCTCCATATCCCCCTGTAAATTTACAAGCAGGAGGGTGTAGATTTGGTGACAATTCCACTACATCTGTACTAGATAAAAACTGTAAATCTCACGAGGTGAGTAACTTATATGTAACCGATGGTAGCTTTATGCCAAATGGCGGTAGTGTCCCGTATACCTTTACTATCTACGCTAATTCCTTTAGGGTTGCACACTTTCTTAAAAATAATTTATAAATGTGGATTTGATTTAATAAAGATTGCGATATAATCTTTTTATAAATAATTTTTTTGGAAATAAGCTATGATCGAAACTGCTTTAGAATTTGGTAAAAGATTAACCCTTTTATTAAATAGTAATAACTTAGAAACTGATTCTATTGAACTTTTTAATAATTTCTTTAATAATGTTATTACTGTAGAAAATCCTGAAGATGTTTTCAATACCTTTGAAAATAGAAGAATAGACATTGTAGCTGTAGATATTGATACAAATACCGATGAAAAATTCAAAACCATAGAAGATATAAAATCAAAATATCCAAATATCATAGTAATAGTACTTTCCAAAAGCCAATCCTTTGATATGGTTTATAAAATAATAAATCTTGGACTAGATGGATATATACTAAAACCAATAAATATAGATAGCTTCATAAATGTACTAAAAAAACTTGAAGAAAAATACCTGAGAAATGAAGAGTTTGAAAATGCAAAACAAAACATTTCACTACTTAAACAATACCAAGATATAGCAGACAAAAGCTCAATCATCTCAAAAACAGACCTAAAAGGTCGAATCACCTATGCAAATGATAACTTTTGTAAAATCTCAGAATACACAAAAGATGAACTAATAGGACAAGGTCACAATATCATAAGACATCCAGATAACCCAGCTGATCTTTATAAAACTATGTGGCATACCATCTCTGTACAAAAAAAAGAGTGGTCTGGGATCATCAAAAATATGTCCAAAAGTGGTAAACCATACTATGTAAAATCTACTATCAAACCGATCCTTGATAAAGAGGGAAATATATTAGAATACATAGCCCTAAGAGACAATATCTCAACAATGGTAAATGATAAAAAACATCTTCTAGATAATATAAGTGTAAATGATCTATCAATCCTAGTGCTTGTAAAGATTGAAGAGTTTGATATGCTTCAAAAGTTCTATACTATAGATACGATTGATCAGATAGAAAAAACCTTTGGTTATAAGCTTTTATCATATTTACCAAAAACCTTTAATTTTAAAAATGTATATGATCTTGATAATGGTACATACGCCCTACTTACAGGTTTTGAAGAATTTTTAAATGCTGAAATAAGTATCATGGGTTATCTTGAAGAGTTTGCAAATAATGTAAAAAACTCTAAACTTATCATAGATAATATTGAATACAATATAAGTATTACACTTAGTTATTCATTTGGTAAATATATGCTTTTTGAAGATGCAAAATCAGGACTTGAATATGCTGTAAACAACAGTCTTATGATCTGTCACTCAAATGACTTTTCAATCCAAGAGCAAAAAGATGCACAAAAAAATCTTGATGTGATCAAGATGGTGAAAATTGCCCTTGATGATTATAAGATCGTATCATACTTCCAGCCAATTATAAACAATAAAACAAAAGAGATAGAAAAGTATGAATCCCTAGTAAGACTTATAGATGAAAAGGGAAATGTTTTATCACCATTTGAGTTTTTAACAGTATCTAAAAAAGGAAGTTACTATAAAAATATAACTGATCGTGTGCTAGAAAACTCTTTTGCTATGCTTTCCCATGTACAAACTAAACTTTCCATAAATCTATCCACTAGAGATATAGAAAAAAAAGAGACCACAGATAAAATATTTGATCTTTTAGATCAACACCAAGATACAAGAGATAGACTTGTATTTGAGATACTAGAAGATGAAAATGTAAAAAGTTATGCCCTTATAAAAGAGTTTATCCATAAAGTAAAACAAATGGGTGTAAAAGTAGCCATAGATGACTTTGGGGCTGGTTACTCAAACTTTGAGAGACTTCTTGATTTTGAACCTGATATTTTAAAAATAGATGGATCACTAGTAAGAAATATCCTACATGATGAATACAATAAAAACCTAATAGAGACAATAGTAGACTTTGCAAAAAAACAAGAGATAGAGACTATTGCTGAATATGTTGAAAATGAAGATATCTACAACTACCTATGTAGTATTGGGGTGGATTATTCACAAGGATACTATTTTGGTAAACCTGAAGATCTAGAAAGCACAATCAACCAAAAAAATCAAAAAGAAACAAAATAAAAAACCATTAAATCAAGCTGTTTTTGAGCAAGATTCCATTAAAATGTCCCCTTAACTTTACAGTAAGGAATTTACTAAATGAATGAGCTTATAACAGCAGTACAATATAGCTTTGAACAAGCCACTTGGGTTACAGCCCTTGCAATTGGTCTTTTAATGTATAGAATTTTCCAATCTATCAATGCAGCATACAAAGAGCATAACACTTTCAAAGAGATGCAAGAAAGCCAAGATAGAATGGCAATCATCCAATTTTATATAGCTATAGCACTATCTATGATTTGTGTATTTATCTATTTCTTACCATATCTTTTAAACTATGAAGGATAATACTTGGATATAACCAAAATAGCAAATTTAATTTTACATATGATAGAAAAAGATGTGGCACATCTAAATGATAAAAAACTATCTATTTTACTATTTTTAATAGACTATAAATCTTCACAAATAAATGGTTCTAAAATATTTGGTGATGAATATATAAAAGAGTCTCGCCACCCTGAACCAAAACTTTTAACAGAGATCTTTGAAGTTTTAGCAAATGATGAAGATCTAGAAGATGATGACTTTAGACTTGATTTTATACAAGAACTTTTATCTTTTATCGATATAAGTATCATAGAAAAACCAAAATTTATCGAACTAAAATTCTTAAAATATGAAGAGGAGTTTGATAACTCAATCTTCACTAAAGACGAGATGAATCTTATAGATGAAGTGATCAAAAAATATAAAGAAAAAACAGCAAGAAATATCGCAAATGATTGTTTTAAAATTGATATTGTGAGACAAACACAAAAAGGTGAGATAATCTTATAATGTCAAAATATACACAAATCACAAAAGAAAACCTAAAAGAGTTTGTAAATAAATTCTACACAACAATCTTAAAAGATAATGTGGTAGGACCTTTTTTTATAGAAAGGCTTGGGGATGATATGTCCAATGAAAAATGGACAGAACACCTAAACACTCTAAATGAATTTTGGTCTAGTATGATATTAAGAGATGGAAGCTATTATGGAGCACCTTTTCCTCCCCATGCAACTATGCAAGGATTAAAAAGGGAAACATTTTATTCTTGGCTTACTATTTTCAATGATGTATTAGATGAGATGTATGAACCTACAGCATCAATGCAAATGAAAGATGTAGGAAGCACTATAGCAAATAACTTTATAAATAGACTTGGTCTATAAAAGGATGACAGCCTAAGCTGTCATCCTAAACTCAGGCTACTTTTGGAAGTAGTAATTTCTCTAAATCCTCTTTTGCGTCACCTGTTAAGTGTAAGTTGAAGTTTTCAGCTAAGAAATTAAAAATATCTTCATTTACAAATTGTGGTGGTTTTGGCCCAAGATAGATATCTTTTACCCCAAGGCTAAATAATGCAAGTAAAATAATCACAGCTTTTTGCTCCATCCATGATAATACAATAGATACAGGAAGATCATTGATAGGTGTATCTAAAGCTGCGCTTACAGCTTTTGCAATCTCTACTGCACCATTTGAATCATTACATTGACCAAGGTCTAAATATCTAGGGATTCCAGTACCTTCAATCTCTCCAAAATCAATATCATTGAATCTAAATTTACCGCAACTTGAAGTGATAATCACACAATCCTCTGGTAAGTTTTCAGCCATCTCTCTATAATAGTTTCCAGCTTTTCCTGGAGCATCACATCCTGCGATTACAAAGAATTGTCTGATTTTACCCTCTTCTACAGCTTTTAGTATTTGTGGAGCTAAAGTAAGAATAGTTTTATAGTGGTGACCTGTTGTAAGGCTCATATTCATATCTTCATTTGTATCTTCACACTCTAATGTTTTTGCGATTAATTCATCAAAGTTATCATCTTCAATTTGTGTAGCACCTTCTATACCTACAATCTTATATGTAAATACTCTATCCACATAAGTTGCACTTTTCTTTGGAGGAACAATACAGTTTGTATTTACTACAAAAGTACCTTTAAACCATTTCATAAGTTCAGCTTGATCAAACCATGCTTTACCAATATTTCCTTTTAAGTGAGCATATTTTTTAAGCTCTGGGTATCCATGAGCTGGTAACATCTCTGAGTGAGTATAGATATTAATACCTTTACCTTCTGTAGCGATTAATAGCTTCTCAAGCATATCAAGATTATGTCCACTTACTAAGATAGCTTTTCCTTCTACTTTATTTTGAGTAACCGTTACTGGTGTAGGGATACCAAATTTATTTGTGTGTGCATTTGATAGTTTATCCATCACTTCTACACCTGCAGATCCAACTTTCATAAGTTGTGCTATGTGGTCATTAAAATTGAAGTTTACATTTGTAAGAGTAAAATATAAAGTCTCACTCATCACATCATCGATATTTTTAGTCTCTGCTGGTCTTAACTCATTTAAATGCTCTCTATATGCACTTAAACCCTTTAGACCAAAAACCATAATATCTTGTAATCTAGCTAAATTCTCATCTTTTCCACATGTACCTACACTAGCACCTGTACTACCACAACCATTTGGTGTACTCATCTCACACTGGTAACAAAACATACTCATTAAAATTATCCTTTTATATTTATTGTGCGGAATATTAATAAAATCAAAAAAATAAAACATTGACATAGGTCAATAAAACTTTACTTTTTGATTACAAAGCTGTAACTTTTCTAATTTTTTTATAGCTATTCTTAACTAATAACTTTTCTTTATTATTAACTAACTATAAAAGCTCTAACATTCTTTATATACACTAAGAACTGTTAAAAAAAATCATATGTCATAACAAAGACATAATTGGAGGAAAGTAATGAAAAAGCTGCTATTTTTAATGATGTTTTTTACTGCTTCACTTTTTGCAATGGGGAAGTATGTAACTTATGAAGTTGATGGAGAAAAGTATGAAGGATACTATTCATCTCCATCTAAAGATGCTCCGCTAGTATATCTAGTACATGACTGGGATGGATTAACTGATTATGAAGTAAAAAGAGCAAAGATGCTCTATAATCTTGGATATGCTACATTTGCAGTTGATCTTTTTGGAAAAGGTGTAAAACCCACTGAAGTAAAAGATAAAAGACAGCACACTGGTGAGCTATATAAAGATAGAGAAAAAATGAGAAAGCTTTTATATGCTGGACTTGAAACGGCAAAAAAACAAGGTGCAAATACAAACAACTCTTTAGGAATGGGTTACTGTTTTGGTGGTGCTGCAATTTTAGAATTTGGAAGAAGTGGTGCTCCTTTAAAATCTTTTGCAACATTTCATGGTGGACTTAAAACTCCAAAAGGGCAAGATTATTCTAAAATCAAAGGTAGTGTAGTAGTATTTCACGGAACAGCAGATACAGCTATTACTATGACAGATTTTGCGAGACTTGCAGATGAACTAGAAAATATAGGTGTCAAACATGAAATGATCACATATAGTGGTGCTCCCCATGCATTTACTGTATTTGGATCAAAAAGATATAGAAAAGATGCAGATATGGCATCATGGGAAAGATTTATAGAAGTGTTAGATTCACATCTAAAATAATATCAAGCCTTATTGGCTTGATATTAATTACTCAATAGATAAACTTCCTCTTTAGCTGGACAAAAACCTTTAAGTCCACCTTCCACATCTACTGATTCTATTTTTTTAATATTGTAAAATTTATTGTAGTTTGAAGTGATCTCCTCAGCAGTCACTGAAAATGGAGTACGAGGGTGTAATTCTTGCTCATAATCGAAAGATATAAGTAATTGTCTAGAATTAGCTGAGATTGTTCTAAGAAGTTCAGTATATTTAGATCTTATCTCTAAAGGTAAAGCTACCATAGAAGCTCTATCATATATAGCATCAATCTTTCCAACTAACTCTTTTGTAAGATTAAAAATATCACCCTCATATATAGTAATATCCTCTGCAGAGTATATTTTAAAATCATCATTTGAAGTGATAATTGGCTCTACTCCTAACTCTTCAAATAATTCAGTAATAGCCACATGACTAAGTTCACACCCTACTACCTTTTGACCTTTTGCCAAGAAAAAATGTATATCCTTACTTTTCCCACATAAAGGGATAAATACACTATCATCCTCTTTTAAATCTAATAATTCATAATTCTTTTTTAATAGTGGATTACCATCTTCTTCATGCCATCCAATATTTTTCTCTTCCCATCTTTTTAGCCAAGCATCATGACTCATTTAAAACCTTTTTTTGCGAAATTTTAGCATATCTAGATTAATAAATAGAAATTGCTATAAATTATATTTTCATATTTATTATTCAATCAGTTTAGATATCTCTCCATGTTTAGGAAATCTAGACTTATAAGCCTTATCAAAAATCACTTCTCCATCAAGTTTTATCCTAAAGACACCATTTGAGCCTTCTATCAATTTAACTTCAATATCTGAAAACTTACCTTTTATTTCCTCTTCTAACCTAGAAGCTTGTGGTAAATAATTTCACATACCGCAATATGTAATCTCTACTTTCATTATCTTTCCTTTTTAATTTGACAGTTTTTCTATCAAATCACTTATCTCATTTTCTTCTGGAAATCTTTGTGTATCATATTTATCAAAGATTATATTATCATTAAAAACAACTCTTAAAATACCATCAGAGCCCTTTTTTGTTTTAACTACAATGTCTGAAAACCTTCCTTCTAATTCCTCTTTTAACCTAAAAGCTACAGGATAATAGTTTCAAACACCACAATAAAATATTTCTACTTTCATTTTAATCCTTTTATCTAGGGAATTGTATAAAGAAATTCTAAAATAAATTTAAAAATATCAATTTAGAATTTATACTATACAAAAATCAAATAAAATAAAGATTTAATTTTATCTCTTATGTAACATTTCTCACATACATAATTTTTCTTTTTTGTTATAGTCTCATTAATAAAACAAAAAGGAAGAAAAATGAAAAATCTAAAAACTCTGATAGCATTATTTATAATGCTTGTATCGACAATATCTTTTGCAGCAGATAATAACTCTGTACCTATGCTAAGAGGATATGATGCGGTTAGTTACCATACTATTGGTAGACCAGTGATGGGTAATGGAAAACATG
The DNA here is from genome assembly GCA_964342525.1 of uncultured Arcobacteraceae bacterium. Taxonomy (GTDB): domain Bacteria; phylum Campylobacterota; class Campylobacteria; order Campylobacterales; family Arcobacteraceae. The sequence goes on from CAYFGQ010000038.1 coordinate 17,528, forward strand.
TAGCAACTTACAAAGGGCAAACATATCTATTTATCACCCAAGAGAATAAAAACACCTTCAATAAAAACCCAGAAAAATATGCTCCAATGTATGGTGGATGGTGTGCTTATGGTGTAGGTGCTGGTAAAAAGTTTCATGGTGATCCACTTGTATGGGAGATCGTAGATGGTAAACTATACCTAAACCTAAATAACCAAATCAAAGGTGTATGGATGCAAGATGTAGCAGGAAATATAAAAGATGCAGATAAAATGTGGGAAAAAATCAAAGACACCCCTGCAAGTGAATTATGATACAATCTAAAAAAAGAAGTGATCTTGTAAAATAGATCACCTCTTTATATAAAAGGATTTACCATTCAAAATTTTCCATTTTTTAACAAACTTTCAAATGAATCAAAAGAAAAACTACTAAAAACTGCTAGAAAAACAACTATACCTAAAAACACGCACCTTTTTTACCAAGGGGATTATTGTAATGAAATACTTTTTCTAACAAAAGGAAGTGCAAGGGTTTATCGCCAACACGAATCAGGAAAAGAGATAACCCTTTACTATCTACAACCCTTTGAGCAATGCAACATAAACCTAAGTGGAGCCGTAAATAACGCCCTAGCCATAGGATCAGCTATAACAGAAGAGGAAGTGGAAGGCTACTTTATCCAAGAAGATTTAATAAAAGAGCTATTTTTCAAAGAAGAAGCATTTAGATACTATATATTAGAACTATATGCCACTAGACTAGATAGTATGGCAAATCTAATAGAAGATATAAGATTTAAAAACATAGATGAAAGACTACTTGAATGGCTACAAGAACAAAATCAAAAAGAGATAACGACCACCCATGATACAATAGCCTCTCACCTAGGAACATCAAGGGAGATCATAAGTAGAATTTTGAAAAACTTTGAAGCTCAAGGGATTTTGAAACTTAGTCGGGGGAAGATAGAGTTGCAAAAATAAAAAAGGATAATAGCCAGTAAGAGGCGATTAACCCTCTTACTGTTAATGCTAATAAAGTGGAATTAAAAACACCACACATATCAACAAAACTATTATCACTAAGCGAATCAAGATTAACTCCTTTCAATGGAGTCCCCACCCACCTACAATTCCCACAAAAAAAAAGGGAGTGAAATTAATCACTCCCTCACAACTCCATAAAGCGGGTAATCAATCCGCCAAGAAGTCAAACTTGATTCTATGTTTGGATTATATATAAATTATATGAAAAATGTCAAGTGCAGTAAATATAAAAAAAGGGAAGTGAAAACACTTCCCTTTAGAACTCTAATACTGTGGGTAATCAATCCAAATTAGAGAATAACTTTGCATCGTTAGAATTATTCTAGATATTTCAATTTAAAGAATGCTTAATTGAATTTAATTAAAATATAATAGATTATTATCTTTTTCTGTCTAATGTAAATTCGCACATAGGGATATCAATTTTCCACGTCTTTTCAGGCAATAAAATAAACTCATTTTCGTTTCTTTTAATAGTACAGTAAATTTCATCTTTTGAAACAGTAGTCACATAAACTGCAAAATTATTTAAATCATTGTAGCGTGCATGTTGAGTTGCATACCAAATTGCTTTATCCAGAGAATCACACCAAGACATACCCATTTCATGATTTGGACCAGCACAACCTCTAAATAAAGTATAGCGTAAACCTCCAGAAAACTCATGCCCACTAGGAATAGGATATAAATCTTGTAATCTATTTTTACTACATACATCAAATACAGATTTAATCATATTTAATCCCCACAATGAGAAATTTGAAGAATGAATATATGCAGTTATCCAACTTTCTTCTAAAACCCCAAGTTTAGCTAATATTTGATAGTTTTTCATTATAAATTCAAAACCTTTTTCAGGTATATAACCATAAAAATTTGATTTATTATTTATTGCTTTTTCTACTCTTTTTCTTTCATCAAAATCAAGAATTGAATAATCAATATTTCCCATAAATTCTCCTATTAGACTATACTATCAAAAAGAGGTTTAGAATAATCTATTTTTATAAAGTTCAAATTAGAATAAAATTTAATAAATGTCGAGGAAAAGTGATTTTAGATGATTAGATTTTGAGGTAGAGACAAGGCGGAAAGTAAATTTTAAGCGGAGCGTACATGCAAGTACGTGAGCATTAAAATTTACTTTCCAACGCAGTATATGCCCAAAAGATGATTATATAAAATCACCTTTTCACTTTTTTATACGTGATAATTAGGAGCTTCGTTAGTTATCGTCACATCATGCACATGACTCTCTTTAAGTCCTGCAGATGTAATCTCAACAAATTCAGCTGTATCTTGGAAGATTTCAATTGTAGCGCTTCCTAGGTAACCCATAGATGATCTTAATCCACCTACGAATTGGTGAATGATATCTGATACATGTCCTCTATATGGAACCATTCCTTCGATACCTTCTGGTACTAGTTTATCTGCTGCTGTTCCCTCTTGGAAGTATCTATCTGTACTACCTTTTGTCATAGCACCGATTGATCCCATTCCTCTGTATGATTTGAACTTTCTACCGTGTGAAAGGATAACTTCACCTGGAGACTCTTCTGTACCTGCTAATGCTGATCCCATCATTACACAACTTGCACCAACTGCAAGTGCTTTTGCAACATCACCAGAGTATTTGATACCACCATCAGCGATAACTGGTACACCAAACTCTTTTCCTGCTGCTGCACACTCATCGATTGCAGAGATTTGAGGTACACCTACACCTGCTACGATTCTTGTAGTACAAATTGATCCTGGTCCGATACCTACTTTAACTGCATCTGCACCAGCTGCGATTAGGTCTCTTGTAGCTTCTGCTGTTGCTACGTTTCCAGCTATTACATCCACATCTAGTTCTGCTTTGATTTGTTTAACTGTATCCATGATACCTTTTGAGTGTCCATGAGCTGAATCAAGTACAAGTACATCTACACCAGCTTCAACAAGTGCTGTTGCTCTATCTAATTGACCTACACCAATAGCTGCTGCAACTCTAAGTCTTCCATGTCCATCTTTATTTGCATTTGGGTGTTCGATTTTTTTATTGATATCTTTGATTGTGATAAGACCTTTTAGTTTATTATCTTCATCAACGATTGGTAATTTTTCGATCTTATTTTGGTGCATTACATCAGCTGCATCTTCTAAAGTTGTACCCTCTTTTGCAGTGATAAGAGGCATCTTTGTCATTTTTTGAGATACTAGTTTTGAGAAATCTTTTGTAAATCTCATATCTCTATTTGTAAGAATACCAAGAAGATTGTTTTCATCATCTACAACTGGTACACCTGAGATTTTATAATCACTCATAATATTCTCAGCATCTTGTAAAGTTTGATCAGGCTTTATAGATACAGGATCGATGATGATTCCACTCTCTGATTTTTTTACTTTTTTTACTTGTAAAGCTTGAGATTCTACATCCATATTTTTATGGATCACACCAATACCACCAAGTCTAGCCATTGCAATAGCTGCTCTATATTCTGTAACTGTATCCATTGCTGCACTTACAAAAGGGATATTTAGTGAGATATTTTTTGTAAGTTTTGTCTCTAAAGCTACCTCTTTTGGTAAAACTTCACTCTTTGCTGGTACTAATAATACATCTTCAAATGTTAATGCTCTTTTTCTAATTCTCATATAATCTACCCTCTTTTTTATTTATTATAATTTACAGCTTTTTCTAAACTTAAAGCACCATCAAACAGTGTTTGCTCATCAAATGATTTACCAATAAATTGTAATCCTATTGGCATACCCTCATTATCTTTTGATACTGGTAAACTGATTGCTGGAAGTCCAGCAAGGTTTACTGAAATAGTATATATATCACTTAGATACATCTCTAATGAACTCTTAAATGCACCAAATTTTGGAGCAGTAGTTGGAGCTACTGGATTTAAGATAAGATCCGCATCTTCGAAGATCTTATTAAATTCATCTTTGATAAGGTGTCTTACTTTTTGAGCTTTGATATAATAAGCATCATAATATCCTGAGCTTAATACAAAAGTACCAAGCAAGATCCTTTTTTGTACCTCTTCACCAAAACCTTGTGATTTAGTTTCTACATATGTTTGTTTTAATCCCTCAGCTTCAGCTCTATTACCATATCTAATACCATCAAATCTAGCTAAGTTCGCACTAGCTTCAGCTGTAGCTACGATATAGTAAGATGATAAGATATTTTTTGTATCCATCATATTTTTATGTACGATAGTGTGTCCAGCATCTTCTAAGGCTTTGATTGATTCATTCATAGCATTTTTGATCTCATCACTTGCTTCTTCGATAAAGTTATCAATCACTGCAATTGTAAGCTTTTTATCACCATCAAGATTTGGAGCAACTGGTGCATACTCAACATTTGCACTTGTAGAATCTTTTGGATCGTGTCCAGAGATGATATCATAAAGGATAGCTGCATCTTCTACATTTTGTGTGATTGGTCCAACTTGATCAAGAGATGATGAATAAGCTGTGATACCATATCTAGATACTCTACCATATGTTGGTTTCATACCTACACATCCACAATATGCAGCAGGTTGTCTAATACTTCCACCTGTATCAGTCCCTAAAGCACAAATAGCCTGACCAGAAGCTACAGCAGCAGCACTACCACCAGAACTTCCACCTGGAATTCTTGAATTATCTACTGGGTTTAAAGTCTTACCATGACATGAAGTTTCAGTTGAACTTCCCATAGCAAACTCATCCATATTTGCTTTACCAAAAGCAGATAATCCAGCTTCGTTTAATTTTTCTATTACAGTTGCATTATATGGTGATGTGTAACCTTTTAAGATATTACTACCACAAGTTATATTCCAATCTTTTACATTGATATTATCTTTGATAGCAATAGGAATACCTTCACCAGATGTAGATATTTCAGCCCCGTTTAGCTGTTCTACATACGCACCAAGATCTTTATTTTTGTTGATTGTTGATTCGAGTTCATCTCTTAGTTTAGAGATCTCATCTTTTGAAAGGGTTAAAGCCTCTTTTAGTGTAATCACAAGGACTCCTGAATATTTTTTTACTATTTATATTCACGGGATTATATCTAAGTTTATATTATAAGGGGGTTAAATGAAAATTATAATATTACAAAATTGTTTTTTTTAATAATTTTGAAATATGAAAGTTTATTTTATAATTTTTAACCCAAATTATAGAATAAGATTTATATTAGTAGCATAAATGCTTGGTGATACAACGTTTATAAAAAATTTGAGCTTAACTTGGGGTTAGGCTATGATTTTTTGTGAATGTTGTAGTGCCAATGATTTATGCTAATAGGGTAAAGGTTATTCTAGAATTTGGGTTCTCACCAAAGTGAACCAGTTTCATATTCATCTTCAGCTCTTTGTAGAACTTCTAGATAAATATCTTCGTTGTAATCTAGACAGATATTGTATTCATCTGTATATATTGTGTCTTGAATATTTCTTTTATTTATATATGATTCATCAAGTCCTGCACACAAATCAGAAAGATAGTATCCTACCATGGATGGTGCCATGGTAGATATTTGATCTTCAAGTCCTCTAAAACTATCTGCACCAAAGGTGTTAAACAGATAGCTTTTGTCTATTTGAATAATTATGAGTTTCCTCCAAAGCCATTTAATAATGACTCCATTTTATTTAGATCAATTTTTGATTTTGTATCATTTTCAGGTGTTTCTACCCTTTGAACTAAAGATTCATCATCAGAGTTTGTTTCTATTTTGATCTCAGTTTTAGGAGCAGGTGTTGGCTCAGATTTTAATGGTTCTGGTGTTGGTGTTGAGATAGCAGGAGAGTCTGATTTTAATAGTGAGTTGATTTTACCTACCATACTACTTATATCTTGTGATTGTTTATTACTTGTTGAATTAGCTTTTTCTAATTGGTCATTTAATTTTGCATTATCATTTTTAAGACCTTTGATCTCAACTTTAAGATCAATATTCTCTTTTTGTAAATCTTCATATGCTTTTATAAGGTTATTAAGTGCACCACTTAAATTCTGTGTATTATTTTCCATCTATGTTCCCTATTTTATCTGTGTTGTGTTTGAGTTCAAAATTATAGATTATTTTAACTGATAATTCCATCAATCTTTAATAATGACTCTACCTTTGGATCTCTTTTAGCAAATTCAAAAAAGAGTTTATCCATATCTTTACTTCCACCAAGACCTAAAATTAGATCTTTATATTTTGTTGCTAGCTCAGTATTAAATACCCCATTTTCTACAAATAGATAAAATGCATCAGCACTTAAAACCTCTGCCCACTTATAACTATAATATCCTGCAGCGTATCCACCTGAGAAAATATGCCCAAATCCATTTTGAAATTTATTATACTTTGGTGGTAAAATAGGTGAAATCTCATCTCTAATACCATCAAGTAAATTTTGAACTTCATTTTCATCATCAATTTCACTCATATGAAGTTTAAAATCAAATAGTGCAAACTCCACTTGTCTTACTGTTGCAAGGGATGATTGAAAATTTCTTGCAGCCATTAATTTATCTATCATATCATCAGACAATACTTCACCACTCTCATAATGTTTTGCAAATAGTTTAAGTACATCTTTTTGATATGAAAAATACTCTAAGAATTGAGATGGGAATTCCACCACATCCCAAGCTACACCATTTATACCACTTACAAAAAGTTCATCCACTTGTGATAAAAGGTGATGCAAGGCATGACCCATCTCATGGAAAAGTGTAACCACATCATCATGTCTTAAAAGTGATGGAGTTGACTCAGTTGAAGGTGGGAAGTTACAAACAACATATGCTGATGGTAAGTTCGTATCTCCTTTACTATCAACAAAGTGTGAGTGCCAATTATTCATCCAAGCACCACCCCTTTTATCTGCTCTAGCTTCAAGGTCATAGAAAATTCTAGCTTTAACTTCACCATTTTCTAAAATATTATAAACTTTTACCTTCTCATCCCAAGCTTTAGCTTCAGGTGCTTCTTTAAATTCAATCCCAAATATCTTATTTAAAAACTCAAATAATCCATCTAAAACAGAGTTTTTCTCAAAATATGGACGATACTCTTCATCGTTTATTTCATACTCTGCTTCTTTTAATTTATTGGAATAGTATGTAAGATCATAACTTTGGATATCTTCTATACCATCTTTTTTAGCTAAAACTTCAACCTCTTTGATCTCCACTTTTGCTTTATCTTTTGCTTTATTTGCTAGTTCATATAAAAACTCTACAACCTCATCAGTTTTGTGTGCCATTTTAGTTGCTAGTGAAAGATCAGCATATGTTTCAAATCCTAAAAGTGCACATTTTTCACGTCTTAGTTTTAGGATATTTTCAATCAGTTTTCCATTTTGTGCTGCTCTTGTTGAGTATGCTTTATATATTTCTTCTCTTTTTTGCCTATTTGTTCCATAAGTCATATAAGCAATATATGATGGCATTTGAAGAGTAAATTTATATTTTGTTTTATCATCTTCTTCAAAGGAAGAAAGTTCTAGATCACTTTTTGGTATCTCTTTTACATCTTCAAAATCATCACAGATCATCTCATATGCATTTGTAGCATCAAGTACATTTTGAGAGAAATCTTTACTTAGTTCACTAAGTTCTAGTTTTACTTTTTTTAGTTTCTCTTTATCTTCATCATTTAGTCCACAGCCACCAAGTTTAAAATCTCTTATCTCATTTTGCACAACTTTCTTTTGCTCTTCATTTAAAGTTGTTTGATCAATATCTAAAAAACCTTGATAGATATCTTCATTTTGAGATACTTCACTCTCAAAAATAGAGATGATAGGTAAACACTCCCCATACACCTTTTGTGTAAGTTCTGAGTTTTTCACAGAATCTATATGAAATACAGGTGTGATAAACTCTTCAAGTTCATATGAAAGTTCCACATATGGTTTTACATAATTATCGTAAGTTTTATTTTCTATTTTTATTAAGTTTTCTAATTCTTTTTTATGATCATCTATGATCTCTTGTAATTTTTTTGCTGTATTTTCAAAATCTTTTAATTCAAATTCATTAAACATAAAATATATATTTCTCCTATTAATTTATTGATAGTGTTATTTCAAAGCATGCACCATCATCTACATTGTAACCTTTAATAGATCCACCAAGGTGATTTTCAACTAAAGCTTTACTCATATAAAGCCCTATTCCTGTACCTTTATCTTTTGGTTTTGTAGTAAAGTATTTACAAAATAGCTGATCCATATGTTCATCTTTTATACCACCACCATTATCTATCACTTTTATGATTACACTATTATCTTCTTTTTGAGCATAAACCCTTAGGGTTTTATTTGACTCAATATGTTCAAGTGCATCTTTACCATTATTTAAAATATTCATCAATACTTGGATAAGATCATTTTTATAGGTATTTATCTCTATATCCTCTAAATTGGATTGATCTATATTTATTCCTTGGTTTTTAAACTTTGCACTTAGTAGAGATAAACTTTTCTCAATCACATCTTTTATACTAAAGTATTGTTTTTGAGTATCCTCTTTTAAGAAGTCCCTAAAACCTTCTACAGTATCTGCAAGGTGTTCAGCTGAATCTTTTATAGCAGATATATTTGAGCTAAGGGATTCATCATCTAAAGTATCCATCTCTTTATACATCTTAATAGTATCACTTGCTAAAGTGATTGTAGATAAAGGCTGTCTCCACTGGTGGGTGATATTTTCAAACATCTCACCTAAGGTTGCCATTTTTGATTGTTTTATTAAAAGTTCTTCTTTTTTTTGTAAAGAATCTAAAAGCCTTGATTGATAATTTTTAAGTTTAAGATGTGTAGTGATTCTAGCTTTTAATACAGTAGGCTCAACTGGCTTAGTTACATAATCTACTGCACCCACCTCAAAACCTTTTACTATATCTTGTTCATTTTCTAAGATTGTTAAAAATACTACTGGGATATCTTTATATTTTTTATCAGCTTTTAGTATCTCACAAGTTTGAAATCCATCAAGCTCTGGCATAATTACATCAAGTAAGATCAGGTCTGGTTTTAAACCATCATCTAAAAGTTTTAAAGCATTTTTACCATTTGTAGCAACACTTACTTTATATTGTTTTTTTAATATCTCAACAATCACTTTTATATTTTCTGGTGTATCATCCACTACTAAGATGGAAGCTTTTTCATCACTTGGCTCTTCTAGTTCACTTTCATCAAAACTTATCACACAACCATTTTTACAATCTTCTTCTAACTCAGTGGGAATAATCTTTGCAGTATATTTTTCAATCATATTATCAATCACCTTACCAGTCACTGGCTTTTGTACAAAATCGATCTTATCACCAAACTGTTTTGCTTTATTATACTCATCTTCATCATCCATTGATGATACAAATACTACAGGGATATCTTTCGTATACTCATCACTTCTTAATTTTTCACAAACCTCAAAACCATTCATCTCAGGCATATATACATCTAGAAGAATAATATCTGGTTTTGGATCATTGTTTGCAAGCTCTATTGCTTTTTGTCCTGAAGTGGAAGCAGCTACCGTATATTTACTTTTTAAAAGGGAGGATAAAAGATGTAAGTTTGTGGGCACATCATCAACTATAAGAACTCTTTTTTTATCCATCATTTATTTCCTTTTTAAAATTATCTATCAAATCTTTTGCCTTACTTGTATCAAAATTATCCAGAGCATGAGATAGCTCTATCTCAAAAGAATGATAATTTTGTTTTATATAAGGGATCAGGGTTTCTAGTTTTGATTCAACTTTTGCAATGTCTATCTCTAGATTATCTCTAATTTCATCTAAAAGTTCGATTACTTTGTCCCTTTGAAAATCAACTGAATTAACTTCCGAAACATTTAGTTGATCAATATTATCAAATACCTTCTCTAACTCATTTTTCATAGCTATTATAAGTGGCTCATCTGGCAAAATGTCATTTCTTAATTTTGTATCTATTAATTTAAAAGTATCAAAAAGGATATTTGCACTTATATTTGCACTTATACCTTTTATCTCATGTACTTTTTTATGTGCAAGTTCAAAGTCTTCACTAGCTAATATTTTTAAAAATTCATCAAAAAAATCTTTATATTTTTCCCTAAATTGTTTTAATATTTTTATATATACTTTTTCATTATTGTTTATTCTTGACATGGCATCACTTATATCAAAAATATTTGCATTTAATATCTCTAGGTTTTCACTCTCAAAATCACTATTATCTTCTATTAGTTCATCTGATATTTTATCTTTTAGATAATATAGAAGTGTTTCATGAAGTATATTTGGATTTAAAGGTTTTGTGATATGTTCTTGCATACCAACATTTAAACTTTTTTCCCTATCTCCCACTAAAGCATTTGCACTTACTGCTATAATTGGAACATTTTTAAAATACTCATCATCCATAGCTCTTATAATCTTCGTAGCTTCAAGCCCATCCATATGTGGCATTTGGATATCCATAAGTACTGCATCAAAATCTTTTGATTTTATTTTTCTAAGAGCTTCTATTCCATCTACAGCTATATCTGTTTGGATATTCCAAGCTTTTAAAACTTCTAGGGCAAATTCACGATTTAGTTCATTATCCTCAACTAAAAGTATTTTGATACCCTCAAAACTATTTTTAGTATCTTTTATCTTTTCATCTATTTTTGGTTTTTCTTTATGGTAATAGATCTCTATGATCTTATCATATAAGGATGATGGGGAGATTGGTTTACTTAGATATCCATCAATCTCTAGCTTTTCTATATTTTCACCAACCACATCTTTTGTATATGCTGTTACCATTACAGTTTTGGTATCATTTGCTTTTACAATATCTTTGATCACTTTAAAGGTCTCAACCCCATCAAGACCATCCATCTTATAATCTAAAAAGATGATATCATATCTACTCTCATTAACCAATCTTATGGCATCTTTTCCATTTGTAGTACTTACAACTGTATATCCAAAAGATAAAAGCATCTTTTCAAGTACTTCTATTGCACTTAGATTATCATCTACTACAAGACATTTTAGATTTTCGATCTCATTTACAAATTCATAACGATTTTCTACCATTATTTGTTGCTCTGGGATATTACACTTTATGGTAAAGTAAAAAGTACTTCCTACACCTTTTTTACTCTCACACCAAATCTCTCCACCTAAAAGATTTACAAGTCTTTTTGATATAGCAAGACCAAGTCCTGTTCCTTGAAAGTTTCTTGTTTGACTATCATCTATTTGAGAGAACTCTTCAAAGATTTTTTCAATAGAATCATTATGTATACCTATTCCTGTATCTTGTACAGAAAATTCAATGGTTGCAGTTTTATCATCTTTTTCTACAAGTCTAGTATTTAGTTTTACTTCACCATCTTTTGTAAATTTTATGGCATTTGATAAAAGATTGTTTAATATCTGCTCTACACGTAAAGCATCACTTTGGATAAATAAAGGGATATCATTATCATAGTGAGCTAAAAGCTCTAGGTTTTTTTCTTCAGCTTCCACACTCATCACAGATAATACATTTGTAATCATCTCATTAAAATTAAATTCACTCACTTGAATATTAAACTTACCAGCTTCAATTTTAGAAAAATCTAATATATCATTGATAAGCCCTAAAAGGGATTTTGCTGCATGTTTTGCTTTTTTTATATATCCAGATTGAAGATTTGAGATATTTGTCTGCTCCAAAAGATATATCATACCAAGAACAGCATTCATAGGAGTTCTTATCTCATGGCTCATTTTTGCTAAGAAATCAGATTTTGCCCTATTTGCTTCATCTGCCATACTCTTAGCTATTTTAAGTTCCTCTTGCTCTTTTAATCTTTGAGTGATATCATCTTTTATGGATGTATAATAAGCGATTTTCCCTTTTTTATCATAGATAGGTGCGATGATAGCATTTTCCCAAAATATACTCCCATCACTTTTTTTATTTTGAAACTCCCCTTGCCATGTTTTACCATTTGAGATAGTATCCCATAAGCCCCTATAAAAATCACTATCTTGATATCCAGATTTTAAAATATTTGGACTTTTACCAATTAGATCTTTTTTTGAAAATCCAGTTTTTTTAGTAACAAATGGATTTATATATTCAATATTTCCTTTTGTATCTGTGATCATTACAGAGATTGGTGTTTGCTCAATAACTTGTACAAATTTATCAAGCTCTTTTTGGGTCTTTTTTCTTTGCTCCACCTCTGTTTTAAGTTTTGAATTCCAATATAAAATTAAGATGATTATAAAAGCAGCTAAAAGTGCTACTTGATAAACAATAGTATAATCTGCTTTTGTCTCCATTTGAACATAAAGCCATTTATCTTTTATATCTTTTAGAGTTTGCTCATCAAAATCATTTATTAAAGAATTAAAAATACGAACTAATTGATACTCTTCATTTTTTATAGCCGTACTAAGATAATAATCTATACCAACCTTTGAAGCTATTTTTAGATTTTTTGTAAGACCAGTTTTTGCGATGGCATAACTAAGTGCGGCACTTGTATTAACAAAACCAAAAAGTTCCCCATTACTTACCTTATAAAGTCCATCATTTACATTTTTTACATCTATAAGGTTTATATTTGGATATTTCTCTTTTAAAAGATCAGAGACAGCAGAGTTTTTAACTACACCTATTTTTTTATTTAGTACATCTTTAAAATCTTCTATAAACTTTTCATCTATCCTTGTTACAATCACTTGAGGAAAAGTAAGATATGGAGCAGAAAATTTTAAATATTTTGTACGTTCAGTCGTTTTTGCAGCAGCCGCAAGTATCTCACACTTACCAGTTTTTACATACTTTAAGGATTCTGCCCAAGTATCAGTTTGGATCAATTTTATAGGAATAGGAAGTTTTTTTTGAAACTCTTTGAAGATATCAGCGATAATCCCCACATGTTCACCATCTTTTATATATTCAAATGGCTCCCATGAGGGATCAACACACATATTGATTTGTTTTTTAGAATCTAGATATGAATTTTGCTCAGCAGTAAATAAAGTATCATTTGCAAATGATACTTGAAAAAGTAAAAAAGCTAAAATCCATATCTTATAGTTTTTCATACTTCTTCCAGATAAACTCTGCATTGTGAAATTGTATATATTCATTAGAACAGGCTAAAGATGGGATATTTATATATTTTCTTTTACCAAAAGTATAAGATTTACCCTCATGATAATGCCCCTCTAAAACTATATCCCCTTTAAAGCTATTTATACGTTTTTGCACAATATATTTAAAATCACCGATTTTATTACATATTTGTTTTTGTGCTAATTTTTTCTCTATGATTTTAGTGATCCATGCTGATCTATCAAAAAGATTTAAAAACATCAAAAGATATTTATTTCTAATAACTTTACAATATCTATCATATCCATCACCAACAAATATATCACCATGGGCTAAATCCACATTTCTTGTATCGATATTCATTCGAAATGGTTGTTCTTGTCTTGCTATTACAGTAGCATCAGGAAATAGTTTTTTTAGATTATAATCATGATTACCCTCTAGATAATACACTTCAATCTTTTTTGATATATCTTGTATCAACTCTATTGCTTTTTGATTTTGCTCTACAAAATAAGTTACCTCACCAGCAAGAAAGTCAAAAATATCACCCATCAAAAAAAGTTGAGAGCACTCGATTTTTCCATTTTGAATATCTTCAAGTATCCTATAAAGGGTCTTTCTTTGAAAGTTAAAATGGGAATCAGCTATAAATACAGCATTATTTTTTATTTGCAATATATCATCCTCTTAAGGTACATAAGCAATTTTGCTTATACCCTCATCCATTCTAAATCCACACATAAGATTTGCATTTACCACAGCTTGAGAACTTGCTCCCCTTAAAAGATTATCTATTGAGCTACTTATAAATAAAGCATTTCCATTTACTTGCGCGTAGATATCACAAAAGTTTGTACCAGCAGTATTCTTAATATTTACAGGCTCTTTTCTAACCCTTACAAAATCATCTTTTGCATAAAACTCTTCAAGTACAGCGATTGGATCAACTTCCTCTTTTAGAGTTACATAGATCGATACTAACATTCCACGTGTTACAGGAATAAGGTGTGGTACAAAATTTATATTTAAATCTTTACCTTTTATCTTTTGTACCTTCTCTTTTATCTCAGGTGCATGGCGATGTTTCATAGGATTGTAAGCAAAGATATTTTCATTTACAGTTACAAAATGGGTAGTTTCACTTAGTTTTTTACCAG
>CAYFGQ010000039.1:0-31757 GCA_964342525.1 uncultured Arcobacteraceae bacterium
AGTAGCGTGAGTGCTTGGTGATACAATGTTTGTAAAAAATAGGAGCTTAACCCCTAGGTTAGGCGATGATTTTTTGTAAATGTTGTAGTGCCAATGACTTATGCTAATTATTGTGAAGGCTATTGAATAATTTGGGATTTAAGAAAGGAGTAGTCATGGCTCAAGGTATGTTAGGTCTAGGTACACAAGGTGCTGCCGGGCTATCTCAAGCAAATATTGATAAACTTAAGGCTAGTGAGAGGGCTGCAAAAGTAGCACCTATTGAGAATAACTTAGCTAAATGGGAAGAAGAAGTTGGTGCTGTAAATAGTATCAAAGGTAAAGTATCTGAACTTCTTTCTTCTATGAGAGCATTTGATTTATATTCTCCTAGGGATAATGCCTTTGAACAAATGGCTGCACAAACCCAAGGAACTTCAGCAAACTTTGAAGCAATGGAAGGGGCTACTGTAGATCCAGGAAATACAAATGTCGAGATAAAACAAGTTGCAACAAAAGATGTATATCAAACAAAACTTATCTCTGATATTGATGCACTTATTCATCCTGAGACTAAACCACCAGAAGAGCCAACAAAACCTGAGATGCCAAAAGAACCTGAGGCTCCAGATACTGCAAACTCAACTTATGGTATTCCAAACTCTCAACAAGCCTATGATAACTATGAGAAAGCTTTAAAACAGTATAAAGAAGATACTAAACAATATGAAGCTGATATGGAACAATATGCTGTTGATATGGAAGCATTTAAACTAGAGATGATGAAACATGATAAGTTTATGGCAGATAAACAAACTGAGTTTAATATGAATCTTGCCATGAAACCAAGAATGATCATATCTGTAGGTGATCAAACCCATGAATTTGATACTTTTGGAAAAACATATAGAGATTTATATGAAGAGATGAATGCCATAGAAGGACTTGATGTTTCAATCGCAAGAGTTACTAGGGATGAATCAAGAATTGCTATAAAAAGTGAGGGTACAGGTACAGAAAATGCCTTAACCGTTTCACAAAACAATGTTGATATGGGATTTGGGCCAGAGGATAAAAACTACCACGTTGTTACTGCTAGAGATATGATTGTAAATGTGGATGGGATCGATTATCAAAACTCTTCAAATAAAATTGAAGTAAAAGAGGGTCTTTCTATGACAGCTGTTGAAGAAGGAAGAGCCTCTATCAATGTTACGAGAGATGACTCAGCTATTATTCCTGCTATAGATGATTTTGTAAATAATTATAATGCTTTAGTTGAAGAGATAAATAATAATACCACAAACCCAGAATCACCAATAAGAGATAGATCAAACCTTAGAATGATGATGTCTCAGATTAAAGATATCTTGATGCAAGGTTATGGTGCAGATGGCCAAAACAACCTATTTGTAAATGGTTTTTCTTTTGATAGATTTGGTAAACTAACAGTAGATCATGCACAATTAAGTGGTCAAATATCAACAAACTACAGGGATATCAAAGAGATGTTCGTAGGTGATCCTAGAAACTTAACTCAAGGTGTTGGTACTAAAATGACAGAATTCCTTGATTCCTTAGATGGATTTGATGGTGCATTAAATCTATATGATTCAAGTTTAAATACTAGAAAAGAATCCTTAGAGAGAGAAAAAGAGAGTGCCATAGATAGGTTAGATCAAAAATATACAGACCTAGCAGCTCAATATGCAGCTTATACTGACGTGATCAGTAGAATGGAATCATCATTCCAAGGATTCCAAAATATGATTAGAGGCTAACCTCTAATCATTAATTCAAATTAATCTATAAAGTACCTTATAGAAGCAAATCCACTTACACCACAAGCTTTTATTTGATTAATATGTTCATCATCAATAATACCACCTAAAGCGATGATATCAAATTTGCGCTGACTAATCTCATCTATACTTGTTTTTAAAGCTTTTAAAGCCTCAATACCTTTTGGTTTACCCTTATAAGGTGTATAGAATATTGGGGAATAAGTTATAGCATCTGCACCTAAATCATAAGCCCTCTTTGCCTCTTCAAAATCATGGCAAGAGATGATTACAAAAAGATCATTATCTTTACACTCTTTTATATTATCAAATTGTTTAGATGTAAGATGTATCCCATCAAATTTTAGTGATATAGCAAGCTCAATATTTGAATTTATTATCACTTTTTCTATACTATTTTGCCTACATTTTTCTAAAAATAGCTCTGCTAATTCAGCTGTATTTTCTGTGATTTTATCCCTAAAACTTGCAATTGAGATTTGATGATTTGATAAAGCTTTTGATAAAACCTTTTCAAATGTAGTTTTATCATCCCCATAATATTTAGGATCGGTTATAAGATATTTTAAAAGTTCCATTTTTTCTCCATAAAAAAAGGGCTTCAAAACTGAAGCCCTTTAAAATCTGTTAAAAGATTACTAATCTTGATTAGTGATCTTCGTGCTCCATCATTACAGATCCAGCAATATATACATAAGTAAGGATCATGAAAATGAATGTTTGAAGTGCACCAAATGCGAATAAGAGGAAGAATCCTGGTAGAGGAGCAATCCATGGTACAAGCATTAAAAGAACTAATAAGAACATCTCATCCCCTCTTACCGATCCAAAAAGTCTGAATGATAAAGAGATAATTCTTGAGATATGTGAAATAATCTCAATTGGGAACATTAATGGTGCAAGTACAGGAACTGGTCCCATAAAGTGTGCAAAATAGTTTTTAAACCCATTTTTCTTAATACCTAAATAGTTATAGTAAACAAATACGATAAGTGCTAATGCAACTGTAAAGTTAATGTTTGCAGTTGGAGACTCAAATCCTGGAATAATACCCATCATATTACTTACAAAAATAAATAAACCTAAAGTAGCAATTAATGGCATATAGATTCTAGCATTTTGCTCACCCATCGAATCTTTACCAATTGAAATCACACCCTGTAAATACGCTTCCATAACGTTTTGAGAACCTGTTGGTACAAGTTGTACCTTTTTTGTAGCTGCTCTAACAACTAAGAAGATAATCGCTACAGCTAAAAATAAGTGTGACAGCACTAGCCATTCCTGACCATGTCCACCAATAGCCCCTAAAAATGAGAACAATCTTTCTGTCATTTTCTTTTCCTTTTCAATTTCTTTTGTTTTAGTTTCACAAAAATATGCGAAATTATAATGAACCTTTACTAAAATTTACCTAAATATGGGCCTCTTAGAGCATATTATTTATCCATTAATAAAACTGTGTAAATGAATATCCATGCTTTTTTAACTCATCTGCAATAAGTTTTTGATGCTCTTCACCTTTGGTCTCCAAAGCGATGGTTACGTACGCCTCGCCAAATTCTAACTTCACTGAATTTCTATTGTAATCAATCTGTACAATATTTGCATCACAAGCTTTAAATATCTCAGTTAACAGCATCAATGCACCAGGCTTATCCATAAGAATAACTGATAAGTTCATCTTTCTATTTGATTTAACAAGACCCTTTTCAATAATTTGAGCAAGCATAGTTACATCAATATTTCCACCACTTACTACAGCTACTGTTTTTTTACCTTTTAATTCAATCTCATTATGCATTAAAGCAGCCACACTAACAGCACCAGCTCCTTCCACTACTAGTTTTTGTGCTTCAAGTAAAAAAAGTATAGCATTTGCTATCTCATTCTCTTCAACTTCAACTATCTCATCAACATTTGCTTTTACGAGTTCAAACATCTTAGGATTTACGTCCCTAACTGCAATACCATCAGCAATAGTTTTTACACTCTGCCCTTTTAAAGGCTTATTTTGATCAAAGGATTCAAGCATCTTTTTAGCACCAGATGCTACAACACCAACTACTTTTATCTCTGGTTTTATAGCTTTTACAGCAATAGCAATCCCTGCAATCAGTCCTCCACCACCAATTGGCACAACTATTGTATCTATATCATCTAATTCATCAAGTATCTCTAGAGCAGTTGTTCCCTGACCGCTTATCACATCATCATCAGCATAAGGATGTACAAAAGTTTTATTTTGTTCACTTGCTAATTCGGTAGCATATTTATAAGACTCATCATAATTTGCACCATGAAGTACAACATTTGCACCATGGGATTTTACTCCACTCACTTTAGTTAATGGTGTAGCCTCAGGCATTACAATTGTAGCTTCACATCCATAATACTTTGCACTATATGCCACACCTTGGGCATGGTTTCCTGCACTTGCTGCAACTACTCCAGCCCTCTTCTCTTCTTCACTAAGATTTGAGATTTTATTAAAAGCACCTCTGAGTTTAAAACTTCCAGTGATTTGTAGATTTTCTTTTTTTAGATAAATATCTCCACCTAATCTTGAACTTAAAATTGGAGCATAAGCTAAAGGTGTTTTATGTACTACACCATTAAGTTTTGATTGGGCTTGTTTTATATTGTTTAATGTTATCATTGTATCTCATTTATCGGATTTAATACCAATTTATTATTTACGTTGGTAAAGATTTCGCGATTCTACTACAATTAAACAAAAAGTGAGTTTATAAATTATGAATAGAGAAAAAAAATCAATTTTTATTACTGCCACAAACACAGATGTTGGTAAAACCTATGCCAGCGAAAGATTTTTAAGACATTATGCAAAAAGAGGATATAAAGTTGGTTATTTTAAACCTCTTGAAACAGGAGTTGAGTCTGTACCCCTAGATGGTGGAAAAATGTATGAATTAGTAAAAAAACTAAATCCAGAATTTAAAGCATCTATTGAAGATATAGTACCATACCAATTTAAAGTACCAGCTGCTCCCTTTGTATCAAATATACATGAACCTCATATCACAATTGATCTTGAACTTATAAAAAAGCAAAAACAGTATTTAGAAGAGTTTTGCGATATTCTAATAATTGAAGGTGCCGGGGGATTGATGGTTCCTATTACTAAAGATTACTTTATAATTGATCTTATAAAAAATTTAAATACAGAAGCAAAACTAATTACACCAAGTAGATTAGGATGTATTAATGATACCCTTTTAAGTATACAAGCACTCAAAAGGTTGGATATTCCTTTTGAGTGGTACGTCAATCTTTTCTTAGACAAGGAAAAATTTGAAAAGATTACTCTGCCTTTTTATGAGGCATATTTTGGAAAGATAAATTATTTACACGACATTTAAACACCAACCAACCACCCTAAAATGTCATTAATATCTTAGAGCAACTTATTTATTAAGATGCCCTTTTGTATTTATTCCTGGATTTTGTTCAGTTCCTACATAATCATCAACTTGGCTATATGAATATTTAAATCCGGTATAAATTGCTCCCACTATTAATATCAATAAAATCACTAAATATATAGTTCTTCTTTTTTGTGGGCTTTCATTATCATTATAATCATCAATTTGATCTAGTGATGGTTCATTATCCAAACGCATAGATAATCCTTTCTTATACTTAATATTATATATTGTAATTATAAATTTTTATATATTAAATATAATGGATAAGAATATGACTAATATTAGAATTTAAAAAAGATTTTAGATTTGGAATATTAAAAGTGTAGGCTATTCCAAATAAAAATTTGGAATTTTAGATTACATAGGTAAAAGTTTATCGAGAGTTTCTAAACCTAAATTATCCATATCAAGTTGGATTTGACCCATTTTTTTATTGTCATTGTTAAATATTAAAGGAGCAAAAAGATTTACTATAGATTTTTGAACAGGACTTTGAAGTACAAAAATATAAAAAACTGAATAGTTTGAGTTTTCAGTTAGTTCTAACTTCTCCACAACTTCATCTTCAATATCAAATTCGATATTTTTAATATCTTGTAGAGTAATCACTCTTATTTCTATACCATTTGGTTCACTTTTTATTAAAGAGAAAAAGTTATCTATTTGCGTTAACTCAAATTTGATCTCATCATCAAATCCAGCAAGTGGCATTACCACTTCATATACCATATATTACCTCTTTAAAATTTAATAATAAAGTATAACCAAAAATAATTATGTTGTCAATTATAAAAAGTACCTTTTATGCGATTAAGGGCGATTTCTAGTTCATCCTTACTCAAAGCAATATTTAATCTAAAAAATTTATTTCCATTTTTCCCAAAGGTCAAACCATCATTTAAAACTATCTTTGCTTCATTTAAAAGTTTATCCCTTATCTCTTTATGACTTAAATCAAAAGAATTAAAATCAAGCCAAATTAAATATGTAGCTTCAAGATCCCCTACTTTTATATCAGGTAGATTGTTTTTAAAATAATCTTTTAAAAATTCATAATTTCCATAAAGATATTTATTTAGTTCATCCACCCACTTTTCACCCTTATCATAAGCACTTTTTAGAGCTACCACTCCAAGAGTATTTATCTCAGCAATATGTAAAAAATTTACAGCTTTTTTAAATCTTCTTAAAAGCTCAGGATTTGAACAAATTGCATAAGCAATTTTAAGTCCTGCCATATTAAATGTTTTTGTTGGGGCACTAAAGCTTATCGTGATATTTGCAATTGACTTATCGCATTTTGCGATAGGTATAAATTTCTTATGAACTAGATCAGAATGTATTTCATCACTTATGATTAAAATATCATTTTTAAGACATATCTCACCAAGACGTTTTAGCTCCTCTTCACTCCAAACTCTACCCACTGGATTATGTGGAGAACATAAAAAGATCATCTTTGTATTCTCTTCAATCTTTGATTCTAAATCATCAAAATCTATCTCATATCTTCCATCTACATTTTTAAGTTCATTTGTGATCAATTTTCTTTTATTGTCTTTTACAATTGAAGCAAATGGAGGATAAACAGGTGTTTGAATAATAACACTATCACCCACATCAGTAAAAGTTTTTAAAGCTAAACTCATACCAACCAATACACTAGGTATAAAAAAGATCTCCTCTTTTTTTATATCCCATTCATTTCTTCTTTTTTGCCAAGATATTAAAGAATTATATACTTCATCACTAATAAAAGAGTATCCAAATAAAGACTCTTTTGTTTTTTCAACCACCTCATCAACAATAAAATCAGGTGTCTTAAAATCCATATCAGCAATCCACAATGGCTGAAGATCTGAAGAACCATATCTCTCTTTTAGGGCATCATATTTTATAGAATCTGTCCCTTTTCTATTAACTTTTTCTTCAAACTGACTCATCTTAATTCTAACTCCAATACACCCTCGGAACTTAATCTTTCATTCATATCATTTAAAAACTTCTCATAATTATATAATTGATCTTTTTTATTTGTTGAGATTATTAAATCAAACTCTTTAAAATGTGGTTTTAAATTACAAGCATCCCCTTGCCAAAACTTTACATTATCTTTTTGATTTTTATCTTCTGCTACTTGAATATTTCTTGCTGTAAAATCTATACCAATAACCTCATCAAAATGTTTTGCTAATTCATCGGTAAGTTTTGTAGAATCTTCACATCCTATATGTAAGGCTTTTTTATTTGATTTTACATTTGTTAAAATAGAATTTAAACTCACATCAAACTCTAACTCTTTTGCTATAAAGTTTTTATCTTTTATATCACTAGATTCAAGTTCTTCAACTTCCACATATCTAAATCCAGCATGTTGAAAGAAATGTCTTCTAAAAGCATAACGTGAGTCATTTAATACTTCATTTCCAGTTGAAGCCCAAGCCCCACCTTTTATAATATTGTGTCTCGTATCAAAGGTTGGTACTGAAAAGTCATCGTATAAAGGGTGTATTTTAAATCCATCAAATTCATCTATAGGGGTCGTAGTCCATTGCCAAACATTACCCACCACATCATAAAAACCATTATGCTCAAACTTATCCACAGGACAGGATGAAGAGTAAAACTCAAAATTTATATTTGCACTCCCCTCTTTTGGCTCATCCTCTACACCAGATATAGCTCTTAGTCTATTATACATAGCTTCACTTGGTAAGGTAATATGTTTACCAGTTTTTTCACTTTTATATTTACAAAAAGCTTCTGCTTCTAAAAAGTTTACATCCACAGGCCAATCCATTGGAAAATCTATAGTAGATGTCAAGGTTTTATACTTATACCCCTCTTCATCATCTATCCAAAATGTTGGATGTTTTGCTTTTGTATATTCAAGCCAAGATTGACCCTCTGCTGACCAATATTGTAGTTTTCCATATCCACCATCATTTACAAACTCCAAAAACTCCCCATTAGATACAAGATATTTTGAAGCTTTAAAATCTTTTACCTCTTCACTATACGATCCATACTCATTATCCCAACCATAAAATGAATCATTTTCAAAGTTTTTTCCATATGATATCTTTTCACCACCCACATCTAGTAATTCATTTGTAGGAAAAGCTATAGTTGAATACTCATCACAAATATTAAACTGCTCATGCTCTTTTACAAATTTTTGATCAAGTTGTCTATGTAATACAGATGAAGTTTCAATATGGATTCTTTCATGCTCTATCCCCATTAAAACTGCCCACATAGGTGAATCCCAAGTAACAGGAAGAGTAAACTGTGTGTTTTTGATAAATTCACTTATCACTTCACGCACTTGATTTCTATAAGCTTTAGTATCTTCAACGCTAGGCCATGAATAATTTTGTTGATTTAAATCATCCCAACTCATCTCATCAACACCTATAGCAAAAATAGATTCAAAGGATGGATTTAATCTTTGTTTTAAATATTTTCCAAGTATTAGTTTATTTATAAAAAATGTAGCTGTATGTCCAAAATAAAATATCAATTTATGTCTTAATGGTTCAGGTTGTTCATAAAAAACACTATCATCTACAAAAGTATCAAAAAGAAGTTCAAAGTGGGTAAAAGTAGTATTAAAATATTCTAGTATCTCTTCTCTTTTTTGCTCTATATCAGCACCATGTAGGGAAACGTTTTTACAAATATATTTTTTTTCCATAAGTTCTCCTAAAAAGCCTGATATTAGCATACTCTAAATTAAACTAAAAGAAATTTTAGTTTTACATCAAACTTTTTATTTATAATGGAAAAAATTTATTTTCTTATTTTATTTATTATGTGATAAAATAAGAAAACTAAAGCAAAATAGTAAAGTTTTAAAAGGACTAATTATGTCAAAATTTAAGATCTCCTATATATTTTTTATCTTTACTATACTCTTTATAATCCTTACAAGCATCTACTATCAAAAGACCAGAGAAACAGCGATAGAAAATGCACAAATAAAAATAGATGAGTTTTTATTAAACTACAAAGCCTTTAGAGCTTATGTAAGTAAAATACAAAAAGAAGAGGTTTATAGATTACAAAGTGAAAACAAACTTGAAGAGAATTACTTCAATCCTATCTTGCTATCCTCAACATTTTCTGCTAGAAATGTAAACAACTACTACAATATATATAAAGAACAAAATAATGAAAAACCAACCATTATCAGATTTGCTAGTGATAATCCGAGAAATATAAGTAATCAAGCAAACCCAAAAGAATCACAAATTCTAAAACAATTTAATGAAAACAAAATTGACAAATATATAGAGATTATTGAAAATGAAGATGGTGTAAATCTTTATTATGTACTACCTACCAAAAGAACTACTAGTGAATGTATGAAGTGTCACTCTGATCCTAAAATTGCACCTAAGGGTATGATTGAGATATATGGTGATAAAAATGGTTTTTATGAAGAAGAAGGAAAAATCAGAGCGATCCTCTCCACCACCTATCCTCTAGATGAAGATTTAAACATAGCAAATGAAAAGTTTCTAAATCTAACAATTACTACTCTAATCATATTTTTGATCTCCCTTTATACTGTATACAAATTTACTAAAAAGATTGAGTTAAAAAATAGGGAGCTTGAAGCTTTAAATAAAAACCTTGATGATAAAGTAAAAGAAAGAACCATAGAACTAGAAAAAGAAAAACAATATATAGAAGCTATCTATGATACAAACCCTAGCATCATCCTTGTAACCAATGGAAAAAAACTTCTTGATTGTAATAAAAAGCTTTTAGAGTTTTTTGACTATGAATCAATAGAAGCATTTTTAAATGAACATAGATGTATTTGTGAATACTTTGATCTTTTAGATGGACAAAAACTAAATGAAGAGTATGAAATAAATGGACTAAACTGGTGTAAATACCTTGTACAAGATCAACTAGAAACCCACTTAGTATCTTTGATAAAAGATGATGAAACCTACTATTTTAATATAGGAGCTATATATTTAAATAAAGAGAAAACAGAGATGTTAGTATCCCTGCAAAATATCACAGAACTTAAGAATAAAGATCACCTACTTATCCAACAATCAAAAATGGCAAGTATAGCTGATATGCTAAATAATATAGCTCACCAATGGAGACAACCATTATCAGTAATATCAACAGCATCTACAGGAGTATTATTAAGAAAAGAGTTTGGAAATTTAGATGATAAAACCCTTGAAGAGAATCTAAACCAAATAAATAAAACCTCCCAAGAGTTATCAAAGACCATAGATAACTTTAGTGAGTTTTTTTCCAACAAACAAGAAAATACAATCATAAAAATAGAAGATCTATGGGATAATGCTATTGAACTTTTTGATTCTCAGTATAAAGATCATACTATAGAAATAGTAAAAAATTGTGAAGATATACAACTACACAATATAAAAAATGATATGCTACAAATCTTTATAAGTTTCCTATCAAATACAAAAGATGCCCATAGCCAATGTAAGACAAAAAATAAATATATTTTTATCACTGCTTTAAAAAATAAAACAAATATTGAAATAAAAATCAAAGACAATGCAGGAGGAATAGATGAAAAAATCCTTCCAAATATCTTTGAGCCATACTTTACTACAAAGCACAAATCCATGGGAACAGGACTAGGTCTTTTTATGACCTATGAGACAGTTACAACTAAACTAAAAGGGAGTATTAAAGTTTCTAATATAGAATTTGAGTATAATAACGCAAAATATAAAGGAGCGGAGTTTATTATAAAAATTCCAATATTGAATGAAGAGCATCACTGAGAAGAAAGTAGTTAAAAGAAGATTTCATAAAAGATTGATCTGGTTAATTCTTATTTTTGTTATAAGTATTTTTTCCCTTAAATCCTTAATGGAAAAACATCCAGTACCAAAAGAAACACAAACAATAGAAGATATTAAAAAGCCTGTAGAAAAACCTGTACAAGTGGTACAAAAACCAGAAAAACCATTAAGTGTGGCTCAAAAAAAGCAAAGGTTTAAAGACCTACTTCTACCTGCAATTGACTCAGCATATGCAAAACTAGAAAAACAACATGATGAGATAAAAGAGCTTATAAAAAAAGAACCTACTCATCCAAAAATAGATAAACTAAAAGCAGAATATAAAGCAAAATCAAATCAAGATCTACTTCTAAAACTAAAACCACACCCAAAAAGTGTAACCCTATCTCAAGCTGCTATAGAGAGTGCTTGGGGAACATCTAGATTTTTCTATAAGGCAAACAATGTATTTGGTGTATGGTCTTTTAATAAATCAGAGCCAAGAATAGCTGCAGGGGAAACTAGAGGTGAGAAAACAATCTATCTTAAAAAATATAGAACCATAGAGGACTCAGTCCTTGATTACTACAAAACCCTAGCAAAAGGTAGACCATACCATAAATTTAGAGCTAGAAACTACACTGACCCAAATCCATATGTTTTAGTAACTCACCTTGATTCCTATTCAGAAAAAAGAGGCGAGTATGGAAGAATCCTTATCTCAGTAATTGGACACAATAAATTTACTCAGTATGATGAGAAGTTTTATCCAAGACCACCTAAGCCTAAAAAGAAACCAGCTCCTAAGCCTGAAGCTGAAAAAGTTGCAGAAACTAAAGTAGCTATAAACACAGATACTAATACAAGCACTGTAAAAAAAGAAATTGTAGAGGCAAAACAAGAGGTAAAAAAAGTTGATACAAATTTATCCACTATAAAATCTGAACAAAAAATAGAAAAAGAGATCAAAGATATCAACACTTCAAAAGAGACTAAGATAGTAGCAAAAAGTGAAGTTATAAAAGTACAAAAATCAGATATAAATGAGACAATAAGCCAGTAATCAACTTTATTTAGCTACAATCGCGACATGATAATATACGGGAAACAAGTAGTACTTTACGTCTTAGAAAAACACCCATCTTTAATAAAAGAGGTGATTTTCTCCAAGCAGATCGATGATAAGACCTTTAACAAGTTTTTAAAACTTGGTCTAAAGATCCAAAAAGTTGATAATAAAAAAGCACAAGCTATAGCAAATGGTGGAAACCATCAAGGTTTTTTCTTAGATATTGATGTACCAGAACAATCTACATTAAAACAGATCAGAGATCTTGATTTTGTTTTAGTATTGGATGGTTTAACTGATATGGGGAATATTGGTGCGATCACAAGAAGTGCTTATTCACTTGGTGTTGAGGGGATAGTTATAACTGGTATCTCAAATTTAAAACTTGAAAATGTAGCTAGAAGTAGTAGTGGGGCTCTTCTAGATATGCCATATACAGTAGTTCAAAATACTCTTGATGTGGCAAATGAACTCTCCCAATCTGGATTTGCACTCTTAGGTGCAGATATGGATGGGCAAGATGTGAAAAGTTTTAAATTAGAGAATCAAAAGAAAGCTTTATTTTTAGGTAGCGAAGGAAGAGGTCTATCAAATAAAGTGATAAAAAAACTTGACCATAAATTATCTATAAAAATGGCAAATAATTTTGATAGTTTAAATGTATCAGTTGCGGCTGGTATACTTATTCACGAGTTAAGAGGATAATTTGAAAAAAATCATTTTTCTTTTTTTAGTACTTGTTAGTTTTATAAATGCTGATAAACTAGATGATAAGCTTTATTCATTTATAGGTGAAAAAGAGTATAAGATACATAAAAATCTACTAAACCACCTATTTAAGAAAAGAGATCAATTTATCTATAATGATAAAATAAACTATAAAGAGGTACTTAGAGTACTTCATGAAAATGGTTTACTTCATCTACAATTTAATCAACCAAAGGTATTAAAGATAAAGTTTAATATAAATGAGTCACATCTAAAGACTCTAAAAATATTAAATGATACACTTAAATCTATGGGGTATTATTACTACTTTACAAAAGAAACTATAAAAGATGAAAATAACACTCTTACTTGGACTATTGAATTTAAAACAAGATATGCAATAGATCCACTAATATTTATAAAAAAACTTCTAGCTCACGATACTAGAGTTACAGATATTATAAAATATAGTGATAATAACTGGGAGTATAGCCTAGATACATCTAAAGCAAATATCTCTGAAGCTGTTTTTATAGAGCTAAATGAAAAGAAGAAATTTTCTAAGCCTTTAAATGATTATTTTATAAAAGTAAAAGATGCATCAAAGATTAGAATCATATCACGTACACTAAACCATTGGTTTCCATATATTGTTTTTTATGATGAGCATTTAAATGTACTAAAAACAATAAAAAAAGATGCTATTCATAGATATTTAAGATCGCCCATACCAAAAGGTACAGTTTATATTAAAGTATCAGATTTATATATGTTACTTAATATAAAAAGAGGGCTAAGTATTATAGTTAATTAAGGATACAAAATGTTTGATGAAATTGAGTTTGACAGGATCAAAAGACTTCCAAAATATGTTTTTGCAGAAGTAAATGATCTTAAAATGGCTGAGCGTAGAGCTGGTAAAGATGTTATAGATTTTTCTATGGGAAATCCTGATGGTGACACACCTGAACACATTAGAGCAAAACTAGTAGAATCGGCCCAGAAAACAAAAACTCATGGTTACTCCACCTCAAAAGGTATTCCTAAACTTCTTCTAGCAATAGCTAATTGGTATAAAAGAAGATATGATGTTGATCTTGATCCTATGAGTGAGTGTGTTGCTACAATGGGTAGCAAAGAGGGTTATGCACACCTTGCATATGCCATAACAAACCCAGGTGATGTGGCAGTAGTACCAGATCCAACATATCCAATCCACTCTTATGCATTTATCCTTGCAGGTGGAAATGTACATAAATTTGGAATCGTATTTGATGAAGATTACAATGTGGATGAGGATAAATTCTTTGAAGATTTAGAGGCTACATTTAAAAATGCAAGCCCTAAACCAAAGTATGTGGTAGTAAACTTCCCACACAACCCATCAACAGCTACAGTTACACCAGAGTTTTATGAAAGACTGGTAAAGATGGCTAAAAAAGAGAGATTTTATATCATCTCTGATATCGCTTATGGTGATATCACATTTGATGGATATGTAACTCCATCAATCATGGAAGTTGAAGGTGCAAAAGATGTAGCTGTAGAGAGTTTTACCCTAAGTAAATCATATAATATGGCTGGATGGAGAGTTGGTTTCTTCGTAGGAAACAAAAAACTAATAGGAGCTCTTCAAAAGATCAAATCATGGCTTGACTATGGTATGTTTACACCTATCCAAGTAGCTGCAACAGTAGCACTAAATGGAGATCAACAATGTGTAAAAGATATCACAGATAAGTATGACCATAGACAAAATGTACTAATCGAAGCATTTGGAAGAGCTGGTTGGCATATCAGAAGAAACAAAGCTTCCATGTTTGTATGGGCTAAGATTCCAGAGTGTGTACAACACCTTGGAAGTTTAGAGTTTTCAAAGAAACTATTAGTTGAAGCTGGTGTAGCAGTTGCTCCAGGTATTGGATTTGGAGATTATGGTGAAAACTATGTAAGAATAGCTTTAATCGAAAATGATAAAAGAATAAGACAAGCTGCAAAAAATATAAAGAAATTTTTAGCAAACTATTGCGATGAAGATGGGAAAGAAGATGCTTAATATAGGAATAATCGGTGTAGGAACAGTTGGAGCGAGCGTAGCTCAGATATTAGAGAATAATAAAGAGATAATAACTGCTCGTGCTGGTTCTGAAATCAAAGTTGTAAAAGGTGTAGTTAGTAATTTAGCTAAAAAAAGAGATGTAAATATCCCTTTAAGTGATGATGTAAATGATATCTTAGAGGATGACTCTATTGATGTGGTTGTTGAGCTTATGGGTGGTGTTGAGAAACCTCATGAAGTGGTTAAAAAAGCTCTTGCAAATAAAAAAGCTGTAGTAACTGCAAATAAAGCCCTACTAGCTTACCACAGATATGATCTACAAGAATTAGCTGGTGAGACTGCTTTTGAATTTGAAGCGGCTGTTGCTGGTGGTATTCCTATTATTAATGCTCTTAGAGATGGTCTTAGTGCAAACCATATAGAATCAATTGCAGGTATTATGAATGGTACTTGTAACTATATGCTTACAAAGATGATTGATGAGGGTGTAGAATATGAGACTATCTTAAAAGAAGCTCAAGACCTTGGATATGCTGAAGCTGATCCTACATTTGATGTGGGTGGATTTGATGCAGCTCACAAGCTACTTATCCTTGCTTCAATCGCATATGGAATCGATGCAAAACCAGAAGATATCCTAATCGAAGGTATCCAAAATATAACTGGTGATGATATTGATTTTGCAAAAGAGTTCAACTATGCTATCAAACTTCTTGGTATCGCAAAGAAAAATGGATCAAAGATTGAGCTAAGAGTTCACCCAGTACTTATCCCAAATGATCAAATGATCTCAAAAGTTGATGGTGTAATGAACGCTGTTAGTGTTGTGGGTGATAAGGTTGGTGAGACTATGTATTATGGTGCTGGTGCTGGTGGTGATGCTACTGCAAGTGCTGTAATCGCAAACCTTGTAGATATCGCTAGACGTGGTAAAGGTTCTCCAATGCTTGGATTTGAAAAGCCAATGGAAACTGAAAAACTAAGCTTAGCTTCAATTGATGAGATTGAAACAAAATACTACCTAAGACTAAAAGTAGAAGATAAAAGTGGAGTTTTAGCTCAAATCTCTAAAATCTTAGGGGAGCAAGACATCTCAATCAAAGCGATGCTTCAAAAACCACTAAACGATACACACGCAAACCTACTTCTTTCAACACACACTTGTAAAGAAGCAGATATCCAAAAAGCGATCACAGATATAAAAGAACTTTCTTTTGTAGATGAAAAAATCGCGATGATAAGAATCGAAGAGTAGTCCTTAGGCTACTTCTTCCTCTACCTGTTCATCCCAAAGAACTGACACCCCATACTCTTTATCAGTAATCACATATTTAAAATATTCACCAGTACCTTTTCTACCATGAAGTCTTACAATTGTTTGACCATCTTTTAAAAGCTTTTTCATCTCATACTCGCTAAAACTTCTTTTATTCCACCTAAGAAAAGCATTTGAATACACCATAAAAGTACAAGTAGACTCAGCAGTAAAAACATACTGTTCACTCTCATCATACTCTTTTTGAGCATTGATACAATAGTATAGTTTAATTTGTTTTCCTTGTGCTACAATCTTTTTAGATACAACATCTGCTCCACAATATGGGCAAGTTCCTAATTTCATTTCTTATTCCTTTTGAAGTGCCAAATTGGCACATCAAGATTTGAGCTTATCTCAAAATGCGATATGCTATTTATATGAAGGTATTATAATAAGTTTTTTTAGATTGATTAAAAAATATTGCAGTTTGTAATAATTTGAAACAAAAAAAAGAGTTCCCTTACAGGAACTCTTTTTGATATGTTTCTTCATTCCATGCTACTAAAACTTTACCATCGGCATATTCAACGATTGGTCTTTTTAATAACATCGGCTCTTTTACAAGCCATTCGAACTTACCATTATCATCTAAGTTAAGCTCTTTTAGTTTTAATGTTCGATATTTAGTACCTTTTGAATTAAATACTAAATCAATTCCCACTTCTTGGACCCAAGACTTGATAGAATCAGAAGCTGGATTTTCTTTTTTAAAATCAAAAAAATCAACTTCAATTTCGTGTTCCTTGAAAAACCTCAAGGCATTTCTAACAGAGCCTCAGGTTTTTATACCATATACTCTTACCATATATTATTCTCCTATTCTATGATTTTTGGTACTACAAAGCTACCATCTTCACTTTTTGGTGCATGATCTAAAATATGCTTTGATAGTTCTAGATCTTGTGATGTTACATCTTCCCTTAAAGCTGTACCACCTTCTATAGTTGAAAATGTAGCAGAGATACCTTCCACATCCACTTCATTTAAATTCTCTACAAAGTTTACAATATCACTAAGTTCACTTTTTAAACTCTCTTTTTTACTCTCATCTATTGTAAGTGATGAAAGTTTTGAAAGTCTCTCAAGTAATTGATCATCAATATTCAATTCTTATTCCTTAAAAAATGTCCCATTTTTGAAGGGACCTAAAATTAATAATTTCTTTTAACGTGATTTGTAAAAAATCACTAAAGAAACAAACTCTAAAGGGAACAACGAGTTGTTCCGGCTCTATACTTCTTAACTCTTAATTTTTAATTCTCTATCTACATATACCAAAGCCACGAATGTGGGCCTTTAGGCATACGTGATACTTTACATACTTTTTCCATATGGATAAAGGTATCACTATCTATTACCACATACCATAATACAATCAAATCATAATCTTCTTTGTTTTGATTGATATCAATCATAGCTTGCTCTTTAGAGCTAAACTGTGGGTTATCGTCGTGTGGATACTCTTCACTATCTGTGTATGTATAGTATGTAATCATGGGC
This sequence comes from uncultured Arcobacteraceae bacterium, assembly GCA_964342525.1. Classification (GTDB taxonomy): domain Bacteria; phylum Campylobacterota; class Campylobacteria; order Campylobacterales; family Arcobacteraceae. Next base: position 17,677 of record CAYFGQ010000039.1, read on the forward strand.
TAAATTCTACTCAAAACAGGGTTAAAAACCTATAAGTAAACCAAGGCTGGCACTTTTAAGATCATAATTATCCATATCAAACTTCCTATACTCGTAAGTTACGGCAAAACGTTCACTAAAATCATATACTAGCCCAAACCCCCAACCAAAGCCACTATTTTCACTCTCATAAGCTCCACCATAACTACCATAAATCTCTAAAGAATCAGTAGCCATAATACCTAAATGAAGCATCACCTCTGTTGTATCATCAACTCCATAAGTATTACTTTCAACTGTGATATAGTTTATATCTGCTGCAAATGTGATATCACCATTTACCACATGTCTTTTATATCCAAAGAGTGTACCATCTACACTATTTGTACCATCTACAGAGATAGACGCACTACCTATTCTATAGATATTACTTACCTCGGCAAATACAAACAGTGGTAGCATCAAAACAATCAAAGTTCTAAATAACATACTTAGTCCTTTTTACAGATAAATATCAACTTATCAGCCTCATCAAAGTCATACAAATAATACTCTTGTATCGCTTCCACATCAAAACCAATCTTAATAAGAGATTCTTTTAAAAACTCTTTGGAGTGAAAATATTGCACTATATGATCTTGTTCTTTTGAGAAACTATTATCATTATCTTTTGAAAATAGTGTGATTTGGGTTCTAAGACTTGGTTCTTCATATTCTGCATCTATTGTGATAAATTTATCTTTTTCATCTATCACAATTGCTCCAGTTACAATCTCTTCAAAGGCAAATTGTGAATTCACATCAAATACAAAATATCCACCCTTTTCTACCCTATCATAGATATTTTTGATAAAAGTCTTGATATTTATTTGTGGTACATAGTTCAATACATCAAAAGTAGCAGTGATAACTTCAAAACTCTCTTTTAGATCTTTGATATCTATGCACTCAGCATTTAACTTTTTCTCTTTACATACAAGTATCTGTTCACTACTTAAATCGATACCTTTCATATCTATCTTTTTTGGTAAAGAGAGCATAAAATCCCCCTGTCCACATCCAAGATCAAGTAGTGTTTTTGGATTTATCTCATCCACGATCTCAAAGAAAAGTTGATGAAGTTTTTTTACTTCATCCTGAAAACCTAAATATGGCTCAACTTTGCTATATAGATCAAGTCCCATTTATACCAGCTTTTCTAATTTTTCTCTTAATTCTAAGATTTGTTGTTTTTTAGTGTAGTATGATGTCTTATTTGCAATAAGCTGTGCAGAACTTGTCATAATAGTTGGTCCAACTTCAAGGCCATTTTGTTTCATAGTTGTTCCAGTCTCTACGATATCTACGATACAGTCACTAAGACCCACAAGTGGAGCAAGTTCGATTGATCCATAAAGTTTGATGATTTTTACAGCCATAGCTTTTTGCTCAAAATATGTTTTTGCGATATTTACATGTTTTGTAGCTACTGTTAACTCACTCTTACTCCAGTCAATCTCTTCACCAGCACGAAGACCAATAGCAACCTTACATTTTCCAATATTTAAATCAAGAATCTTCATAAGATCATACTCTTTCTCTTCAAGTACATCTTGCCCTACTACACCAAGATCAGCAGCACCGTGCATCACATACGTAGGTACATCTTGATTTCTTACATTTAAAAATCTAAAACCACCCTTTTCAAGTATAAGTTTTCTATCTTCAAAGACAAATTTTTCATCAAAAGCTTTTTCAAATTTCTCTAATGTCTCTTCAGCTATTCTTCCCTTTGGAAGCGCAATTGTTAGCATTTTGTTCCTTCTAAAATATACTGTTTTTATTTAAAAGATATATTTTATCTAAAAATTAGTTAATAATCGAAAAAGCGTTAGATACCTTTTAGTAATCTCCATAAATGAATTTATTTTCACTTTAATTTCACTTACAATTTATTCCCCTATTTTAAAATTCAAATAAAAATAAAAGGATACAAATGAAAACAAAAATTAAGGAGGATAGATGAAAAAAAGATTTAATAAAAGAGCTTTTATATCCCTAATTACATTTTTTCTTTCTCTTGCTGTTTTTATAACAGGAATTATACTTTTAGTGATGCCAGATGCAACTCTTGCATATTGGAATAAATGGACATTTCTAAATTTAGAAAAGAATGATTGGGAATCATTCCATGGTGTTGTTTCTATATATTTTAGTGCAATCATTATTTTTCATATCATTGAAAACTGGAAACCAATGCTAAGTTATATGAAAAGTAAAACAAATGAAAAATTTAAAAATAAGAGGGAACTATTTTTTGCTTCAATTGTAAGTTTAACTATCATCATAGGTAGCTTTACAAATTCACCTATTTCTATGGTAACAAAAGCTTTTGAACCAATCTCAGAATCATGGTATAGCAAAAAAGATGAACCACCATTTGAAGATGCTCAAGGTTTGCCATTAAAACTACTAATAAAAGTACAAAATTTAGATGAAGAAAAAGTAATAAAAATATTTAATAAGCTTGAAATTAAATATACATTTGATGAAAGTTTAGAAGATATTGCTGATAATAATGATATCGGCTCCAAAGAATTATATACACATATACAATAAAGGGAGTAATTCTACTCCCTAATAGATACCTTATATCCCTTGCAATAATATATTCCAAAGATAGTCTACTTCATCATTGGAAAAATCTATAGAACTTCCATCTTCAAAAAGTTTTTGCACTTGTTTAAATTTAAAACTTTTTGAGTATGTACATTTAGAGTGAGTAGGATGAAAGGCTCTAACAAGAGAGATATTTTTATCTATGATTTGATCACAGATCAAACACTCATATTCAGTATGCAAACGCCCTTCATGATCTAGTAACTTTATATAACTCTCTATAATAGCTCTTTTTGGATTTTGTTTGTTTATTTTTAAAGCAAGATCTTCAAGTAGCAAAAAATAAAACTCATCTATATGATCAACATCTTTTAGGTGAGAATAAAAAAGTTTTAAAAATCTTTGCCAGCAATATAATTTCTCACGATCAAATATCCACTCAAATCCAAGCTGAATCACATCTTTTAATCTTGGGATAAAACTTTTTAAATTTGATTCTATCTCAAAATCTATCTTATATCCCACATTGATATTTGAGTGTCTTGCTCCATAAAATCTATAGGTAGTGTGTACGTTATTTTGTGCCAAGATAGTGACTATAAGGTCTTCATCTTTAACATTTTTTAAATCTATAATATAACCTTGCATTAATCGATTATAGCGTAAAATCCCTCGATGAAATATTATATACTTAAAGAGCTAGCAGATAAACTAAACAACTACCACAATATTAAACTCGCAAAAAGAGTTCACAACAATACTATCAAGATAGAATTTGATAAAAAAAACATATACTATTTTGACCTTTCAAAAGGTAATAGCCTAGTATATAAAAAAGATGATGCCCTAGAGATTAAAGACTTCAATGCACCCTTTGATGTACTTTTACAAAAAAAATTCAATGGCGCAAAAATATCTAGAGTCTATCTATACAATGATGATAAGATACTAAATATAGAAGTACAAAGTCGATCAGCTTATAAAAGTGACACCACAATTCTACAATTAGAATTTACAGGAAAATATACAAATATCATAATTTTGGATGAAAAAAGAACAGTTCTTGAAGCCCTACGCCATATTGATGAAGATATCTCTTCACGTATAGTAAAAGTGGGACAAAGCCTAGAAGATATCCCAAAAGCAAACTTTACACCAAAACTAGAACCAATTGAGGATATAGATACTTTTCTTTATGATCTATATAAAGAGTTAGAAGCTAAACAATTAGCAAATATAAAAAAACAAAAAATAAGCCTCATCCAAAAATCTATAAAAAAGATAGAAAAGATTCTATCAAATATGCAAGATATTGATGAACTTAAAAAAGAAGCAGAAGATATTCAACAAAAAGCACAAATCATCCTAAGTAATCTATACCAAATAAAACCCTATCAAAAAGAGGTAGAACTATATGACTTTGAAGGAAACTTAGTAAAGATAGTATTTGATAAGCTTGAAGCTACCCCTTCAATCTATGCAGACAAACTATTTAAACACTCAAAAAAACTAAAACAAAAAGCTTCTTTTCAATATATAGAACAAGAGAACCTAGAGCAAAAACTAGCCTTTTTTAAACGTCTTATCACAACAATAGAAGAGCTAAAAGCTATAGATGAGATAGAGTTTTATTTCCCTAAAAAAGATAAAAATCAAACAAAAACAAAAAAAGAGCAACCATACCAAAGCTTTTTTGTGGATGGATATAAGATCATGTTAGGAAGAGATGAGAGGGAAAATATCTACCTACTAGAAAACTCACGTGCATCAGATTTTTGGTTTCACCTAAAAGATAGACACTCCTCCCATGTGATAGTAAAAAATACTAAAAAGAATCTACCAGATTATATAATAGAAACAGCAGCAAAAATTTGTGCTAGATTCTCTACAGATTTTGAAGGAAACTATTTAGTAGACTATACTCAAAGAAGAAATGTAAAAGTACAAAATAGAGCAAATGTATTATACAATCCATATACAACTATCTCTATCGTAGTTTAAGCACATATTTGTTACTATTCGATTCTCGAGTACGTAAGTACACATGTGCGGCCATGGCTCAACTGGATAGAGCATCTGACTTCGGATCAGAGGGTTGAGGGTTCGAGTCCTTCTGGCCGTGCCACTTTTTTAATATTCCAGCTAAAATAATCAAACTTTTTATAATTTATCCAAATCTCTAACAATTGAGTAACATTTATTTTGTACAATTAATTTGTGACAAATACCTGAGTCACGTTGAAGAGCCAGCTTTATCCGTAAGTTAGTTATCTAAGCTATTTAATTTAGATACAGGCTCTTCTTCTTTGCTAGTCCTTTTTTAAACTTGATATTTTTTATCAAGTAATTTTTAAATATCTTAAAAAAGAGACTTTTTAGCAACTATTATCTAATAAAATAACTTATTAAATTAAAAAAAGGCTCTTAAAATGCTTTTAAAAAGACTTGCTCTCTTAACTACTGTTGTATTTATTGCTTTAATTGTTTTAGGTTTGTTTTTTAATGTACCTATGGCTTATGTTCCTGAAAACCCTTCTTTTCTAGAGTTTGTTTCATACCATATTATTTTTATGCTTGTGGAAACTTTTGTAATCGTAGCTTTATTTTTACATATGTTAAAAACAGCCAATCTTGATCTAGATACAGAAAGCCTAAAAGAAATATTTGTACGTTAAGTTTATTTTTCCTTTTATATTTTGTGGATAATTTAGCTTTTTTTATAAAAAGATTTTAATTACAAAATTGCTACTATTGTTTATCAATTAGCTTTAAGTGTACCACAAAATTCACCAATAAAAGGAAATAAAATGAAACTACTCCTAGCCCTCTTATTTTTTATAAATATATCCCTTGCAGACACTTTAGACAAAGCCCTCCAAGCTTATGACAATGGTGAATTCAAAAAAGCACTAAAATTACTTAAACCCTTGGCAAAAGATGGTGATAAAATTGCTCAATACAAATTAGCAGTTATATATCATAGTGGATTAGATGTAAAAGCAAACACAAAAGAGTCCTTAAAATGGTATAAGCTTTCAGCAAAACAAGGTTATATGGATGCCCAATTTAATCTTGCTGTTAAATATGAAAAAGCCCAAGGTGTAAAACAAAACTCCAAAGAAGCTATAAAGTGGTACAAAGCAGCAGCTAATCAAGGGGATAAGGAAGCAATGTATAATATTGCAAATATCTATTATAAAGGTATTGGCATAAAGAAAAATACAAAAGAAGCCATAAAGTGGTATAGCTCCTCAGCAAAACAAGGATTTGCAAAAGCACAAGTTAAAATGGGAGATTTATATATAGAAAAAAATCCTAAAAAAGCTATAAAATGGTATAAAAAAGCAGCAGAACAAAAAGATGCCATAGCACAACTTAGACTAGCAGAAATCTATAAAATAAATAAAAAATATAAAAAAGCCCTAGAGTATTATAAAAAATCAGCAAAACAAGATAATGCAGATGCCAAATTTGGGATAGGAAATATTTATGCAAAAGGTCTTGGGGTAAAAAAAGATGCTAAAAAAGCTCTAAAATGGTATAAAAAAGCCACTAAACAAAACCATGGACCATCTTTATTTCAAACTGGACTTTTATATGAAAAAAAGAAAGATTTTGAAAAAGCTATAAAATGGTATAAAAAAGCAGATAAACAAAAATATGCCAAAGCCTCATACAAAATTGCCCAAATGTATGATAAAGGAGATGGAATAAAAAGAGATTCAAAAGAAGCTCTAAAATGGTATGAAAAATCAGCTGATCAAGGCTATGCAAAAGCTCAATACACCCTTGCCATCATGTATGAGAGGGGTACAGGAGTAAAAAAGAATCACAAAGAGGCTGTAAAATGGTATATCACCTCGGCAAAACAAGGCTATGCAAAAGCTCAATTTAATGTAGCAGTTATGTATAAAAAAGGAAGAGGTGTAAAAAAGAGTCTAAAAACTGCTCTAAAGTGGTATGAAAAAGCTGCTACTGGAGGTCACGCTGGAGCACAGTTTATCCTTGGTGAGACTTACTATTTAGGTAGAGGTGTTAAAAAAGATATAGAAAAAGCCCAAAAACTTCTTCAAAACTCAACTTCTCAAGGAAATACAAAAGCACTAAGAAGACTAAATATGCTTTGTAAAGAACACCCTTGGGCATGTAGTAAATAAAGGATAAGCTAAAGCTTTAAATTAAGATACCATTAACATAAACTTGATATTATTTATAAAGATGGTCAGCACTAAAAATTAGAGTATTCATAAATAGCACAGAGAAGTGTAAGATTTTAAAAAATAAATTTGAAGGACTAGCAGGGCTAATTCGATAATTTATTTTTTAAAAGATTGGAATTCTCTGTGCTACCCGAAGGGCAATATAGGAGAACCCATATTTCAAAAAACTTTGATTCGAATTAGCTACGGCTAGTCCTTCATCAAAGTTTTTCTTAAATCTGAATCCTCCTATACTGTTTCTGAACACCATAATTTTTAGTGATGACCACATAAGGAGTTCATATGAAAAAGTTTATATTGGTATTTTTATTTTCAAGCCTATCTGTTTTTGCATCCATAGAGTTTCAAAAAGATTATAAAAAAGCACTTACTTTATCAAAAGAGCAAAACAAACCCCTATTTGTAATGGTAAGCTCAAAAAAATGTCCAGAGTGTAATTATATGAAAAAACATATCTTTACACAAAAAGAAGTATCAGATTATATTGCAAAAAATTATATAGCTATGGAGTTTGATATCAAAGATAAAACTATCCCTGAGCAGATGCAGTTTTGGGGAATACCTAGATTTTATTTCTCAAAAGACGGGATGAATGTTTACAAAAAGAAAATGGGTGGTATGAAAAAAGAGCAATTTCTTAGTTTCATACAAAAGGATAAGTGATGAGATATCTACTACTTAGTTTATTCACTATCACATATCTATTTTCTTTTGATCTAGCCCACCTAAAAAAACTAAAAGAGACAAATGAATGTACAGAATGTGATCTAAGTGGAGCAGATCTTTCAGATCTTGATCTACAAAAGGCAAATCTAAATAGTACAAATCTAAATGGAACAAACCTATCCAATTCAAATTTTGCAAGAGCAAACTTTTGGGGAGCAGAACTAGAAAATGTAAAAGGGATAAACTCAAACTTTAGACTAGCTTCCTTTGAAGCAAGTACCATATCAAATAGTAATTTTGATGGAAGTATTTTTAAACTTACAAATTTCCAATCCTCAGATATATCAAACACCACTTTTATAAATGCAAATCTATGGGATGCCCTTTTTCAAGAAGCTAGTTTAGAAAATCTAAATCTTGATGGCTCTAGAATAGCTGAGGCAAAATTTGTTGAAAATGATCTAAGTAGTGTTTCTATGAAAAATACATTAGCCTTTGAAGCATATTTTCAAGATACTATACTTTTAGATCAGCAGTGTAAATACCTAAAAAAAGAAAATGCTATCTTAAAAAATGTGGAGTGCAAATAATATTATTTCAAATAACTCCACAAAACTAAAATGTTTCCAAAGCTTTTACTTTTTTACTTAATTTATACATTTATCAGATTTCTTTATTTATTTAAGAGTATAATCAAATAGAAAAAGGATTCAATATGAAGAGCTTTCACATTAGATTTTTTTTATTATTTTTATTTTTTTGCATAAACCTTTATGCTTCTAAAATAGCCTTCATAACCCATAATACCAAAGAATACTCATATATAGATACAAATGGAGAACTTAGAGGCTTACAAAATAGCGGAAAAAGAGCCTTTTGTATTGAACTAGTTAGAGAAGTTATGCATGATATCAACTATAAAAAAGATATTCTTGATCTACCATTTAAAAGAGCTTATAAATTTGTCACCACAAAAAATGATTTTGCCCTATTTAATATTAGCAGAACAAAAAAAAGAGAAAACCTACTTAAATGGGTAGGGCCAATTTTAGAAGATAGCTCATACTTTTATAAACTAAAAGATAATCCATTTGATATTGAAAATCTACAAGATGCTAAAAGTGTAGATTCCATATGTGTATTAAGAGGTGGTATCCATTTTAAAACCCTAAAGGCAAAAGGATTTACAAACCTTATAGAAAACAATAGCTATGTAGGATGTTTTGAGATGCTAAAAACAAAAAAAGTCACCTTAACAGTATCAGCAGAGGATTCTCTTTTGGGAAAACTAAAAAAAGCAAATTTAACACCTAATAAAATAGAAGGATTAAAACCTTTAGTAGCAAAGGCTGGGGGATATATAGCATTTTCAAAAAATATCTCTGATGACACCATCAATAAATGGCAAAATGCCCTTGATAAGATAAAAGAAGATGGCAGATACAATCAAATACATAAAGAGTATTTTATAAAAACCCCATAGGAAAAAACATGACTCTAAGATATATTTTTATTTTATTATTTATCTTTAACTCCACACTTTTTTCAGCTCTTACAAATGAACAAAAAAAGATAACAGAAGAGCTTACATTAGTGATCTCAAACTATCTTTATACGCTAGAGTATGAAAATATACCCTTAACTATAAATACCCTCACAGCAAATAATAAAGATATCAAAGCCATAGAGATAAAAGAGGATTTTGAAAATAAAACTGTATATTCATACTATCATCAAAACGAAAAACCATTTTATAATAAAACTATCCCCACATATATAAAAGAAAACTACACAAAACTAAGCCAAAGTGCAAAGTTCAATGATATGAATGTAGGAACAGTAATAATCTACTTTAGCGAAATAAAAGAGTTAAAACTAAATAAAGAAGAAAAAAATTATCTAAAAAATAATCAATTTAACATATATACAAATACATGGGCACCATTTAGTATCTTAGATAAAAAGACAAACTCCCATAGTGGACTAGCCCATGAGTTTTGGAAAAATATCAAGAAAAACACCCAAATAAACTATAATATCAAGCATGTTGAACTATTTGGAGAAATGATTGAAAAAATTAAAAATGATGAAAATGGTATATTACTCTCCTTATCATATACAAAAGATAGAGAAAATTACGCCCTCTTTTCAAAACCATATGTTTCATATCCAATAGGAATAGCTACAAATATTAAAAAAAGCTATCTTCTAGATTTAAATGAACTAAAGGGTAAAACTCTAGCAGTAGGTAAAAACTTCTCAGCACATAAACTATTAAAAAAACACTATCCAGATATCAAATTTGTACCAGTGAAAAATACAGATGAAGCACTTAAGCTTCTATCTCAAGAAAAAGTTTTTGCAGCAGCAGATATTTTACCTGTATTAAAATATGCCTTAGAAAAAAATGACTATGAAAATATCAAAATATCAGGAACAAGTAAGTTTAAATTTGATGTACGATTTATGGTAAATAAACAGCAAAGTGCCCTAATCCCAATACTAAACAAAGCAATAGATGCCATTGATAAAAATGATAGAATCCTCATAAATAAAAAATGGAACAAACAACAAGTAATAGTACAAAAAACAAACTACACTTTAGTATATATCCTTTTAGCCTCTATGGCTATAATCATAAGCTTCTCAATCTATAGACAATATATCCTAAAAAGATCAAATATCATACTAAATGAAAAAGTAGAAGAGAGAACAAAAGACCTTAAAAAACTAAATGAAACCCTAGAGATAAAAGTACAAAAACAAGTGGAACAATTAAGAAACAACGATATCCTAATCTCTGAGCAATCAAAACTAGCCGCCATGGGTGAAATGATAGGAAATATCTCCCACCAATGGAGACAACCACTCTCTGTGATCTCAACAGGAGCATCGGGACTAAGACTAGCAAAAGAGCTAAATACCTTAAAAGATAAAGAGTTTTATGAACTATGTGATGCGATCAATGACAACGCCCAACACCTTTCCCATACAATAGATAACTTCACAAGATTTATCAAATCTGAGAGAAAACTAGAAGACCATACCATAGAAAAAGATATACAACAAGCTATAAATATCATAAATAGTACCCTAGAATATCATAATATAAATCTGGAAGATCATATAAACTACGAAGAACTAACTATCATCAAAATGATCCCCGGTGAACTCTCCCAAGTGATCATCAATATCCTAAGTAATGCAAAAGATATTATTTTAGATAGACAAATAAAAAATGCTTGGGTAAAACTAAATATGATAAAAGAAAATGACAAAGTGATAATCACCCTTGAAGATGATGGCGGGGGTATCCCAGATGAAGTACTTCCTCATATATTTGAACCATACTACACAACAAAACATAAAGCGCAAGGCACAGGACTAGGTCTTCATATGAGTTATAAAATCATAACAGAAAACTATGATGGTAGACTCTACGCCCAAAATACCCAAAATGGAGCCAAGTTCTTTATAGAAATCCCAGTAAATCAATAATTTACAAAATCTAAATCTATTTAAGCTATAATTTGCAAAAAAAGTAAATTATATGTTTGAATACGATTACCCACTATACCGACCACCAGCAGAAGCAAACTCACTTATCATACAAGCTACCCTAGGATGTAGCCACAATGCCTGTACATTTTGCTCTATGTATGTGGATAAAAGATATAAAGAGAGACCCCTAGATGAACTTCATGAAGAGATAGGACTACTTAGCGAGACATACCCAGATATTCAAAGGGTATTTTTAGCAGATGGAGATGCCCTTGGTCTTGAAACTGATCACCTTTTAAAAATACTAGAGCTATTAAATAAATACTTCAAAAACCTAAGACGTGTGAGCATTTATGCTTCAGCTCCAAACCTAAAGAAAAAATCAGTAGAAGAGCTAAAAAAACTAAGAGAAAATAAACTCACCCTTGTATATCTAGGAATAGAAAGTGGAAATGACAACATCCTAAAAAAGATAAAAAACGGCGCATCCCACGACCAAATAGTAGAATCCCTAAACAAAGCAAGTGACGCAGGACTAAAAACCTCAGTGACAGTAATACTAGGACTAGGAGGACATGAACACTCAGTTGAACATATAGAAGATAGTGCAAAACTGATAAATAAAGTAAATGTCACCTACCTATCCACCCTACAACTTGATGTTGCTCCATCAGTTAGAGAAAGATTTTATAAAGCCTTTGATAGTTTTACAAAACTAAGTGATCTAGAGATGCTAGATGAGCAAGAAAGGTTCGTAAAAGCACTAAATCCACAAAATAGTGTGATCTTTAGATCAAACCACGCATCAAATGCCCTACCCCTAAAAGGAACCCTACCAAAAGACAAAGAGAAATTATTGGATCAAATAGAGTATGCTAAGAAGTTTAGTGACGAGATGTTAAGACCTACTATGGTTAGAAGGTTTTAGTAGTTTCTTTGCCTAAAGATTGATAAAATATATACTTTATCTTCTATAATTTTATAGACTATTATATACCCCTTATGAATTAAATCATGTGTATTTTCACTATCTGTATATAAACTTTTTCTGCATCTAGTTGGCATTTGTTGTAAGGATTTTATTTTTTCTTTTAATTCAGATATAAAATTGATAGCTTTTGTTTTTGAGTCTTGTTTTGTAATATAAAATTTAATATTTATTAAATCATCTAAGGCTTCAGGTTCTACAATTATTTTGTAGATCATCAATAATTTACAACTTTATCAAAAGCTTCATCTATATCTAAACCTTTGTTTGAAGAGATATTATTTATAGCTTTATTTACTTTTTCTTTTGCCTCATCCATTGTAATAGAATCATCTTCAATATTATCAACTTTTATGGCATCACTAGGTAGAGAATCTACAAAGTCTTTAAATTTATCAAGATATTGTTCTTTTAAATCTATTTTCATAGTCATATTAGTCTACCTCCATTTTAGTTTTTTATATTATAACACAAAACATAAGATATTAAAAACTAATAAAATATCTTTATACTACTTTAACTCTATTGGAGTAGTATACAATAAAGGATAATCTATGAATGTAAATAACAATCTATCATCCATAATGGCACACCAAAACCTACAAAACAATAGTGCCCACAATGTAGCAAACGCAAACACAAAAAATTTTGAGAGAATAGATACCCAAATCACACAAGCTACAAATGATACAGTTAAAGCAGATACAAGAATCCAAGAAAACCCATATGAAAATAGCAATACAAACATGGTAAAAGAGATGACAGACCAAGTCCTAGCATATCAAGTAGTAAATGGAAATGTAGCAACTATAAAAGCAAAAGATGATATGGAGAGAAAGCTTATTGATATAAAGGCTTAAGTTAAGCAATATTTAATAACATATACTTTATCATTTGAATATTAAGGCTAAAGAGAAGACGCGATAAACCTCTCGGTCGTACCGCTACTTTGTAGAACGGGTTTAGGATGGAGATGAGAGACCATCGCTCTTTAGTCTAAATTATCCATAAGCATAACTGCTCTTTTTTTATCTACTTTTTTTCTTAATCTATTTATATCTTTATTGTTTGTTTTTCTGAATGATGTTAAGAAAATAGTATCACCACTTTTTGTAGACTTCAAAGCGTAATAATATTTTTCAGTACCTATATAAACTACACCCACAGTATTTTCACCATCTTTTATAAGTATCTCATATCTATCAAATATATTATCTAAAGCTCTATAATCATCTAGTGTTAAATCACTATGATGCTCGATATTCTTTTTTAAACTCACTTGACTCATCACGACATCACTTGTATTTGCATTGATACTTCTTTTAATAAAATCATCACAAACACCAATTTTAAAATATCCTTCAGCATCTTTTTCTTTAGTATCAAAAAAATCTTTTATCATAAGCTCATAATTAGACAACACATTCCCTAGTAATAAATATTATTTATTCTAAGAATTATATCATATAAAATTTTCCATCAGAAGATTTCATTTTCAACTGATGACAATTTGTCACCGTTTCATTTCCCTCTTTTTTTAGCCTAGTTTTTAATACACTCCAATATTTTCTTGGATTAACACTTTGCGTTAATATTCCAACTACATCAATAATAAATATATACCACTTTTCCTCGCTATCATCCCAATGAGTTCGTACCTTTTTTTCCTCAAAGATTTTTATTGAATCATTATTATTTTCTATACTAATTATATTTCTTTTCCAACTAGTGACAATATGTCACGGTTTCAGTTTTTTCTTTTTTCATCTTCTACTTTTAATTGTCCGATCTCTTCGGACAGTTTAATTTTCTCTTTTCTTCACTCTCTATCCTCTTTATCTCCTCTTGTATAATCTGTATAGAACTATATATATTTTTAAAAGATTCCTTTTCATACTTATTCAACTCATCATCTTCTAAGATATACTCAACAAACTGATAAATAGTAAGAAAAAGTTCTTTATGTCTTTTATTCAAAAGATCATAATACTTATCCATCTGCTTTTTAAACTCAAATATATTTTCATAAGTAAATAGCTCATCATCCAATATCTCAATCTCTTTTTCAATCTTTTCAATAAAATTCTCTATACTCCTATACCAAGCATGTATAATCCTATCATCCACTT
>CAYFGQ010000040.1:0-23183 GCA_964342525.1 uncultured Arcobacteraceae bacterium
AAAGATATTATAAACCTGTATTTAAAAGAGTTTATCATTTGAACTTTCTTATCACTTCATATTCTTTTGTATCAGTTTGTATAAATTTTTTGATACTTAGTATATCTAAAAGCTCTCTTGGCATATTTAAAAGGGCTTTTACAATTTTCTCTTGATCTTTTTTATCTACTCTAGGATGAAATGCTATAGGGTGACTTGGATAACCATCTGTTGTATATATGATATTTATATTTTCTTTATCTTTTTGTTCTTTAAAGTTGTTGTAGGTTCTTATTATACCTCCACCATAATTACCAATGCCTCTAGCTACTCCTTTATAAACTGAATCATGGGAATTTACATAAAGAATTTTTGCATCTTTTTCTATATCAAAATCAAACTTTTTTTTAAATTCATATTTTGTAAGTAGAGTTGCAGCAAAAGCTTTTGGTGCGGGAAATAAAAAGGTGGTATCTTTTAGTTTTTCTAAATCAAGGATTTTCTCTTTTGATACTATGATCCCTCTTATTAGTTTGTCTGCTCTTATTTTTGCTTCATATTCTTGCGAATCATTTGCTATTATAAAATGGTATGGATTCATATATGCAAGGTCATATTCACCCTTATATAGTTTTTTTTGAAAAGCAGGGATTGAGTTTTCTGTTTTAAAGATTATATTTATACCAGTCTCTTTTGATAATTGTTTAGTTATTTTAATCCACTTTTTTGATAGTTTTAGGGGGCTTTGTTGGGGCACAACTCCAAGTACTAAATCTTTTGCAAATATAAAAGTTAATAAAAATAATAAGATTATAATGTTTTTCATTTGATAAACTTTACCTATATAATAATATTTAACTATTGATTCTACCATTTAAATAGTTAAAATATTACTTTAAATAATAAAAAAAGTAAAATAAATGTAATAATAATGTATCTAAAGTTTAACCTTTACTTAATATATGAAAATTTGTAATTTTTATGTGACTTTATATTCTAGTTTTAAATAAACAAACAATATAATAATATTATATAAACTATTTTAATTTAGGAATACCCATGGATATTTTAAATCAGATTTTAGATAATCATTTCTCTTTATTAATTGTTGATGATAGTAAGGTTTCTTGTAATATTTTAAAAGACTCAGTGGAGCAATATATAAAAGATGTGGATATGGCGTCAAATGGTATTGAAGCTTTAGGTCTAATGAGAAATAAAAAATATGATTTTATTATTACAGATATTGAGATGCCAAAGATGGATGGGATAGAGTTTACTAATAAGATTAGAGAAACGGATCAAAGTATTCCTATTATTGCAGTTTCTTCCATATCTGAAAAGGATAGATTTGTTGATTTATTAAATGCTGGAGTTACTGGATTTATCACTAAACCTTTTGATATGAAGGTTATAAAGTCTCAACTTTTTAGAATAATTCATCCAGTTTTATCAAATATAGAAGCTCTAAAAAATAAAAAGATGATTGAGGATAGGTTAGAATCTATATTTAAACTATCTCTTGATGGTATAGCTATATTAGATTTAGATTCAAATTTTATAATGTTTAATAAATCCTATTCAGAAATATTAAGTTTTGATGAGGATGAACTAAGGCAAAAAACCTTTATCGGTATTAGTATAGAAGAGGATAAAGCTAAGGCTGAGAGTGCCATAAAAGAGGTTAAACAAAAAGGTTTTTTAGAAGATTTTCAAATAAAGTGTTATTCTAAATATCGCGATATCATAGACTTATCTTTAAATATCTCCTTGATGCCAGATGGGGAGCATTTCTTAGTTACTGCAAAAGATATCACCCAAACAAATGAACTTCAACACAATCTTAATAATTATATATCTTTAGTGGATAAATCTGTGATAACTTCATCTACAGATTTAAAAGGAAATATAGTAAGTGTTTCTGATGCTTTTTGCGAGATTAGTAAATATTCTAAAAAAGAATTAATAGGTCAACCACACAATATAGTAAGGGATCCGGATTTTCCAAAAGATATTTATGAAGATTTATGGAGTACTATAAAAGATAATAAAACTTGGAAAGGTGAGATAAAAAATCGTGCCAAAGATGGAAGTATATATTGGGTAAGTGCAGAGATATCACCGATCTTTGATAAGTTTGGTGAAAAAACTGGATACACAGCCATAAGACAAGATATCACTGATAAAAAAACTATTGAGACTCTTCTTATCACTGATAGTTTAACAGGTATAAATAATAGAAGATATTTTACAGAACATTTCCCAAGGGTATTAAATAGTGCAAAAAGGGATAATCACCTAATAGCATTTTTAATTTTTGACGTGGATCACTTTAAACAATACAATGATAACTATGGTCATCAAATGGGAGATAAGGTTCTTCAAGGTATAGGATCAGGTGTATCTGAAGTTTTACATAGGGGTAATGACTACTTCTTTAGACTTGGTGGTGAAGAGTTTGGTGTGGTATTTATACCAGATTCTAAGGAAAAAGCTTTGGAGTTTTCTGAGAAAATAAGACAAGCAATAGTTGATTTAGATATTGAGCACAAATTTAATAGTGCAGCAGATTGTGTTACTGCATCATTTGGTTTAGAGTGTTTAGAAGCTAAAGATGTGGAATCTGTGGATGATATGTATAAAAATGCAGATTTAAAACTATATGAAGCAAAAGAATCAGGGAGAAATAAAATCTCCTCTTAATATGCTCTTAGTTTATGGTGATTAGCTTTTAGAGTATCTTCTCAAAACCAGTCTATCATCATATAATAATACATCGGGATTGATTATAGGATAACGATTTCTTTCCTTTAAAATCTCTTTGTATTCTCTACTAGCTAGTGTTCTAGGGTCTATTACAACACGCGCTGCATCTTTTCCTATATAGATAGAATCATTTGAAGATTTTGATCTTGAAGTTCTTCTATTATTAAAATTTTGAAGGTTTGATATATTGTTATTTGATACATTCATTAAAAAAGCCTAATATTATTGAATGATTGGTTCAGGTTTACCAAAATAGTATCCTTGTGAATAATCCACACCAAGTTCAGTGATTCTTTCATAAATCTCTTGGGAGGAAACAAACTCAGCTATGGTTTTGATATTGTTTTCTTTTGCAAATACTACTAAAGATTTTAGTACACTTTCATTATATTTATTTTCTAAAATATCTTTTATAAGTGAGCCATCTATTTTGATAAAATCTGGTTGAAACTGACTTAGTCTTTCATAGTTTGAATAGCCACTTCCAAAATCATCTATAGATATTTTTACTCCACCTATCTCTTTTGCTAAGGAGATAAAATCTGTGATCATAGATAAATCTTTTGTCTCTTCATCTTCTAATAGCTCAAATGTTATTCTATTTGCATTTTCTTCATTTGCTACAAGGTCCATTAGTAAAAGTCTTGCTTTAGTATCTTCTATATCTGAGGATGAAAGGTTTATAGATATCTCTATTTTTTTATCTATTTCAAGGATTTTTGAAGCATTTTCTATAACTTTATATGTAAGATCTTCATAATAACCAGTTTTTTTAGCAATATCCATAAAATGAAATGGACTTAGTACTTTATCATCTTCTGTGATTAGTCTTATTAAAGACTCATATTTTACAATTTCTCTTGTTTCATTACACACAATTGGTTGGTAAAAAGAGACAACCCTGTCACCATCTTTTAGGGCATCTTTTATAAGGTTTAGTGTTTCTAGTTTTTCTATAGCTTCTTTATTTACGATCTCATATAGATTACAGGCATTGATGATATCATTTTTACTATCTATTCTTTCAATCCCCATTAGTGCATCATCAAATTGATGAAGGCTTTTAGATGCAAAACTAAAAATTAAATCAATCTCAAATTTATTATCTTGAAACTCCACATTTTCTTTTTTTGAGTTTTCGATTATTTGATCAATCTTTGTATATATTTCAGATTCATTATAATTTTTATTTTCTACTATTCCAAATAAACCATCACTTAAAGCATATACTTTGTGGATATCAAAGTGGGGTTCACATAGTTTTAAGAGATGAGAGGTGAAATATTGCTCAAATCTTCTTCTTATCTTATCATGGTAAAACTCTTTGATTATTTCATAGTTACATATTTTTATAAGTATAAGAGTAGGTTCACTCATACTTTTCATTTTACCGATAAGTTGTTTTTTAGGGCTCATCACTTTTGTGATATCCCTTCTTATGCCTATATATTCTACTATATTTCCATCATTGTCTAAGATAGGATTGATTACACTATCCACATAATAAGAACTACCATCTTTTTTTCTATTTTTTAGAATTCCAAACCATGGTTGTTTTTTATCTTTTATGGTATGCCATAAATCTTCAAAAACAGATTCCTGCATATCTGGATGTCTAACTATATTGTGGGGTTGTCCTATTAGTTCATCTTTTGTATATCCTGAGATATCTTCAAATTGATTATTTACATATTTGATATTTCCATCTAGATCACTTATGGATACGATGGAGCTAATATCTACAGTATTTTTATATTGGGTTAAAAGATGGATGATTCTATTATTTTCTTTTTTTTCTATAATTGCTTTTGCATTTTTATTTAAGCTTGCAAAAAAATCTTCAACAACTATAGGTTTTGTGATATAAGAGTTTATATTATATTTAATGGCTTGCATTAAAGGTTCTGTATCGGTGTATCCTGTAAACATAATAATAGGGATATTGGGATCATAATAACGTATCTCTTTTACCATCTCTATACCATTTAGATTTGGCATTTGGTAATCTGTAAGTATTAGATCGGGAGTTTTCTCTTTAAAAATCTCTAAGCCTTCTTCTCCATCACAAGCAAGGAAAAGCTCTTTAAACATAGGCTTTAGTTTTTTAGATAGTGTTTCTCTCTCATCTTTATTATCTTCCACATAAAGTAATGATATGTCGTATTTTTTTAGCATAAAAACATCTCCCCAATTAAGTTATTATATCATAAATAGAAGTTTTTTATTATTAAATAGTAAATAAAAAGTAAGAAATCTATTTTGCTATAGGAATAATATGAAAATAAAATTACAAAAAATTTACATTTGATATTATTTTTAATCTTTGTATTGTTATAATAGCCACAATATTAATAAAAGGAAATTGTGTGAAAAAGTTATTAATAGGGATGTTTCTTTCTAGTAGTTTATTATTTGCTAGCTCTTCTACAACTGCATTTGTAGGAATATTCACTGGAAAAAGTAGTGATGATTATGCTATCACAGTAAACTCTCAAGAGACAAAATATAGTGAATCTGATTCTTTTGGAATGTTAAGATTAGGTGCTAATATAAATGATTTTTCTAGAGTATATTATGAGACATATAGTTTTAGAAGTGAAGATGGAGTAGATATTGTTTCTTTACAAAGTTTAAATTTTGATGTTTTTTTTGGTGGAAAGAAAAATTTCTTAAAACCCATATTAGGTATGAGTATCTTACAAAAGAAATATGCTTCAACAACAAACTCTCAAAATGTAGAGGTTAAGACAAATAATCTATCTTTTAGAGCAGGTCTTCAAGCAAATATTACAGATAATTTGGAACTTGAAATAGGTGCTATGCAAAGTTTTTTTGATACAGACCAAAAGACAAATGCTTCAAATGCAAGTTCTGAAGATCCTGATACTTTTTGGTATTATTTTGGTCTGACAATAAAGTTTCAACCCTCAGCTGATTTTATATCAGTAAGATAGATATTCTTTGAAAATCACTTATTAATTAAGCTTCTAAATATCTATTATTTAGAAGCTTTTATTTCAAATTTTATTGATATACTGAACTATTTTATCACCCATTTGTTTTGTATTTAATACTTCACTTGCATCATATTTTGCAATATCTTTTGTTCTATATCCATCTTTTAAAACATTTTCAATCGCTTCATCAATAAGATTTGATGCTTTATGCTCTTTTAGTGAATATTTTAACATCATTGATGCACTTTTTATTGTAGCTATTGGATTTGCGATCCCTTGATTTGTAATATCTGGTGCACTCCCATGGATAGGCTCATAAATAGCTGTTTTATCTCCTATAGATGCAGATGGAAGTAATCCAATAGAGCCAACTACCATAGATGCAATATCTGATAATATATCTCCAAATATATTACTTGTAACAATCACATCAAATTGTTTAGGATTATTTACAAGTTGCATAGCAGCATTATCAACATACATATGGGAAAGTTCTACCTCTGGATATTCTTTTGAAATCTCTATTGTTATCTCTCTCCATAATTGAGATACTTCTAGTACATTTGATTTATCTACACTACAAAGTTTTTTGCCCCTTTTCATAGCTATATCAAAACCTTGACGTACTATTCTATCTATTTCACTTTTTGTATATACCATTGTATTATAAGCGTTATATCCAGTATTTCCCCTTGGCTCACCAAAATATATACCACCTATAAGCTCCCTTACTATCATAATATCGCAATCTTCGATGATATTTGGTTTTAAAGATGAAGCATTTAATAGCTCTTTATATGTTGATGCGGGTCTTAGGTTTGCATATACTCCCATCTCTTCTCTAAATCTTAATAGTCCCGATTCTGGTCTAAGGCTTCTTGGCAGTTTATCCCACTTATCTCCACCAATTGCACCAAATAAACAAGCATCACTTTTTAATACACCATCTACCGTTTCATCAGGTAAGGGTACACCTGTCTTATCTATGGCAATACCTCCCATTAGATACTCTTCATATTCTAAAGAAAAGTCACATTTGTTAGAAACCACATCCAAAACTTTTACTGCTTCATCAATAATCTCTGGACCTATTCCATCACCTCTTATTAGTGAGATATTATATTTATTCATCTATTTCCTTTAAAATGCAGATTGAACTACTCCACCATCAACTCTTAATAGAGCACCATTTGTTGTACTAGATAGATCACTTGCTATATATGTGATCATATTTGCCCCTTCTTCCACTTCTGCAAATCTTTGAATTAAAGAGCTTGGTCTTATATTTTTGAAAAAATCTTTCTCTACATCATCAAATGTTTGATCATTTTGTTTTGCAAAGTCATTTAAAAATTGAGTCACCCCTTCTGATTTTGAAGGACCTAAGATGATAGAATTTGATGTTACTTTTGTACCTTTTGTAAGTTCAGCTATTCCTCTAGAGACTGATACTTGGGCAGTTTTTGTCATACCATAATGGATCATCTCTTTTGGAATTTGTAGAGCTGATTCACTTGATATAAATATAATTCTTCCCCAATCTTGATCTAACATTTTTTCAAGATAATGTTGAGAAAGTCTTACTCCACTCATCACATTTACATTGAACATATGGAGCCACTCAGATTCTTTTATCTCTTTAAAATCTCTTGGCTCAAATATCCCTAGATTGTTTATAAGTATATCTATATGAGCTATTTTTGATATGAGTTTATCACAGCCATCTTTATCTTTTAGATCAGCCCTTATCCCTTGTATATTTATATTTGGATATTCTTTTTGAAGTTTATTTATAGCTTGATCAATTTTTTTTTGATCCCTACCATTTATGATGATATTTACACCCTCTTCACATAGCTTTTTTGCCACAGCAAAACCTATACCTTGAGAGGAGCCTGTGATTAGTGCGGTTTTTCCTTTTATTTTTAAATCCAAAGTTTAAATCCTTTTAGCTATTTGGGGGATAATAGCTAAAAAAGATCGCTTTTATATCGCACTTTTATTAACAGGTTTCTATTTTATATCCTATGTTATTTTGTGTTTTTATTAAATCTTTTGGAAGTTTATTTCTTAGTCTAAATAATACTGATCTAAATGCTGCATATCCAGCAGGTTCATCTTGCCAGATGGCATATTCTATTTGATCTTGCGATATATAATGCCCTGGACTAGAACACAACTCTTTTATAATATAAAGCTCTTTTTTAGTAAGTTTTATAGGTGTATCACCATAATATAAAATCTCTTTTTCCTTATCAAAAAGATATCCATATTTTAAACGTACGGTTCTTGATTTTTCATCTTTTGTTATTTCTAGTTTATGATTTAGGGTTTTATTTATATTTTCAACTTCATTAAGTTCATTTTTTATATTTTTATCAGCATTGGCTTTTTCTAATGCTATCTCAATTGAAGCATGTAAGTGGCTTTTTTTATATGGTTTTAGTATATATCCATATGCAAGTGTCTCAGAAGCTTCTTTAATGGTTGCGATTTCAGAGTTTGCTGTTAAAAAAATAACTGGAGTATTTGGTAGAGGACCTTTTAATTCTTTTGCTAAGTCTATTCCTGTAGTTGGCCCTTTTAAATATATATCCATTAAAATCAGATCTGGGATAATCCCTTTTTCTAGCCATTTCATAGTTTTACATTTATTGTTTAAAACTCCACAAGGCTCATATCCTAGTTCTATCAATGTTTCTTTTAAATTGATTGCAATTATTGTTTCATCTTCAACTATTAATATTTTCTTTTTACTCATTCTGACTCCTTTATTGGAAAAAAGATATTACACTCTAATCCTTTGTTATTTTTAAACTCTATCTCTCCATCAAGCTGATCTTCCACAATAGAATTGATAAGTTGCATCCCTATAGAGTTACTACAACTTAGATTCTCTATATCAAGGATTTCATCTCCATTATCTCTTATTTTGATATGTACATCATCAACACCTTTACATATATGTATACAAAGAAGGTTTTTTCTATTCTCTTTAAAGGCATATTTTAAAGAGTTTACACAAAGCTCATGTAGTATCATCCCAACTTGTATACATCTATCAGTTGAAAATACTAATTTATCGATCTTCATATCCACATCAAGATAAGTATTATTTGATATATATAGCTCTTTTATATCATCAACTAATCTTTTGATATAATCTTCAAGATTGATATTAGCTAGATTATCTCCAAGGTATAAAAATTCATGAACTAATGCCATGGTATTGATTCTACTTCTACTTTGTTTTAGTATACTTTTTAGGTTTTCATCTTCGATTCTTCTATATTGCATAGCTAAAAGTGATGAGATTATCTCCATATTGTTTTTTACCCTATGGTGTATCTCTTTTAATAATATCTCTTTTTCATCTAAAGATTTTTGTAGCTTTTGATTCATATTTGTTATCTTATTTTTATATATAAATCTTTGGGTGATATCTCTACCAAAGGCGCAAACATAATCTTTTCCTGCGTGGGTAAAGGCATGTCCTGTTACTTCTACATTTAAGATTGTGCCATCTTTTCTTTTTTGGGTAGTCTCTAAAGACCAATATTTAGAATCAAATATCTCATGCATAATATCTATAGCACCTTGCCTATCAAAATTTGGATCCATAACCTCTAAATATTTTCCTAAAAGATCCTCTTTTTCACAACCAAGCATTTGACATGCCGCGTCATTTACATATACAAATTTAGCATCAAGGGTAAACCAATATATAGCATCCACAGAGTTATCTAGTGCGAATTCATAGGGAGCTAGCCGCTCTTCTTCTTTATTTTTTAATTCACTGTATGACATATCTTTTGATTTAATAACTTTTTCAAAATACAAGATTATTAAAAATAAAATAATACCCGTATAGCTAATTACTATAAGAATAATTGTTAATGGTGTAAGATTCGTACTACTGTAACATTCATTATAAATATTTGCTAAATTACCTATAAATATTATCCCTAATATGGATAAAAATAAATATATAATCACAAACTTTATAACCAGTGATCTATCGTTTTGTCTATCGTCCAAATTTTCCCCCATTTATAACATGTTGGAATTATAACAGAAAAAAATTTTTTAAATAAACAATGCGAATTTTTTGCGATTTTTTTCCATTACACTTCAAATCGAAATCAAAATAGACTAGTAAAGAAAGGTTTA
The DNA here is from genome assembly GCA_964342525.1 of uncultured Arcobacteraceae bacterium. Classification (GTDB taxonomy): domain Bacteria; phylum Campylobacterota; class Campylobacteria; order Campylobacterales; family Arcobacteraceae. The sequence continues at coordinate 9,873 of CAYFGQ010000040.1, forward strand.
ATGATGAGTGAAATATCACCGTTGGAAAAGAAATATGTACATATAACTGATGTTAAATCAACAGGCTTAGTTGAATTTGATTTTTCAGTTGGAGATCCGTGTATGTATGTGGAACTAGCATTACCAAAAAAGCAATTTGATGAGTTTTGTAAAAGACACTCTGTTATGTATCTTACAAAAGAGCAAGAGATAGAAGTACAAAACGATAAACACAAGTGGCAATATGGTGTAGTTGGAACACTTAGCGTTGAAAATTCTAAACAAGGAGAGATTAAATGTCATTAGATATTAAAAGTGTAAATATTAAACCAAAGAGGGAGACCTTTGGTCATGTTGCAAGAAGAATAGGTGAAGGCAAAATGGCTTCAAGATATGAAGAAGCTGTATTAGATGTTCAAGCAACTGCTAATTTTCATTATAGACCATTAGCAAATCCTGAGTATGAGTTGTATGATGTAAAAAAGACAACGATTAAAATGGAAGATTGGTATAAGTTTTTAGATCCTAGACAATACCATTATGCTTCTTATGTAATGGCAAGGGCAAAACAACAAGAAGTAGCTGAGCAAAATTTTCAATTTGTAGAAAAAAGAAATATGCTTGATGTGATGCCTGATGATGTTAAAGATTTGATCTTAAATTATGTTTTACCACTTAGACACTATGAGTGGGGAGCAAATATGAATAATCTTCAACTATGTTCAGAGGGTTATGGTGCTGCTATTACTAGTGCATTTATGTTCCATGCTGAAGATAGACTTGGAAACGCTCAATATCTTACAAGAATAGGTTTACTACTAAGTGAAAATGAGCCATCAGTTTTAGAAAATGCAAAGGACAAATGGCTAAATGATAGTGCTTGGCAAGGGCTAAGAAAAGCACTTGAGGATAGTTTTGTAGTAAAAGATTGGTTTGAGCTTCATATTGCACAAAATGTGATCTTTGATGCCTTTATCCATCCACTATATTTCAATACTCTAGAGCAAGAATTAAATCTAAAAGGTGGTTCAGCTCAATCAATGATGACTGAATTTATCACTTCATGGAATGAAGAGTGTGCTAAATGGATCGATATGACTATTAAAGTTGCAGCTGCTGAGAGTGAAGAGAATAAAGAGATATTAAATGCTTGGTGTAAAAAATATATTGATATAGCTGTTGAGGCTATCACTCCATTAGCACAAAAAACTGTATCTAATCCAGATGAGGTGGTTGAATCATTAAGAGATATCTTAGTTGTAAGACTTAATAAAAATGGTTTAAGCCTATAGGAGAGAAAGATGTCAAAAGTATTTTTAGCACTACAAGCAGTAGAAGAGACAAGAATGATTGTAAATGCAATCATGGAAGATAATCCACATGCAACGGTAGAACAACAACCTGCCATGATTAAAATTGAAGCAGAAAATCAATTGGAGATTATGGCTGAGACTGTATCTACTCACTTAGGTAGAGATTGGGATCCTCAAGAGCTTCAGCTGGTATTGATTTCATTGGCTGGAAATGTTGATGAGGATTATGAGTATTTTAAAATTTACTGGGAAAACTAAAAGGAGAACATCATGACTATGAAAACACAAAAAAGAAAAAAACGCCTTAATATGAAGGATAAGTATAAGTATATGACAAGACTTGGTTGGGATACTACATATCAAGATATGGAAGATGTTTTCCCTGAAGATAAATTTGAAGGTATCAAAATCCATGACTGGGAAGCTTGGGAAGATCCATTTAGAATGACAATGGATGCTTACTGGAAATACCAAGGGGAAAAGGATAAAAAGCTATATGCTATTATTGATGCTTTTGCTCAAAATAATGGACAAAAAAATATCACAGATGCAAGATATGTATCTGCATTAAAACTATTTTTGACAGGTGTTTCACCACTAGAGTATCAAGCCCATAGAGGTTTTGCAAATGTAGCTAGAAATTTTAGAGGGGATGGTCCAAGGGTTGCTTGTCAGATGCAAGCAATTGATGAGCTTAGACATGTACAAACTCAAATCCATACTTTAAGTCATTACAATAAATACTTCAATGGATTCTCTGAATGGTCACACTGGCATGATAGGGTTTGGTATCTATCTGTTCCAAAATCATTCTTTGATGATGCAAGAGCAGCTGGACCATTTGAGTTTATGATCGCAATTGGTTTTTCATTTGAGTATGTACTTACAAATCTTTTATTTGTTCCATTTATGTCTGGTGCAGCTTATAATGGTGATATGGCAACAGTTACATTTGGATTCTCAGCTCAATCTGATGAAGCTAGACATATGACACTTGGGCTTCAAGCTATTAAGTTTATGTTAGAGCAAGACCCAGATAATGTTCCAATTGTTCAAAAGTGGATCGATAAGTGGACATGGAGAGGATATAAAGTTCTTGGACTTGTATCTATGATGATGGATTATATGTTACCAGAGTCTCCACAATCATGGAAAGAAGCTTGGGAATTATACTTTGAAGAAAATACAGTAGCTCTATTTAAAGATTTAGAGAGATATGGTATCAAGATTCCTGATTGTGCTGGAACTGTAAGTGCTGAAAAAGAGCATCTATCTCACCAAATTTGGATGACATTTTATACTCATAATGCTGCTGCACCATTTCATACATGGCTTCCAGATGAGAAGAAAATGGATTGGTTAAGTGAAAAATATCCAAATACTTTTGATAAGTATTATAGACCAGTATATGAACATTGGGCAAAACTAGAAAAAGAGGGTAAAAGATATTATTCAGAGATGTTACCACAGCTTTGTCAAACTTGTCAAATCCCTATGCTTTATACTGATTGTGAAAATGATGATCCTATGCAAGTTGTTCATAAAATGACTAAATTTAATGGTGAAAGATTCCATTTCTGCTCAGATCACTGTAAAGAGATTTTTGAAAATGAGCCTGAGAAATATGTTCAATCATGGCTTCCTGTACACCAAATCTTCCAAGGAAATTGTGGTGGAGGAACCCTTCCTGATGTGTTAAAGTGGTATAAGGTGGAACCAGGTGTAGATAACTTTGATTATGTTGGTTCACAAGATGAGAAAATGTGGAAAGAATGGAAAGGAGAAGCATAAGATGGCAACAGTAACAAAAGGGGAATACCCAGTAATTATGATGGATAGTGTGGATAAATTCCATGGAAATCAATTGGTATATATTGGTTGGGATAGACATAAACTGATCAACTCAGCTATGTGTTTTCCACTACCTCCACAAATGCCTTTTGGAGCTTTAATAAGTGATGTAATGCCAGCTTGTTATAAAGATCATCCAGAGTTTGAGAGGGTAAATTTTGAAGATGGTTCAGTAATTTGGAGATTAAACAATGAAGAGTTTACTCCAGATTTTGAAAAATCTTTAATCGATAATGGGATAGATCATAAATCTCTAATCAGATTTGAAACACCCCATTTACAAGGACTAAATGGAGTAGGGATTTGAGTTATCAAGTAGAGATAGAACCAACTGGTGATGTAATAGAAGTACAAGATGGTCAAACTATTCTTGATGCTGCTTTAAGACAAGGTGTTTACATCCCTCATGCTTGTTCCCACGGACTTTGTGGAACTTGTAAAGTTGAGATCTTGGAAGGTGAAGTTGACTATGGTGCAGCTTCTCCCTTCGCACTTATGGATATGGAAAAGGATGAGGGGAAATGTCTAGCGTGTACAGCAACTCCTATGGAGGATACTTGTGTAGAGGCTGATATAGATGAAGATCCTGATGCTAGATCTATTATGGTGCAAGATTTTATGGGTACAGTTGTGGATGTAAAGGATCTAACTCCAAGGATAAAAGGTGTATTTATTGAACTTGATGAAGAGATCGATTTTCAAGCGGGTCAATATATCCAGTACCATGTACCAGGATTTGATGAACCTAGAGCTTTTTCTTTATGTAACTCATCAAATGATAAAAAGATAGTTGAATTAAATATATCTTTAATCCCAGATGGAGAAGCTACTCCATGGATACACAATAATGTAAAAGTGGGAGCAAGAAGAAAGATTACTGGACCTTATGGAAGATTTTTTGTAAGGGAATCAGCTGAAAAACCTATGATCTTTTTTGCAGGTGGTTCAGGACTAAGCTCACCAAAGTCTATGATCTTAGAGCAACTTGAAAATGGGTCTACTTTACCTATTACACTTTTTCATGGAGCTAGAAATCAAGAGGAGCTTTATTATGCTGATCTTTTTTATGAGCTTGAAAAGAAGTATGAAAACTTCACTTATGTTCCAGTTTTATCAGATGATGATATAAAAGATTGGGATGGAAGAACAGGTTTTGTAACGGACGCAGCAAATGAGATGTTTGAAAGTAATTTTGCTGGAAATAAAGCATATCTATGTGGACCTCCACCAATGTTAGATGCTTGTATCACTACACTTATGAGGGGAAGACTTTTTGAAAAGGATATTTATACTGAAAAGTTTTTCTCAAAAGCTGATCTAAATGCTGAAAATCAGAGGTCTCCTTTATTTAAATCTATTTAATAAACTAGGGTTTTTACTCTAGTTTATTTTTCAAGGAAAAATCAAATGTTCGATATATCTATTATCACCCAATTAGTTTTATTAGGTGCCTTTGTTGGTTTTATCTCAGGACTTTTTGGAATAGGTGGTGGAGGTATCATCGTACCTATTTTAACAACTATACTTTTAGCTCTTAGTTTTGATGCTACTCATGTTGTTCATACAGCTATTGGAACATCCATGGCTATTATGGCGATCACACTATTTAGCTCAGCCCTAGCTCAACATAAAAAGCAAGCTATCTTATGGAATATGTTTAAGATACTTGTACCCTCTATTGTAGTGGGGACATTTTTATCCACATTTTTAGTGACATATCTTAGCTCTTTTACTCTAGCTATAATCTTTGCAACCTTTATGCTTCTTACTTCTATACATATGTTTTTAGGAAAACAACCTGATAGTGTAAATAGGTTTTTTTCTAAAAAAATACAAGTATTCTCAGGTATGGTTTTTGGAGCACTTTCAGCTTTGATCTCTGTAGCAGGTGGGATGTTTATAATCCCATATTTGATGGCTCAAGGGGTAGAGATAAAAAAAGCTGTGGGTACATCTTCAGCCATAGGCCTTCCCCTTACTTTATGTGGAGCTTTAGGATATATGATAAATGGTTGGGATATTGGTAGTTTTGAGGTGAATTATACCTTGGGATATATCTATTTACCTGCTGTATTTTTTGTATCCATTACTAGTGTGATAAGTGCTCCATATGGGGTAAAACTAGCCCATAAACTACCAAATACTCTACTTAAAAAGATCTTTTCAATTATCCCATTTTTCTTAAGTTTGAAATTGATTTTTGAATTAATTTAGAAAACTATTTTCTGCGATTTTTCTGCGAATTTTTTCAAGTATAGTTCACTCATGGTTAGTCGAAATTAGTCATATATCTTAAAAGGATTTATTTGATGGATGATTCAAGATATCAGGTTAAAGTTGTTGGTCAAGAAAATATATTTGAGATCTCTTCAACGGAACATATTTTAGATTCTTTAGCAAAAAAGGGTTTAGTTCTAGCTCCTAAAGGTGCTTGTCATGGTGGGGGTTGTGGAGTATGTAAGATCAAGATTTTAAAAGGTGATATTAAGACTATCTCCATGAGTAAAAAATATATTACAGATGAGGAAAAAGAATTGGGGTATTCCCTAGCTTGTAGAACCTTCGCAAACTCTGATTTGGAGTTTGAATTTATAGGTAAACCTCAATGTAAAAGGGTAACTGAAACAAAAAAATACGGCTTCGTATAATCTACTAAATAAGGAGAAAAGATGGGAATTATGAGAATAGGACATATCGATATTAATGTAATTGATATGGAAGAGTCAAAAAAGTACTACACAAAAGTTATGGATATGAGAATAACTCATGAGGCTGAAGATGGAAAGGTTTATCTTAAATGTTGGGATGAGTGGGATAAGTACTCAGTTGTATTAACTCCAAGTGGGAGTGCAGGGATGAACAACATCGCTTATAAAGTAAAAGATGAAGCTGATCTTGATATGTACGCGTCAAGACTAGAAGAAAAAGGTATTGATGTAACATTTAGAAGTCCAGAAGAGGTTCCATTTTGTGGAAGAACACTAACTTTTAATTTACCATCAGGACATGAACTGATCCTTTATGCTGAGAAAGATTATGTTGGAAAAGATACAGGTACAACAAATCCTGAGCCATGGCCAGATGGACTTACTGGTGTAGGTGCTCACTGGTTAGATCATGCACTATTAATGTGTGAATTAAACCCAGATGCAGGGATCAATAAAGTAGCAGAAAATACACAACTTATGATGGATGTATTCGATATGACTTTAGCAGAACAAGTAGTTGTAGGGCCAGATGGATCTGTACAACTTGCTACATGGCTAAGTGCTGGAAATACTCCACATGATATCGCTTTTGTTGGTGGACCAGAGATGGGATTACACCACTTTGCATTCTTTTTAGATGATTGGGCAGATATCTTAAAAGCTGCAGATGTACTTGGTAAAAACAATGTAAAAGTGGATGTAACCCCACAAAGACATGGTATCACAAGAGGAAATACAATCTATTTCTTTGATCCATCAGGAAATAGAAATGAAACATTTGCTGGACTTGGATATGCAGTTTATCCAGATATGCCAACAGTTACTTGGACAGAAGATGAACTATGGAAGGGGATTTTCTACCATACAAATCAACCTGTTGAATCATTTACTACAGTTTATACATAGGATTTTAATGAGTACTTTAGATACAAAGACTCTATCACATAAAGCAGCTTTAGCTGCTTGTGAGATAGCAGTGAAAAAAGCGCAAGAGTTAAATATAAATATTAACGTAAGTGTATGTGATAGTTCAGGGCATGAACTAGCTTTTTTAAGAATGAATGATTCTTTTATCCACTCAATAAATATAGCAAAAGATAAGGCATATACAAGTGCAAGTTTTGGATTTGCTTCACACCAATGGACAGATATTTTTAAGGAAGCACCACACTTAGAACAAGGTTTTTCAAATAGGGATAGACTTATACCTTTTGGTGGAGGTTTACCAATATTTGAAGATGATGTAAAGGTTGGAGCAATAGGTGTTTCTGGTGGTACAGAACAAGAAGATATTATCTGTGCCGAATATGCAATTAAACAAATAGGATTGAAATAATGAATAAAGTACAACACTATATCAATGGTCAATTTATGGACTCATCTTGTGGAGATGTTTTTGATAATATAAACCCAATGAATGGACAGCTACTATCAAAAGTAGCTTTGGGACATGAAACAGAAGTAAATGCAGCAGTAGCAGCAGCAAAAGCAGCCCTTACTGGTGAGTGGGGTCAAATGAAACTAAACGATAGAATTGCGATGATGTATGAGATCGCAAATGAGATCGATAGAAGATTTGATGATTTCTTAGAAGCTGAGTGTTTAGATACTGGTAAACCTTACTCTATCGCAAGACATATTGATATTCCAAGGGGTGCTGCAAACTTCAAAGTGTTTGCTGATACTATGAAATCACATGCTGAAGAAGCTTATAGAGCAGATACTCCTGATGGTAAAAAGATGTTTAATTATAGTGTTAGAAAACCAAAGGGAGTTATTGCTGTAATCTCTCCATGGAATCTACCTCTTTTACTTATGACTTGGAAAGTTGGACCAGCTTTAGCTTGTGGAAACTCTGTAATTGTAAAACCATCTCAAGTTACACCTACAACTACATCTTTACTTGGTGAAGTTATGAGCAAAGTTGGTGTACCAAATGGTGCTTATAATGTTGTACAAGGTAAGGGATCTATTACTGGAAACTTACTAACAGCCCATAAAGATGTGGATGCTATCACATTTACTGGTGAGACTAAAACTGGTGAGATGATTATGAATGCTTGCTCTAAAGGTGTAAGGGATGTATCACTAGAACTTGGTGGTAAAAACCCAGCTATTATCTTTGCAGATTGTGATATGGATAAGGCTATCCATGAGACTACTAGATCAGCTTTTGCAAACTCTGGACAAGTATGTCTTGGAACAGAGAGAGTTTATGTTGAAAGACCTATTTTTGATGAGTTTGTTGCAAGATTAAAAGAATCAGCACAAAAACTAAAAGTGGGTGTTTACAATGATGATAGTGTAGATATGGGACCTGTTGTAAGTAAGGCACATCAAGATACTGTTCTTCATTACTATGATGTAGCTAAAAAAGAGGGTGCAAATGTAGTACTTGGTGGTGGAGTTCCAAAGATGGAAGGTGAACTTGCAAATGGATTCTTTGTGGAGCCTACTATTTGGACTGGATTACCAGAGGATGCAACAGTATTGAAAGAGGAAGTATTTGGACCTTGTTGTCATATCACTCCATTTGATACTGAAGAGGAAGCTATAAGACTTGCAAATGATACTGACTATGGATTAGCTTCGACAGTTTTCACTGAAAACTTAGATAAAGCTCATAGGGTAGCTGGACAGATTGACTCTGGAATCGTATGGATCAACTCATGGTTCCTAAGGGATTTAAGAACGCCATTTGGTGGAATGAAAGGTTCAGGAATAGGAAGAGAGGGTGGGCACCACTCACTTGAATTCTATACAGAACTTAAAAATGTATGTATCAAAATGTAAGGTAATAGTATGGCAATGACTAAAGAAAAAATAGAAAAATATGGAAATGAATTGTATGAAGCCCTAAAGGGGAACTACACAATTGAACCGATATCAAATAGAGAACCTGAATCTACTATAGAAGATGCTTATGCTATGCAACATCATTTTTTAAAAAGAAGAATGGAAGATGATGGATCAAAGATTATCGGTAAAAAGATTGGTGTAACTTCAAAAGTTGTACAAGATATGCTTGGGGTTCATCAACCAGATTTTGGATATCTACTATCAGATATGATTTATAGCGATGGTGATGTGATCGATGTAACAAATGGAATGATCCAGCCAAAGGCTGAAGGTGAGATCGCTTTTGTATTAAAAGAGGATATTCAAGGACCTGGTGTAACAGCAGCAGATGTGATAAAAGCTACAAAATTTGTAATGCCTTGTTTTGAGATCGTGGATTCTAGGATTGAAAACTGGAAGATCAAAATCCAAGATACGGTAGCAGATAACGCTTCTTGTGGATATATGGTATTTGGTGGACAAAGTGTATCTCCAATGGATGTGGATCTAACAACTTGTGGGATAACTTTAGAGAGAAATGGAGAGCTAATGCACACAGGTGCTGGAGCAGCAGCCCTAGGAAGTCCAGTAAATGCTGTGGTTTGGTTAGCAAATAAGCTAGGTGAATTTGGAGTGGGATTAAAAGCTGGTGAGGTTATCTTATCTGGTGCATTATGTGCGATGGTAGATATTAAAGCTGGTGATAATATGACTATAAATATTGGTGGAATTGGTTCTGCCTCTATTAGATTTGAATAAGGATAGATATGGCAAAGATTAATTGTGCATTGATTGGATCTGGAAATATTGGTACAGATTTGATGTATAAACTAAAAAGAAGTGAGATCCTAAATCCACTATGGATGGTGGGAATTGATCCAGAATCTGATGGATTACTAAGAGCTGAGAAAGATGGTATGAAAATCACTGCAGATGGTGTTGATGGTTTACTTCCATTTATTGAAGAGGATGAAGTAAAGATCGCTTTTGATGCCACATCAGCTTATGTACATGCTGAAAATAATAGAAAACTGGCTGAAAAAGGTGTACTTGTGATTGATCTTACACCAGCTGCTATTGGACCATTTTGTGTGCCTGCAGTGAACATGGAAGAGTTATTAGAGAAAAATGCTCAAAATGTAAATACTGTTACTTGTGGTGGACAAGCAACTATTCCTATGGTTGCAGCAGTTTCACAAGTTCAAGAGGTTGAATATGCTGAGATTATTGCAACAGCCGCATCAAAATCAGCTGGTCCAGGGACAAGGGCAAATATTGATGAGTTTACTGAGACTACAAAACTTGGTATTGAAGTTGTGGGTGGAGCGAAAAAGGGTAAAGCTATTATTATCTTAAATCCTGCAGAGCCACCACTTATGATGAGAGATACTATACATTGTCTTACAAGTGATGATCCAGATCAAGAGGCTATCACTAAATCTATCCATGAGATGGTTGAGAAGATGCAAAGATTTATCCCTGGATATAAACTTAAAAATGGACCAGTATTTGATGGAAGAAAGATTTCTATTTGGTTAGAGATTGAGGGACTTGGGGATTATTTACCAAAATATGCTGGTAACTTAGACATTATTACCGCTGCTTCTGTTGATATTGCAGAACAGATGGCTAAAAAGATAGGAGTGTAAAGATGGATTTAAGAGGCAAAAAAATTAAAATACATGATATGTCTTTAAGGGATGGTATGCACTCTATACGTCACCAGTTTACATTGGATCAAATGACACAAATGTCAACGGCAATGGATGATGCGGGAGTACCTTTGATTGAAGTAACACATGGAGATGGCTTAGGTGGAAGTTCACTTAATTATGGTTATGGATTGCATACAAATGAAGAGTGGCTTGATGCGGTTGTTCCAAATCTAAAAGATGCAAAAGTTTCTGTACTTATGCTTCCAGGGATTGGGATTGTAAAAGATCTTGAGAGTGCTGTAAAACATGGTGCTTCTATGGTTAGGGTTGCTACCCATTGTACTGAAGCTGATTGTTCAGCTCAGCACATTCAAGCAGCAAAATCGATGGGGATTGAGACTGTTGGATTTTTAATGATGGCACATATGGTTACACCTGAAAAACTAGTTGAAGAAGCGGCGAAAATGGTTTCTTATGGGGCAACAACTATCTATGCTACAGATTCAGCGGGATATCTTTTACCTGATGATGTAAGTGCTAGAGTATCAGCTCTTAAAAAAGAGTTTGGTGATGATATTGAGCTTGGTTTCCATGGACATAATAATATGTCAATGGGTGTTGCAAACTCTTTAGCAGCTATTGAAGCTGGTGCAACAAGAATAGATGCATCCTTAGCAGGATTTGGTGCAGGTTCTGGTAATACGGCAACAGAGGTTTTAGTAGCTGTATGTGAAAGAATGGGTGTTGAAACTGGTATTGATCTAAATAAAATTGAAGATGCTGCTGAAGATATTGCTTTACCAATTATGGGTAAACCTACAAGAATCTCTAGGGATTCTTTAACACTTGGATATGCAGGTGTTTATTCATCATTTTTACTATTTGCACAAAGGGCAGAAGCAAAATATGGTATTGATGCAAGAACTATTTTAGTTGAGCTTGGACGTAGAGGTATGATTGGTGGTCAAGAGGATATGATTGATGATTGTGCAATGGAATTAGCAAAAGAAAGAGGATTATTATAATGGGTTTAGATAAAGCAACCATAGAAAAGCTTGCAAAACATTGTGAGGATGCTGAGTTAAAGGCATATGAGATTACAAAAATAACAGATGATTATCCTGATATGACATATGAAGATGCTTATGATATCCAGTGGACTGCACGTGCAGCTAAAGAGGCTAGGGGTCATAAGATAGTAGGTATGAAGATGGGACTTACATCCCAAGCAAAGATGAAACAAATGGGTGTGGATAATCCTTGTTATGGATATCTTGCTGATTATTTTGCTTATGGTGATGGGGCTGAGATACCTTTTGATGAGTTGGTTCATCCAAAGGTTGAAGCTGAGATCGCTTTTGTATTAAAAGATGATCTTAGTGGACCGGGATGTCATATAGGTGATGTTTTAGCTGCTACTGAGTTTGTAATGCCTGCTGTTGAGATTATCGATTCTAGATATAAGGATTTTAAATTTGATTTAAAATCTGTTATTGCTGATAACTCTTCATCTTCAAGATATGTAAGTGGTGGAAGAGCTAGAAATATAAATGAAGTTGATCTTAAAACTCTTGGTGTAGTTATGGAGATAAATGGTGAAGTTGTACAACTTGGAGCAGGAGCAGCAGTTCTTGGACACCCTGCAACAGCTATTGCAATGCTTGCAAATATGTTAAGTGAGAGAGGTGAGGTACTAAAAGCTGGCTCATATATCCTATCAGGCGCAATCACAGCGGCTACAACTGTAAATAAAGGTGATAATGTAACTGTTAAGTTTCAAGATCTTGGAACATTGACTATGAAGTTTGTATAGGAGAATACCATTATGCCTATTGCACAAATAAATATTATCGAAGGTAGAAGTGACGAGCAAAAAGAGAAACTTATTGAGAAAGTTACTTTAGCGATTCATGAAGCGATTGATGCACCAAAACAAAATGTGAGGGTTATTATAAATGAGATGCCTAAACAACACTTTGGAATAGGTGGAGAAAGTGTTAAAAAGATGGGAAGATAAAGATGTCAAATCCAGAAATAGTAAATAGTATAGAAACAGGTGGATATAAAACAAATTATCATGATCTAGGTGAGGGTGAGGTTATCCTTTTTATCCATGGTTCTGGTCCTGGAGTTTCAGCTTATGCAAACTGGAGATTATCTATGCCAGTTTTAGCTGAAAACTTTAGAGTTATTGCACCTGATATGGCAGGTTTTGGATACACTGATAGGGTAGAGGGAACTACTTATGGTATGGATGTATGGACCAAACAAGCTATTGATCTAATGGATGCTTTAGAGATAGAGAAGTTTAGTATTGTAGGTAACTCATTTGGTGGAGCTTTAGCTTTAGCATTAAGTATAAAACATCCTGATAGGGTAAATAAAGTGGTTCTTATGGGTGCTATGGGAGTTGATTTTGAATTAACTGCTGGGCTTGATCAAGCATGGGGATATACTCCAAGTTTGGAAAATATGAGATCACTACTTGATACTTTTGCTTATAGTAGAGTTCTTGTAACTGATGAGCTTGCAAAGATGAGATATGAAGCTAGTATAAGACCAGGGTTTCAAGAATCATTTGGATCAATGTTTCCAGCTCCTAGACAAAGTAGTGTAAGTGCTATGGCAAGTGATGAAAAAGATATTGCTAATATTGATAAAGAAGTATTGATCATACATGGTAGGGATGATAAGGTTATCCCTTTTGATAACTCTATTAGATTACATAAACTAATCACTAAATCTCAATTACACGCTTTTGGTGAGTGTGGACATTGGAGTCAGATTGAGCATAGTGAAAGATTTAATAAATTATTAATAGATTTTTTTAGTGAGGCTTGATAAAATAGGTTAAAAAACTTCTTTTTAAAGGGATTGTTCCCCTTAAAAAAGGATTTTTTAAGGAGTAAAATATGAAATTTTTAGTTTTGGGTGCTGGTGGTATAGGCTCTTTTTATGGTGCTCTTT
>CAYFGQ010000040.1:23283-27123 GCA_964342525.1 uncultured Arcobacteraceae bacterium
ATGAAATTTTTAGTTTTGGGTGCTGGTGGTATAGGCTCTTTTTATGGTGCTCTTTTGTTGAATTCGGGTCATGAAGTTTTCTTTATAGCAAGGGATAAACACCTAGAGGCTTTACAGCATAATGGTTTGAAGTTGCAGCACCCAAAATTAAATTTTAATGGACAAATAAATGTATCTACATTGTCTGAAATAAACTCTGAATGGCTTCTTAATATCGATGCTGTGATAATTACCACTAAATCAACTTCAACCGACCTTTCAACTTTCCAGCTTCACAAAAAGCTAAAAGAGATAAAAAGGGATGATTTTCCTTTTTTTATCTCTTTACAAAATGGTGTGGAAAATGAAGATATCATTTGTAAATATTTCCCTAAAGAAAAAGTTATTGGTGGTTTATGTAGAAAGATAGGTGCTCATATATTAAAACCTGGAGTTATTGAAGCTACAGGAGATATAGAAACAATAATAGGTGCCCTAGAAGTTACGCAGGAAAATCAAAAGTTCTTAGATCAATTTAGTGAGATACTTATAAAAGCAGATACCATATGTTTTTTAAGTGAAGATATAAAGTTTGAGCTATGGAAAAAACTCATCATAAATAATGGTGTAAATGCTATTTGTGCTTTACTTAGGATAAAAACTGGTGAACTTATGCATCATGACAAATTATCCCGTATAGTTTTAGGTCTTATGCGTGAGACTGCAAAAGCCGCACAGGTTCAAGATGTTATATTTAAAGATGAAGATGTTTTAGAGATGTTTGAGCTTATTAAAAAATTTGATTCTATAAAACCATCTATGCTTGTAGATGTGGAAAATAATCGTAAAATTGAACTAGATGAAATATGTAATATTGTGATAAAAAATTGTGATCAATTAGGATATGATGCACCATATACAAGAACTATATCAACTCTTCTAGAATTTACATATATCGAAAAAAATTTATAATAAAATCTTTTAAATATTATTTAGTATAAACAAGACCAACTTCTTTTATGGAGGAGGTTAAATGAAGATGATCTTGTCTTGTTTTCTCTAAAGCATACTTTAGGGTGCATAAAGGGAAACAAAATTGAAATATTTCTCTATGAGTATAGGTGATATACTCAAGTATGCTTTAGAGCTAGTATATTTTCTTAGAACTTATATGATAAAGATACTTTAGATGTATCTGTTTCTTTTTTATTGATACCTGCTACTGCAATTATATTTTCTGTCTCTACATGTTCATAGTTTGCTTTTAGAAGTAGATTTTTAGCTAAAGGAACAATAGCCATTGCTCCATAAGCACTTACATCACCTAAAACATGAGTAGATGAGTTTGACGCCCCATAATAAGGTATAAGTGTAGCCATAGGTGTTGGAATAATTATAGCACCAACCATGGTATCCGTATCAGCTCTTGCTGGAACTCCACCACCATGAACTGGCATAGCTGTAAATAGTGTCTCAGTAGTACCTTCACCTGCACCTACATAAACATCACTTTTACTATCAGTACTTGTTGTATATGCTGCTAGATATGCAAGATTTGATATACCTAAAGGTCCTGTTGCTTTTAGACCTATAGCCTTACCATCTTGTGCATCTGTTGCTTTAGATTTATCAGTTGATGCAATATATTGTGCAGATAAGGTTTGCTTTCCATATTGATAGTCTGCTTGTAGATAAAAAGCATCTTTATCAGCACTTGCAGTTTTACCACTTATCTGTAAATATTGTGCTTGAATAGTAGTATTTTTAGCAGATGTATTTTTTACATAAAGTGTTGTAGCTCCATCTTCAACATCTACAAAATCACCAATATTACCATTACTATCAGTTTGAGCTTGGTAAGTAGTAACATGTCCAAGTACTACTGTAGTATTTTCTATTGAAGTGTTTGTTAATATATAAGCATTAAAAGAATCTTTTAAAATAGCTTCAGAAGATTTACCTTCTATTGCAGTGCTTACTAGTGGAGTATATATGAATTGTTTACCAGCTTTAAATGATGTTTCTTTGTTTGAATATTCAAGGTATGCTTCAGAAAGAACTGATCCACTTGCATGATAATAATTTACTCTTGCACTTGTTGAAGTATTCTTAATGTCATCATTTATAATAGATGAAGTTTGAAATGTTAAACCTGCTTTTGTATTATAAAATTGATCTGTAATTAAATTTAAACTACCACCAATAGCAGATAAACTATCTGATTCGTTTGAACCTAAAAAGTTTGAATCAACATAAGCTGCTTTAATTTCCCCTTTTACTTGAGCATTTTTAAAAGCTTCATCTATACTCTCGGCCAATATTGGCGTTGTTAATAGAATAGAAGATGCAATAAAACTTAAACCTCTTTTCATTTTGTATCCCTTAGATTAAATTTGAAATTTATAATAAAGGCTCAAAATGACAAATAGGAGAAGCCTTTATTATAAAAACAGGCTAAATATAGTCTAAATAAATCTCAAAATTATCGCATTTAGGGAATTTATATATCTTCTACTTCTTTTTTATAAGATCCAAGGATTTTTGTTCCCTTTTGATATAAGGAGAATATTTTTTTCACCTTCTTATCTTCAATATGTCCATCAAACTCAATAAAAAAGTTTGAGATACCTTTTGTGATATGGGATTTTATTTTATATAGATTGATATTTGCTTCTTTGAATTTCTCCAAAAACTCTATCAATGATCCAGCATGGTTTGGTAGTTGAATAATAAATGATGTTTTATATTTTGTATTTGTTTTTTTCTTTTGTGCTTTTTTACTTAATACAAAGAATCTTGTTTTATTTGTAGGATTATCCTCAATATCATAAAATAAGATATCTAGGTTATTGTTTAGTGCCGCGACATTTGAGCAAATAGCTGCAGAGTTTTTATTTTCAAATGCAAGTTTTGCTGCTTTTGTAGTGGATTCCACATAGATATGTTTTACATCATGTAGGTTATATTTTTCTAAAAACATTGAGCATTGATCAAAAGCTATATCTTTTGAGTAAATAGTATCTATTTTAGATGTATCTTTTGTATTGCTTGCAAAGGTATGATGTATATCGATTATCACTTCACCAATTACATGAAGATCATTTTTTAAAAAAGCGTTTAGGGTATCATTTACTAGACCGTTTAAACTATTTTCTATTGGAATTACAGCAAATTCAGCATTTTCTTTATCTATCTCTTCAAATATATTATGTATAGAATTTATAGAATAAAAATCATTTTCTTTACCAAACTTTTTAATGGCAGCATCCCCTGTATAACTTCCTTCCGGTCCTAAATAAAGTACTTTCTTACTATTTTTTTTGTTTTTATCTAATTTGAAATCACCTATTAGATTAAATAAATCATCTATATTTTTATTATCTATTGATGGATGATTTTTTTTATCCCCATAAAATTTAGAATCTTCAATAATATTTAGACGTTTATATATAAGATCTATAATCTGATTGTCCAATAGAGTTAGTGTTTCTTTTTGTTTTGTTTTTTTCATAATTAACCTTTTGCTAAATGATAGTAAAAAAAGATCGCAAAAAGATCGCAAATTTTATTTTAGGTGATGTGTATGTTTTTTATATCTTTATATTGTCAAAAATTAAGTGAAGTATTGTCTTTGAATTTATAAGGTGTGAAGTGTCTTATATGGCGACCCCAGCATGATTTGAACATGCGTTCCCAGGAGGAAATCCTGTTGTCCTTAGCCACTAGACGATGGGGTCATTTAAATTGAGCTTGGAATTATATAAAAATTTATTTTGATATATGCTTATGTGGAGTTATTAGGTTTATAGGTTTATAGGTTTATAGGTTTATAGGTTTATAGGTTTATAGGTTTATAGGTTT
>CAYFGQ010000040.1:27223-31094 GCA_964342525.1 uncultured Arcobacteraceae bacterium
ATAGGTTAGGGCACCTTAAAGTTAGATGTGATAGAAATGTTCATTATTCGCCCTAAGGCAATATACTAACTTACCCACTTACTAACATATTAACTAAAATATCCAAACCTATGGGGCTTAAATCTATCTATAATCGCGCACTTTAAAAGTTTTACAGAATAGACACAAGCCCCATAGATTTGGATAAGTAAGAGGATTAAGGTTTTTCTACTCTTTCTTGTGTAATAGAAATTTCCTCTTCAATCACTTCTCTTTGTGCAATCATTAATTCTAGATTCTTCTTTAAAAGCTCTCTATCTTTATAAGATTCGATAATAAACTCATATAACTTTGGTCGATTTTTTTTCCAGTTGTGTAGTGTTGTTTTATTCACGTCTAGATCCGTTTCTAATTTTCTTAGGCTTGGCGCAGTCATCTTTTCCCCATTTTTTCTTTTTTATATTATGTTTCACATTCTAAAATAGAAAATTCCTCTTTAGCACTTATCATTGCAATATAGTGCATTGATAAAATTTTTTCCATTAGCTTATTATTAAGCCAATAAAACTTTATCAATCCCCTATATTACAAATATAAATACTGTCTTACACATTTCCATTTTATGATTTTGCAAGTTTGTCCAAATAATTGGAACAATTTCCTTCGTTGGTAAAATGAATTGTACAAAATATTGGAACAGATGTCAATAGCTTTTTAACAAAATGTTCAAATTATTGGAACAAATTTAAAAATTTAGCTGTTTTTAAATTTATAGAGTTTTGATTTTTTCTAAAGTGCACCTTTAGTACAATACGCAATGACTAAAAAAACAAAAAATCAGATTTTATATAATTTACATTTTTTAAAGTCTTGTGGATACCAATATATGGGCGATATAGACCTAAAGGATAATGAAAATGATACCTTTAATTTGCCCTCAGATTTATATCAATTGGAGAATATTGTAAAAGAGTGCAGTTTATGTGCTCTATCAAAGACAAGAACAAATGCAATATTTGGAACAGGCAATATAAATTCAGACATAATGATCGTAGGGGATTTCCCTAGTATAAGTGAAGATGAAAGTGCACATATTTTAAATGGTAAATATGGACAGATGTTACAAAATATCGTAAGCAATGTTTTAAAGATGAGAATAGAAGATGTTTATTTTACAAATATCTTTAAATGTAAAAAATCAAATTTTGAGATAGAGAATAAATTTCATCAAACCTGTATCTCATATCTATTTAAACAAATAGAAATAGTAAAACCTAAGATTATAGTATTATTAGGTGGTGATACATATAGATATTTTTTTGATAAAAACCAAAATGATACTAATATCATCTATGGACAATTTGAAGAGTATAAGGGGATAAAAGTATTAGCTACACATCACCCTAGTTTTTTAGTTAGAAATCCATCATATAAAAAAGATGTGATGAATCATATGTTAAAAGTAAAAGGTCATCTCTAAAATTTAGAGACCTATAACCTATTTGGAGAATTAATGAGATATTTAAATATCACTTTTTTATTTTTATTTGTATTTTTTACAGGTTGTGCTGTTCAACAAGAACAAGTTGTAGAAGTAGATATTACAAAGTTAAAAAAAGAAGATAAAAAAACTGAAGTAAAACAAGAGATAAAAGTTATTCAAATTGATGAGAATAATAAAACTATCGAAGTAAAACAAAACATTCAAGAAGAGATCATCTCTGAGCAAGTAGAAAAAAATAAAAGTTTTAATATAGCAGTGATCTATCCATCTCAAGTGGTTGGTAAATATGCAATCGATGGAGTAAACTCAATCACTTCATATCTTTTATATAAAGATGCTCAGTTTAATCTTAAAACTTATGATAGCATGAGTGAGAAAAAAGAGGATATTGAACAAATAGCACAAAATGTTGATTTTTCTACATATGAACATATAGTATTATTTATGACAAAAAAGGGGATAGAAAGATTTTTAGACTTAAATGGTACAGATGAGTTAAGTATTTATGTACCACTTATAAATAAAAGTGAAGTTAACTTTGAATCAAAAAATGTTGTTTTTGGTGGTATTGATTATTTAAAACAGTTTGAAAAGCTATACTCATTAGTTGATCCTACAAATCTTTCTGAGTTTCATGATAGTATATCTTTAGGTCAAATCTTATCTTATAAATTAGATACTCTTTATGATATAAATTTTAAGTTTCAAAAAAGATTAGTGAGAAATAGAATCAATTATGAGAGTTTTTTAAAGACAAATAGAAGGATTCAAAATACATCAATCTTTTTAAATACTCCTATTGTTCAAACTTCAATTTTATTATCTCAAATGAGAGCATATGAGATTGAATATGAAAAACTACTTTCAACTCAGATAAATTATACTCCACTTATCTTATCTCTTACACAAACTCATGATAGGGAAAATATGATTATTGCAAACTCTATTGGAGATATTGATCAGAGTTTAATAGAATATGGAGCTATACTAAATACAAATTTTACATATAATTGGGTGAACTATTCTACTCTTATAGGTATAGATTATCTACACGCTTCAAGGTTTGATGAGCAAAGAGGATTTAAAAATGAGATTTTAGATAATCAAGTACAATTTGAGGTAAATTTATTTGAGACAGGGAAATATTCCTTTAAGCCTTATACTGCTTATAATACAAGACCTAAAGAGGTATTAGAAGCTAATTAAATTACTTAAATCCAATCAGTGAGTAAGATACCAAAACTTATCTTATTCACTTTTTCATTATAATCAATCAAACTCTCCCCATAACCATTAAAAAATCTAATCATAAAATCAAAATTTCTATTAAATGATGGAAATGAAATATCAACGATTGTATTTCCATAATTTATATTATAATCTAAGATATCATTTTGGTGAGAAAGTTCTACTGAATAGTCCCCATCCACATATTTTACAAAATATTTTTGTTTACCTATAAATTTTTCTAAATCAGGATTGTCATCACCTTTTGTAGATGTGGAGCTTGTTTTTGCATCTTCATTCCATCTATTCCAAATAGTTGCTCCATAATAGTATTGATCATTTTTAAATACTGCCATAAGATCATTTCTATTCCAAGATCTAGAATTTGGTAGATCTTGTCCATTTGATTGGTGAGTAAATGTAGCTCTTACTTTTGTAAGTGTTGATGAGCCAAATTTTTTATCCATATCCCAATCAATAAATGCTTCAGGTGCATAGTTTGTCTCTCTAAATGGTGAAGAGTGATCTGTATCAAATACTTGCCAATAAGAGTTTTGTGTATATGCACCATATAAAGTTCCCCCTGATCCTAAGAAATTTTTATAAAGGGGTGTTTTTATACTGATTTGAAATTGTACTTCCCTATTATCCCTATCATAAGTATTACCAGCTGCATCTATTTCTTTATGATTTCTTGCATCATAACCCATTATAATAAAATTCTTTTTATGACCTATAAGATTGAAGTTTGCTTCTTCTTTTGTGAAGTTATCATCAAATTTTATATTTTCTACATATTTTTGAAGGTTTTCAATTTTTAGTGAATCACTAATATTTGAATCTAAAATATCACCTGTCATTTGTTTTATTTCATTTGAAAGATCAGCAAAAAACTGAGTCTTTTTTGTGTCTTCTTCTTTATTTTTTTCATTTATATTTTTTGCCATATTATCAAAAAACTCTTTTCCGTCCCCAGCAAAAGCTAGTGATGCTAGAAGTGTAAAAGCTAATATAATTTTCTTCATTTTAATTTCTTCCCTTTGTAGATTCTTTGGATTTTAGCGAAAAAAGGGTAAGTATCTAATAACTTGATAAAAAAGTAATGAAAAAGTTGC
The DNA here is from genome assembly GCA_964342525.1 of uncultured Arcobacteraceae bacterium. GTDB lineage: Bacteria > Campylobacterota > Campylobacteria > Campylobacterales > Arcobacteraceae. Next base: position 31,049 of record CAYFGQ010000040.1, read on the forward strand.
CACCTTAAAAAACACTAAAAATAAAAGATAAAAACTAAAAAAGATT
>CAYFGQ010000041.1:0-31067 GCA_964342525.1 uncultured Arcobacteraceae bacterium
TAAACCGTGGGCATAAAAAAAGGCTTGGAACCGAAGTTCCAAGCCTTTAGGCTCTTTAATCTGTTATTGATTAACCTAAAAATGGGTTTGCATATAATGCAATAAGAGCAATTACAAGTGTATAAATAACTTGCGCTTCGATCATCGCTAATGCAATGAACATTGTAGTCATAAGCTTTCCACCTAGACCTGGGTTTCTAGCAGTTCCAGCAATAGTTGCAGCAGCAGTATTACCCATACCGATAGCACCACCCATTGCAGCAATACCAAGACCAACACCAGCAGCAAGTACTGAATATGCTTGAATCATTGAGTCACCCTCTGCAGCGAAAGCGAAACCAGCGAAAGCTAACATTAAAAGAACGATTTTTTTCATTCTATATCTCCTAAAAAAATTTAAATATAATAAAGTCTGTTCGGCTTGCGTAACCCTAACTTTAAAAAGTTAAAGCGACCTACACATAAATGCATAAGTACTTCCTACTTAAGTCTTTATTTGAGGTGAATTATATAGTCTTGAAAGTTAAGAAAAGATTAAAAGTGAGTAAAACTACTCACTTTTTTTAGGTAATTTGATAATAAACACTGCTCCAGTATATTCTTTACCTTCAATTTGTTTATTTTGATTCTCTACATTTAGGATTCCACCAGCTTTTAAGATGATCTGTTTTGACATATGAAGACCTATACCTGTACCTGCTTCTTCAGATTTTGTAGTAAAGTATGAATCAAATATCTTATCTTTTATTTTATCATCTATACCACCAGCAAGATCAGATATTTTTACAAGTGCATAGTTATCTTCCACATCTAGATCAAAATATATCTCTTTGATATCTGGTTTATTTTCATTGATAGCATCTTTTGCATTTGTAAGTATATTTAATAATACTTGCATAAGTTCAGTAGGATATCCCTCAATTAGAGAATTCTCTTTTTTAGTGAAGTTGATTTTAATACTAGAATTACTAAATAGCTCTTCTATCATTCTAATAGTATTTAAAGCAGTTTCAGCTAAAGAGTAGAGCTCTTTTTTTGTAGATGGTCTGAAGAAGTTTTTAAAGTCATTCATGGTTTGTGCCATATGGTGTACTTGTTTTTCTATACCATCATAACCTTTGATGATCTCATCTTCACTTAGCTCTTTACCTATTTGAAGAAGTAGTTTATTTGATGATGTAGTCATAGTGATAGCATTTAGTGGTTGTTTCCATTGGTGTAAGATGGCACTCATCATATCACCCATCTCTGCCATTTTATTTTTTTGGATAAGCATACTATCTTTTGTTTTACTTGTTTCTATCTCTTCTTTTAGTTTTCCTGCCATTTCATTGAATGCATTTTCTAGTTTTCCAACTTCATCTTTTGAGCTTACTTCTATCTTATAGTCAAGATCATTTTTAGCAAAGTGTTGTGTACCGATAATAAGCTTTTCAATCTTTTTAGTGATATAGTTTGACATCCATATAGCTAAGAAAATTACAACAAGTACCATAAAAATAGTAATAAAACTAAGATCATTTACTAGTGAAGAGATAAAGTTGCTAATTTTTACTCCATTATCATCTAGGGTAGCTTCTAGTTTTTTATTTTGCTCTATTAGTACCTTATCAATATTTTCTTTTGTTTTATTTGCAGCATCATGGAACTCATCAACATTTGCCCCAATAGTGATAAAACCAAAACCTCTTTTAGAATCAGCATATTGTCCAGTATAATATGGGATAGACGCAGCAGTTGAAAGTTTCCATACCTTTGACCAAAAGATTACAAATGATCCATATCCACCATTTTGTGTAAGTTGCATCCAACCTTGACATTGGGGTGCAAAATTTAGATATCTACAATCAAGACCAATCTCACCATTTTGTTTTAGTTGGGCTATATTTGGTTTTTCTTTTAGACTTTGATTATCAAAAGTAGGGTAGGACTCTAAAAAATTATTTAGATCAGTTTCATTTGACTTTTTAAATTCACTAGCGATTTTTGCACTTAGCCAGCCTGGTACTTGTTTTCCTGTTTCAGGATCATATCCTACTATAAAATAGTCTCTAGGATGAGAGATATTTCTTCCCTCATAATCCCACATAAAAGCGTAGTTTCCTGCTCCTGCATTTGCTATATTTTGTTTGATATTTGGATTTACTGGATCAAAGCTATCTGTATATTCCATCACATGTCTATGATCTAGAGCTAAAGAGATATATCCAAGCTTTTGATTTCCTTTAAATACAGGTGTTACAAATCTTATGATCCCTTCAAATTTTTTACCTTTAGGGTTTTCAACTCCTGCATATCCATGAAGTTCAGGTTTAAATTCTATACCCATTTTAGAAGCTTTTTCTTTTGTAAAAGTTCCTATTAGTTTAGATGGTACATATGCCCCAATCACGTCAGATACATATATCTCACCATCTTTAAGGTTTTGGATTTTAGAGAAGTAATCTTCAGCTTTTATATAAGTGTTTTTCTTTTTTGATATATCTGTCGTTCTTGGGTTGATAGAAGACCTTTTATATATCTCATAACCTTTTGTATCAAAAAAAGTGATCTCTTTATAGATAGGCATATCTTTAGTTTTTAATGTAAGTGGATCAACAAAGTGAAACTCTTTTTCATTGTCTTTAACTAATGCTTTATCTGTATCTCTACTTGTATATGATTTTGGCATAGATGTACTTATCCATTTTTTTGCATCTTCATCATATTTATAATCTTCATGGAGGGTTATAGGTTTTGTTTTTGTTTTATAAAAACTATCTATATTTTTTTGATTTATTTCTATGGATGCCAAAAATAAGATATCTTTATCTCTTTCATATAAAAAGTCTGCAACCCTATCTGCTAGGGCAACACTTAGTTTTTCCAATGATGTTTGGGAGGTTTTATCTAAAGCTTTTATGGAGTCTTCTATGGCAATATTTGCTGTTGAGTCTATAAGCTCTTTATTTTGCTCAAACAGTGTTTTTGTATTTGTTTCGAAATATTTTTTAAGCTCAAAGGCACCTTCGATAGCGACAAATGAGATAACGATAACTGGGATTACTTTGAATAGTAAGAATAGAACGATTAATTTAAATTTGATACCAAAGTTTTGCATATACACCCTTATATAGTATGAAAAAAGTAACCAATATTATGCCATTATTTTTATTAAAAATAATTTCGTAATAGGATAGTTTTTTTATTTGACATACCTTTATCACTTTTTTGGTATAATCGCGACCTAATTAATTATTAAGACTTCAAGGAAGATGATGAGTAACAAGTATAATCCAAAAGATGTAGAAGATAAATACTATAAAATCTGGGAAGATAGAGGATATTTTGAGATAGATGGAAATCAAAATATTCAAGAAGATGGTAAAAACTTTGCAATTATGATGCCACCACCAAATGTAACAGGAAGCTTACATATTGGTCATGCACTTACATTTACACTGCAAGATATTATCACTCGTTATAAAAGAATGGATGGGTATAAAACACTTTGGCAACCAGGAACAGATCACGCAGGTATCGCAACACAAAATGTTGTTGAAAAGCAACTTTTAGCTGAGGGTACTACAAAAGAAGAGATTGGAAGAGAAAAGTTTTTAGAGAGAGCTTGGCTTCAAAAGGAAACTTCAGGTGGAAATATTGTTCATCAAATGAGAAAGCTTGGTGTTACTCCAGCATGGAAAAGAGAAAGATTTACTATGGATGAAGGTCTTAAAGAGGCTGTAAAAGAAGCATTTGTAAGTTTATACAATGATGGACATATCACTCAAAATAACTACATGGTAAACTGGTGTACACATGATGGTGCATTATCTGATATTGAGGTTGAACATGATGAAGTAAATGGTAAGTTTTACCATATGACTTATAAGTTTGCAGATGGTTCTGGTGAAATTCAAGTAGCTACAACTAGACCTGAAACATACTTTGGTGATACTGCTATTATGGTTCACCCAGAAGATGAAAGATATATTGATATTGTTGGTAAAGAGGTTATTCTCCCACTGACAGATAGAAAGATCAAAGTTATTACAGATTCTCACGTAGATATGGAATTTGGAACAGGTGTTGTAAAAGTTACTCCAGCACATGACCAAAATGACTACGAAGTGGGAAAAAGACACGATTTAGAGTTTATAAAATGTTTTGATGAAGCTGGTATTTTAAATGATTACTGTGGAGAATTTGCAGGATTAGAAAGACTTGAAGCTAGACCAGTTATTGTAAAAGCACTTGAAAATGCTGGACATATCGTAAAAATCGAAGATCATGTTCATCAAGTAGGGCATTGTTATAGATGTAAAAATATTGTTGAGCCATTTATTTCTCAACAATGGTTCTTATCTGAAAAAGTAGCACAATCTTCAATTGAAAAAACAAAAGCACACAATAACTTCCATCCACAACATTGGATAAACTCATATACAGCGTGGATGGATGAGCTTAGACCTTGGTGCATATCTAGACAATTATGGTGGGGACATAGAATTCCAGTATTTGATTGTGAAGATTGTGGATACCAATGGGCAGATAAAGAGGATAATCCAGAAGCATGTCCAAAATGTTCAAGCCAAAAAATAAAACAAGATCCAGATGTACTTGATACTTGGTTTTCTTCTGCTTTATGGGCAATGTCACCTCTTGGATGGGGAAATAATGATAAGATGAACGATCTTTATAATCTTGAACAAGATATGAAAGACTTCTATCCAAACTCTTTACTTATCACTGGTTTTGATATTATGTTCTTCTGGGTAGCTAGAATGATGATGATGGGTGATCACTTCCAAGGTGAGTTACCATTTAAAGATATCTATATGCACGCTCTTGTAAGGGATGAGCATGGTGCAAAGATGTCTAAATCAAAAGGTAATGTAATTGATCCTCTTGATATGGTAAATGAACATTCTGCAGATATCATCAGATTTACACTTGCTTACCTTGCTGTCCAAGGAAGAGATATCAAACTTGGAGCTAAAAACCTAGAGCAATTTAGAAACTTTACAAATAAACTATATAATGCATCAAATTTCTTACAACTAAACGTGGATACATTTGCTGATCTTGCAGATATAGAAGTAAAAACACCACTTGGAAAATATATGCAATCAAGACTTGCTGTTGCCGTGGAAAATGTAAGAGGAACATTAGAATCTTACAAATTCAATGAAGCAGCCTCAGAGCTTTATAAATTTGTATGGAATGAATTTTGTGACTGGGGAATTGAATACTCAAAAGCTGATAAAGATTCAATCATAGAGCTTGGAGCAATCTTTAAAGAAACGCTAAAAATGATCTCTCCATTTATGCCATTTATCGCAGATCACCTATACCATAAACTTACAGGTACATCTTTAGAAGAGGGTGAATCTTTAATGGTAAATAACTTCCCTAAAGATATAGCTAAAGATGAATCTATGGAATCAATGTTTGCTATTATCGAAGAAGCGATAACAGCAATAAGAAGAGCAAAAGTAGTTATCGACATGGGTAACTCAAAAATTGCAAAAGCATATGTAAAATTAAATAAAGATATCGACACAGATATCGCTAAGCCATTTATCCAAAAGTTAGCAAAAGTAGAAGAGATAGAATTTGTAGATGCAAAAGTAGAAAATTCAATTACTGATGTAAGCGATAACTTAGAAGTATATATCCCAACAGATGAAATCGATCTAAGTGCTATCATAGGTAAACTTTCTAAACAAAAAGAGAAATTAGAAAAAGAAGTAGCAAAACTAAATGGAATGCTTTCAAATGAAAGATTCGTGGCAAATGCACCTGAAGCTGTTGTGGCTGAGAATAAAGAAGCGTTGAAAAATGCTAGTGAGAAACTTGCAAAAGTTGAAGCGGAGCTTGCGACTTTTAGCTAATAGTTGAAAATTTATAGTTTTGAAAAGCCTCGTCCTTTTTTGGATGGGGCTTTTTTTTTGTCTAAATATTTTATGTGCTAATTTAATTTTTATAAAGTTTGAAAAGTTTTTTTAGTTTCTAAGCACATATTTTTTGATTAAAAAATGTTTTATTTAAGGTATAGTTTTTTGAGTTTAATTTAAATATTAAGCTTTATCTTAAATTAAATATATAGGAGTAGTACCATGAAGGACTATAAAGGTATATCAGATTATGATGGATTTGAAAATCCTATTTCTGATTTATTAGATGACAAGAGTTACTCAATGCTAACAGATAATGCAAAAGAGTTACTAGAAGGTGACTTAGTTGCATTAGCATGGAAAAATCATACATCACGTACGGATAAACTGAATATAAGAGATTTAGTTTCTATTGAGGATGCTTTTTCAAGTCATTCTTTAAGAGGTGATATAAGTAGTCCAGTTGTTGGTGCAAGTTGTTGTTGTACTTGTACTCCAGCTTGTTGTTGTACAGCTGTTGCTGTTATTAAGTCAGCATAAGTAAAGTTAGAGAAAAGATTTTTCTTTTCTCTAATTTAAATTATTATTTACTTTAAATTAAATATCTATTGGAATAAATTATGGAAAAAAAGTTAAAAATACTTCCTATTCAAATAATTGAAAAGGAAGATAAAATAGTTTTAAAACGTGGTGTTACATCTATTGCAATACCTGATAAAAGTTCACTTATTATTATAAAAGTAATTCAAAAAGCACTTTTACAGAGTCCTAAAAGTATTGATGAGCTTACAGCGCTCTTCTCTGGAAGTATAAGAGGTTTGATTGAAGACTTTATAAACCATTTAATAAATAAAAAATTCATTGTTTTTTTGGAAAATGATGAGTTAGATGATAAGGTTTACGATGAGACGCCTCAAGATATCTTTTATTGGCATTTTAACAAGTCTCAAGATGAAATTGCAGGTATTTTGAACGAAAAACAGTGGGCATTTATAGGTATAAATGAATTAAATAAGAGATTAATTCAAGCACTTTTCTCTGAGGGTAAAAATGATTGTATTGTTGTTGATGATCCTTCTTTACGAAATATCAATTTTTTTGATGATAATCATAAAATTATCGATGACTTTTGGGACGATTTACGTATTACTAAAGTTGATGGGGAAAAGTTTTTAGAAAATTATAAAGATATTGGTTTTATTGTAGCTGCTTCAGAGTTTGGAAGTTTCAATCTATTAGAACCATGGAATGCTAATGCTGCAAAATATGCTATACCTTTTTATCCACTAGTATTACAAAATATGGTTGGATATGCAGGTCCTTTAGTGATTCCTGATGAGGGAGCGTGTCTTGAGTGTCTTAAATTAAGACAAAACTCTGCAAGTGAAGATTTCCAAGAAAAACGTATAGCAGAAGAGTATGCCTTTGAGGGGCAAAAAACAGTTGCTTATCATAATGGAATGTTAAATATACTAGCTGAAACGGGAGCATTTGATTTAATCAAATTTAAATCTAATATACAATGGGAGATAGGTACTTTTTGTGAAATTAATTTATTAGGAGGGAGTATGAATAGAAGAAAATTATTAAAAGCTCCTAGGTGTTCTGTTTGTAGTCCACTAAAAGATACTCCTTTGGTTAATATACATAAACAATTAACATCTAATGATGCATGGGATGAGATAGAACAAACAGTAGGTTACCATGAATGATTTAAAAACTCCAATTCGTAGACTTAGTGATACTCTTCCTTTTTTATTAGATTCTAATGTAGGTATTATTACACAATTAAGTGAACATCCAAGGGAGATAGATTCTCCAAGTTTTTTTCGTTTTAATGGTATGGCTGCTAATACTCAAGCTTTTGGCGAGTATAAAAATTTTGCTGTTGGTGGAGGTGCTTCCACAACTAGAGAATTAGCATTGGCTAAAACGGTGGGTGAATGTATAGAACGTTATTGTGCAGCAATTTATGATAAAAATGAATTTCCACTTTTTTCATATAATAAAGCACCATTTGAGTGTATTCATCCAAAATCTTTTGCACTTTATAGTGATGAACAGTATAATCATCCAGAATTTGAATTTGATGAATTTACAGAAGATTCTCCAGTTAGATGGGTAGAGTCTTTTAATCTTTCTGAGAAAAAAAACACTGCTGTTCCTGCTTCCATGGTTTTTGTACCATATTTTTTTTATGAAAATGGGGAGGAAACACCTATTGTACAACCAATATCATCAGGTCTTTCCTGTCATTGTTCTTATGAAGAATCAGTAATCGGAGCTATTTGTGAAGTGATAGAGCGGGATGATTTTATGATTACATGGCAAGCAAAACTTTCTAGGACAAAAATTAGACTAGAATCTTTAAGTGAAGCTAATAAAGATTTGGTTAAACGTTTTGAAGATAGTGGATATTCTGTTCACTTAATGGATATTTCAAACGAAACAAAAATTACTGGAATATTAGCAGTAGCAACGAATGAACAAACTAATTTTGTTCCAATTGTTGTTGCCGCATCTGTGGCTCCTTCTCCCGAGGAAGCTGTAAAAAAGGCTTTAGAGGAGTTGGCTCATACAGAAAGATATGCTTATCAAATTAGAAGTGAATTGCCCCGTTTAGATGATGATAAAGAGTTTGATAATGTACTTGGTCAAGTGCATCATGTAAATTTTTGGATGAATCCTGAAGTTACTAAAAATGCGGAGTTCTTATATAGTTCAAATGAGTGGAAAAATTTTGATGAATTAGTTGATTATTCTAATGAGAGTCCAAAAGAAGAGATGGATACTTTAGTGTCAGTTATTAAAAAATCAGGATATGATGTGTTAATATCAGATATTACAACATCTGATATTGAAGCACTTGGTATGAAAGTAGTAAAAGCTATCATTCCTGGATATCATCCTTTATATATGGGATATCATAAAAGGCCATTAGGTGGTGAGCGATTGTGGACTATACCTAAAAAATTGGGTTATAAAGGAATTACTCCTGATTTAGGAGATAATCCATTTCCCCATCCCTTCCCTTAAAAAATAAAAAAAAGAGATTTACCATGTTAGATACATTATGGAAACAAACAGAGTTAACAAAAGAGTCAGATACACCTTATTGGGAGTTATTTCACGAAAGTTCGAAAACTGGAAATTATGCTAATCCCTTAACTAATGAAGAGGTTATCGAAAGGATGGAAAATATACATGAGAGTTTTCCTTATAAAAATTTTCCTAATATTGAATTACCTGATACATTTGCAACAATAGATGGCTCTTTTATGGAAGCTATTATTAATAGAAAAACACCTAAAGAGATAAATCCAAAAGAGATATCTTTAGAAGAATTACGTACAATACTTTATTGTGCTTATGGTGTAACTAGAGATAATAAGGATAATGAATATGTTAAGCGTGCACTTCGTACAACACCATCTGGTGGTGCTTTATATCCATTAGAATTATTCTTTTATTCAAATGGAAAGATAAAAGGATTAAAACCAGGATTATATCATTATAGTCCCCTAGAAAATAGTATACAACTTATTAGAGAGGGGAACTTGGAAGATGAGATTGCTGAGGCATTAGTCTCTTTTCAAACCCATTTAGCTTATGATACATCTCTACTTATTTTTATTACAGCTGTATTTAATCGTTCCACCTTTAAATATCGTGAAAAGGGGTATAGATTTTGTTTTATAGAGGCAGGTCATGTTGCTCAAAATATTAATCTTGCAGCAACTGCTCTTGATTTTGGTGTAATAAATATAGCTGGATATTATGATAGGCTAATGGATCGTTTTTTAAAAATAGATGGTTTAAATCATTCAACAATTTATATGAACGGAATTTGTAAATAGATGGAAACAACTTTTAATAAAGAGGCTTTTACTCCTATACTTAGAAGTAGTGGGAAAAAAACTATTAAAGCATTTGAATTTGAATCTTGGGAGAGTTTAAGAAAAGAGTTAAGTGTTGATGAACTCTCCTCAAATTGTGTTTTTTCAGATTTATCCCTTGGTGCTTGGAGAGGTCATTGGGTCATAAGAGAACTAACTACACAGCTTAATTTAAATATCTCATCAATATTACAACCTGTGATTAGTTTTGAGAGTAAAGATGAAAATTATATAGAAACAATTAATCAATTAATTGATAATGAAGGTGAGGGTGATCAAAATTTTATGTTGGCTTATGAAAGTTGTAAAAATATTGTTACAGCTTTATCTGAGCAAAAAATTAAATGGGTAATTATTATTGCTCCTATAGATAAAGAGATTGAATGGGAGAGTGAAAATATTCAATTTATGAATCTATTGATTGATGGACTTAAAAATAGTAATTGTAATGTAGGGATTATATCCACTAATAAAAGTAATATTCCTGATGGTTGGGAGCTTGAATTTAAGTATTCTAATAAGAATAATGCATCAAATGATACTTATTTTTCTATTCCAGGAATTTTAGATACAACTTTAAGTAGATTTATTAATGATCCCATTTTAGAATCCTCTTTAAAGCTTTCTAATAATTATATTGTTATTCCTCCAAATATAAGGGAAAAACTAAATGATGATATTGCTATATTAAATGATTTAGAAGGGTATTCTTGGTTAAAAGCTTATTATGAATTAATGGGATTAAGTAGTGATCAAAATATAATTTACTTTTTACAACTCGAAGCTGCTAAAAGGTTTTCTGAGGGTGGCTATGGTATTGCTTTAAAGATATTAGAAAATATTAAAAATAGAGAAATCCCTAATTTACAGCTTGCCTTTACAATTATGCAGATTCAAAATATTCGTATCGCTTTAATGGCTTTTTCTGATGCAGCAATGGAGAATTTTCCCTTTGAAGAGCTGGCTAAAGAATATAAATACTCTTTAGCTCTTAGTAAAGCATGGGGACTTGTTATGATAAATTGTCCAAAAGAAGCTGAACCTTATTTTAAATTTGTACAAGAGTATTTTTTAGAATCTTCTATGAGTGATAAAAAAGAATACCTTTATTTACTTAATATTTATGCATTAAATAAACTAAGGCTTGGTGATTTAGATAGTGCATTTTCCTTTGAAAAAGAGATAGAGAATAAACTATTAAAACAAGATAAAAAAGAATGGCATATTTTTTATATAAATGCTATTAATCAAGCTAGATTATATAAAAAAATTAAAAATTATACTTTATCCGAAGAGTACTATATTAAAGCCTTTGATGTTAATCAATATTTAAAAAGTGAAAGTGATTTGTTATATACTAATTTATGTTTTGCACAACTTGAAGATTTACGTGAAAATTATAAAAGCTCTTTTATATTTTGGTTAAGAACTTGTATTCATTGGTTAAGTAATGAAACCCCTGAATCATTAGCACCAAGGGTTTCTCAAGCTATTTTACATAAAAAACTTTCTAATGAGGCTGGGCAGATTGAAGAGATATCAAAAAAGTTGAGACAAAATCTTAATGAGATTTTTATAAAAGTTTTTGATTATGATATAAAACCTATAGAACGTTCAAATATTGTGTTTAATAGGATTAATCTCTCATTACATTCACCTGAAGTTGCTATGGGAACAATGGGATTGGGATTATTTACTTCAAGGGATGAAAATCAAGCAATTTATGATGGTGTAGAATATTTGACACTTACAAAATATGTTTATAATATATTACGAATTTTATTACCTGAAATTGATAATTATAATTCTATTTATACTGACACTCAATTTGGTACTGAAATACCTATCTCTTCAAAGGAGCTAATCAATAGTTGTATTAGGTATAAAGTTTCTAAAGTAATATTCGGAACTAAAAAATATACTTTTACAGAAGAAGAACAAAAAAAATTGTTTTTATCATCAAAGGTAAAATTGTGTAGTGCAATCTCTTCTATAGTTAGTAGTAGTGATAAAGATAAATTGATAATATATTATAAGAGAAATAGAAAACCCCTTATTTTAAAAGGGATACAAAAAAAAATATTAGAATCATTAAATAAAGTTTTTAGTGTGGAAGAGTTGTTAAAAGAACATGAAAGTAATAATGTCTCTATTTTAAATATCTTAAATAAGATGGAAGAAAATAGACTTATTACAATTTATACATAAGTTAGAATAAAAATGATACAACTTGATTTTGAATTAGAAAAGCAAAAAGATTCAAGACTTTGTTGGGCAGCAGTTTCTATATCAATTGCACAATTTTATCGACAAAAAGGTATAAAAACTCAAATAGAATTTGCAAAAAGTATATTTGGAGAGAAATATAATCAGTTTTGTTCTCCTCATAAGGCACTTTCAAGTTATGATAATCTACTTGAAAGTTTACAACAAACTATGACATTAAAAGAGATTATAGAAGATTTGAAAAAACAACAACCAGTAGTTGCTTGTATGAAAGATTTTGTAGGATGGCATTTAGTTGTTATTTATGGGGTTGATAGAGATGAAAAGCTTTTAGTAGCTGATCCTTTACGTGGATGTTCAAAATGGGAAATTAATAAGTTTATAGCAGAATATTGTGAAAGATACTCTTGGGTTTATACTTATAGAATAAAAAAGTCTATTAAATAAATTAAAATTTTATAATTTATTAAATTTTTTTCTTATTTAAGGCTCTTTTATATAGAATCTATTTATAAAAATAATTGGAAAATAAATTGAAAGAAATAGAACAAACCCTAACCTTTTTAGTAGAAATAGAAAAACTAAAAGATATACACCGTAAAACAAAACCAGTAGGTTTAGATAGATATGAAAACTCAGCTGAACACTCTTGGCATGTTTGTATATCTGCTTTGATGCTAAAAGATTATGCAAATGAGCAGATCGATATAAACCATGTGATAAAGATGCTACTTATCCATGATCTTGGTGAGATAGATGCTGGAGATACTATTATCTATAGTAGTGAAACAAGTGAAGTTAAACAAGAAGAGGAAGAGGGTGTAAAGAGAGTTTTAGGGATTTTACCTAAAGAGAAACAAGATGAATATCTAAATCTTTGGTATGAGTTTGAAGCTGGGGAGTCAGCAGAGTCTAAATTTGCAAGGGCGATTGATCGTATACCTCCAATATTTCACAATCTTCATGATAATGGAGGTACTTGGCAGAGGCATAATGTACCAAAGGAAAAAGTATTTGAAGTAAATTCTAGGATCGAAAAAGGCTCAAAAGATATTTGGGAAGTGATAAAAACTAAGCTTGATGGAGCTATCGAAGATGGGCTTTTAAAGTAGGGTGATTTATGAGAATATTGATCTTTTTATCTTTTATTTTATCTAGTATATACGCAAACACTATTGATAATGGAAAAGCTTTTTTTTATAGCTTTGATAAGATAAAAAATCCACTTATAAAAATGGATAATAAAGATTTACAAATCTTTAGCCATCCCACACAAAAAGATAAACTCTTTACAATCATTCCTATAAACTATAAAACAAAAGATAAGATAAAAAATATAGCAATCTTTTCTGATCATAATATTTATAAAACATTCACTTTAGATATCACAAAAGGGAAATATAAAAAAGAGAAATTAAAAGTAAATAAAAAACATGTAAATCCATTTAAAAAAGTGAGAGAGCGTATTCAAAAAGAGTATGCAGAAGCTACAAAGATTTATAATACTATTTCAAATAAAACCTATGTAAATTCTAAATTTGAATTACCAATGAACTCAAAAATAACAAGTGCCTTTGGAAATGCTAGGGTATTTAATGATCAATTGAAAAGTTATCATAGTGGTACAGATTTTAGAGCTAAGGTTGGCACTGATGTAAAGGCTATAAATGATGGTGTAGTAGTGCTTGTCAAAGATAGATATTATGCTGGTGGATCAGTTATCGTTGATCATGGTATGGGGATATATAGTTGTTATTTTCATCTTAGTTCATATAAAGTAAAAGTAGGAGAGAAAATCAAAAAAGGGCAAGTGCTTGCTTTAAGTGGGGCTACTGGTAGGATTACTGGTCCTCATCTTCATTTAACTATTAAAGTAAATGGTACAACTGTTGATCCTTTAGATTTTATGGATAAGTATAATAGTTTGTGGTAAAAGAGTCCTTGAGATCATAAGAAGATCTCAAATGACTTTTTATTTCATATAAGCTTTTATGATTTTTTGCTCTTTTAGAGGTCTATCTCCTCTTCCTGTACTTACAGCTTCTAATTTTTTAACTATAGGAAAAGTTTCAGGTGTAACATATCCAAAAATTGTGTGTCTACCATTTAGCCAATATGTTGGAACTGTTGTGATAAAAAATTGAGAACCATTTGTATTACGTCCTGCATTTGCCATAGCTAAGATACCAGATTTATCAAATACTGCATTTGGTGAAAATTCATCTTTGAATTTTTTCCCCCAAATAGATTCTCCACCTCTACCTGTACCAGTTGGATCTCCACCTTGGATCATAAAGTTTTTAATGATCCTATGGAAAATAATACCATTATAATAACCATTTTTGATATGTGTTGAAAAGTTTTCAACTGCTAGTGGTGCTAGATCAGCCCTAAGTTCTATTTCGATTTTCCCTTGTGTAGTTTCAAGTACAGCTATTGGGTTTTTAGCAAATAGTGATACTGTAAATGCTAAAATCAAAACTAATTTTTTCATTTATTACTCCAAAAATTTAATTTGGCTTATAATATCTAATATGAGGTTGGGAAGAGCTTTAAATTTGGTGATTTTTATAAAAGCTATTTAGAGTAGTGTTCACAAATAAAACTAAAATACTTTTTAACTTCATTTTGTCTACTATAACCTTTAAGCATACAAGAGTGGGTATACATACCATCTGCTGTTGCTGCAATTGGTTTGATCATAGCTAAAATTTCCTCTTTTAAAGTACCTTTTTCTATCTCTTCTTTCATCACTTTTTCAAGTTCCGCAAAAAGATATACGTAGTACTCTTGCATAAAATTGTATGTGAATTGGTTTTTTTCATTTGAGAAAAATGGATATATTTCATAGATAAATTTCATATAGATTTTTATCTCTTCAAGTTCTGATACATATATAAAGAAAAGTTTATGTAGGGTTTCTTCAAAGTTTTTAGGTTCTTGTGGTAAAACAAAACGCTCAAGAAAAGAGCCAAATATTACATTTATGATCTCATAATAAAGATCATCTTTATTTTTAAAATAGTGGTAAAAAACCCCTTTACTTATTGAAATAGATTCAATAAAAGTATTTAAACTAAAATCATCAGCATGACCTTTAGTGATCATCTCATATGCTTGTAGGGCTAGTTTTTCTCTTCTTTTTTCTTTTTTTGTTTTCATGGAAGGGATTCTATAATAAATCTATTTAACATTTGATTTAGATATTCAATATTGATTGAATATCTAAATTACTATTATATAAAGCCTACAGGGAAATTTCCGGATAAATTGTAGAAGTTTTTGATATTTGGTATATATTTATTTAATTCTCCTTTTCCTATCCCAAACCAATGGGCAAGCTCAGCAAATACTTCATCTGTAGAAGTGGTAGGTATCAATACTCCTCCACCAATATCAAGCTCACTTCCTAAAGCTAGGCTAGGGTATTCTCCAAATACTTCTCCTCCAATTATATCTTTTCCCATTACAATCATATTTCCACCCCAACCATGGTCTGTACCATTTCCATTTGAGGTAAGTGTTCTTCCAAAATCAGAACCAACAACAGTGATAACTCCATCAGCAACTCCAAGTTGTTCTAGTGCTTTTTGAAATCCATCTAGAGCATCATCTACAACTGATAACATTCTTGCATGATTGTTTGTAAGTTCATCGTGGTGATCCCATCCATAATAATTGATAAAAAATGTTTGTTTGCTCATACGAAGACTGCCTGAAGCTTTTATAGCTTTAGCAATCATTTTAAATTGATCATTGATATTTTTATCTGTACTTGAATATTTTGTTTGTTCATTTCCATTTTGTGCATTTGTGTGGGTGACTTTAGAACTATAGTCTACAAAAGTATTTACATTTATTCCACTTGTTTTTGCTTTAAAAGTCTCATGGTGAGATTGGGCATTTTTTTCTATATCAATAAATGTTTTTTCAAAAGGATCTGCATATGATTTATTTAATATGGTGTTAAATGTGTTATTTAAAGCATTGTTTAGATCTGAAGGATTATCAATCACACTTAGTCCTATACTACCATCTTGGGTTATGGAGTATTCAGTTGATCTTTCTCCATTTTGTAAAATGTTTGTACCACTTAGAGATAGATTCATTGATATTTGATTATCAGATTTATTTGCTTGAAATTTATCTGCAAATCTACCAAATAGTCCAATATTTGTCCTTTTATTTGCATCTAATGTTTGCCAATGTTTTACCTGATCTGAATGGGATAAAAGACCAAGTGGGATTGGTACACTATTTGATTGATACTCTGCTTTTGTTGTTTTTTGAACTAGGGGTCCTACATTTGCTATAAATGATAATTTATGATTATTAAATAAAGCTGCAGTTTTTGGCATAGCTGGGTGTAAGCCAAAGTTTTTAGAGTTTTTATCTATAAAGTTTAGATCATGAAGGTCACTTTTATTTAGTCTTAGATTTGATCTTGTTGTCGCATACTCATTATATGATTTTGTATCTGTGGGTACAAGCATATTAAAACTATCATTTCCTCCATTTAAAATTAGATATACAATGGCTTTACCTTTACCACCTGAAGAGTTACTAGGTTTTTTCCCACATCCAGCTATTAAAAAAGATGTTAATAAAGAAAGTTTAATAAAGCTTCTTCTAGACATAGTTGTTTTCATTATCTTTTCCTTTGAATTGTAAATTGTGGTGTACATAAAATTAGAAAAACAATACTTTGTACAACCCATATAGGTGTGCCATACCCTATATTCGTATCAATCATAGTTTTTAGTTCTGCTTCAATTGGGCAGGATTCTTTTCCTGTAAGAATTAGACTTATTCTTCTTATAAGAGTATTAAGATGAGAATCCCTAAGGGAATAGTTATTTGCATTATGTGCATTTTTTGCATTGTTTACTAAAGCTAGCTCTTGGGTAAAATCAAATTCAAGTTTATCGCTACTTCCTGTTGTATCTTTTGTTTTGAAAAAGTTTGGATTATCAATAAGAGTGGGTACTAAAAGAGATATTTTATTATCAGAACTAAACAATAGGGCATACATCATATTTGTATATGCTATTGATGTTGCTGAGTTGTGTAGTTGAAATTCTGGTGCTACTTGATTTGCATTTTCAATATCCCCATGGGGAGCAAAATCTGGTAAATAGAAATTAAATACAGTAGGTGAAGATAATACATGGTGTTGTAATAAAGAATCTACCATATCCCCCCTTACCCACAGTTTGCCTGAAGTATTTTTAACATTAAAAGCTCTTAATAACTGAGTTACCCTAAAAAGCGGTGATTTAAGTTTTTTTGAACTTGTACTTCTTGCTTCAGCATGTATTAGTATCTCTTTGATCACTGCTTTTAAATCACCATTTGAGCCAAATTTACTTGCTACTGCTTGTATATATCCTTGAGATGGATTTGATGTTACCAATTGTTGAATCAGTTTTTTTGCAATAAAATATTTTGTATTTGGATGAGCTACAAGCTGATTTACTGCGCTTGTAATATCTGCATCTAAAGATCCACCAGCACCTATTGTGGCAGTATATTTTTTGCCACTATGATGGAATAGTTTTTTCTCCGTTACATCGTGTTGACCTTCACTATCTTGTTTCATAGGTTTTATCATATTTATAAATGGGATTGTTTTATGGTTTTTTGTACCACCATCATTTAAAAGGATATTTCCATCTTGTGTAAATCCAGTAATTTGATTTGGCCATACATAATTATAAGAGTCTCCTCTAATTCCTGTGAAAACTTTTGCTAGTTGTTTTATATCATCATTATTATATGTGGGGATATAGTTTCCTGTATTATCTTTTTTTTCAACACCTGTATTTGGATCAAGTTCATTTAATCCTATTGTAAAAAGCTGCATAATCTCTCTAGCATAGTTTTCATCTGGGTGGATATTATTTGTTGGGTCTTCTTTTTTATTATTTAAGTGTGTAAGAAACACTCCCATTGTTGGGTGTAAGGATACCTTCTTTAAAAGGTCATTATAGTTTCCAAAAGCACCTTTATATAAGATATCATAAAAATCTGCCATCCCTAGTGCATCTAATTCTAGTATAGATTTATCAGATATTACTAATATTTCACTTAGTGCTTGAGCTATTCTATGACGTACTATATTTTCTGAGTTATTTTCTTTTGGATTTGTAGTGTCAAAGGATTTACCATCAGAGTTTGTATAGTTTTTATTTGCAAGAGTACTGTGATTTTTTGCTAAAGTTCTATGCCACCATGACATTCTCCAATAAAAATTATAAGGTAGGGTAGCATTTCCTTTACCTATAATATTTCCTGTACCATTATCTCCTGAGGCTTTTATTGCTTGAGATTTAAAATCTAACCAGATTTCATTTGTTCTATTATAAAAAGTATCATCTGTGTTTTTTGTACCCGTATCGGATACACTATGAGTTAATTGATTGTCAAGCCAGCTTTCAATCCCTCCACTATAATTAGCTACATGTTCAATAAGTGCGTAGTCTGCACCAAGGCTTGATTGCATTAAAAATAAAGATGCTTCTTCCATTTGTGATGTTGTTGCCATATTACCACCTTTTAATAATTTAGACTGATAGTTTAAACTACTAGTCTATTTTTAAAATCATAATCAAAAAGAGCTTAAATAAAAATAAACTACTGGTCTGATTTTAAGAAAATATTAATTTTAAATCTTGTAAGATTTCATCTAGACTACTAGTCTAAAAAAGAAAATTAGGTTGTTTTAATGCTTAGTAAAGAGTATAAAATTTTGAATGGTACATATGAATTTATAATTAAACATGGATTAGAAAAATTTTCATTAAATGAGTTATTGAAATATTTAAATATAAGTAAGGGTACTTTTTATCATTATTTTGATTCTAAAGATAAGATGCTTTTGGAGATTTTTGAATATCTTACAAGTTCTTATATCAAAGATAATCAAAAAAAGCTAAAAAAAGCATCAACTCTAAAAGAAAAATTAGAGGTGATTTTTGAAGCATATTTAGATGATTCAAAAGAATATAGAGATTTTTTAATATTTTACAAAGAGTTTATATTAAATAAAAACTATAGTGAATCCTTAAAAAAATATACCACACAAATACAGGTTTATTTTAAAGATAGTATTTTTTTAATACTTGATGAGGAGATAAAAAAAGGTGAGATAAAGCCTGAAGCTATAAATTTTATTACTACTATTATGTGTTTGGCTGATGGTATATTGATACATTCTTATAGTTTGGATGATTTTGATTTAAAAGATGAACTTATAAATTTTATTGATTCATTTATTGAATTGGTAGAGATTAAAAAATAGGAGAAATGATGATGGGATTAGTGAAGAAAGTTGTTTTATTTATTTTGTGTTCAAATTTTGTATTTGCTACAGAATTTAACTTTAAAGATGTATCTTTGGATGAGTTTAAAATATATGGAATCTCCAAAAATATTGAATATAAATCAAAAGAACATAGGGATATTTTGATCTTGGGCTTATGGGAAGAGTTTTTTAACTCAAAGGCTTTTGTCAAATCAAAAAGCAAAGATGTTTTAATGGTTATTTATACTGGCTATAAAAAAAATAGTTTTGATTGTTTTATAGGTGTAAAGTCGCAAAGAGAGATTTTAGGTGTGGATGAGAAAATTGTTAAAAAAACAAAATTTAATAAAACATCTATAGCTTATAACAAAGAGATAAAGATGAATCAACTTTGGGATGAAATAAATAAAATGAAAATTAAAAGAGATTTTAAAATGGATATTGAGGAGTATTTGATAAGTGATCTTATTAAGCCATCATACAATTTTAATGTATATCTATCGAAAAAATAAAGTAGAGAAATTTTAATGAATATTAAAAAAATAGGAATTGTATCTTTTATATTTATTTTAAATCTATATGCCACAGATTTAACACTTAATATGGGTGTGGGAAATTGGAATCCCAAACTTAGTGGAACTACAGGAACAAGGGTTTCTCCAAATTATGAGATAAAAGATGATTATGGGATAAGTGAAAAAAGTGATAGTACATATTTATGGGTAGATTATAGACATAAGCAGAGTTTTATTCCTAGGTATAAATTTGAGATAAGTGATTTATTATTTGAAGGTAAAACTTCAAAGCAAATAGTTCTTAGGGATAAAACATTTTCTTTAAATAGTGAATCCCAATTGAAGATAAAACAATATGACAATATTTTTTATTACTCCCTTTTTGAGGATATTTTAACAATAGATGTGGGAATTGATTTTAAAACCTTTGATGGTTTTATGGGTGTAAAAGGAAATAACTTAGAACAAAAAGAGGACTTTGATGATACTTCGGCTTTATATTATCTAGCTTTTTCTTATAGTATGGATGATCTACATTTTTTATATGATATTAAATATGGCATAGATGGGGCTTCAAAGATACAAGATCAATCAATAAAAGCTAAATATATAGCTTTAAAAAGTGGTATTTTATGTCTTGGTGTGGAATTAGGATATAAAAAGCAGAATATTAAAGTTGATGATACAAGTGTCTCTTATATAGGTGATTTAGATATCGAGGGTTTATTTGCTGGTTTGATAGCAAAGTTTTAGATAATAAATTAGATAAATGTAAATTAAAATAAAAGGATTATTATGAAAAAAAATTTAATAAATATTATGTTAGCGGGAATATTAAGTACAAGTTTATATGGTTCAGACATCTCTTTTGATATGGGAATGGGGCTTTGGAGTGCTAAAGTAACTGGTACAACTGGTACAAGGCAGTACCCAAGTTATGATGTGGAAAACTATTATGGACTTAAAGATAGAAGTGAAAGTGGATATGCTTGGTTAGAATTAAAACACGATACTCTTTTACCAAATTATAGATTTGAAATGAGTAGTTTTTTTGTTGATGGAAAAAGTGAAAAAGCTACCATATACTCGGGAACTCTTTTTGCTAAAGGTAGTACTGTAGAACTAGAGTTAGATCAATATGATAATATTTTCTTTTATAGTTTAATAGATAATGAAGTTTTAACTATCGATTTAGGGCTTGATATAAAAACACATGATGGATATATGTCTATTGAAAGAGGATCAACTAAGAAAAAAGAGAAAAATGATGGTACTTTAGTTTTATATTATACTGGTGTTACATTGAATCCTACTAGTAATATTACTATACAGTATAATGGTAAATATGGTTCAAAAGGAAGCTCTAAAATAAAAGATGAAGTGATAAAGGCACAATATATGTTTCTTGATCAAGGAGCGTTTTCTTTAGGTGCAGAGATTGGATATAAAAAGGAATTGAAAAAAATAGATTCTAGTGATATATCATATACTAGTGATATGAATATTAAAGGGGCATTTATTGGAATTGTAGGAAAGTTTTAGGTGTATAAAGAAGAGATAAAATAAGTAAGGAATTGATAATGAAAGTATTATTAATAAAAGCAAGTGCTCCAAGTGATTTTAAAGACTATAAGGCAAAAAGGGGAAGTCCCTCTCAAAATATCTTTTCAACAGCAGCTGAACTTTATGGGAAAGTTGATCTAGAGCTAAAAGATGAAACAGCAGGGCATAAGGTAGATTATAAATCAAAAGCAGATATTGTTGGTATTTTTTTCTCTACACCAGATGCCTTGCGTGCTTATCAAATAGCAAAAGAGTTTAAAAATAAAGGTAAAACTGTATTTTTTGGTGGTTTACATGCTACCTTTATGAGTGATGAGGCTCTAAAATATGGTGATAGTGTTCTTTTAGGTGAGAGTGAAGGTGTGATATTTGATCTTTTGGAGGATTTTAAAAATAAAAAGTTAAAACAAAAATATAAAAGAGATACCATCTTAGATTTAAAAGAGCTAAAGCCATTTCCTACAGATTTAATTGATCAAAAAGATTATAATTATTGCTGGACAGTAGTGGCAAGTAGGGGTTGCCCTTATAAGTGTCATTTTTGTATTGTAAATCCATTTTTTGGAAATATAAGATATAGATCTATAGAGCATATTGTAAAAGAGATAGTTGATGCAAATGCTTATTTTTATGAACTACATGCGGATAATCTTACTGTAAATAAAGAGTGGGCAAAGGAATTATTTAAAGCTATCACTCCTTTAAATATAAAATGGTCTGTGACCACAGATATCTCTATAGCAGATGACGATGAGTTTTTATCCTTAGCTGCTAAAAGTGGTTTAAAATATATATTAGTAGGACTTGAAACCCCATCCCAAGAAGCTTTAAAAGGCAATGGCAAAGGTTTTATAAAAGTTGATGAGATAAAAGAGCGTATTAAAAAACTGCATAATTATGGTATCATCGTAGATTCAGCTATGATGTTTGGATTTGATGAACATGATACTTCAATTTTTGAGCGTAGTTTAGAGTTTGCCTTAGATGTGGAGATAGATGTATGTGAACCTGTGATTCAAATACCTTTTCCAGGAACAAAATTATATAATAATTTAGAAAAAGAAGATAGAATCTTAACACATGACTGGTCAAGATATAATGGCACAGATGTAGTTTATATGCCAAAAAAGATGAGCCCATCAGAGCTTTTAAAAGGGCAAGAGATGTTTTACTATGAATATAATTCCATGATAAACTATTCAAAAAGAAAAGTAAAACAAGTAAAAAATATTGGTACAAATATAATGTATCTATAGGGATAAAATGAAAGAAAAGATTTTAGAGTTTTTAAAAGATAAAACAAAATCAAAGATAGCACTACTTTTAGTTGCTATCTCCTTTTTAACTGGGGAGTATTTAATACTTGGAGTTTTATTTATATATTGGATAATAAACGATTTAATAAAAAGAGAGACATATCTTTTAGAGACGATTGAATTAAGTAAAAATCCTATACTTTATTGTATAGTTGTATTGTTATGGGCATTTTTTGCTTATTATAGTATAACTACCATATACTATTTTTATTGATTATTTAATCTAATCCTATCTTAAAGCCATAAATGGCTAAAGAGATATATAAAATAAATATGGATGTGAGGGCTATCCTTAGTATTATATTTGGTTTATTATTTTCATATATATCACGTTTATCCATTATCTTCTCCTTTAAAACATACTACATTAATTGTTCCACTGGGAAAAATATCAACTATTAACACTTTATTAATAATCTTTAAATATAATCTCAGAAGTAATTTATCCTATATGGGATTTGGAGAGAAACTAAATGTTTGAACGATTTTTGAGATTTTTTATAGATAATTCACGTATGAACTATACTTTATTTATATTGATTTTTGCCATAGGTATTTGGTCTTATACAAAAACACCAAAAGAGGTATTTCCATCTTTTGAGCTTGATATGATCAGTGTAAGTGGTGGATATAGTGGGGCGAGCGTTGATATCCTTGATCGTATGGCAGTATCTGAGATAGAAGATGAGATAAAAAATATTGATGGTATAAGTGATATTACCACCGTTATTAGCCCGGGTAGTTTTTCCATTATCTTGGAGCTTCGTGAGGGTGAAAATAAATATAATATATTAAATAAGGTGAAAGACTCCATTGAGGTGATAAAAGGAAATCTTCCTTCAGATATGGATGATCCTAGTGCCAATGCCCTTGATAGGACGAGGGATCTTATTGATATATCTTTAACCTCAGAGCTTCTTACAACAGATCAGATGAAACCCTTTGCTGATAGGTTAAAAAGTAAACTTTTAGGGGTATATGGTGTAAGTGATGTTACTGTTTTTGGAGATAGTGATAAATACTTTGAGATACTTTTAGATGATAAAAAGATTGAAGCGTATGGTTTAAACAAAAGTGAAATATTCTCAGCCATATCTACCCTTTCATATATCTTCCCCCTTGGAAAGATAGAAGACTCTAAAAAACATTTTTATATCTCCACATTTAATGGTAAGAAAAATGCTAAAAACTTAGCAAGTACTATTATAAGAGTAGGGGATCAAAATATTAAATTATCAGATATTGCAAAGATATCAAAAAGATATGAAGATTCTTCAACTCTATACTCTTTTAATGGAAAACATGCTTTATCTTTAGCGGTTGCTCAAATGGATACAGCAGATGCATTGGCTATTTCAGATGATATAAAAAGGCTAGTAAATGAGGTTCAAAAAGGTGTAAAAAATATTGAGATATCTGTAGCTGATGATAATAGTGTAAGGATACGTGATAGGTTAAATATTGTTATATCAAATATTATGGTTGGTATTATTCTTATCACTATACTTGTAGCTATACTTATCAATACTAGGATGGCGATTATTATTGCTATTGGTATCCCTACATCGTTTGTGATTGCGGCTGTTTATATTTACTATTCTGGATATTCTATCAATATGATCTCTTTAGTTGGGGTACTTATCGCTATAGGTATTGTTGTGGATGATGCCATAGTGGTAAGTGAAAATATCCAACAACATATAGAAGAGGGCTACCCTCCAAAAGAAGCAGCTCTTATGGGTGCAAAAGAGATGTTTAAGCCTGTAACAATTGCTAGTATAACTACTCTTTTTTCATTTATCCCTATTTTGATGATTAGTGGTACTATGGGTGAGGTTATGAAGCTTATTCCTATTGCAGTATCTGCACTAGTGATAGCTTCCCTTTTAGAATCATTTGTATTTTTACCAATACACGCTGCTCATACTTTAAAAAATGGTGCAAAGGTTACTTCTTGGGAGTTTCCAAATAAAATCTATAGTGCCGTTATCCACTTTTTTATGAATTGGAAAAAGACCTTTCTTGTAGTATTTATAATAGGTGTACCTGTTTTAACCGCTTATATGATAATGAGCTCCAAATTTCAGATGTTTCCAAAGTTTGATGGTAGTGATGTAAAGGTATCCATAAAAGCAGATGTAAATACTAAACTTGAAGATGCAAATAAAATCATAAAAGAGATAGAGGCTGATCTTTTAACAAAAAAAGAGGAGTTTTCTATAAAAAGTATAGACTCTATAACTGGATTTAGAAGAGATTCTGGAGGTAATTCTGAGCGATTTCCTTATGTTATGTATATGACTTTAGAACTTGAAAAAAGAAAAGCTGAAAACTTTTTAGATAGTTATGTTACTCCTTATCTTAGTTTTTATTATGATGATGAGGGAAGAGTGAGAACAGAGACATCTCAAATGATAGCAAAAAAACTAAAGAAGTTTTTAAAAGAAAAAGATTATAAATCTAAATATGGATTGATTGAGATAAATGTATTAGAGCGTAGGGTAGGACCTGTAAAAGCTGATATAAAAGTGGGACTTATTTCTAATGATAATGAAAAGGTAATAAACTCTGTAAATAAGATAACAGATGCTTTAAATAAAATTGAAGGGATAAAATCTGTGGCAGATTCGATCACTTTTGGTGTAGATGAGATCAAATTAAAAGTAAACTCTTATGGGGAGCAGTTAGGGATAGATGAAGCTTATATAGGAAACTACTTATCAAATCTATACCTTACTAAGAAAAAAGGTGTAGCTTTTGATACTGAAGGTATGCTTGATATCAAAATAGAATCCCTTTTAAAAGATGATTTTGATAGTTTTAAATCTCTAGAAATTCCTCTTGCAAATGGCAAATATGTAAGACTTGATGAGGTGACAGAATTTAAAAAGGTAAAATCTTTTGAGATGATTACAAAAGATGCTGGAGAGAAAAACTTTTATATCTATGCTAATGTTGATCCAAAGATTATAACATCCACAGAAGTTGTAGAACAAATTCAACCTATATTGGATGAGATTAAAGAGAGTGGAGTAAGGTTAGTATTTAAAGGGGAAGCTGAAAAGAAAAAATCTTTAAAGCATGATATGTTGATCGCTTCAGGTTTAGCAGTTTTACTTATTATGTTATCTATGCTTTATTTATTTAACTCTTTTAGGGAAACTTTTATTTTGATGAGTGTGATCCCTTTTTCTATACTAGGAGTACTTTTAGGGCACGCAGCTATGGGCTTGAACTTAAGTATGCCAAGTATGATAGGGACACTTGGTCTTGCTGGGGTTGTTATAAATGATGGTATTATTATGATGACTTATCTTAAAAAAGCTAAGTCTATAGAGCAGGTGTTTTATAGGGCAACTAAAAGGTTTAGACCTATTATTTTGACTACTATTACTACACTTATAGGTATGAGTTCACTTATCTTCTTTGCTACAGGTCAAGCAGTAGTATTCCAACCAGTTGCTATAGCTCTTGGGTTTGGTTTAGCATGGGGAACAATTTTAAATCTAGTATATTTACCAGTTCTTTATACCTTTGCCCATAGATTAAAATAATAAAGCCAAATTAATTAATTTGGCTTAAATTATGTGACAATATAGTATACTTAAATCTAGAATATGTAATGGGTTTCGTAATTACATGTTTTGGATTGAAACTTTATACTAAGGGTTCTTTTGAGAAGAATACTATTTGTCCTATTTTTTCTTATAAATATTATATACGCACAAAATATTGATCAAAGATACAAAAACTATTTAAATCAAAAACAAAAAATAAATATATGTATGGATGATTTTATCAAACCCTTTGAATATCAACAAACATCAAAAAATCTTGGTATATCAAATGATTATATAAAAGAGATATCAAAAATATTAAATACTGATATGGATTTGGTTTATACATCCTCTTTTAAAGAGAGTAGAGAGCTTTTAAAATCAAAAAAATGTGATGGGCTTATTTTATCTTCATATAAAAAAGAGGATACTAGGGATCTTTTATCCACTTCCTCTTACCTTTCTTTACCATATGTGATCGCAACCCATAGTGATAGTTTTTATATTTATGATATTGGACAAATAAAAAACAAAAAAATTGGGGTGATAAAAGCTTACTCTTTTGTGGATAGATTAAAGGAGAAATACTCTGATTTAGAGATTATTGAATATGAATCTATTGATGAGGCTATGAAAGAGCTTAGCTCTTATAAAATCTATGCTTTTATTGATTTAGCTTCTTCCATTGCTTCCTCCATAAAGAAATATAATCTGATAGATATAAAAATAAGTGGGCAGTTAGAAGATAGATGGGAGTTAAAATTAGTATCATCTAAAGATGAGCCTTTATTAAATGAGATACTTGAGTATGGGATAAACTCTTTATCAAGTGAATTTAAAAATGATATTTTAAATAAATGGCAAATGACAAATATACAAAATGGCATAATTTCTACATTTTTTTGGGCTTTAAGTATATTTTTTGTGTTTATATTTATATTATTTCTTTTTGGTTTTCAAAAACTTAAAAAAGCAAAAGAGATAGCTCAAAAAGCTAAAAATGATTTAGAAATATTAAATAATGAATTAGAAGTAAGAGTAGCTGAGGAGCTCGAAAAAAATTTAAAAAAAGAGAAATTGATAATGCAACAATCAAGGTTAGCTCAAATGGGTGAGATCATCAGTATGATAGCTCATCAATGGAGACAACCTTTATCTTCTGTATCTTTAACAATAGTTGCAATGAAATTAAAACTTGATCTTAAGAAGTTTGATTTTAAATCTAAAAAAGGTAGAAAAGAGTTTAAAAAATATACCTACAAGCAGTTTTCAGATATTCAAAATTCAATAAACAACTTAAGTGATTTGATTGATGATTTTAGAACTTTTTATAAACCAAGTAGAAAAAAAGTTCAGATAAGTGTGGATGAGCTTATTTTAAAATCTTTAAATATGATTAGTTTTTCTCTTATTGAGGATGATATTGAGATTATTAGTGAGCTTGGATGTGATTGCGAAATATCTTTATATGATAATGAAATGATGCAAGTGATTTTAAATATACTAAAAAATTCCCAAGATAGTTTGAGTTTAAATGGTGTAGAAAATAAAAAGATTATAATCAGAACTAGATCAATCAATGATGACGTAATAATGGAGTTTGAAGATAATGGTGGAGGTATAGATGAAGATATTTTACCACATATTTTTGATCCATATTTTTCAACAAAAGAGGATAAAAATGGTACAGGTCTTGGGCTACATATGTCAAGGATAATTGTAAGTGATCATCACAATGGAACATTATCTGCGAGAAACACCCCTGTGGGTGTAAAGTTTGTAATCGAACTTAAAAAGTAAAATCATCTCCTAGATAATGCTCTCTTACACTTGGATCATTTTTGATCTCTTCACTTGATCCTGAAGCAAGTACAGATCCACTTTTGATAACATACGCTCTATCACAGATAGCTAAAGTTTCCCTTACATTGTGGTCTGTAATAAGTACACCAATACCAATACTCTTAAGCTGAGCAATAATCCCTTGGATATCTTTTACCGCAATTGGGTCAACCCCCGCAAAAGGCTCATCTAGAAGTAAAAAGTCAGGTTTAGATACTAAAGCTCTTGCAATCTCTGTTCTACGTCTTTCCCCACCACTTAAACTTTTACCAAGTCTTTGACGGATAGGTTCGATATTGAAAATCTCTAGAAGCTCTTCTATCCTTTCCTGTTGGGTTTGTTTATTTTTAGTAACAATTTGTGCTGCTAGTAATAGATTGTCTTCTACACTTAAATCTTTAAAGATTGAGGATTCTTGAGGAAGATAACCTATTCCTTCTATAGCACGTTTGTGTAGTGGTAGAGCAGTGATATTTTCATCATTTAAAAATACATCTCCTGTAGTTGGTTTTACTAGTCCACAGATGGTATAAAAGGTTGTGGTTTTACCAGCTCCATTTGGTCCTAGTAGACCTACAACTTCATTGGTATTTACATCTAGTGAAATACCATGTAGTATTTGTGTTTTATTTATATTTTTTGTTATATCTGTAATTTTTAGATTAGCCATTATTTTATAATATATTCCCGTTTATTCTCTTTTTTTTCTATCTCTACCACTAGGGTTTCAAATCCATATTCTAATAAAATCTTCTCCAAGTCCAGACCACCCCATTCAACAAAATGGATTCCCTCTTTTTCAAACTCTTCAAGTAAGCCTAAAGCTACAAACTCTTGTAGGGTTTTATTGTAAGTGTCATAGTGGTAGATATTGTTTGCATAACAACTTTGGATTGAAAATGTTGGACTTGTTACATTTTCATCTATATTTAACTCTTTTAGATAATTTTTTACTAAAGTTGTTTTACCACTTGCTAAATCACCACGTAGTAATACAACTATATCTTTGTTTGCTATTTTTTCTTTTAATATCGATACAACATTTTGTATCTCATCTAGTGTTGCTATCAATTTACGCTAACTCTTTACTAACTTTTATAATCTCTTCAAGATTCTCTATAGCTTTACCACTAGTGATAATATCCCTAGCCATAGCTATTCCTTCTTCAGTTGAGTGAACTTTCTCATCCACAAGTAGAGCAAATGCTGTATTTATAAGTACTATATCAAGTTTAGCACCAGTAATTTCACCAGCTAAAATACCTCTTGTTGCAGCTGCATTTTGCTGTGCATCTCCACCTTCTATTTCACTTTTTTCAGCTAGATCAAATCCATATTCCCTAGGGTCAATAGTAAACTCTCTAATATTTCCATGATCTAAAAATGTAGCATGGGTCACATCAGAGATAGAGATCTCATCCATACCATCTTCACTACTTACTACCATAGCTCTTTTAGCTCCAAGAAGTTTAAGGGCTTCAGTGATTCTCCCTACATAGTTTTTATCAAATACACCTATTAGCTGTTTATGTACAAAAGCTGGATTTGATAAAGGGCCAAGGATATTAAAGATAGTTCTATGGGGTAAAGATTTTCTAATTGGCATGATATATTTCATTGCTGGATGATGGTTCTGTGCAAACATAAAAACAAATCCAGTTTTATCTAAAAGTTGCACTTGTGCTTCAACACTAAGATTCATATTAATCCCAAGTGCTTCAAGCATATCGGCACTACCACTTTTACTTGTGATACTTCTATTTCCATGTTTAGCTACTTTGCTTCCACAAGCATTTAAAAGTAGGGATACTGTTGAAGATACATTAAAACTATTACTCTTGTCTCCACCTGTACCACAGTTATCAATCAAATCTTCTTTTAATGAATAGTTTATAGGAAGTGGGATAAGGTGTTCTCTCATAGCACTAGCCGCAGCTGCGATTTGTGCAGCTGTTTCACCATCTTCATATAGTTTTACAAGATACTTTTTTACCTCTTCTTCTGGCAGTCTATTTTCAAATATATCATCAAATTTTAATTTATCTTTATTAAACATTTTTTACTAGTACCCTTTCTTATAGTTTTGTTACATATTCAGCTTGTTTGCTCTTTGGAGTGGATTTTGTCACTGGTATTTGAAGTACTTCAAAGGTATCAGTGTATTCAAGATATTTTACTTCTATCTTATCTCCCACTTTTACTTCTTTAGATTTTTTTACAGAAGTACCATTTATAAAAACAACACCATGTGCCAGCATATCCTCTGCCACCGCTCTTCTTTTTGTAATATTTACAGCATTTAAAAATTTATCTATTCTCATAACCTTAGATTTTAGCTAAAATTTCATAAGGAACTACTTTCCCAAATCCTGAAATAGTTATATACTCTCTAGCACTTATCATTGCAACATATAAGCTTGATAAAATCTCTCGAATTACCTACGGGTAGTCCTTCAAAATTTTATCAAGTTTCTATATCACAAGCATAAGCACTATAGTGTACATCTCTATTTCAGGATTTGGGAGTTTACTCGAATTTACAAATTTTCAAGAAAATGTGACGTAGGTGTAATGTTTTTTTAATTATAATAATGCAAAATCATTATTTATAGGTGTTTTCTTGGAATTAGATAGTGTAGTTTTTTGTGATATAGAGGGAAGTATTACAAAAAAGACAATAAATGAAATAGGTTTTATAAATAAAGATAAAGAGTTAAAAACTAGCTCTTTAACAGAGTCAAAAGAGTTTTTAAAAGAGATTGATTTTAAATATATATGTGGTCATAATTTTATTAATTTTGATTTGAAAATATTAGAAGAAAAAAGTATTTATCAAGATATCAAAGATTATTTGATCATAGATACTTTACCTTTATCTTTGCTTCTTTTTAATGAAAAAACCATACATAAATTACCCAAAAATTATAAGAGTGAGGATGACTTTGATAATAATCCAATAGAGGATTCTAAACT
>CAYFGQ010000042.1:0-29631 GCA_964342525.1 uncultured Arcobacteraceae bacterium
TGTCACTCAAATTGGACGGGAATTATAATAGATTCTTCTTCACTTGTCAAGAGCTTTTGCTAAAAAGAAACTTAAATTTGGAAATTTATTCGATTTTATTGAATTCCTCTATTTTTTTATGGTTTTTGGTAATATTTTATAGGCTTATTTACTTTTACTCAAACTCTTAATATAAAGTTTACAATGCTTTTACTTTATATCTAAAACCTCATCAATTAAAAATGTTCCATTCTTAGGCTCAAAATTTAAAACCTCATCCGCTTGAAAATGACAAGTTTTACACTCACCAAGTTTCTGATGTGCTTCTATATTTAAAGAATTTATAACCTTATCTTTATCATGACAAGCAAAACAATCCCCTCCACATGAAGCTGTCATCCCTTCCATATTATCATCTTTATGACAAGAGATACACTCTTTTAAAAGTATATGTTCTTTCTCTTCTAACTTATCTTTTAAAACAGGATGACAAGATAAACAATCTCCACTACATGAATATAAAGCGTAAATAAATACTGATATAAATAAAACTATTCTCAAATACACTCACCATTTAAAAGATTTACTATCTCTGGTTCTATAGATTTTGGCTCATCACTTGATCCATATCTCTCTATCACTTTACCCTCACTATTTATTAAAAACTTTGTAAAGTTCCATTTTATAGCTTCAGTACCCATAATACCTTTTGCCTCTTTTTTTAGATATTTATATAAAGGTATAGTATCATCACCATTTACATCTATTTTAGCAAACATATCAAAATCTACACCATAGGTGAGTTTACAAAATTCTTTTATCTCTTTATTTGATCCTGGTTCTTGGCTCATAAATTGATTTGATGGAAATCCTAATATCATAAAACCATGTTTTTTATATTTTTGATAAAGCTCTTCCAATCCTTCATATTGTGGTGTAAATCCACATTTACTAGCTACATTTACTATTAATAGAACTTTACCTTTATATTTTGACATGGATACTTCATTGCCATCTATATCTTTTACATTAAAATCATATATACTCATAGCACTTCCTTTTGTTATACCTATCAATAAAAACAATAATACTATAAAACTATTTTTTATTTGTTTCAATCATTTACTCCTATATTAAAAACAACAGCACTTAAAAGTTTCACAATATCTTCTGGTTTAACTTCTATATCTAGACCACGTCTTCCACCACTTACATAAATAGTATCAAAGTCCAATGCGCTCATATCAAGAATAGTTTTTAATCTCTTTTTTTGACCAAAGGGAGATATACCACCAAGTAGATATCCTGTAACCTTTTGTGCTTCATCTTTATCTGCCATCTTTGCACTTTTTACTTTTAGCGCTTTTGATACTTCTTTTAGGGACATGGTACAATCCACAGGTATAATACCTACAGCTAACTCTTTGGGATTTAACTCAACTAAAAGTGTTTTAAATACTCTACTTTTTTCTAGCCCTAGTTTTTCAGCAGCTTCATGTCCATAGTTTGTACAAGCTGGATCATGTTCATACTTCAATATTTTATGTTCACAATTTTGTTTTTTTAGATAATTTACTGCTGGTGTCATATTTAATCCCCTAAATTAATTGAAACTCTTTTACTACTTTTGATTCTCCATTGACTATTATAGCGACTTTATGTAAACCTTTGTAGTGCTTTCTAGTAGTCATATCTTTAAAACTTTGTTTTTTTGCAAAACTTTTTATGTTTTGTTTCATTTCTCCTTGATATACCATAAATACTTTTTTTGATCTTTTATTATTTGCTTTTTGGTATTCAATTTCAAATTCTACCCTTATATTACCAAGGCTCTCTTTTGATGATAATTCAAAATTAAAATTTAAATCTTCTCCAAGTTTTACACTAGAATCTAACTCAAAATTATCAACTATTACATGATCAGCTTTACCATATCCAAAAAGTTCAAGTATCTTTTTATCCCCTTGTTTTAGAAGTGTTCTTGAAGCGTGTTTACATATCCAATCTAAATCTTTATTTTGCCCTAGATTGTTGGATACAAACTCAATCACTAAATGGGGATTATCTTTTGCAATATCATTTAGATTATTTGCTACACTTTTTTGTACATATTTCTCTTTATCACATTTTAGAAGCTCCAAAATCTCTAAAACCTTTGTAGGATCTTTTTTATACTTTGGTAAAGCGATAGCCCAAGGAAGTCTTGGACGACACCCCTCACTAGCAAATCTTCTAAGATGTAGATTTTTATCTTTTGCCCATTCTTTCATTTGATCCATTGTCTGTTCTTCATACTTTATGATAAAGTATCTTATTGCAAACTCACTACTTGAATTTATAGTAAATTCCCTCAAAGCACTTATAGAGTTATCATAATCATCTAATCCATACACCTCTACAAAATCTTGAAATACCATTGATTGTAAAGCCATTGATTGATCATAAGAGAGCTTATTTTTTACAGCTATCAATACCTCTAATTGTTCTTTATATACTAATGGTAGATATTCATTAAAAGCTATGGCAATATGTCTCATACGCTCTTTCAATTCTAAATCTTCCCATTTATCATCTAAAATAAACTCCATAAAGCCTTTACTATCAAACTCTTTATATACTATTTCTAATTTATTTTTTAGGTCTTCCACAAACTCTTTTGAAAACCAATCTTTAAGTGCCTCTGCCATAATTTCTCCATTTTTTAAAATTTTAGCAAAATAATATAACTTTATATAATACCATTACAAATCGTAATATTTTTTGATCTAACTCAAATGATGTAATAAGATTTATAAAAGTAAATAGTTATAATTACTCTACTTAATAAAAGGCAATTTTCTATGAAATTTAATCTAAACCAATTTTTACTAGCAGTATCAGATGCCCTTGACTTTGTGGAGATAAATACTTTAGGTTCCACATCTTTTCACTCTAAAAGAGTAGCGTATATAGCTTTAGCTTTAGCAGATTTTTATCCATTAAATAAAAAAGAAAAATTTGATCTATGTTCATTTTCAATTTTACATGACAATGGATTAAGTGAAGAAGCTACTGTAAATAGATTTGAAGATACACCAAAACAAGAAAATATGAATATCATGGAACAATATTCTAAACACTGTGATATTGGTGAAAAAAATGTAGAAAGTTTCCCTTTTCTCTCTGGACAAAAAAATATAATAAAATACCACCATGAAGCTTATGATGGTAGTGGGTTTTTTAAACTAAAAGGTGATGAGATACCACTTTTAGCTCAAATCGTTGCCCTTGCTGATACAGTTGACAATCTATTTCATTTTGAAAATCCATCCATAGAAAATAGAAATAAAATTATTGATTTTGTAAATAAAAATAAATTTAGATACTACTCACCTGAGCTTGTGGAACATTTTAATAAACTAGCTACTAATACTTCTTTTTGGTTAGATCTACAATCCCCTAATTTGGAAAAAATGGTAATAGCTAAGATTCCTGATTTTACTATGAATATTGAGCTTGAGCACCTTGTAAAACTCTCATCAATATTTTCTACTATTATCGATTCAAATTCCAGCTTTACCTCACGTCATTCATCGGGATTAAGTGATAAGATTGAAAAACTTTCATACCACTATGCCTATGATAGCGAAAAAATTATGAAACTTATAATCGCTGCAAATCTTCATGATCTTGGTAAACTAGCTGTAGCAAATAAAATACTCGATAAACAATCACCCCTTACAAAAGAGGAATTTGAGGTAGTAAAATGCCACACCTACTATACAAGACAAGCTCTTCAAAAAATTGATGGTTTTGATGATATTGTAGAGTGGGCTTCAAATCACCATGAAAAACTTGATGGCAATGGATATCCTTATGGACTAAATGCTTCACAACTATCCCATGAATCTAGAATGATGACTTGCCTTGATATCTATCAAGCACTCACAGAAGATAGACCATATAGAAGTGGAATGAGCCATAATGATACTATGAAGATTTTAAATGAACATGCTTCAAAAGGTTATATTGATGCAAGTATTGTAAAAGATATAAATAAGGTATTTTCTTAAGCATTATCCTTAAATTCTAAACTATAATATTTTTATAAAAGTTATTTTTTTTATTTTTTTTGCTAACATATATTAAATTGGTATTAAATAAAAAAGGGGTTACCATGGAAACTTCAATCGAAAAAAGAGCAATGGGTGCTATTGTAGGGGCTTTTATCGGAGATGCTTTAGCTTTAGGACCACATTGGTACTATGATTTAGATGAGCAAAGAAGAGAATATGGAGAATGGGTAGATACATACACTGCACCTAGAGTTGGTAGATACCATGAAGGTCTCAAAGCAGGTGATCAATCCCAATCTGGATATATCCTAAAGCTTATGATCAAATCCATCTTAGAAAATAATGGCTACGACCATGGTGAATTTTGTAATAAACTTGACAAAGATCTTTTTACAAAAATTGATGGTACAGCTTTTAATGGACCTGGTGGATATACATCCCAATCTATTCGTGAAGCGTATAAACAAAGAGTTACAGATGGTAAGGACTGGAAATATGTGGTAAGTTTTGCAGATACCACAGAAGCTCTAGAGCGTACTTTGGCATTATCAGTTGTATATGCAGGTGATTTTAAAGAGCTTGCTCACTCAGTTGCACAAAACACCTATCTTACTCAAAAAGATGAAATTGTAGGAGCTATGGGTGTAGCCTATGGATCAGTTTTAGCCCTACTCATCCAAGGACAGCCCCTAGATGAAAATATATCTAAAATTCTTATGGGACTTGTAAAAAAAGGTGATCTTCCATTTCACGCAACAACTGGGGATAATCTTACCCCTGATAAAAAGTCTAAACCAGTATCTAAAGCAGGAAGCTTTAGCTCACCAGATGCCCTACTCACCCCATCAAATATAGCTACAATAGCAAAAGATCCAAAGGTTCAAATTGAGCCAGCTTGGAAGGTGTCACAAGTATATGGTATGCCATGTGCTATATATCATGTATTGCCAGCAGCTTATTATCTAGCTTCAAGATTTAATGATGATTTTGAATCAGCCGTATTACATGCGGTAAATGGTGGAGGACAAAATCAAGCAAGAGCTATACTTACAGGAGCTTTAGTTGGTGCACAAGTGGGAATAGATGAAATACCAGCTCAATTTATACAAGGATTAAATGAGGGAAAAGAGATACTTACCTTAGCTAAGGCTCTTACTAGTATCTCAGAAACTCATCAAGTTTAGATACAAAATATACTGGACATTCTATCATAGGATAGTGTCCAGCTTCCATACACTCTACTATCTCCACATCTTTATATTGTGCAAAGTTTTTTGATACATCCCTTTTAGCAAACACTTTAAAGTCATGTTTACCTACAATGATCTTTATAGGTATATTTATATTTTGCTCTGCTTCACTTTGGAAGTCCGTATATAGATACATATTCATATAACCTACTCTTGCTTCCACTGTTGAAGAGTTATATCCCATATCTATTCTATACTCTCTCCAAGTATCTGTATATCTTTTTGAAGAATCATGAACAATTCTTTCAACAGCACTTTCATTTTTTCTCATCTCATCAAGCAGTGCTTTCTTAGCTAATTCTGCTACATTTACACCACTTGCTGGAATTGGAGTAATAAGAATAAGTTTTTTTACACGAGAGTCTATAAGAGCAAGTTTTTGAGCTATCATTGTTGACATGGAGTGAGCTAGAACATATACTTCATCTAATCCTAAATGAGATATAAGTTCACTCACATCACTAGCCGCTTCTAATGCAGAGTATTCACCCTCTATATCTTTTGAGAATCCATATCCCCTATGATCAATAAAATAGTGCGAAAAGTCATCTGTATTTAGATAAGGAAGAATAGGATCATAGTTTTTATGATCCCCCATAAGTTCGTGTAAGAAAAAGATATTTTTCTTACCTTCACCTATTTTTTTATATCCAAGTAAAGCCATTAGATATTTAGTTTTAAAATCTCTTCTTTTAGAGATTGTTTATCGATTTTTGTTTTATCTTTTTGTTGCATTGGGATATTTTGCTTATAGATTATGATTGATGGGATCATATATGTTGGAAGGTGTTTCTTAAGCTCAAATAATAGCTCATTTTTAGGAATTTCACCCTTACCAGAATAAACTAAAGCGATCTCCTCTTCAATCTCTTCATTATCCACACCAAATACAGCACACTCTGTAATTGTTGAGAAGTTATCATTTACCACATTTTCAATCTCAACTGGACTGATTCTAAATCCACTTGTTTTGATCATATCATCTTGACGTGAAACAAAGTATAAATAACCTTCTTCATCCCTATATACAAAATCACCTGTTGCCACAACAATCTCATCCACAAGACCATTTTCAAGATCGAGTACATTTTTTAAGATTTGAATAGATTTGAAACTATGATCAGTATCTACCTTTGATCCCCAAAAACCTTTATAGATACCAGCACCCCTATGGATAAGCTCACCCACTTCTCTAGGTTTACACTCATATCCCTCTTGATTGATAACATATAGTTCAACATCTGGAATAGCTTTACCTATAGAATGTGGTCTAATTTTTAACTGACTAGGATCAAGATAAGCAGATCTAAATGCTTCAATATGACCAATCATAGAATAAAAATCAGCTTCTTTATAATACTTTTCAATATTTTGCATCATCTTATCAGTTACATTTCCACCTGAAGATGTGATGATTCTGATATTTTTAAGTTGTTCAGGACTTGGTAACCTATGCTCATCCTCGTCAAACATATTAGTGATATGAATAGGCATAAGAGCTAGTACTGTCACTTTGTGTTTGATAAGATGTGCAAAAAACTCATTTGGAGTGATAAAGTTATGTACTGCAAATGTTGCAAGATTGAAAAATGATGTGAAGATTTGGTTTAATCCATAATCAAATGAAAATGATAAAAGACCAGAAAATACATCATCCTCTTTTAAATCAAGGTACTTAGATACCACCCTAGCACCATCGATAAAGTTTTTATGGGAAATCACTACACCTTTAGGAAATCCACTTGATGCAAAAGAGTATGTGATAGCTGCTGTTGCATGACCTTTTATCTCAGAAGTATGCTCACCAGTATAACACTTATAAATCTCATTAAAAGATACAATATCTTCATCACAAGACTCTACTGTAATAATATGTCCATCAAATCCACTATCTTTTAGAGTAGGTAGTTTTTTCTCGTCAGTGATCATACACTGAATATCACAATCTTTAGTAATATAATCAACCTGCTCAGCTTTTAATAATTTTGTAATAGGTACAAATACATAATTTGTAGACATTACCGCTAAGATTGCTACAACTTTTTGAGCTGACTTATTTGAATAAATACCTACTCTTGAACCTTTTTTAAGACCCAATGTATCAAGATATTGTGCTATTTGATTTACTTTATGAAACACTTGCGAATATGTAAGAGATTCATTTTTATCAATAACTGCTATTTTATCAGGACAAACTCTATTTGCTCGCTCAACCAAATTTCTTATACTGTTTACTGACATGATTTACCCCTTTAATCTCTTAGTTTTCCATTCCAACAGTCCAGATAGAGTAATCTCTATCTATCACAATTTGCGGATGTGTATGGTAGTTTAATATTTTTTTATAAAAGAATGATACAATATCTTCTATCTCTTCATCTGAAAGTACTTTAGTAATTCCACCAGTTAAAACTATAGAGTTTAATGTATCAAGGTGGATATTTAAATACTTATTATGCATATGTGATACTTTATAAAGTACTAAAAATATTGAAAGTTGCATAAGAAGTGTAGTTGATCCCTCACCTCTTTCATCAAGCATATTTTCTGTAGTGTTGAGATGAGCAAGTAACTCATAAACAAACTCATTGTTTTTTGCTGAAAACACTAAAGAATCTCTAGATTTATATACCCCAAGCTTTTTAAATACAAGTCTATCATATTCATTTTCAGTGATGATATTATCATCCACTAAATCTTTTGAATAGTGGATATCTGTAGTCGCACCACCAATATCGATCACAATATATGGATCAACCACTTCAAGCTTAGTATTGATAAATGGTAATGATCTATTTACAATATATGGAGTTGAATAGATTTGATTTCCAGTTAATTCATATAATTGTTTTATATCCTCTTTACCCATAATATCTTGCTGGTAAAGATTTGTAAGATACTCTTTTAACTCATCTTCTTGCATATGGAGTTTATTATTGATGATATTATCTAAAATAGTTATATTCTCAATATTTGATTTTAAAAATTCGTGTGAGCTTTTTGATCCTACATATACAATATTTTGATAATTAACTTGCTCTAAATAATTGATAAGCTTTTCATCATAAGGATTTGGGATATCATCAATCCCACCCACAACAATAACCACATCAATCACATCACTTGGAACAGGATACTCTGCTATCTTAGAGTATAAAACAGTATTGATAATATTGATACCTGAATTATATGCAATATTGCTAGCAAACTTTAGTGAAAAAGACTCCGTAAGACCAATGATAAGTGTAGTAAGCCCACCATTTGCAGATGAACAGATTTGGATCTCATCTTTATTAAATTTCTCTATGATATCTCCACACTTCTGAGTAAGGTCTGTGTAGATATCTTTATCAAAGTTTCTAAAGTGATGGCTAATATCACCATCAGCACTCACTTTAAAATATGTACTTCCTACATCTATTAGTAGTTTGCTCAAATTATTCTCCCTCTTTAGTTAGTTCATCTAACTTTTGTTTTAATTCACCCTTAGCAAATGGATCATCCATAGTGATAGTTCCATCTGGTAGTTGATAATAAATCACACCATTTTTACTATATACATTTGGTACACCATTTTCTAGGCTCTTTTTTTGTGCTTCTCTAACAGCATTATTTCCAATTGCTTGGATCATTTCATCTTCATTTAGTTTATCTACTTGCATTGTATATCCTTGCAAAATATTTCAAATTTTTCTGCATCTAGTACTTTATCATTACTTGCTATTTTTTCAAATGACTCATCGGAATTATAATATATACTCCAAGTATCTACCATATCTTTATAAGTATTGTAAAACATATTTTTACTTCTATAATATCTTCTTATTATATCATCTTGTGGAATATGGTGTCCACCATTTAAAACTCTATTTTTCACCCTATTTATATTTATATCTGGGTTTTCTAAAAATAGATATATCAAAGAGATATTATACTCTAAATCTCTTGCTTTTTTTATATAGTTCTCTAAATACTTCCCTGATAAAGTTGTCTCTATCACAAAAGATTTATTTGATTCTAGATTTCTCTTAAACTCTGAAAAAAATATCTTTCCAGCTTTTATCTTATATTTTGTGATATTTTCACTATCAAGCTCTTTTGCTATCTCATCTGC
Organism: uncultured Arcobacteraceae bacterium; assembly: GCA_964342525.1. GTDB lineage: Bacteria > Campylobacterota > Campylobacteria > Campylobacterales > Arcobacteraceae. The sequence continues at coordinate 9,399 of CAYFGQ010000042.1, forward strand.
ATTTATAAAGGACAAACTATTTGCACTAGAAAAATCTTTGGCAAAAGTGGTTTTACCACTTCCATTTGCTCCGGAGATAATGTATAAAGTTTTCATTAGATTGTTTCTCCATTATGAGTACAATTTATAAAAACTGCACCTTGTTCTTTTAATTCTTCAAAATCTAATTCCAAACAAATCCTAAATTCTATAGAATGAAATACAGTATTATTAAAAAAACAATCTCTAAATTCAACATTTTCAAAAGTTGAGCGAGTACTAGTTTCATGATCAGACTGAAAATAAGAACAGCTGAAATCAACATTGTCAAAAATAACATTAATAAATATACTATCTAAAAAATTTGTTCTAGTCCAGTCAGCATCCATAATTGAACTATCAATAAATTTTATATAGTGAATATTAGAAGAAGGAAAAGATAATCCTCTTTTAATATTATCTCCAAAAACAATATTCCATAAATGACAACAGTCAAACATAACATTTGATAATTTTGAACAACTAAAATCTATATCAGATAAGGAACTATTGCTAAACCTTGTATTAATTAATTCACTTTTAAAAAAATCTACATTTTCTAAATACAAATTGCCCATATACATTTCAGACAAATTTGTATGATCTAAATTTACATCTAAATAATATTCTGTTGTAATTACTTTTATGAATTCTATGATTTTCTTATTTTTTATTTGAGGCATATGGTTTTTGTCATCTAAACTTAATAATATATTCCAAAAACCATAAAAAGTAGTTACTGACTTTTTCTTTAATTCCTTATCTTCTTCTTTAGACTCGAAAATAAACTCTTTATCAATAAAATAATTCATAAAGCTATCAAGTCTTAGTGAAATCTCATTTCTTAGACTTTTATTCTGATTTTCTATTATTTCAACTAAATTTTGTATAACTTCTTTAGACAAAATCTTTTTATCCAATATGTTACAAAATAACTTTAAAGCTTTCTTTTCATCATTTATATATTCATCATATCTATCTTTTTCTAATAAGTCTTGAAGCCTCTCCCAAACATACTCTGCAGACATATATTCCATCAATGATTTATGTAAAAACTCTATAGCATAATTTTCATTTAGTTCATCATTTCTTATATCTTCTTGATCTCTTTCAACTTCTTTAAAATAAAAAGAGACCATTACCCCTTTCAAATTATCTTTTAAAGAATCATTATTTTTACTTACAAGTAATTCTTGAAATTTTTTCACACTTTTTAAATTTTCAAAATCTATTTTATTAATATATTCAAACTCTGAGTTAAAGATATAGTGGGCAGTTTCCCTAAGCATTTCTCTTAAAGTTCTTTTAGCCTTTTTTTCGTCTATACCATCAAGTAGAGTATGTTTTTCTTTATTTTCCCAGTTTCTCTCTATCAATATATCAAAGAACTTTTTATATAAACTACTTCTATCATAATCTTTTATTTCTTCTATGTCCATAGAAACTATCATATGAAGTAATATTGGCTGATTGATTAATTCTAGTATATGGTCTGTTTCGTTTTTATGTAGTTCTTTTATAGTGTTACTTGAAAAACCTATCTCAGCATGAACTAACTTATATTTAGTAAGCCATTCTAATTGTTGTTCTTGAGATAATTCTTTTAAAGATAAAATTAAAATATTTTTTTCATAAAGCTTATCAAAGTTCACATAGTTATGTCTTGTAGTTATTATCTTTTTTATCTTACTTCGTGAAAGATTTTCACATATATTATCTATTTGTGTAATTGATAAACTTGACTTCATAATAAGCTCATCAAGTCCATCTAAAACTACTATATAGTTATCTAAACTATCTACTTCAAATGGAATAGTTTCCTTTACTATATCAGCGAATTTTTTATTTAAAAAATCGCTTTGATCTTCTATATCTTTTAGCTTGATCAGAATTACTTCTTTATCTAAAGAGTTTTTATCATTGATAATATCATTTACAAATCTTTTTGTAAATGAGCTTTTCCCTTGCCCTGGATAACCTGAGATAAATATAGTATCTAAATCTTTTATCTCTAGATCAAATTTATTCTCACCATTTAATATATCTTCCACAAAACTATGGACAGAAACATCTTCCTCTAAATCAATATAAGGTTCATATCTTTCTTTTAATCTTTCATCATCTTTTGCAAACTTTGATTTATGTACTCTAAAAAAAGGTTCTATATAAAGATCTTTTAGAGTTAAACCCTTTTCATCTCCAAGAACTATATCGGAATATTCTTTTTCTATTTTAGAATTATAAAGCTCTTTTTTTAGTAGATTTTGTTCCTCTTTATAAATCTCAGAGGTGGTATGTTTAATATATTTATTTAAAACACTTGGATTTTCATCTAATACTTTTAAATAGTTATATTTTAGATAGTTATTGATATATTTTTGTATTTTGGTAATATCTTCTTTAGCTATATCTTTTGATTCTAAAAGCTCTTGATAAACTTCATGAAAATATTTTAATAGGGGATTTGATAAAACATTAGCCTTATCAAATTCAAGATATGAAAACTCTAAATTTGTTCTATTAGGAATAGATATATTATTTAAAACTATACCATACTGATCTAAAGCAGCTTTAAAACTATCCATATAAGCTGTAAATATAGTAAAATAATAAGCACTATCTAAATCTTCTATTTCAATAGCTTTTCTTCCAAGATATCCTATAAATTTCCCCCAACTTGACGTTGAGAGAAGTTCATCATGTTCATTTAAAAAGTCTTTGAAATAATCTTTTTTATCAGCTATCTTACTTGCATCAATTAAAAGATTTGTTACTATATCAAACTTTGCCACTTTCTTCAAAACCCTCTTAATCCATTGCTAAATACACCTTTTTCTTGAACACTTTTATTGTATTCATCAATAGCTTTTTGATTCTCTTTTTGCCATTGTTTTTTAGTATCTAGTTTTTTCTTATTTGAGACTTTCTTTGAAAAATTCATATCTAAAGCATAGCTCCAATATCATGTATTATCTGATTTACGATAGCTTCCTTATCGTTTCCTAGTTTTATTTTATCTCTCTCAAATTTAAAGCTCTTCTCACTTAATGGAAGATTTCCTTTTTCATAGATTCTGATGTTTCCACCTGTATCTCTTACAGTTAAAACTTCATTTTGATTTATGATATGTGGTGAGAATGGTACATCGATGATACCATTTTTGATAGAGTTAAGTATCTTTCTCCATAGAGTATCCGCTGGGTCATTAAAGATCGCTTCAAATATCTCATCTACACATCTTTGAAGATTTTCTTCTTCCTCTTCATCTACGATATTTGGTAGACCTTTTAGAGTTCTAAGTGTATATTGTACATTTGCAACAGCATCACCATTATCCTCTTTTGTTGGGATACCAAAAGCTTCTGCTCTTGTTTTTGTGATGATCTTATCAGCTTTTACCATAGCTGCGATAACTGTACTTGTATTGATCAGTGAATCTGAGAATTGTTTATCTCTAGGGAAAGCACCCATCCATTGATGGTATACTAGGTTGATAGTAGCATCTGTTACACCGATTTTTTCAGCGTACTTTTTAGCTGTAGCTCGGAGGACATTTGCTGTTACAACATCTTGATTCATAGAACCTGTTTGTGAAAAACTTACTGAGAATGATTTTACACCCTCTTCAAGTGATAATAACATCTCACAAACTTGAATTACAATTGTAATTGCTGGTGGTACAAGTGTAGCTGTTAGAGGTCCAAAAGATTCTCTATTGATTGGTTCATTTAGTGGAGAGTATAAGGCACAAACTCTCTCCACATGTTTCCAATATAAAAAGGCTTTATCTAGTGGGAAATTTTTTGAATAAGGTAAAAGGTAAGTGATTGGTCCACCTTCTATTTCAAAGATACCAGATGCTATTGCCATATCTACAAGAAGTCTTGCATCTGGGGTACCATGTCTAAGTGAGATTGGTGTATTGAAGTGGGTCATCATCTTTCTTGTTGTACGATAACCTTGATTTACTAATGGATATCCATTTAACATATCCACTTCATTCTCTTCAGATAGTCTAAGCATCTTTGCTGCACTTGCATAGTCATTTAGCCTAGTGTTTGAATCAATAGTACAAGGTAATACATCCACACCATCAGCTTTAAACTGCTCATATAGTGCAAACATTTTATCATATGTTGGGAATCCACCTCTAGGTTGAACTAGTGTTTTACCTTTTGAGTTTTTAAATTTATGGGAAATAAAAAGATCTTTACTCGCACCTTTTACAAATTCTTCAACTTCTGCAAAATCAAAGTTATCAACATACTCATTGTTTACGATTATTTCTCTATCTCTTTGGAGCAAGTTACTCATGATTTACGCTCCTTTATAAATTCATCCATTTGATTTAATCCCTCTTGAAGGTCTATTTGATGGAAAACAAGATCAAATCCATACTCTTTATATTTTGGTACAATCTCTTCCATTGTTGCTTCACCAACACTTAGATTTCCACCAATTACAAAGATCACATCTTTTAGATCATATTTCTCTTTAATAAATAAAAGGTCTCTACACCAACCCTCAGCTTCACCATTTAGTGAAGATATCAAAAGTACGTCTGCATCTGTCTCAACTACAGCATCTATAAACTCTTCTAGATAAGTATTTACACCTAGATTAAAAACTTCAAAGCCCCTGCTTTGCAATGATATATCTATCAATCTATTGGCAACAACATGGATGTCATTACCAACTACACCTGTTACTACTTTCAAATTCTGCCTTATTGTAGGGTATTGAACGAATCAATATTCAAACTCTTTACCCTTTTATTTATCGCGGATTATATCTAAATTTAGCTATAATCCCAAAAATTTATAAATTTAGGGAAAGAATGAAGTCATATACTGCTGATATTTGTGATAAATTTAAAGGTGAAGTTCAGATTGTAAATCCTGTATTTAAATCTTATGGTGGCACAGCTATGTGCCGTGGGCAAATTACTACGATTGAGCTTGATGAAGATAATACTGATTTAGTAAAACTTTTACGTGATGAAAATGGAGAAGGTAAGATCTGTGTTGTAAATGTAAAAGGTAATTATGCGGCTGTTGTGGGTGAGACTCTTATGGGTTATGCTTATGAAAATGGTTGGGAAGGTATTGTTATCAATGGATATGTAAGGGATACACACCAAACATCAATCATACCTGTTGGACTTTTTGCACTTGGAACTTATCCGCATAAAAGCGAGAAAAAAGCAGCTGGAATTAGAGATATAGAACTAAGCTTTGAGGGTGCTACTTTTAGAGTGGGTGAATATCTTTTTGCTGATAATGATGGTATCGTAACAATGCCTCACGATAATTTATAAAAGCTTCCTTTTAGGAAGCTTTACACTTTGAAAAATCTAAAGTAAAACTACTTCCAACTTTCTCCTCAGACTCTAAAGAGATTCCGATATTATATTTCTTACATACTGATGAGACTATATCTAAACCTATTCCAAATCCACCCTCTTCAGAAGTAACCCTTTTATATCTTGCAAAGATGCTTGCTTGTTTAGCTTTAGATATTCCTATACCTTCATCTTTCACAAGAAGTTTAGAATCCTTTAGTTCTATATAGATAGATTTTCTTCTTTTTGTATATTTAATAGCATTTGAGATAAGATTGTTTACTACCATATTTGCACTATGTTTATCCATTTTTATCTGTAAACTATCAATATCACATTTTAAAGTGATATCTTTACTTTTTGCTATCTCATCCACAAACAATACATTCTCATCTATCACACTCTTTAGATCAAATACCTCATCATAAACTTCAACAATATCACCATTTACATTAAATAAAAGTTTGTCATAGGTTTGTTTGATATATTTTGTACTAGCTACCATTTGATTGATAGTTTTATCTTCTATATCATATTTCTTTTTGATATTTGTAACAATCATCATCAATGCTGTAATAGGAGTATTTAACTCATGGGAGCTATCTTTTACAAATCTATTTAATTGATTTGATTTTTCCTTTACAGGTTTTACGAGGATTCTACTAAGAATATATCCTATCGTACCCATAATAACTATACCTATAGCAAATAAAGCATAGATTTTATATTTTAATTGACTTAACATATCTATACCAGTTAAATCTTCAATAATAATATATCTAAGATCGATCTTTTTATCATCTAGCTCTAAAACATGAAGACTTCTATCACTTCCATGGTGAGCTTTTTGATTTAAATTAGAAGGAATACCCATCTCTAAATTTGTATAAAATACAGATTGGTCATCTTTTAAGATGGCATAGTTTAAATCTTTATTATTAGCTTTAAAGGTATATTTTTCATGATTCATATAAGTTTGTAAGATATCAGACTTGATACTCATAGCTGCTTCACTCATACTCATGGAGCAATGATCCTCTAGCATTGTAGATTCCCTATCAAAATACATATATGAGATTATTGCCATAAAAAAGACAGATGACATTATATAGATTGATAAAAAACTAAATAAAGCTTTTTTTTCCTCTTTATTCATAACTATACCCTAGACCTCTTATGGTTTTAATAGTATCTTTTCCTAATATCTTACGTAGATTTTTTATATAAACTCTAATAGTAGTTTCACTTGGCATATCATCAAAGTGCCAAATATTTTGGATAAGTTCATCAAAACTTATAGTTCTTCCCTTATGGGTAAAAAGATAAGTAAGTATTTTATTTTCTTTATTTGCTATCTCATAGGTTTTATCACCTACTATTATGATATTTTTATCTTTTATCAGTTTTATATCAGCTGATAATTGTAGAGTATTTTCTTCACTCTCTATTGCAAATCGCTTGGCTAAATTCTTTATACGTTGATGAAGTTCTTCTATATCAAAAGGTTTTTTAATATAATCATCACAACCAAAATCAAAACCTTTTTTTAAGTGGGATGTATCTTGGTATGCAGTGATCATTATCACTGGAGTTGTAATAGAATATCCACGAATCTCTTTAAGCAATTCTAACCCAGAGATCCCTGGTACATTTATATCTAAGATCAAAAGATCAAACTTTTCATTTTCTACAAATTCTAAAGCTTGATCCCCATCTTCTGCATGTTGCACTTGATAGTTTAAATCTAGTAAGCTATTGTAAATAAGATCACCTAAAATTGCGTCATCTTCTAAAAGTAATATTTTCATAACTCACACCTAATGTTTATTTTTGTGTATTATATACTGTCTTTTTTAAAGATAAAATTATCAATACTTAATTTACCAGCACCATGACCAATAAATAATAGTAAAAATCCAATATAATACAATGGAATCTCAAATCCATTATCACCTGCTGCAAATCCATGTGGTAAGTGTACTGTTACAATAGCCACAATCATCACTACAATAAGAGGAATAGAAATATATCTAGTAAATAACCCAAGGGCTAATAAAACTACCCCAAGTATTTCAGTAGTAGCAGCCATATAAGTATTTAAAAGTGGAAATGGGATTCCTATACTTGCAAACCATCCTGCTACACCATCAATATTATTCCATTTATTTAATGCAGGATCTAAAAAACCATATGCTACTAAAAGTCTAGCAAATAATAGTCCCACATCCTGAGTTTTTTCAAATAAAGCTTCACATGCACTTATAATAATTCTAATCATCTTCAATCCTTCTTCACTAAAACACCTAAAGAACATAATTCTTTTAAAGGCTCTACTAATATCTCTTTTAGATCTTTAGCTTCTAGTTCATATTTTTTACTTGTATCTTTTATAGCATCTTTTATGCTCATTTTTCCAATCAATTTTAAAAAGTCATACATAAATGGGGAAATCTCCCTATATATCACCTCTTTTAAATTTTGATCGTAATAAGCTAAAAGAGTGTATTTATCTTTTGTTTTAAACTCTTTTTCATAAACCTTATATGAAAGCTTTTTTAACTTTGCTCCATAGGAGAGTTTATAAGAGTTTTTCATATCAAATTTATTTTTCTTAAAACTGCTATAATCTTTCATAAACAGTTCAATCTCTATCCATTCAAACCATAATAGATCATCTATATATGGCATATCTTTAAAGATAGTTCTATTATTTTTTACATATTTTCTAAACTCATTTGGAAGTTGCCAAATAAGATCTGTTTTTGCTCCATCTTTTATAAACTTTGCAATAACTTTTTCAAATTTCTTTTCACCAATTAAAGAGTTTAATATAGGATTGGCATTTGTAATCACCTCAAAAAACCTGTGAAATACAAGCTCTTGATATACTTTTATCCTAGCTTTTTCACTCTTTTTTAGTTTTATAACCTTGCTAAAAAAATCTTTTTGCTCTTTTATAATATTTTCCATTACACACCCTTATAGATTTTTTTTAGTTTTTTATACTCTTTAATCATATCTGCTAGGGGTGGTACATTATTATCTCGCTCAATCATTGTGGGTGCTTTTACTTTTTTCAAAGTATATTTATATAAATCCCACACATCATCTTTGACACCCATACCATGAGTATCTATAAGTAAGCCAGAGTCCTTATCATCAAAATGACCTGCTAAATGCATATATGCTACAGTTGATGTATCAAGATCTTTTATAAATTGCTTTGCATCAAAATTATGATTTATAGCATTTACATAAACATTATTTACATCAAGAAGTAACCTTACACCAGACTTGTGTACAAGTTCATTGATAAACTCCACCTCACTCATCTTAGCATCAGGTACATAATAATATGTAGCATTTTCTAAGATAAGTGATCTACCTAAAAAATCTTCAACATACTTTATCCTATCACTTAAAAGATTTATCATCTTTTTAGTAAGAGGTAATGGTAAAAGTTCATAAGTTTGTTTACCCATAAGGGATGAAAAGCTTATATGTTCTGAATAATCATCAATATTGTATTTATCTAAAAAAGTTTTTATGGTTTTTAAAAACTTTTTAGATGGCCGTTTATCTCCACCTATTGATAAAGATAAACCATGGGCTACTGTTTTATTATTTAGCACAATCTCATCAAAAGCCTCTTTATGATGATATGGCATATGTATCCAGTTTTCAGGAGTCACTTCCCAAAAATCTGGTTTAAAATCACTTGGAATTACTTCTTGGATAAATTCTCTTCTAAGACCTAATCCACAACCTTTTAACTTAGCCATATGCCCATCCTTTTATTTCTTAATTTTTAATTCTTTATAAATGGGCTTAGTTACCACCACATTTACCGGCACCACATTTACCGTCCATTTTTTTCTCTTTTTTCATATCTCCACCACATTTACCAGCTCCACATTTACCGTCTGATTTTTTTGTAGCTTTATCACCACCGCATTTACCTGCACCACATTTACCATCCATTTTCTTCTCTACTTTTTTACCAGTATCACCACCACATTTACCAGCTCCACATTTACCTTCACCTGCATATGCTGCTGTTGCACTGATAAGAGTTGCACCTAATACGATTCCTGCTAATTTTGCTGCTTTTGTTGTTTTCATTTTTTATCCTTTTTTATATTTGATATGTGTAATTATAGTTTTTAAATATTGGGTTTTTGTTTAGTTTTGTTAAACATTAGAAAAATTTATAAAATTCTACAATTTTGTAGGAAACTAAAACAAAAAAAGTAAACTGTAACATTTATGTTTCATTTAAGTTTTCAATGTTAGTATTCCGCCAAATAAGAAAAGGCAAACCTATCGTGAGATAGGGACGCAAAGCCACGGGTCTTGATAAAAGATAGCCGGGTTGCCAAATTATAAAGATTTGACTTCCCCTATTCATATCATTCTCCAAAAGGAAAAATATGAAAGTAAAAAAAACACAAAACAAAATCTACTTTAAAGATGATGAGAAGTCATTTTTAAATATTAGTATAAAAGAGAATACTGCAACATTAGAACTTTTAAGAGTTGATGAAAGATATAGAAATTCTAAATTAGGATCAAAGATCGTATCTTTTGTATTATTTTATATAAAAAAATATCTATCCCATATAAAATCTATAGAGCTTAGTCCTCTACCTTTAGATAAAAAAGGTTTATCTTTAGAATCACTAGTGAAATTTTACGAAAAGTTTGGTTTTATAAAAAGATTTGGACAAAGAAGCCATGAACCTTATTTAATGGTTAAAGCATTATAAGGAGGGTTTATCCTCCTAAAGCTTTTAATTTATTATTCATATAAAAATACATATATATTGCAGCACTATAAATAATAAGCCCCATAACAATCCACATGTATATAATATCTAAATCATAAACCTTTACAATAAAAAATAAAAATATTGCAGGCATTAAAAGTTGTCTATATGCACTTATATAAGGAACTATAAATGGCTGTTTTATAGCCTGAAGAGTTGAAGTAGCTATAAATAAAGTAATATATGCAAAAAAGATCACACCCTCAATCACTATATAGATATATGCTTCATTTATTACATAAGGATCATTATCAAAAGCCATAACAATATATTTTGCAAAAAGAATTAAAAAAACTAATCCAATAGCGCTCATAATATATCCATATTTTAAAGCTTTATTTATAACCTCATATATCCTATCAAAATTTTTTGCACCATAGTTATTTGCCACTATTGAATTCACAGCAGTATTAAGCCCAAGCATAGGTAAAAGAGCTATTTGCTCCACCCTATATCCTATACCAAAAGCTGCAACCTCTTTATATCCATAATGGGACACAAAATATGTAACAAGCATAGTTCCTAAAGACATGGTAAACATATTTAAACTAGAAGGTATAGCTTGCTTTGCAATCCTTTTATAAATACGCATCTCAGGTAAAAACAGTCTTGGCTTTTCTAAATCAAAAAGCCCAGTAAGATAAAGCTTATACATAATATATATAAAAGTGATAGTTTGAATAAGTACAGTAGCTATCGCTACCCCTTCAAATCCAAAGGCAGGAATTATTCCATATCCATATATAAATAAGGGATCAAGTATGAGGTTTAAAATAAACCCAAATATCAAGGTATTTCTATAAGATTTCGTATCTCCACGTGCAATAAGCACAGCATTCGCACCAAGTCCTATAAGCATAGGTACAGCTCCAAGGATTATGATATTTGTATAATCCAATGCCAAAGTAAGAGCTTCCCCACTAGCACCCATAAGTTTAAATATGGGCTCAAGCATCAATAATCCAACTACACAAAGTACTATTGAGACCATGGAGACAAAGGTCATACCATTTGCTACAAATATCTTTGCTATGGTTTTATTTTTTCTTCCTAGAGAATGACCCACATGGGCTGTAATAGCAGAAGATAATCCAAAGGAGATAGATAAAAACATAAAAAATACTATAAAACTATATGATAGAGCAGTGATAGCTACAGTGGAAATCATACCCACATAAAAGGTATCTACCACATTATACATGGTATTAAAAAACATACCTATACTTGATGGTATAGCTATTTGTTTAATTAAAGTATTAATATCTTGGGTTAGTAAATGGTTTTCTTTCAATAAATATTCTTTTTAATTTTTTGCCATCTTATACAAATATTACTTTTCATGGCATAAATATTTTTAACTTATGATTTATATCAACACTTTTTTAAGTTGAGCCCTTGTGTGATAAAACATATAAATAGCAGCACTATATATTATAAATGCCATAATGAACCATACACTTATCAAAGAACTATTTAAAATATCCACAAAAATAAATAGTAAAATACAAGGCATCACTATCTGTCTATATGTACTTATATAAGGTATCATAAAAGGTTGTTTTATCCCTTGCAGGGTTGATGTACCTATAAAAATTGTAGTATAAGCAAAAAATACTATACTTTCTATCACTATATAAGTATAAGCTTCATCTATCACAATAGGATCATTATCAAATGCCATCACCATTAATTTTCCAAAAATTATCAAAAACACTAAACCTATAGCACTCATAATATATCCATATAAAAGTGCTTTTTTTACAACCTCATAAACCCTATCATAATTTTTAGCTCCAAAATTATTTGCCACGATTGAGCTAACTGCAGTATTTAATCCTAGCAAAGGCAAAAGTGCAATCTGCTCTACCCGATACCCAATACCAAAAGCGGCAACCTCTTTATATCCATACTTTGCCACAAAATATGTAAGAATAACAGTTCCTATAGACATGGTAAACATACTAAGTCCTGAGGGTACAGCTTGTTTAAATATCTTTTTATACACCCTCAGATCAGGTAAAAAAAGCTTAGCCCTAGATAAATCTAAAAGTCCAGTTTGGTAAAGTTTATACATAATATATAAAAAACTTAATACCTGAACCAAAACAGTTACTATAGCTACACCCTCTACACCAAAAGCTGGTATAAAACCATAACCAAACATAAAAATAGGATTTAAAATGATATTTAGAAAGAATCCAATTATTAAAGTATTTCTATATGACTTTGAATCCCCACAAGCTATTAATACAGCATTTGCCCCGAGTCCTATAATCATAGGGAAATTACCTAAGAGTATTATAGAGGTATACTCCATAGCCATACTTAGTACTTCACCATCGGCACCTATGAGTTTAAAAATAGGCTCAATTGTTAGATATCCAATTATATAAAGAAAAAGAGATGTTAGTGAAACAAAAGTAATACCATTTGCCACATATATCTTAGCAAGAGTTTTATATCTTTTCCCAAGAAAATATCCAACATGAGCTGTGATTGCATTTGATAAACCATAAGACACAGCAAGAATCATAAAAAATACTACAAATCCATAAGATAAAGAGATAATAGCTTCAGTTGAGATCATACCAGCATAAAAAGTATCTGCCACATTATACATGGTGTTAAAAAATATACCTATGCTTGAAGGTATAGCGATTTGTTTAATTAAAGTGGGGATATCCTCAGTTAATAGGTGATTGTTTCTCATAAAAAACCACTTCATCAAGTTGATTTATCTTATAAGAAAAAAGCTTTTTAATTTTGTACTTTTTCTCCAAATCAATAAGTTCTAAATTTTTATCTTTATGTGAAATAAAAATCATAAACATATCCACTTTATCTTTTAATTGGTTCAAAAGATTTAAACCACCCTCTATCATTATAAAATTTTTATCTAGTTCTAATTTATTTGAGATTTTAACTTCCCTATTAGCAACCCCAAAAAGTTTGATATTTTTATCAAACTCTTTTTGTGATGAATAGATTAAAATATCACTAGCTTTTTTTGATTCTGAAAATCTAGAGTCTAATGTAGGTCTATCTGTTCTTACAGTATTTCCACCTATCACCATAAGATTTATCTTAGTTCTTATCTCATGTACAAGATTTAATGAATCTTGCGTAGTAATATATCCACCAGTAACAGAGCCATCTCTTCTCATAGCTATTTTAAAAAATACAAACTTATCTTTATGCCAAGAAGAGAATGGTTTTAAAAGATTTTTACCCTCTTCATTTAAAAGGTTTGATTCCACTTCAATACCAGCATCTTCAAGTCTTTGTTTACCACCACTTGCATTTTCATTTGGATCAAGTACTGATATATATACTTTTTTTGGATTTAACTCTTTTAATAAAACAGCACAAGCTGGAGTCTTTCCCATATGATTACATGGCTCCAAGGTAACATATACTTCACAATCTTCTAAAAAACCATTATGATTCTCTTTTAAAAAATCGTGAATCTTATGGGAGTCTTCTATATCTTTTAAAGATGAGTTTGGATTTAAAGATAAATATGCTTCTTTTAAAGCATTTACTTCAGCGTGTGGTCCACCAGCATATTGATGTACACCTACAGCTAGAACTGTATCATTTTTAACAACAGTACAACCTACAGCAGGATTTGGATATGTTAGGAGTTGATACTTCCAAGCCTTGTCTATGGCAAGGCTCATAAAGTATTCAGATGAGTTTTTTACCATTCAAAGTAAGTGTTTGCTGAAGAGATCTCATCAAAAACGATAGACTCTTCACCATGTTCTGTAGAGATATAAATATGTTCATCCTCTACTTTTACAATAGTTCCTTTGATAGTATTTTTATCATAATCTTTTATTTTTACTTTTTCACCAATTGAAGCTTCAAAATGCTCTTTTCTTTTTAGTTTTCTCTCAATACCAGGTGAGCTTACTTCTAAAAAGTATTTTCCACCCATAGGTTCATTTACATCTAAAAGTGGAGAAAGTATTCTTGAAATCTCAGCACATTTTTCTAGATTTACACCCTCTGGTGATGTAATATATACTCTAAAGATATTTTTATCATTCTCTTTTAGTTGAGCTATATCGTATAGTTTTGCACCACAACCCTCAACAGCTATTTTGATAGATTCTTCTAAAATCATTTTTAATCCTTTTTAATCTGAGCAAATAGCTCTTCTAAACGGTTTGATTTCTCTAATGAGTCATCATGTACAAATTTAAAATCTGGGCATTTATACCAGTTTGTTGCACTAAGTACATAAGATTTGATACTACCACTTGCTTTTTTTAGAAGCATGGAAAGTATTTCTCTCTCTTTTGGTGAATAATCACTACCATCAAAATAAACAGTAGCATCGTATTTACCATTTTTGCAATCTACACCTGTAATAGGTATAGATACAAGTCTTTCATCATTTAACTCACTTAAAGCTTCAGGAATCAACTCCATAAGAAGTGATTCCGTTCTTTGAAGATTTACGCTTTTTTGTTTAGCCATCGATGTGTACTTCTTCCTCTATCTCGATGAATGTTTCAACATAGTCACCAACTTTAAGGTCATTGTGTCCTTCAAACATGATACCACACTCATAACCATTTCCAACTTCTTTAACATCATCTTTGAATCTCTTAAGAGATGAGATTTTACCAGTGTAAACAATAACACCATCTCTAATGATTCTTGCAAGTCCACCTCTAATAACCTTACCATCAGTAACGATACATCCAGCAACAGTACCAACTTTAGGTACAACAAATGTATCTCTAACTTCAGCTTGACCAGTGTTTTCTTCTCTTACTTTTTTGCTCATCATACCAGATAATGAATCTTTAATATCATCAATTAAATCATAGATGATTGTATAAGTATTGATTGTTACACCATCAGCTTTTGCTTTATTTTTAACTGCACCAGTAGGTCTTACATTAAATCCTAAGATGATACAGTTTTCACTAGAGTTTGCAAGGATGATATCACTCTCTGTGATTCCACCAACACCTGCATGAAGAATCTTAACTTGAACCTCTTCATTTTTAATTTTCTCTAATGAACCTTTAATAGCTTCTAATGATCCACCAGCATCAGCTTTGATGATCACTGGTAAGTTTTTGATCTTACCTTCAGCAATAAGTCCAGAAAGCTCATCTAAAGATACTTTTGTAGACTTAGAAAGTTCTTTTGCTCTAGCGTGTTCAGCTCTAGTTGTAGCGATCTCTTTTGCTTCTTTTTCATTTTCCATACCCATTAATACTACACCTGTAGGTGGTACTTCATTTAATCCAAGTACTTGTCCAGTTTCACTTAATCCAAGTTCTTTTACTGCTTCACCTCTATCATTTGTGATAGCTTTTACTCTACCAAATGTAGTATCAGCAACAATATTATCACCAACTTTTAATGTACCATTTTGAACAATGATATTTGCAACTGGTCCTCTACCTTTTGCTAAAGCAGACTCAATTACAACTGATTTTGCTTTTGCAGTTGGATCAGCTTGTAATTCAAGAAGTTCTGATTGAATAAGAATATTTTCTAGTAAATCTTCAATACCTTCACCTGTGTGAGCAGATACACCGATAAATTCAATATCTCCACCCCAATCAACTGGTGTCATCTCATGTTCAGCCATTTGTGCTTTTACCATATCGATGTTTGCAGTTTCTTTATCTATTTTGTTTACTGCAACAATAATCGGTGCTCCACTTGCTTTTGCATGTGAAATAGCTTCTACTGTTTGTGGTTTTACACCATCATCAGCTGCAACTACTACGATAACTACATCAGTTACACTTGCACCTCTTTGTCTCATTGTACTAAATGCTTCGTGACCTGGAGTATCTACAAAAGTAATCTTTTGACCATCTTTTTCAATTGTATATGCACCAATATGTTGCGTAATTCCACCTGCTTCACCTGAAGCAATTCTAGAGTTTCTGATCTTATCAAGAAGTGATGTTTTACCATGATCAACGTGACCCATGATAGTAATAACTGGTGGTCTTGTTACATAGTTTGATGTATCAATATCCTCATCACTATAAGCTTCTTCATAATTAACCTCTTCAAGAGCATCTTTAACAGTAACTTCAACGCCATACTCTTCACCAAGAATTTCTAGTTCATCTTGAGATAAGAAGTCATTTTTAGTAACCATCATACCAAGCATGAAAAGTTTACCAATTACATCACCTGTAGTTTTACCAATTTTTTCAGCAAACTCATATACCCTTACTTCTTCTGGGATTACTACTGATGTTACTTCTTTTTCTTCGAATACTCTTTTAACTCTTTTCTTTCTTTTACCTCTTTTTAATCCACGAGGTTGATTTCCAAAAGCACTTGGTTTTGTAGTTCTAATATTGTCATTTTGTTTTTTAGGAGTTTCTTGTAAGAATTTACTTGTTTCTAATAAATCCATATCATGTAACATAACCTCTTCACCAAGTAAAGAATCTGTAGAAGAATTAAAATCATCAGATTTTGCACCAGATACTTCTAGTACTTTTCCATGTTCATGAGCTTTAGCTGCTGTTTTCTTTCTTTCTTTTTTAGGTTTTGGTTTATAAGCATCCTTAACCTCAGGTTTAGATCCAAAAAGCTCACTCATAGATTTCATTTGCTTTTTAGGCTGATCTGTTGGTTCTACATCTTTGTTTGGTCTTTTCTTCTTAACAAATCTAATACCACCAGTTCTTCTAGCCAATGCAGTTTTTACTTTTCTCTCTGGCTTAGCCTCTTCTTTTTTAGGCTCTTCTTTTTTAGCTTCAACTTTCTTTGGCTCTTCTTTAGCTACAACTTTTTCTTCTACAGGAGCAGGAGTTTCTACTTTTTTAGGCTCTGGTTTAGGTTCAACTTTTTTAGGCTCTTCTTTTTTAACTACTTTTCTAATACTAGTAGTATCAGCTAATTTCTTTTTAGCTCTTTTAGGCTCTTCTTTTTTAGCTGGTTCTGGTTTTTTTGAGTCTTTTGTTTCTTCTACTTTAGGCTCTGGTGTTTTCTCAGTTGCTTTAGGCTCTTCCACCTTAGGCTCTTCTTTTTTAACTATTTTCTTTTTAACTGGTGCTTTTTTAAGCTTCTTACTTTTACCAGTCATAATATAGTTTGCAATCTCTTCTGCATCATCAAAAGAGACCGCACTTTGTGGTGACTTTAGATCTATCCCTAAGTCTTTCGCCTTTCCTATAACATCTGAACTGGTAGTTCCAGATTCCTCAGCGATCTCAAAAACTCTTACATTATCTGACATATATTAGCATCTCCTTTAGTTGCGTTAAATACCCATCTTTATTTTTACACTCACGATATAGTGTTTTTTCCAATTTTTTTTCATTGTTTAAGCAATCTTTGCATATGTAAAAACTTCTTCCTATACCATCAAAAAGTTGTAGCTTTTTTTCTTTACATTGAAGTCTATACATAGTGTTTTGCTCATATCTTGTTCTACAACAAGCACACATTCTTATTGGTTTTTTTAAATTAGCCAAGCATTTTACCTAAAATCTTCTTAATCTTCTATCACTACACCAGCATTATCAAAATCTAAACATAAAACTTTGAAATGAGGGAAGGCTTTAGATAGGCTATCTTTTAATCTTTTTGACTCTTTTTCATGTACAATTTGGAAGAAAGTTGACCCACTTCCACTAAGTGTACTCATTAAAGCACCATTACGTAAAGCTACCTTTTGCACGCTAAATAGCTCTGGCATCTGTTTCATTCTATAATATTGGTGAAACATATCCTTTGAGGCTATTCTTAGCATATTCCAGTTTTCTGTCATAAGTGCTGCAGTTAATAAAGAGGAGTGGGATATATTAAATATTGCATCCTCTTTTGAATATTTATAAGGTAATGTTTTTCTTGACATATTAGTTGAAATTGACCTATTAGGTATAACTACCACAGCTTTTAAATAATTTGGCATATTTTTCTTGATATATTTTACTTCATGATCTTTTATAGTTGCCACATTAAATCCACCCATTACTGCTGGTGTAATATTATCTGGATGATTTTCTAAACTTAGTGCAAAGTTTAATAGTTTATCTTTTTCTAATTTTATCCCTTGAGTAGCATAAGCACTTGCAATTGCAGATACAATCACAGCTGAACTACTTCCAAGTCCACGAGAAAGAGGAATCTCATTTATAAATTCAAATCTAAAATGCTCTTTTTTTCCAGTAAGATTTTGTAAAAAATCATTAAAGATAGTTAAAAACATATTATTATCTTTAAGTATAGGATTATTTGCGCCCTCACCTCTTAAAGATACACTATTAAATTTTGCAGGTTTTATTATTACATGGTTTCTTAAACCCACTGCTATACCTAAAGTATCAAACCCTGGTCCCATATTTGCACTTGTAGCTGGTACACTTATCTTCATTTTTATTCCCTTAGTTTACTGCAGGAAGATTGTATGTTGGTAATGAGTCACTTGAGAATATCTCCATATTTAGCTCTTGCGGTAACTCAAAATCTTTGATTTCATCTTGATCTATGAAATCTATCTTTATCTCTGCTTCTTTTTTTATAAAATATTTTTTCCCCAATGCTTTGATTGGTGAGTTTTGATTAAACTGAAATCCATCACAAGCTTTTAAAGCTATCTTATTTGTAATAGCAATGGTTTTAAGGAAAATATATGCTACTTTTATTGCCATATAAGATCCCGGTCCATTTACATAAAGAAGCTCTTTTACTTCATATTTCTTCAGTATATCACTAAAAAGTATAGGTAAAATATCGCTGGTTTTACCTTCCATCTCTATAGTATCTATAAGTTTATCATTCTCATAGATACCAATTAACAATGGTGTGCTTATAGATATTACTAATACTTTTACCAATTACTTATGTTTTAATGAGATTAAAACATCCTCCATCACTTTATCAATATCACCATCAAGAATTCCATCAACATTTGAATATCCGATATTACTTCTAGTATCTTTTATCTGTTGATATGGTTGCATTACATATGATCTGATTTGATGTCCCCAACCAATTTCACTTTTTGCAACACCATCTTTTTCAGCTTGTTGTTTTTCAAGTTCTAATTCATAAAGACGAGATTTAAGCATCTTCATTGCACTTGCCTTATTTTTATGTTGAGATCTATCATTTTGACACTGAACTACAATATTTGTTTCAATATGTGTAATACGTATAGCTGATTCTGTTTTATTTACATGTTGTCCACCCGCACCACTTGCACGGTAAGTATCGATTCTAATATCTTTATCTTCTATCTCAATATCAATATTATCATCAATTTCAGGGGAAACCATAACAGATGCAAAAGAGGTATGTCTTTTAGCATTTGAATCAAAAGGTGAAATACGTACTAATCTATGAATACCATTTTCAGCTTTCATATAACCATAAGCATTCATTCCTTTGATTATGATAGATACATCTTTAATACCCGCTTCTTCACCATCTTGGTAATCTAGTACCTCTACTGAAAAACCACGTCTCTCAGCCCACCTTAGATACATCCTATAAAGCATACTAGCCCAATCTTGTGATTCAGTACCACCAGCACCTGGGTGTATAGAGACAATAGCATTTGAGCCATCATCATCACCACTTAACATCACTTCAATTTCTGTCTTTTGGATAAGTTCATCTAAAGTAGGAGCTTCTTCAAAAAGAGTTTCAATAGTCTCTTCATCTTCCTCTTCATTTGCCATTTCATAAAGCTCATTTGCATCTGTTAGAGCAGAATTTGCTTTATTAAATTTTGAAAGACGAGAAAGAAGTCTATTTTTCTCTTTTCCTATATTTGTAGCTTTGTCAATATCATTCCAAAAATCTTCACTAGTTTCCATAGTTTCGATCTCTTTAAGCCTAGAGTTAATTTCTTCAGGCTTTAGAATTGATTCGATATTTTCAAGTTTTTTATTTAATTTTTTTAATGTTTCTGTATATTCATAATGATCCATAACGCGGATTATATCTAAATTTGTTATAATATAATATGAAAGTAATAAATAGTATAGAAGAATTGAAAAAAACACTAAAACAATTTAGTGGGAAATCAATAGGTTTTGCACCA
>CAYFGQ010000043.1:0-28552 GCA_964342525.1 uncultured Arcobacteraceae bacterium
TATGGGATAAACCTTTGATTAAAGTTTTTTCTAGTTTTCTTGGATCAATTATAGTCTCTCTAGCTACAAATGATGCTCCTGAAGCTATAGCTAAATCAGTGGCATTAAAGGTTGGATCGATATTTCCTACCTTTTGGGTAGCTGTCCAAAATCCTTGTGGTGTAGTAGGGCTTGTTTGGGAGTTTGTTAGTCCATAGATGAAGTTATTTATCACTATTAGATTTATATCTATATTCCTTCTACATCCATGGATAGTATGATTTCCACCTATTGCTAGGGCATCTCCATCACCTGCTACACAGATTACATGTTTATCTGGATTTGCCATCTTTACTCCGGTAGCATAAGCTACTGTTCTTCCATGGGTGGTATGGATGGTATTAAAATCCACATAAGATGAAAATCTACCAGAACATCCAATACCTGAAATGATACATACATCATCTTGTTTCCAACCCAGTTTTTCAATAGCTCTTAAAACAGTTTTTAAAATCACACCATCACCACAACCCCAACACCATAAAGTAGGAAGTTTCTCTTGACGTAGATATTTATCATAGTTATACATTGAACTCCTCCTTAACTTTCTTTACAATCTCATGGGGAGATATGGCTCTTCCATTTACTTTATATAGCCCTTTGATATCAAGTCTTGAGGATACTCTCTCTATCTCTTCTGTATATTGTCTTATATTTAGCTCTACCACTAAGATATTTTTTACCATATCTGTATAATGTTTTATCCTTTTTGCTGGACTAGGCCAAAGGGTGATAGGTCTAAATAGTCCTATTTTTACACCCTTGGCTCTAAAGGCTTTTATAGCCTCTTTAACTGCAAGGGATACAGAACCATAGGCAATAATAAGTATTTCATCACTAGAGCCATCAAAATCATCTAACATATACTCTTCATTTGATTCTAACTCATCTGTGTGAAACATAACTTTATCTTCAAGTCTTTGGATCAATTTCCTACAAGTCTCAATCTCTTCTGTTGGAAAACCATGGGCATCATGGTGTAAACCAGTGAAGTGGTATCTATACCCCACAAACATAGGATTTAAAGTAGCTGGCTCATCACTTTTACAATCATATGGTAGATAATCCTTTGGCTCTCCATCAAATCTTTTTCTAGGAACAATCCCTTTTTTTACTTGCTCTTTTGATGGAACTATAGCTTTTCCATGCATATGACCTAAAGTTTCATCTGTAAGTACAAATACTGGTTGCATAAATCTATCTGCAAGATTAAAGGCTCTTACTACCTCTGTGTAACACTCAGCTAAATTTCCAGCACATAAAGTGATAGATCTATAATCTCCATGGCTTGGGTTTTTTATCTGTCTTATATCCCCTTGGGATACTCTTGTAGGAAGTCCAGTGGATGGTCCACCTCTCATTACATCTATAAGTACTAGAGGTACTTCAGCCATTTGTGCTAGTCCAAGGTTTTCAGCTTTTAAAGATACCCCTGGACCAGATGTGGCACTTAGTGCTCTTTTACCACTCATAGCTGCACCTATAGCTGCACAGATACCCGCTATCTCATCTTCCATTTGTATAGCTGCTCCACCATTTGCAGGTAGTAGGTCTGTTAAGGTATGCATTATTTCACTTGATGGTGTAATAGGGTAGCCAGAAAAAAATACACAACCAGCATCAACTGCAGCTATGGCACATAGCTCATTCCCTGTGGAGATTAGTTCTCTTGTTTCCATACCACTTCTCCTAATCTTCTAATTTTTTATAATCATTTGCTTTTAAAAGTTCAGCTCTTTTTTTAGCCTCATCTGTAAGTTTAGCAAATTTAAAATCTTTTTTATCAGCCACATGTATGGCAAAATCTGGACAGGCTAGTTCACAATCTGTACAACCTATACAAGAATCAGGTTCAATAACTTCAGCGATTGATCCAAGGGTAGAGGAGGGTTCATACCTCATAGCTAAGACTCCAGCAGGGCATACAGCTACGCACTTACTACAGGCTTTACAATCATCTTCACTTACCCATACTGGGATATTCTCAGGCATAGTTTTCTCCAAGATTAGTTTATTTGTAATTATTGAGGTGTGCTTATTGGTTCATTTTACCAATAGCACAAGATACAAAGCTTTTTGCTTTTGTTTCTATATTTTGAAAGGTAGATAATTCATCTGTAGTTAGTGGATATCCTATTGATCTTAGTATCTCTGTTAGTTCTTCCATTTGATCATCTTCTATATCAAGAGTGATAACCCTTGGCATCTTATCAAGATCAACTTCAACTTCTCCAAATTTCTCTTTTAATTTACTTTTTAATGTGCCAGCACAACCGCCACATTTTACGTTTAATACTTCAAAACTTTTTTTCATAACTTATTCCTATAATATAATTCATTTTATACTATAATACCATATGGAATATTTGATTTTACTTTGTGTCTCATTTATCTCTGCTACTTTATTTCCAATGGGTAGTGAAGGTTTTTTGATCTACTATATCACTGAAAATTTTAATGTATATCTATTGGTTTTATTAGCTACTATTGGAAATACCCTAGGTTCATACGTAAATTATTGGCTTGGATTAAAGGGTGAAGAGTATTTAGTGCATAAAAAATATTTAAAAGAGAAACAGCTAAAAAAAGCTAAATCTTTATTTGATAGATATGGTGGATATATTTTACTTCTATCTTGGGCACCAATTGTGGGGGATGCTTTTACTTTTGCTGCAGGTGTTTTAAAATATGATGTTAAAAAGTTTTTTCTTATCGTAGCTATAGCTAAATTTGGAAGATATTTATTTGTAGCTTTGGGAGTTTTGTATTTTAGCTAAAGAGGTGTATTACCTCTTTATCTTTTTGTCTTCTAGTTCAAGTACTTTTTTTACAGTTTTACCAATATCTGCTAAAGATTTTACAACTGTTACCCCAGCTTTTTCTAAGGCATCCATTTTTTCTTTTGCTGTTCCTGATGTACCACTTACGATCGCACCAGCATGACCCATTCTTTTACCCTTAGGTGCAGTTTGCCCTGCAATAAATGCGATAACAGGTTTTGTGATATATGCCTTGATATATTCTGCTGCTTGGATCTCTAAATCTCCACCAATCTCACCAATCATAATAATCACTTTAGTTTGATTGTCAACTTGGAACATTGGTAATAGTTGGATATATGATAGACCAATAATTGGATCTCCTCCAATTCCAACAGCTGTAGAGATACCATATCCCTCTCTACATACTTGATCTGCACCCTCATAAGTTAATGTACCAGATTTTGAGATAAGACCTACACATCCTCTTTTGAATACACTTCCCGGCATAATACCGATCTTACATTGACCAGCAGTTATGATCCCTGGAGAGTTTGGCCCAATGATCTTCATACCATATTTTTCAGCATGAGCTTTTGCAATTTGCATATCTCTAATAGGTGTTTTCTCTGTAATTACAACAGCTAGTTTGATACCAGCTTCAGCAGCTTCCATAATTGCATCGATGATAAATAGTGGTGGAACTAAAAGCATAGTTACTGTCGCACCTGTAGCATCAACAGCACACTTTACAGTATTAAATACTGGTCTATCTAAGTGTACTGTTTGACCTTTATTTGGTGTAACACCTGCTACAATATTTGTACCATATTCAATACATTGTTGTGCATGGAAAGTTCCTTCTTTCCCCGTAAAACCTTGTACAATTACCTTTGTATTATTATCTACTAAAATTGCCATTATTTTATTCTCTTTTTAGGATTTGCTGCTTCTACAACTTTTGCTACACCATCTGATAAACTACTTGCTGCTATTAGATTATTCATTTTTGCATCTTTTAGGATTTTTGCACCTTCTACAGCATTTGTACCATTAAATCTTACTACAACAGGAACAGTAATATTCACTAGTTTTGTAGCTTCTAAAATACCATTTGCAATCCTATCACATCTTACAATACCACCAAAGATATTTACAAAGATTGCTTTTACTTTAGGATTTCTAAGGATGATCTCAAAACCTTTTGCTACTGTCTCAGCATTTGCTTTACCTCCTACATCTAGGAAGTTTGCAACGGTTCCACCTTCATAGTTGATGATATCCATAGTACTCATAGCAAGACCAGCACCATTTACAACACAACCAATCTCACCATCTAAAGAGATATAAGATAAACCATAATTAGAAGCTTCCCTTTCATTTGGATCTTCTTCTGTGATATCTCTCATATCTTCGATTTGTTGTTGTCTTTGTAGAGCTGAGTCATCAAATCCCATCTTAGCATCAAGGGCTAAAAATTCACCACTTTTTGTTTTGATAAGTGGATTGATCTCAATAAGTTCTGCATCTTTTTCAATATAAAGATCATAAAGGTTTGATACAAACTTTATAAGTTTTTTCTGTTCCTCTTTATCTTTTATGTGTAATTGAAATACTAGATCTCTACCATGAAACCCCATAAATCCGATAATTGGATCGATTGGAACCTTGGCAATCTTTTCAGGTGTTGCTTCAGCTACTGCTTCAATATCCATACCACCTTCATTGGAAGCCATAATAACTGGCATCTCTTTTGTTCTATCTAATACTATACCTAAATATAATTCTTCATTTATCTCAACAGCTTCTTCTATATAAACTTTTAATACTGTCTTACCCTTTGGGCCTGTTTGATGAGTCACAAGTGTAGACTCAAGCATCTCTTGAGATAATTTTTCAACTTCTTTTAATGATTTTGCTAGTTTAACTCCACCTGCAAGTCCACGTCCCCCTGCATGTATTTGAGCTTTTACAACCCACATTTCTCCACCTAAACGTCTTGCAGCACTTACAGCTTGTTGTGATGTACTTGCTACTATACCTTTTGGTGTAGGAATATTATGTTCTGCGAATATCTGCTTTGCTTGATACTCATGAATATTCATGATTAGTTTTTCTCCCTATTAATTGCCAAATTTTGATTTGACACGTTTATACTTTATGTAACAAAAGTAAACAAAAGTAGTAAACATAAATTTTATATATAAAATAAATTGCGCGTATTTTAGCAAAAATTCACTTGTAGTTTTATTTTATGCTTTAAAGTGCCTAACATTAGGGGTTTACTTTAAGTAGGGAAATTTAATTGTAAAGTTTTTTTAATTGAAACATCTAGTTTTTATAGAAGGAAATCTTGAGAAAACTATGTTACTATATGTTACTATGTATAAAAATAATTTATATCTTTTAGCTTTTATTTTTAGATATTTTTTCTTATAAAAATAGATTTTTATTTAATAAGTGTTTCTTTTTGATACTTTTCATTTTTAAGAAAATATCTATTTTTAATATAAAGTGTGTTGTTTTAACTCACTAAGCTCTAATAAGAGCTTAGTTTTTTATTTAGTTTCAAAGAATTTATTTGAATAAAGTGCGTCAATTAGTTCTTTTACAGAACTAACAGACTTTGCAAAGTGATCCTCTTGTTCTTTTGACAGGTTTACTTCAAATACCTTTTCAGCACCCTTAGCACTAAGCATAACAGGAACACCACTTACAACATCATCATAGCCATATTCACCCTCAAGCATTACAGCACAAGGATATACTTGTTTTGTATTGTTTAAAATAGCTTCAATCATAATAGTTGTAGCCTTTGCTGGTGCATAATAAGCACTTCCTGTTTTTAGGTATTCTACTATTTGTGCTCCACCTTTTTTTGTTTTTTCTATTACATCATTGATCTCATCTGTTGTAAGAAGATCAGTAATAGGAATACCAGCTACACTTGAGTAGTTTGGTAGAGGAACCATATCATCACCATGACCACCCATTACAGAAGCTGTAATTTGTCCAGCACCATATCCAAGTTTTTCAGAGATAAAGTGAGACATTCTAGCACTATCTAAGATACCAGCCATACCTACTATCTTACTTCTATCAAAACCACTCTCTTTTAGTGCTACATATACCATTGCATCAAGTGGGTTTGATACTGGGATTATAATAGCATTTGGAGCATGTGTTTTGATATCTTTTATAACTGCTCTCATGATTTTAGCATTTGTAAGAAGTAGATCATTTCTACTCATCCCTGGAAGTCTTGGACTACCTGCTGTGATTACTACAATATCACTACCAGCAATATCCTTTGATTCATTTCCAACTTTTACTAGGGTATGCATATTTAAAGCATTTGCAGCTTGTGAGATATCAAGAGTCATAGCATTTGCTCTATCTGTATCTAAATCCCTAAGTAATATTTCATGAATACTTCCCCTTGATGCCAAAGAGTAAGCTATAGTTGCACCAACATTTCCTGCTCCAATAATTGAAACTTTTTTACCTTTCATACTAAATGAATCCTCACCAATCAAATTTTTAAATAATCTTATTTCAATAATATGATTATTTAAAAACCCTTATATATTAAAAAAGGCTAAGTGTAATACACTTAACCTTTTTTTCTAATAAATTATTAATAATTAGATATTGTCAATAATTTCGTTTAATGTAGCAGATGGTCTCATAGCTGCAGATGCTTTTGCATCTTCAGGTTTGAAGTATCCACCGATATCTTGAGAGCTACCTTCAATAGATAATAACTCATTGATAATTGTTTCTTCTTTAGATACTAATGCATCAGCGATTGGTGCAAATTTAGCAGCTAATTCACCATCTTCAGACTCAGAAAGAGCTTTTGCCCAGTATTGAGCTACGAAGTAGTGTGAAGCTTTGTTATCTGGCTCACCAGTTTTTCTTGATGGAGCTTTGTTGTTATCTAGGTATGCTTGGTTAGCAATATCTAGTGCAGCAGTTACAGCAGCTAATTTAGCATTTGGAGACTTTTGCTCAATATATCTTAAAGACTCTGCAAGTGCTAAGAACTCACCTAATGAATCCCATCTTAAGTGACCCTCATTTAAGAATTGCTCTACGTGCTTAGGAGCTGATCCACCCGCACCAGTTTCAAATAATCCACCACCAGCGATTAATGGAACGATTGAAAGCATTTTAGCTGAAGTTCCAAGCTCAATGATTGGGAATAAGTCTGTTAAGTAATCTCTTAAAACGTTACCTGTAGCAGAAATTGTATCTTCACCTTTTCTAATTCTCTTTAGAGAGTATTTCATAGCTTGTTTTGGAGCTAAGATTTCATACTCAATTGGAGTCTCAGCTAGGTGTGCTGGTAGGTAATCCATGATTTTTTTGATGATGTTTGCATCGTGTGGTCTATAAGAATCTAACCAGAATACAACTGGGCTTCCAGTTAATTTTCCTCTTTCGTGCGCTAGTCTAACCCAGTCTTTGATTGGGATATCTTTAGTTCTAGACATTCTCCAAATATCACCTTGCTCAACAGCAAAGCTCATTAATACTTCTCCACCTTGAGTTACTTCAACAGTACCAGCTTCTTCTAATTCAAAAGTAGTTGGGTGTGAACCATACTCTTCAGCTTTTTTAGCCATAAGACCAACGTTTGCAACGTTACCCATAGTCTCAACATCAAATTGTCCATTGATAACACAATCATCAATACACTCTTTATACATTGTTGCATAACATCTATCAGGAATTACAGACATACAAGTTTGAGCTTCACCATCTTTGTTCCACATTTTACCACCGTCTCTTACAACTACTGGTAATGATGCATCAATAATAATGTCGTTTGATGCGTGTAAGTTTGTGATACCTTTATCAGAATCTACCATTGCGATTGCAGGCTCAGTTGATCCGATGATAGCTTGTAAATCAGCTTCGATTGCATCTTTTTTATCTGAGTTTGCGATTTTCTTAGCAAGATCTCCAAGACCTAGGTTTGGATTTACACCAAGTGCAGCGAACTCATCTGCATATTTCTCATATACATCTTTAAAGAATACAGATACAGCGTGACCGAAAAGAATCGGGTCAGAAACTTTCATCATTGTAGCTTTTAAGTGGATTGACCAAAGGATCCCTTGCTCTTTTGCCTCAGCAATAGTATCAGCTAAGAAAGATCTTAAAGCTTTTGCAGACATAAATGTACCATCAAGAACCTCTTTAGCTTCGATATCTGTAAGTTCTTTTAATACTTTTCCATTTAAGCTAATTGTAACTGCACCATCATTTTCAGTGATTACAGACTGCTCATTTTCGTAGAAGTCACCTTCTGTCATGTGTCTAACGCAAGCTTTTGAGTTTTCTTCAAATGCTCTTAGTTTGTGTGGGTTAGCTTTTGCGAAGTTTTTAACTGCAGCTGCAGCTCTTCTATCTGAGTTACCTTCTCTAAGTACTGGGTTAACAGCTGAACCTAAACAAGTTGAATATTTAGCTTGGATAGCTTTTTCTTCTTCAGTTTGTGGATCTTCTGGATATTCTGGAAGTGCATAACCTTTTTCTTGTAATTCTGCTATACAAGCTTTAAGTTGAGGAATTGAAGCAGAGATGTTTGGTAATTTAATTACATTACCATCAGCTTCTTTTACTTTTACACCAAGATGATCAAGTCCATTTTCCATCTTTTGCTCATCAGTTAAAATTTCTGAAAAAGTAGCTATAACTCTTCCTGATAAAGAGATATCTACTTGAGTTAAGTTAACTCCACCCTCGTTACAGAACTTTTCTACTATCGGGTATAGTGAATAAGTTGCTAATGCTGGCGCCTCATCAATTTTAGTCCAAATTATTGTTGACATGTTTTCTCCTAAATGGGTTTTTTGTGTTTTCGCAGAGTAATAATATTCAAATTAAAATTAATAGACCTTGAAAGATGGGTCGAATTATAAAAAAAATTTATAAAAGAGATGCCAAAGAGAGAAAAATTAATTATGAAAATAAATGAAAGTTTATCGTTTTAGTATTATTTAACTGATTCCCAAATGGCTTTGATACTTTTCTTTTCTTTTGTATCTTTTGTGAAAACTGATACTTCTTCAGTTTTTTTATTTATCTTAGGTTTTGTAGGTTTTTTCTTAGGCTTTTTCGCTTTTGCTAAGATACTTTTTTCTTTTTGTTTTTTTCTTGCTTTTTTCTCAGCCAATCTTTTAAATTTTACACTTTTTTTAGTATTAGCTCTATGTTTTTTATAGGAGTTTGTAAAAAGATGATTACCTGTACTGTAATCTTTTGTAAAATATAAATAGTTTGTTTTTGAAGGGAATAGGGCAGCTTTTATAGCATCAAAACCTACCGCACAAACAGGATTTGATGGAAGTCCCTTTTTCTTATATGTATTATAATCACTTGTATTTGTTCTAATCATTTTAGATGTAACTTTATCGTGGGAATATATACCATAGTTTAAAGTTCCATCCATTTGAAGCTTCATATTTTTTTTGAGTCTATTATGAACTACTGATGATACTAATCTCATCTCATCATTTGATGCTGCTTCTTTTTGTATAATGGAAGCTATAGTGATATATCTGTACCAATTTTCCTCATTGTATTCACCAAATATTTTTTTAGAGAATTTTTTATATGTATCGTTTGAATAATTTATAAGATAAAAGATAAGATGCTCTTCACCCATACCATATGGTAAATAGTATGTCTCAGCTAATATATTTCCATCCTCTTTTACTTTTAGTTTATTATAAACACGATGTAGTTTTGTAAAAGATAGGTTTAGTTTTGTTGCTAATTGTTTTAGGAAAAATGGGTAAGTCTCCCCTGGTATAAGGGTTACTTTTTTTAAAGCTGCTTTTGAGGTGGTAAGTTTGTATAAAAAGTCAGCCTTAGACATCTCATTTGCTTTTAAATCTATCCATCCACTTTGAGGATAACCTAATGCTACTACTATAGCTTTATCAAGTAGATTCATTTCAAAGCCACTTTTATCTAAATATGATATAATGTAAGATGTCGTACCTTTAGGTATATGGATCACTTTTGTTGATTTTACACTAATGGTTACATATGATAATATTATAATAGAAACTACAAGGAAAAACTCTATAATGTTAAAAAAAGCAATTATCTTTTTTTTATTGTCTTTAGTCTCACTGTTTTTAGGTTTTTTCTTATTTTTAAAAAATGGTATCAAATTAGATAATCTCTCACTTGCAAATGTAAATATTTCGCAATTGTATATAAAACTTGATAAAAAGCTAATTGTTACAATCAATACTTTAGAGGTTTTACCATCAAAAAATAAAGATCAAAGTTCTTCATCTGATATTGATCCTGCACAAATTATTCAAGCAGATAAGCTACTTGGATGGATAGAGTTAGTTCAAATAGATAAACTACTTGTGGAAAAACAAGAACTATTTATAAAGCTAGTAAATAAAACTCTTTTTGTAAAACATAAAGAGGGTGAAGCTACTTTATCTTTAAATATAAAAGCTAATGATCTTTTAGCCAATCTAAATGCAAAGTCATATAAATACGGCTCAAAGTTAAATGTAGATTTAGATGCTAAGATTGATACTCTAAGTACAAAATTATATAAACCAGTGATATCAATGCAAGCAATGGCAGTACATAAAGATATAAAAATAGATATAGATGCCAAATTAAAGGCTGGTATACTTAAATATAAAGCTAGCTCAAATGATATAACAAATTTAGATTTTATAGAGGATTTTATAAAACTTGATGAGAAAAATAAAAAACTATTAGAAAATTTATCTTTTTCAAAAATCAAAATAGAAAATATAAATGGACAACAAAGCCTAGAATACATAAATGATTTTGATCCAAAATCTTTAAATGCAAATATAAAAATTGAAGATATCAATTTTAAATATGATAAATACCCTCTTATTTCACAAAAACAAATCACAGCAAATCTTAAAGATGGAGAGCTTGATTTAAATCTTGAATCAAATAAAGTATTTAAAAATATATCTCTTGATGGTAGGGTATTATCAACTTTAGATGCAAAAGTTGTGGACAGTGATATTGACCTATATTATAAAGATATAGCTATGGATATAGCTGTGGATATAAAAGATGAAGTACTTGATTATAAGGTATCTTCAAATAGATTTAAATCAATTACAACTTTTAAAGACTTTTTATCTTTTCCAAAAGCTATAAAAACATGGGCTGTAGATAGACTAAATGCTAAAGGTGTAAAAGTAGACAGTGTTACTGGTAAAATTTATATGGATGATTTTTATGTAGATTTATCTTCTTTACGAGTAAATGCTAGACTTTTTGATATTGTGATGGATTTTAATCCTAAAAAAGCATATCCTTTAAATGCTGATGTAGTTGCTTTATATTATGATGGTAAGGATATGAATTTTAAGCTTACTAAGCCTAGATCAAACGATGTTGATTTAGAGGGAAGTGATGCTGTGATCTATGATATGTTAGGTTCAAATAATGGACTGCTTTTAAGACTTCAATCAATCTCACCACTTAATTGGACCTTAGTAAGGGTTGTTCAATCTTATGGGGTATCTATTCCAAATGATCTTGGACTTAGACAAACGAAAGGTTCAAGTGATATAAAAGTGAAGATAGATATCCCTTTTTCAGCTAGACCTCTTGATATTTTTGTAAAAATTGATAATGAAAACTCAAGACTTAAAATTAAAGAGAAAGATATAGATTTCAAAACTTTTCATTTTGTATATAAAGATAAAAAAGTATTTGTAAAAAATACCTTAGCAAAATATGAAGTTTATAATGCAAATATAAAAGATATGGTATTTGATATACCTAAGAGTTCTTTAGATCTAAAATTAAGTGCTTTTGATAATAATAAAACCTTTGCCCTTGATCTTTTTAATAAAACAAATCTAAAAGAGAAAATCACAAATGGACAGATTGATTTGAATTTTGTAGATTTAAAAGATGTAGTATCTATAAAAGATGAAATTATACCTTATAATGCAACTTTTGGTGATGATGTGGATGCAAAATTACCAAGTTTGGGTATAGAGTATCAAAAACAAAAAGATGATCATTTTATAAAAATAGTTGAACTTAAAAGGTTTGAACCATTTATTATTCCTATGGTAAAGGCTGGTTTAGAAAAATCTAGCCTAGAAGTAAAATCCCATGCCTTTAAAGATACAGATATAAAACTATATGCTAAAGGTGCTATGGATATAAATAAAAGCTATGAGGTAGCCTTAGAATCAAATGTAAATTTAGATAAAAACATCTCAAATGGTACTTTAAAAATATATGGATTGAAGTTTGATGATAAAATTGATTTAAATAATACAAATATCCCTTATAGTGCATCTTTTGGAAAAGATATAAAAGCAAAACTACCAAGTTTAGATATAGAATATAAAAATCAAAATAAAATTCACCATATAGATATAAATGATATCCCTAAACTTACATCTTTAATAAAAATGTTTGAATCATATACTATTCCAAAAAGTGATATTCATCTAAATACCAAAGATTTTAAAACTATGAATATAAATCTAAATTCTGATATATCAGATTATGGAGTATTTTATAAAAAAGAAAAACAAGAAAATATCTTCCTTAGTATTGATATAAATAATATGAAAGAGATAGCTGTAGTTGATAAAAATAAGATGATAAAAGCTGATATTACTTTAGATGATAAACCAATTATAAATCTTATTACAAACGATTTTGCCATAGAGTATATGGATGACTCAAATGAAACAAATACTACAAAAAAAGAAAAAATAAAAGAGCTACAACCTTGTAAGTTTATAGTATTTGATCTTCCAAAAATAGATATCTCTATGAATAATGGATATTTTAAATACAATAAAAATTTATTAAGCTATGAAAATATATCTTTAGATACTTATAAAGATAAAGTTTCTTTTGAACTTAGGGATAAAAATAGCTCTATTTTAGCAAAACTAGATAAATATGATGTGGATTTAGCACTTAATATTAATAGTAATTTTGTAAATAATATAGCTGGATTAAAAGCTATAGAAGGCGGGAATATAGATCTAAACGCTAGTGGAACCCAATGTGTAATAGATGGAAATATTTATCTAAAAGATGTAGATATTAAAGAGGCTGCTATTTTAAATAAAATATTTGTAGTTATAAACTCTACTCCAGCAATCTTAAATCCATTTTTTATAATACCAAATGCCGTACGTTTTGCAGGTGATGGCTTTAGGTTAAGTAGTTATCTAATAGATGAGGGTAAGATGGTATTTAATCTAAATAGGGATATAAATATTTTAGATATAAGCAAGGTTGAAAGTATAAGTACTCAAAATAGTTTTTATGGTAAAGCTATGTTAGATTTAAATCAAAATACTATCGATTCTACTGTTGAAGTCTCATTTATGCAAGGTATGGCTAAGGTTATTGATTTTATTCCAGTTATTGGCTATTGGGTACTTGGAGATGATGGAAGATTCTCATACTCTGTAGACATAAAAGGAAAATTAAGTGAGCCTGAGATAAATACTCATGTTGGTAAAGAAACCCTTATGGCTCCTGTAAATATTGCAAAGAGACTTATAACATCTCCAGCTAAACTTGTGGAGTTTGCTACAAGTGAAGAAAATGAAGAGAAAGATTCTAATTCTTCAAAATAGTTTAATTATTTTTAGAAACAGCAGCCATCACCACAACAATGTTTTGGCCCTTTTCTCTTACCCTCTTTAATTATAAAAACTCTTTTCTCTTCCACAACAATAAATTTACCTTCACCACCAAATTTATTATTTAGAATATTACACATTTGATTTGCTTTCATCATAGCCGTTGATCTTAATAGTTCTGTAGTATTATTTTCAAAGCCGCTTTTTTTAAAACAGCCACACTCTTTTTCAAATTTTATTGTAAACAAATATATTTCCTAACAAGAATTTTAAATGTGACATAATATCAAAAAAAATAGTATGTTTCAAATTATTTTTACAAGTTAATTAGTTCGTTTTATAATTAAATATAATACAGACAAGTATTATTAAAGTTATTTTTATATACACTTTTCTTTTTTAAATAATAAATAGGGAAAAGTGTGAAGTTAAATTTATTTATTACTATGGGGATAGTTTGTTCATTTTTTTCAAAAAATTTATATGCTAATAGTGAAACAGATATAGAGAGTTTTTTTGATGATTTAAATGAGTATGTTACAGAATCAAATTTAAATATTGATCATCAACCTTCTGTTTTAACTGTATTGTATGCAAAAGATTTGAAATCTTTAGGGGCAACAACTCTAAGTGAGGCATTGGGTTATGTTCCAGGTGTAGAGTCTATTGATACTACAGTAGGAAGAAGGTTTCTTCTCTTAAGGGGAAATGCCCCTATAAGTAGTTCAACTACTGAGAAAATAAAATATTTTATTGATGGTGTGGATATAGATAGTTATTATTATGCAGACTTTCCTATAGAATTGATAGATCGTATAGAGATACTTAGAGGTGGTGTATCTGCTATTTATGGTCAAGGTGCCTTAATTGGAGCTGTAAATATAATAACAAAATCAAGTGATTTAGAATCAAATAATAATCTAAATATCTCTGCTGGAAGTTATGATAATAGAAAAGCATCTGCTCTTGTAAGTCAGACCATTGGTACTTGGCATTTAGGTTTAGATACTTATTATCAAAAACACAATAAAAAAGTTGATGCTCCAAGTGGTAAACCGATATCTGTTATAAGTTTAGGAAGCTATTCAAGGGAAAATGAATCTTTAGAGGGAATGGAAAGTAAAGGTTTTGGTTTAATTCTCAAAAAAGATAATTTTAAATTTAAATCAAGATATATTGATCTCTATAAACAAAATAATTATGGTGCATACTCTTATATTGATCATAATGATGATGGTTATTCTACTTTTAATACTACATATGGGGAATTAACATATTTTGATGATATATCAAAATATTTATCATTTGATATTAAAGCTGGTGTTGTAAAAAACACTATTGCCCAAGATAGCTATTTTTATAAACTTGAACCAATTACTGTATTTGGAATAAAAATATATGATCCCCACTATAAATTTAAATATTCAGATTTAACCCGTTATAGTGATCTATCTTTTGATATAAAAAAGATAGATAATCATAAAATAAAAGTAGGGGCTTATGTGGGAAGGGTCTCCTCTTTAACTAATGAGTATTATTCAAATTTTGATGTTATTGGAAAAGTTGGTTTAAAGGTTTCAGATACTCTTTATTTCCCTGTTACAAATCAACTAACAAAATTAGATGGTTCCCAAGGGGTGATAAATGACCCAGGTAGACAATCCTTAAACTCTTATTATCTTCAAGACATTTATAGTTTTTCTTCAAATTTAAATATCTCTTTTAATATGAGAGTTGATGATTATGAATTTTTTGATAAAGCTGAAAGTTATCGTTTAGCAGGTGTATACTCAAAGGATAATGTAAATATATATAAATTAATCGTCTCAAGGGCAAGCAATATTCCCACCTTAACACAGACATTTTTAAATAACCATATAGGACTTAGTGGAAACAGAAATTTAGATGCTGAAACTATTGATATTATAGAATTGGCATATATTTATACTCAAGATAATGATAGATTTAAATTAAATACATATTATTCTAAACATAAAGATACAATTTTTATGTTACAAAATAATGATCAATTTGTTTATATAAATAATCCAGATGATCAAATAAATTTTGGATTAGAATTAGAATATTTAAAAACATTTAAAGATCGTTCCTCTTTAATTCTTAATGGAAGTTATACAGAATATAGATATAAATATGGAACAACTGAGATTGATACACCTATTGCATCAAAACAAACAGTTAATGCTTCATATGTATATCCTCTAAATTCATTATTAACATGGAGCAATGGAGTCAGGTTTTATGGGGATAGAAGAACTTTTTCCAATGAAAGTATAAATAGGGTATCTTTAGTTGATACCACTTTAGAATATAAAATAAAAGATGATATTGATATTACTTTTGGTGGTAGAAATATATTTGATAAAACTTACTATTATCATGGTACTAATACAAATGATGAAAAAATGTTAAGGGAGGGTGCTGTTTATTTTGCAAATTTAAATTATGAATTTTAATTAATATCACACTTCATTATACTTTTATAGTATACTAAAATCAAAAAGGAGAATTTATGTATAGATTTATATTATCTTTTATATTTTCTCTTTTTTTCTTATCAAACCTTTATGGGGCTGCTTATGATGAGAAGATTTTAAATCTTCACTCAAAGGTTTTCCCTAAAATAATTCTCACAGATAAAAAACTAAATGAAAAATTATTAGATGAACATATTATCATTTCAATTCTTTATGAAAAGGTAGATAAAGATAAAGCCTTAGAATTAAAAAAAGCTATAAAGAAAAACTATCCCACACTAAATGGCAAAAATATGCTTGTAGAGCTAAGAACATATTCTAATCTTGATAAAAATTTAAGTGCCACAGCTTATTATATGTTGAGAAGTGATAAAGAGGAGATTTTAAAAGCATCATCATTAATAAATAAGGTAAATAGAATCAGTTTCTCATATGATAATAAGTATCTAGATTATGGTGTTGTGATGAGTTTGCATATAGGTAAAAAGGTATCCCCTTTTATAAATATAAAAGCACTCAAAAAAAGTAAAATAGAGCTAAATAATAATATATTTAAAGTGGCAAAAATAAAATGAAAAATATATCATTACTTAGACAGATAGTTATTATAAATATATCCATAATGGCCATATTTATGTCTATATTTGTACTTTATAATTATTATACAGTTAAAGATCAAATGCAAAGTTTAGAAAACGAAAAGATTAAATCCATAGTAAAATCAATTAAACCTATTATTGCTATTAATCTCTCTTTGGAATTAAAAAGTGGATATGTTGAGAGTATAGATAATACTTTAAAAACACAAAGTGAGATTGTATATATTATCTTAAAAGATTTAAATAAAAAAACATTATATGAATCAAAACAAGAGTATTTTAAAAAAATAGAATTTGAAAATAACAAATATAAAAAATATGAAACAAATATTAATGACTCCATAAGTGGTGGGCAAATAGGTAATCTTGTTTTTTATTATAGGGACTCATTTCATTATATAAGTCTTTTGAAAAATTATCAGGATTTTTTATTTGGAATGTTGGTTTTATTTATCATTTCATTATTTATAATCATATTTTCCATTAGAAAACAGATAGAACCCTTACAAAAATTAAAAAACTTTATGCTCAATTATACATTAAAAAGTAGTGATAAAATAAAACAAATTGATGGTAATAATGAAATAGCTGTAATAAACAATACCACAAAAGAGATGCTGAGTAAGATTGAACTAGAAGTTGAAAAAAGACTTCTATATGAAAAAGAACTTATGCATAAAAATCGTTTGGCTTCAATGGGAGAGATGATAGATAATATTGCCCATCAATGGAGACAACCTTTGATGAACATAAATAGTGTTTTTTTAAATATTGATAGGGCCTATGAGTTAAAAAAACTTGATTCTAATTATTTGGATGAAAAGATAAATGAAGGGACAAATATTGTCTCTCATATGTCTCAAACCATAGAAGATTTTAGATATTTTCTAAATCCTAAAAAAGAGAAAAAAGATTTTTATGCTGCTTCATGTATAGAAAAAGCTTCAAAATTATTAGAGGGATCTTTAAAAAATATAGATATACAGATAAATAGTAAAGGTATATATTTTGTGCAAGGGTATGAAAATGAATTTATACAAGTGATAATGTCTATATTAAATAATTCAGTTGATATATTTAAACAAAAAGATATAGAAGATAAATCTATTTACATTGATATTAAAGAAGAAAATACAAATGTACTCATTTCTATTAGTGATAATGCAGGTGGAATAAAACCTGAACTTGTAGATAGGGTATTTGAGCCATATTTTACTACAAAACATAAGTTTGGCGGTACTGGTTTAGGACTATATATGGCAAAAATTATTATTAATAGTATGGATGGGGAAATAGGTATAAAAAATAATAAGAAAAATAATGGTGTTGAAGTTAGTATTACTTTGCCATTAGCTAAGAAAAATAAGGAGGAATAATGAGAGAATATTTAAAGGATTATACCCTTTTATATGCAGAAGATCAAAAAGAAGTACAAATGGGAATGATGGAGTATTTTGAAACATATTTTAAAAAAGTATATGTGGCATCAGATGGACAAGAAGCTTTAGATCTTTATAAACAACATAAGCCAGATGTTTTACTTTTAGATATATTAATGCCTAAAATACAAGGTTTAGAATTAGCTAGAATAGTTAGACAAGATGATGATTATACAAGAATTATTATGTTAACAGCCCATAAAGATGAAAATTTACTTTTTGAGGCTATAGAGATAGATATGAGTAAATATCTTGTTAAACCCTCATCTAGTAAAGAGATAAAAGAGACTCTTGATAAAGTAGCAAGAGAATTAGTTACTCTTTCATCTGATATAGTAAAATTTACAGAAGATCTTTATTATTTAAAATCAAGTAAAAAACTTATAAAAGAACATTCAAATGAGATAGAGTTATCTCAAAAAGAGGGTAGATTATTAGAGTTGTTAATTGAAAAAGCAAATACACCTATTAGTGTAGAAGATATTATAGCTGTAGTATGGGAAGAAAACTTTAATGAAGAGATATCAAAAGATTCTGTAAAATCTCAAGTGAGTTATTTAAGGAAAAAATTACCATCAAACTCTATTCAAAGTGTTTATGGAATAGGTTATATGCTAAAGATTTAAAAGAAAATAAGTTTAATTTATATAAAATTATTAATTTAAAGCTTAAAAAATTATATCCATCACACTTCATCACACTTTTAGTATATAATGAAATACTTTGTGTTTTGAATCTGTAAAAGGGAGTTTCTCCTATGGAGCTAATAAAACAATATAAAATAAAGGCAAATCATGAAATCAAGTAAATTACTTTTTTTCACACTAAGTATTATAATTAGTGTATTCTTAAGTGGATGTGGTAGTGATGACGATGGTGGTTCAAGTGCCTCTTCTTCATCAGCTACAGGATCAGGGTGTAAAACAAGACTTAATGGGGTTAAAGATGGATTAAATGATCTATATCTTCCTTATCCAAATGGGGATAAATATACTGTTACTCAAACATGGGAAGGGACATATTCTCATGATGGAGAAGGTAGTGAACATGCCTTAGATTTTGGTATGAATACCAATGATGCTATTAATGCTGTAGCAAAAGGTAGAGTTATTGCAGTAAAAGAGGACTCAAATAAAAACTGTTCAAGTTCTTGTAATGATGCAAACTATGTAATAATTGACCATGGAGATGGTTTTATTGGTAGATATTATCACTTTTGTCAAAATTGTGTTGATGTTGCTGTTGGAGATGTGGTTGATGCTACTACAAGAATAGGTGGGGCTGGAAACACTGGTTGGAGTACAGGAACACACTTACACTTCGAACTTGCCGATTGGGAAGAGGGGTGTAGTGTTACATATGGTTTCAAAAATATAAATAGTGGTGCAAGAACTGCTTTAACAGTAAATCAAGAATATACTTCAGCAAGTGTATCTGATACTAATTATACTGCTTCAAAAATTGGTGGTAATACATATGATAATGTTGGTGTAACATTAACTAGTGAAACTGATTGGTATGTGGAAGTAAATGATGTACTTAATTTTAAAGGTAGTCTAAATGCCACAGCTAAATCTGAAGGTAGTGATGCAATTACTATATTTATTGTAGATTCAAGCAATAAGCTAGTTGATAATACAAGACAAACATATTCAACAACTGATTCTTTTGATGTTAACTATACTATACCATCTTTAAGTGCTGGAACTTATATGATAGCTATAAGTAAATCTAAAAGTGGTAGTTATTCTTGGAATAATCCACCTTATTTAGTAGTTCATTAGATATATTGGCATTCTTTAGGAGTGTCAATTATCCTAAAAACTAAATCTTCCACTGGTCCAAAAGTTATCTGATGGATTTATGTGTTTATTTTCTTTTCTATTTTGTACTTTAGAACTTGCCCCTGAAAATATATTTCCTGCACTATTAAAACTTTTATTATCAAGATCCATATTTGAAAACAATAGTATTGCAAAAGCAGATAAAAGTAATAAGATTTTTTTCATTTTTTTCTCCTAGATCTATTTTATTTAGTGGAATATTAATCTTTTAAGTTAAACACTAATTAAATAGATTTTTAATGATGTTAAATATCTGAATTAGATATTGAGAGAATTATAAAATATATTTATGAACAGGATATGAATTTTTATGAAATTTTTTATTTAGCTCTTTTATTTGCTTCATCAACTTTTATAATAAGTTCATTACAAATATTTTTATAAAGCCCAGCAAAGCCACTAAACTCATTTTCAAGTTTATCTAAGGCTAGTATGAAAGATATTACAGAACATTGCTCAGTTGCTACAAGAGTAGCATTTCTTTTTTCATTTGCAATTGCAGAAAATTCACCAAAAGCTTGGTGTGAGTTGATGATACCAACCTCTTTTTTATTTACAAGCACTTTAATTTTACCATGCATTAAAAAGAATACATTTTTAGTATTGTCTCCTTGTTGGATGATAGTCTCTCCACGCTTATATTTGAGCATTTTACAATCCTCTATAACCATTTTGATACTTTCGTCACTAAGACCTTTTAAAATACTAATTTTATTTTTGTGTTGTATTATTTTGTCAATCATTCTCTTTCCCTAAACGTCCAAAGAAATATATCCAAAAAAAGATGTAAGAAAAATAAAATAATTTTCCAATTTTGAAAGATTATTTTATTTATTATTTAATTGCTAAAAAAAGATAAAAAATTATTCTACCCCATTGGGTATAGGAACTCAGCTTGGATAGCTTCAATCTCTTTTAATAGCTCATCAGTTATTTTAAATGAAAGTGCAGCTAAAGAATCATCTAATTGACTTAATTTAGTTGAGCCAATGATTGTAGATGCTACAAAATCGAAATGTTTAGAATAGGCTACTGCTAAAGTAACTGGTGAAATACCATATTTTTTAGCTAACTCTACAAATTTTGCTGTACTCGCTAAAGACTTATCATTTACAAATCTTGAAGCCATAGCTTGAACTCTTGGGCTTTTATTTTTCATATAATTTGTAAA
Organism: uncultured Arcobacteraceae bacterium; assembly: GCA_964342525.1. GTDB lineage: Bacteria > Campylobacterota > Campylobacteria > Campylobacterales > Arcobacteraceae. The sequence continues at coordinate 21,011 of CAYFGQ010000043.1, forward strand.
TCTTGCTCCATCTGGATAAAAACTATTGTATTTACCACTTAAAACACCACCAGCTATAGGAGAGTATGGTAAAAGGGAAATATTCTCTTTTCTACATACATTTGCTAATTCATTTAAAAACCTTGGGTTATTTAGTGAAAAATTGTTTTGTATAGATTCAAAACGGCTTAGTTTTTCATATTTTGCTATCTCATTTGCTTTTGTAAGTCCATAGGCTGTATCATTTGAGCTTCCTATATATCTTACTTTACCTTCACGTACTAGATCATCAAAAGCTCTTAGGGATTCTTCTATTGGAACTATTGTATCGGGCCAATGCATTTGGTATAGATCAATATAATCAGTATCAAGTCTTTTTAGACTTCCTTCAACAGCTCTTTTAATATGAAAACTATCAATTGCAGTTAGTCCGTGGCGAATAGGTGGTACAAACCAACCAGAAGCTGCCCCTGCAACTTTTGTAGCAAGGATAATAGATTCTCTTGGTTTTGTTTTAAGCCACTCCCCCACTATCTCTTCTGTAATCCCACACATATCTGCCTTTGGTGGAACTGGATAAACCTCTGCAGTATCATAAAAGTTGATCCCCTTATCATATACGAAGTCTAACATCTCAAAAGCCTCTTCTTTAGTATTTGTACTACCAAAGGTCATAGTTCCCATACATATTGGGGTAACCCTAAGTCCTGTTTTCCCTATATAACGATATTCCATTAAAACACTCCTATAAAAAGGTTCCCTTTTTATAGGGACCTATCATAATGACTTCTTTTTGCCTTCACTTCGTTCGTCACAAGACTGCACTATGAAGAACAGTGGGAGTGAATCCCACCTAAAGAAGCAAACTCTGAAGAGAACAACGAGTTGTTCTTGTCTTTTTAACTTTTAATTATTAACTCTTAATTCTTAACTTTATAACTCTATTCATTTCTCAATACATCTAAAACATCAATCTTAGTAGCCTTATGTGATGGATAATAAGATGATAGATATACAATTACAATAGATCCAATCACAACAGATACAAAATCAAATAGTGAAAGCTCTAGTGGTAATTTTGATGTCATATATACATCTGCTGGTAAGGATATGATATTAAAATTATCAAGTAAAAATATACCTAAAAAGCCTAAAGCTATCCCAAGAATAATACCACTAAAACCGATAATTAAACCAAGTTTTAAAAATATACTTTTTACCTCTTTTTGTGTTGCTCCTAAAGATAAAAGTAGGGCGATTTCTTTTCTTCTACTCATTACAGTCATAAGAAGGGAGCTGATAATATTTAAAGATGCCACTAAAATAATAAGCATCAATACAATAAATAGAGCTTTTTTCTCCATTTCCATTGCAACAAAGAAGTTTCCATTTTGTTGCCACCATCCTATAGCACCAACTTCAAATTGTGGTAGTGCTTTTTTGATCTTTTCTATATCTTCCATTGGATTAGCTGAATATACATGGATACCATCATACTCTGTTTTATCTTTTTTAAGTAGAGTTTGTAAAGCTTCTATAGATGTATACATATATGCTTTATCATATGCATTTAGACCCGATTTAAAACTAGATCTAAAGGTAAATCTTTTCATCCTTGGCATCATAGAAAAACCACTTGGATTTAGAGTAGTAAAATATAAAGTGATTTTAGAGTTTTTACCTACTAAATAGATGTCTTCTTTAATCCCTTGTCCTAAAATTAGATCATATTTACCCATTTTTATATCTTGGCTAGCTTCTTTATATATTGAGTTTATAGCTGATTCATCCTTTTGATTTACACCAAAAAGTATACCACCACTCATCTCTTCCCCATTTTGAATAATCACTTGTGATGATAAATATGGAGAAAATTGAAGCTCAGGAAATTTTTTTCTAAGTTTATCAAGTAGATCTTTATCAACTGAACCAGAAAACTTAGGATAGATGGAAATAGGGTAGTTCATAATAAATAGTTTATTTTCAAACTCTTTTTGAACACCATTCATAATAGCCATAGTTACAATCAAAACCATAACCCCAACAGCTACCCCAACAAAAGCTAAAATAGCAGTGATAGTGATAAATGGATTTTTCTTATCAAATCTTAGATATTTAGAGACTATAAAATTTATTAGTTTTTTATTCAATACATATTTCCTTATAAAAGGGGGATTATATCATATTGAGTTTACAAAATATTTAAAACTTGACTAAATCAATAATTAATAATCATTATCATTCTTAAGTATTAAATAAGTAATATTGATATACAATTTCAATATCAAATTGAAGAAGGATAAAAATGAAAAAAATCATTATTAGTAGTGTAGCGGCAGCATTACTAGCTGTAAGTGTAAACGCAGCTGAAACTTATGGACCATTCCCAATTACTGTAAAGGGATATGAAGGTAAAAAAGAAAACTCTGTATCTTATACAGGACAAATTGCAAGACATACAATTGAAAAGTCATTAAAAAAATTAGCAACAAAAGGAAATGGTAAACCAAATCCAGAATTAAAAGCTAAAATGATGGCTTATTATGCAGGTAAAGATGCGGATAGACTTATTATGGATCCAACTACTAAAGGTGATTTTAAAGTAAAACAAACAAAAATTGCTGAGATTTCTAAAGGTAAAAATCTTAAAGGTAAAACTTATAAAGGTTTAGTATCTGGTTTCCCAGGTCAAATGACAGGGCCAGAGGTAGTTGAGTTTTGGATTGATAAAGCATCATCTACAAAAGGTGGATATGATCCACTTACAGGTTATATGTATAACCAACTTATCTCTAAATTCTTAATGGGTGCTGTAGCTTACTCTCAAGCTGTAGATAACTATTTAGATGAAAGACTTGAGGCAAATAAAAATCCAAATAACAAACCATATAAAAAAGGTACTCAATATACAGGTAAAGAGCACGTATGGGATGAGGCATTTGGTTACTTTGGTATTCCAGCACACGCTTTAAATTTAACTCCAAAAAATATCTATGATATTGCGAAGAAAAAAGATTTAGCATCAGCTGACTTTAATAAAGATGGTGTAGTTGATCTTAAAACTGAGATGGCTTTTGGACCAGCTTATTATGCAGCAGGTTTTGATAAAAGTGGAACAAACTATACACAAACAATTGTACAAGCGTTTATTGATGGTAGAAAACTTATCACTTCAGCTAAAGGTGAAAAATTAACAGATTCACAAAGAGTTGAGCTTAAAAAATATGCACAAGTTATTAAAACAAACTGGGAAAAAGTACTTGCTGAGGCTGCCTTTAAATATGCTGGTTCTGTTTATAAAGACCTAATTAAGATTAATGCTATCTTAGAGGGTGAAAATGGTGATATTAAAAAAGCATATAAAACTTATGCAAAACACTGGGGTGAGCTTAAAGGTTTCCTTCTTTCACTACAAACAAGTGGAAAAGATTTAGGTGGAACAGCAGTTAGATTAAATAGATTATCAGGATTTAGCCCAGTATCTGTAACAGGTTCTCAAGTAACAGGTATCGATAGTGAGGGTAACTATATAGCTAGTGGAAATAAATCTCTTACAAACTACATGGTAGATATGATCAAAATTCAAAAAGTACTTGATGATAGATTTGGACTTGAAGCTAAACAAAAAGATGTAACAGGTAAAATGCAAGCATTATTAGACTCAATGGGTGATGGTGCAAGTGCAGAAAACGATTAATAATCTTCTCAAAATATGATCGAATCTTTTATCCAACCATTCATATCTGAATGGTTGGGATCATTTATAAATCCCCAAAAGCGACTTTATTGGGGATATATATTAAGTGCCATATCTATTGGCTTAATTTATCTAATTTATACAAAATATTCATTTATTCAATCTTTAAAAAAACTCTTTTCATATGATGCTTGGTTATCCAAATCAGCAAGGGCTGATTATCTGATACTTTTTTTTAATAGTTTATTTATGTTAGCTATATCATCAAAACTATTAACAAAGAGTGTAATAGCATTTGCTTTATATTATTGGCTCTCAGATATCTTTATAGACTCTTCAATGTTTTATGGGCTATTAGAAAATTGGCAAGTTGCATTATTATTTACTACTGTTTTATTTATCTTGGATGATTTTTCAAAGTATTGGGTACATAGATGGCTCCATACGGTCTCTTTTTTATGGCCTTTTCATAGAGTTCACCACTCAGCTACATCATTAAATTTTCTTACTGTTTTTAGAACCCATCCTGTGGAAGCACTTCTTTTTTCCCTTAGAAATGCTCTTACACAAGGTTTTGTAGTGGGCGTATTTTTCTTTTTATTTGGTGATCAAGTTAGTTTAACAATGATTCTAGGGGCAAATATGTTTAATTTTTTATTTAACCTTTTAGGCTCAAATCTAAGGCACAGTCCAGTGGCACTGCCTTATCCTAATTGGCTAGAGAGATATTTAATGTCACCAGCTCAACACCATATACATCACTCAACGGCACTTGAGCATAAAGATAAAAACTTTGGTGTAGTTTTTTCTTGTTGGGATAGATGGTTTGGTGGTTTTTGTCACTCTGAAAAGATTAATGATTTAGATTATGGTTTACAAGGGGATAATGATGAAAAAGAGCATAACCTTTTAACTCTTTATTTTATACCTTTTTTTAGCTCTTTTAAATTTTTAGCTAAAAAATTAAAAAGGGAGTAGATAAATTTATCTACTCCCTTTTTTTAATACCTAGTTTCTTAGATACACTTTTATCTCCAACCAGCCTTGTCAAAGATTCTAACTGCTTCTACATTTAGTTTTCCAAGTGTATCCATTGATAATGAATCTTCTTTGAAAGATCCCCATGATTTTACTAAATCAGATGATTCTACACCTTTTAATACTGGGTACTCAAAGTTTGCTTGGGCATAAATAGTTTGAGCCTCTTTAGATGCTAAGAACTCTATATATTTGATAGCATTTTCAGTATTCTTAGAGTGTTTTGCAACTGCAGCACCTGAGATATTGATATGTGTTCCTCTTCCATCTTGATTTGGGAAGAAAACTCCAATATTTTCAATAACTTTTCTATCACCAGTTACTCTTGAAGAAGACATTCTTCCTATATAATAAGTATTCATAACTGCAATATCACCAATTCCAACAGCAATAGCTTTTGCTTGATCATTATCATTACCTCTAGGAACCCTTGCAAAGTTATCTACAACACCCTTAGCCCAAGCTGCGGCAGCTTCTTTTCCATCATGTGCAATGATTGAAGCTAGTAGGGATTGGTTATAGATATTTTTAGATGATCTGATTGCAATTTTACCTTTCCATTTTGGATCGGCTAGATCTTCATATGTACTTAACATATCTGGAGTGATTTTGTTTTTATTATATACAATTACCCTTGCTCTTTTTGTAAGACCATACCAAGAACCATCTGGATCACGTAGGTATTCTGGGATATTATTATTTAGTACTTCTGAATTGATTGATTTTAGTAGACCTTTTTGTTTCGCAAGTTCTAATCTACCTGCATCTACAGTGATCAATACATCTGCTGGTGAATATTCACCTTCTATCTCAAGTCTTTTTATAAGTTGTGCTGCTTTACCTTTTACGATATTTACTTTGATACCTGTTTGTTTAGTAAACATCTTTATAAGCTTTTTATCTGTTGCATAATGACGGTGACTATATACATTCACCTCATTTGCAAATAGGGGTAGGGTAGTAGCTGCAACTAGTGAAGCTAACACTACTTTTTTTAGTTTTTTTGAAAACATTCTCATCCTTCTTCATAGTTAAAATTATAGTGTGTATATTAGCGAAAATAATAATCATTGTCAATATTAAACTATACTTAGAAAGTAGGGTATATGGGCAATAAAAAAGGGGAAAAGATATAAATCCTATCCCCTTTTTTAGTTTTAATAGTAAAAAGCTTTATAGCTTAGATATGATTGTATCTTTACCTATAAACTCTTTTTCATCTGCATAGGCAACTATATTGTTTGCAATATTTTGTGTAGTGATAGCTATATCATTTGCTTGGTTTGCCACTGAAGCATTTTTTTGAGTTTGTTGATCTAGAGAGTTTATAGTATCATTTATTTGTACGATACCTGCTTCTTGCTCTTTTGATGCACTTTCAACCTCTTTAATAAGCTCAATAGTTTTATTGATATTTGTATTCAGGTTTTCATACCCTTTGATCATCTGCTGGGCTATATCTTTTCCTGCACCAGCTTTATTTGTTGCTTTTTCTACTATATTTTTAATCTCTTTAGCCGCTTCAGCTGATCTAGCAGCTAGATTTCTAACCTCTTGTGCTACTACGGCAAAACCTTTTCCTGCTTCACCCGCTGTAGCTGCTTCTACTGCTGCGTTTAGTGATAGGATATTTGTTTGGAATGCAATTTGATCAATTACGGTAATAGCTTCATTTATTAAAACTACCTCTTCGTTAATCTCATCGATAGATTTTACCGTTTCATTTGCTAAAGTCTCACCTTTATTTGCTGCATCCGTTACCACTGTAGCATAAGAAGACATTTGAGATACATTTTGGTTATTATTAGAGATTGTACTTGTGATCTCTTCTATAGCTGCTGCTGTTTCTTCTAGTGATGCTGCTGCTTCATTGGAGCTTGTACTTAGTGTTGATACATTATTTAAAAGTTTATCCGATGAGTTTTGAAGGGTTACTCCATTTGTTTTATTGTTTACTAACATCTCTGTAATAGATTCTTTTAAAGAATTAATACCATCGATTAAATTTTGTAAAAGACCATCTTTATCAATTCCAGAAACTTCAAGGTTTTGAGTATAGTTATATTTAACATACTCTTCAAGTAGTTTATTTATTTGTTGATAGGTGTTTTGTGTTTCATCTATCATTTTATTTATATTATCTTTTAAAAGATTTAGACTTTGATTGTTTGTAGATTGGGTGATCTTTTGAGAGAAACATCCACTTGCTACTCTTGCCATAACCCCTTCAGCTTCTTTTATAAGTTCTAGGTCTTGTTTTATACCATTATCTATATGTGTAAGGTAGTCATTAAATCCACTTGCAACTTTTCCTATTTCATCATTTGAAACTATTTTTACCCTTGCACTTGTATCATTTGATTTGATTAGTGTTTGTATAGCCTTTTCTAGCTCTTCAAGGGGATTTGAAACCACTTTTTTTATACTAAAGGCAATAAAGGCTAATATTAATACCACAAGTGAGATTATAAGTATAAGTGCTGTATTTATAATATTTTGTGCTGTATCAATAGCTAGATATACTTTATCAATAGGTTTCCCAACTAAAGCTATACCTAATTTTTTACCAGTAAAATCTTTAATATCTACATATGTATAAAAGTATTTTTTACTTGATAGGGATCTATTTTTAAATAACTCTTTCATATCTATTTTTTTTGCATCTTCTATAAAATCTTTTTTTATAAATTTTTGTGATACTACATAGTTTTTAAATAGTTTTGATGGATCAATTTTAGCTTTTTTTAGTTTTTCATCCATCAGAAGTAAGAAAGCATCTCCATTTTTATTAAAAGCTTTTGCCACTGAATTTAACCCTTGCATAAACT
>CAYFGQ010000044.1:0-27967 GCA_964342525.1 uncultured Arcobacteraceae bacterium
CAAAAATCTCACCCTTTGGAAATGCTGAATTTTCTTCAAATATTTTCGGAAAAAGCTCTCAACCTGTTTGAGTGAAAGAAAGGTGCCGGGGTGCACCTTTTTTCGCGAGTTTTGAGGGCTAGAAAATATTTGAAGAAAATTCAGGAGCACATTTCCAACCGGGGGAGAGAGCCTTTTGCTTACTTTTGGGCGGAACCAAAAGCGAGAAGGAATCATCAGAGAATGTTGAATACTAACACTCAAGTAATCTTGTCTTGGTTATAGTTTATTAGAATCCAGCCATTCCGTAACAAAAGAAAATGTGTGTAGTTAATTAGCTAAATAGCCTTCTCAATATATTTCAAAGTATTATTTATAATCTCAATAAGCTTTTCAGTATATTTAAGAACATCCTCAAAGACTTCAACCAGTTCATCTTCTATATACTCATGGGCAATAGTATTTCTAATATCTTTCATGATTCTTATCTCTTCGATATCAGAAAAAAGCTCTCTTTTGTGAGCATTATTTACCACATCAATTAAAGTACCCTGATTTTCAAACTCATATTCATCTATGGTTCTAAATATCTTTCTTATCAGAAAATCTATACCTCTAGAATATCTACTACAAAGAGTCTCAAATCTTCCAAATTCATCTATTGAATAATCATCTTTTATCCCAATATTTTTACATTCATCGAAAGATATTTCTATCCATCTAAGTTGTTTTTCTAGTAGAACTTTATCCTCTTGTAGTTTTTGTTTTATCATAATTGCACAGCTTTTTGAAAAATTAATTTATGAAATGTTTGTTTGAAACTTCCATCATCCAGTAAAATATCTATCTTTTGATCACCAAAGTTTTTACAAAACTCTATTCTAAGAGTTCTTAAGTCCCTTTTCTTTAAATCTTTTGAAACCACAAGCAAGTCAATATCTCCACCTTTTTTATTATCATCAACTCTACTACCAAAAAGGTATAGCTTTGCTTCATGGGAAAGTTTTGAAAGTGTATTTTTTAGTAAATTTATTTCTTCACTTTTTAATCTCAATGTGATTCCTAGATGGTTTTTATATATTATATCAAATATGTGGTTGGAGTTCAAAAAGGACTAGAATAACTATTTAATTACAAGCCCTTGTCTTTTAACTTACTATTAACTACGAAATTAATATCATAATTCATCTATAAAAAGGAAGTAAAATGATACTAGCTGGTGATATTGGTGGTACTAAAACAAATCTTGCTTTATATGAGATCAGAGATGATAAGATAGAACTGATCTATTCTCATAAATTTGTAAGTGGTGATTATACAAGTTTTATAGATATATTAGATGAATTTAAAAATATGATACCCGATACAAAAATAAAAGCAGCATGTTTTGGTATAGCTGGACCAATTATTGATGATGAATGTATTATTACAAATCTTCCTTGGCAAAAAATCACGAAAAAAGAGTTAGAAGAAAATATAAATACCAATAAAGTAGCCATTTTAAATGATCTATCTGCTACAGCTTATGGGATGCTTTATCTAGATGAAAATGAATTAGTTCATTTGAATCCTAAAGGGAAAAAAACTAAAAGTACATCTTGTGTAGTAGCTGCTGGTACAGGTCTTGGTGAGGGGATATTGTATTTTGATGGAGACTCTTTTCATCCAATGGCTACTGAAGGTGGTCACACAGATTTTGCTCCTCAAAATGAATTGGAAGATGAGCTTTTAAAGTTTTTAAGGACTAGATTTCCCGAGCATGTGAGTTATGAGAGGGTTCTTTGTGGTGAGGGGATTTATACTTTATATGAGTTTTTAAAGGGGTATTTAAATTTAGATGAACCTCAAAAAATGATAGATATAAAAGATGATGAAGATAAAAGTGCTATGATAAGTGAATGTGCCATACTTGATAATGATATTCTTTGTGTAAAAACTTTAGAATTATTTTGTAGACTTTATGGGGCAGAAGCTGGAAATCTTGCTTTAAAATCTTTATCTACTGGCGGAGTTTATATATGTGGTGGAATAGCTCCTAAAATATTGCCTATTTTAGAAAAAGGAGTCTTTTTAGACGCTTTTCTATCTAAAGGAAGGTTTAGAGAGTTATTGGAGAAAATGGAATTGAAGGTGTCTTTAAATCAAGATAGTGCTTTACTTGGATCACTATATTATGCAAGAGACAAAGTTATTTAAAAAACAAATTTAAAAGAGTTGAATTTTTCCAAAATAAAAACTACACAAAAGTTACACAAATTACTATACTATTACACACTTATTACAAAGGAGAAAAATTGAGACATTTATTGATTTTATTCGTATCTATTTATATATTTACGGGTTGTGCTGTACAAAAACCAGATGTACCAAAGTATAATGTTAAAAAAACTGATAAGATTGGGTATTTTATAAAAAGTAATGATAAGATGCTTCATACTCATGTTGGTACTACAGTATTTAATAATTTTGAAAAGAAATATCCTAAACAACTTGATAAAAAGCTTGTTGAGAATTTATTAAAAGAAAATATTGGTGTTGAATTGGTTGATTTATCTAAATTTAAATATGAAGATATAAAGAATTTAATTGTGGCAAAAGACAAAAATTGGATGATTACTGATGAAGAGTTATATTCTAAATTTGCAAAAGAGTTAAATTTAAAAGCAATTTTATTAGTAGAAGAGACACGTACTGTTGCTCAGGCTGGGATGTATTTTTATGAAGCAAAAAGTTCAGGTTTATTGACTAGTTCTCTTTTAGGAATGCATAGATATTTTGCAATTTCTGGTTTTGATTATAGTTTATATTTATTAAATCCAATAGGAGAAGTTAAGATAGATAATGTTCAAAAATTTAAAATCATTTATGACCCTATGTTAAGTAGATATCAAGAAGAGAGTGGATTTAAAAAGATTAAAAGTTTTAAAAAGATATCTAAAGAAGAGTTAAGTATTTTAGAAAAAAATACAATAAAACTTACAAAAGAAAATATATCTAAAATAAACGATTATTTATCAAAATAAGATAGGTATCTCCTATCTTATTTTCTTTTTTATAGCTTTCTTCATCATTGAAAAAGTAAGATAAGTGAATATCCTATTTTGATGGAGAGGCTTTTTTAATGGATTTTGTCTTACTATATAAACTCTCATAAATAAATACAAAAAGTAAAAATTTAGAAAATTTAGCTTCTATCTTTTATTTTTAGCTCAAAAGTTACATAAAATTAAGCAATTTTATATATACTTCTAGTGATAAAATTAAAGGATATATAGTATGATGAAAATTATTTTAGGTGTACTAATTACCATATATAGTGCTTTTGCAATTGATAGTTTTGGCGGTGTTTCTATAGGTCAAATTCCGGTAAATCAAGTAGTTACAAATACTACAAAAAATACTTCATCCAAATCAGAAGAAGATGGTGCTACACTTTCTTTTACTCTAGGTGCTTTTTTAACAAATTTAGATGGTATTTCACTTACAAAAACATTTGTACGCTCTAGTAATGATCTTGATGTTGATAATACTACATTCTCATATAGAAGAGTTTTTCCTATGAGATATTTTGCCCTTACTGCTGGTGCATCTTATAATATGTTTACTCATTCTCAAACTTTATCTGGTAGTAGTTGGAATAAAGATAAATTAGAATTTACTACAAGTTATTATACTCTTGATTTTGGGCTTATTGCTGATTTACCAATATCAAATACTGCTATAGAATTTGGATATAGAATGGAAATCTCATCAGATAACAAAGAGGGGACTGCCACATATGCAAATAATAATTTAGTAGTGAAATATGAAGATTTTTCTGAAATGTATATAGGTGTACTATACTTATTTGGTTACACTCCTAAGTCTGTTCCAACAAAGACAATAGAATATTATAATGTAAAATAAGAAAATAATATTTGTTTATTTTCTTATTTATTCTCTTTAATGATTCTTTTCATAGCAGTAAAAAGAAGATTTCTTTTATAGATACTTCCTTTAAAAAATTGACTTAAAAGTTTTCCATCTCCACCAGTAAAGATTATCTCTTTATTTTTACTAATATCTTTTATTGGGGTGATTATAGAGTTTAAGATAGCATAATTTATAGCTTCATTTGTGGATTGGGGTAGGGTATTTATTTTTGTATTTTCTTTAAACTCAAATTTTAGTTTTTTTGAGATACGTGGGTATGTTTTTTTATAGGAGTTTAGTCCTGGTAGGATAAAGCCACCCATATGTTTACCATCTTTCATCACATCTACAGTAATAGCACTTCCCGCATCTACTATTATAGCATCATCACTTGCCATACATGCAACCATACGATCTATACCCATACCTAAATATGAGGTTTTAAAATCTATATATCTTTTTAGGTTTATTGCTTTTGGATATTTTTCTTTTAGTTTTTTCGTGGCTTTTTTATTTACTGAGATAAAATAGATATTTTCTGTGAGTTCTGGAAGTTTTTCATTTAGAGGTATTTTGATAGATTTTCTCCCATCTAAAAAATGAAAAGTTGTATTTCCTATATCACAAAGGATCATTTTAGCTCCAGTCATTCTCTACACGCCAGCCATCTTCTTCAAGTAGGGCTTTGGCTTTTGAGCATAGGGGTGAACTTATGATAAGCATTTTGTATTTGTAGTTGTGGCTTTTATAGCTTTTTAGAACCTCTAACATAGTCATCAAATCATTTGCATTTTTTCTTAAAAATCTACTTTTTGATTCTACAATAAAGATAGCATAATAACTACTATCGAGGGTTACACTATGATATATCCCCATTTTTTTTCTACTATTTAGCTCTTTTGGTTCTATACTTTCTAAAACTTTAAAGTGAAGCTCTTTTTCATTGAGATAATGGATTAGGTTCTTCAATCTCTTCCTTTTCTTTTTCTTCTTTTGTGATCTCTTTACTTATTGATAAAATAAGCCCTATTGAGATTGCCATGGAGAGTAGGGAACTACCTCCATAACTTAAAAATGGTACGGCTATACCTTTGATTGGAATCATACCCGATATTCCATAAGAGTTTATCAAAAATGCTACTATGATCATTAGGGCGATCCCTAGGGTAAACAGATGATAGATAGGGTTTTCTACACGATTGCTTATTTTAAATATTCTCCAAAGAACACATAAAAGCAAAAACAATACCCCTATAAGTCCAAGTAATCCCCACTCTTCAGTGATACCTGCAAGTACAAAGTCTGTGTGAACTTCTGTAAGGAATCCCATTTTTAGATTCCCCTCACCAATTCCTGTACCAAAAAATCCACCATTATGGATAGCATTTAGGGAGTGAGCCACTTGGTATGGTTCAGGAAAATCTTTTACACGAATAGCTGAGGAGATAAAATCAGGCATAAAAGCAAGCATACCATCTTGCACAGATCCCCACCACTGAAGTATCCTATTTATCCTATGGGGTGCAACCAAAATAAGACCTACAAGACCTACAAGTGCTGCTCCTATGATAGGTAAAAAGAGTTTTAAACTTCTATTTGCAAAGATAAACATGGTCATTAAAATTGTAAATAAAAGTACAACGTTTCCAAGGTCTTTTTGCATAAAAGCGATAAAAAATACAGCTACAAAAAACACTCCAAAATAAGGTAATACTAAAAGCATTTCATCTTTTAATTTCATCTTTTTAGGCTGATCTATAAGTTTACGATAAAAAGACCAAGCTAGGAAATATATAAAACCTATTTTGAAAAACTCCACTGGTGATATGGAAAACCCAGGAAGTCTTATCCATCTATTTGCCCCACCACTAGCAGTAACCCAAGACGCGGGTAAAAAGGGCATAACTATCATTAAAAATAAAAAGCCAAAAAATAGTGTCCAACCAACTTTACCTATAAGTTTATCTGCGGGGATTGTAGCCATATACCACATAAGAAATATGGAAAATGTTCCTACTATAAATTGCCGTATAAAAAAGTGAAATTGATTGTAATCAAAATAAACCACAGTGTACACAGATAAAGAATATGAAAAGATAATACTTATGATTATAAGTAGGGATGCAAAAATAAATAGGGGTACATCAGGTTTTACGGATGTATCTATTTTTGTAAATGTCTGTGATTTAAATTTATTTTTGATATTATTCATATCTATTATTATAACAAATAAATTATCAAAAAATAAATAAGAGAGAAATGGATTCATTTAGAGAGACCAGAACCAAAAAAGTAGCTTGGATTTTTATGTTTATAATCTTGGCACTTGTTGTATTTATATTTTCTGTTACAAATACTATGACAGACTATAGAAGGCTGCCTACTTTAATCTCAGCAAAAGATGAACTCTCAATACGTGGAAATGTGATAAGTAGTGATGGTTTTAATATCTCTGCTTCAAAAAAAATATATAAAGCTACCATAGATACTAGATGTCTTGATCCCAAAAAGAAAAACCTTTTTATTAAACTATTTTCAATTTATAGTGGAATTGATGAAAATAAGATAAGAGATAAAATTGATAAGGTTAAAAAACCAGGAAACTTAGTACTTTCATACAGTATTGATTCTCGTACAGCAAAAAACTTAAAAGAATTAGCTTATAAACTTATGCGTCTTGATGTATTTCAATCTATCAATGTAAGGGGTGGAAAAATACTTTATGGTCTTGATGTGGTAGAGAGTGGTGAAAAAAGAGTTTATCCATATATCAATACTTTAACCCCTGTAGTGGGATATATTAGAAAATTTGAGAGTGAAGATGGTACTACAAAGGTAAAAGGTATCAAAGGGCTTGAACACCAATACAATGATCTTTTAAATAGTTATAAAGATGGTCTATTAAAGGGTGAGAGGGATGTTCTTTCTGATATCTCTTTTAGTAGAGGAAGTGTGATGGAGCCAAAACAAGATGGGGCAAATCTTGTTTTAAATATCTCTTTAAAACTTCAAAAAAATATTGAGATGATTCTTGACAAAGCAAAAGAGGATCTTTTAGCTGATGAGCTTATAGCAACTATTATGGATAGTGAAACAGGAAAAATTATAGCAATGGCAAGTTCAAATAGATTTAATCCTGATTATATTCGGCAAAATCAAATTCCATGGCTAAATGTAAATGGTATAGAGATGCAGTTTGAACCGGGTTCTGTACTTAAACCCATAAGTGTAGCTTTAGTTATGGAGAAACAAAGACTAAAGATGGATGAGCTTTTATTTGCTTACAATAAGGGTAAAAGAAATTCTAAGGGTGAATATAGAAGAGGTATATATAAAATAGGAAGATTTAGAATCCGTGATGATCACCAGTTTAAGAAAAACTATCTAACTATAGATGATGTGATTGTTTATTCAAGTAATATTGGAACCTTACAACTTGTACAAAGACTTAGTGGTGATGAGTTTGTAGATGGTCTAGAAAAATTTGGTATCACTAAAAAAACAGGTATTGATCTACCCTTTGAAAAAGTTGGAAGAATCCCTCCTAGATATAGATTCCGTGCAGGGGAAGATAAAGGTAAAGATAATATCTTTAAAGCCACAGTTTCTTATGGACAAGGGATGTTATCTACTTATATGCAGATCTTAAAAGCATATAGTGTATTTAACAATGATGGTTTTATAGTTACTCCTCAAGTGGTTAATTATCTTGAAGATCCAAGTGGTAAAAAGCTAGTAATTCCTACCTCTAAACCTGAGCAGATTATTTCAGCTAAAACTGCACGTGAGATGAAAAGGATGCTAATAAAAACAGTAAAAACAGGTACAGGTACTGCCACTGATATAGAAGGTTTAGAGATAGGTGGGAAAACAGGTACCGCACAAATAGCAAGGGGTGGAAAATATCAAAAAGAATATATCTCTTCATTCTTTGGTTTTGTAAATGATAAAAATAAAAAATATACTATAGGGGTAACTGCATTTAATCCTGTGGGTAGAAAGTGGTGGCACCATTATGCTTCATATGCTGCAGTAAGACCATTTAAAGATGTTGTAGAGACTATGGTGTCATTGGGATATCTAGAAAAAGAGGAGAAAAGATAAGGATATATTATCCTTGATTTTTAGTTTAGTTGGCTTAAGTTATAAGTTTTAAAATTTATATTTTAACCCTACGCTTAGTCCTCTTAGTGTGGTGTTTTTTATTTCTGAGCTTCCTGAAAGATCCTCAAAGTCTCTCCATAAAATTATTTGATATTGGTATGTAATATCTAGTTCTACATCTGGAGTAATATCAAATATTATACCTGCAGCAGGGTTTAAAGATACACCTTCTAAACCAAATTTTGAATAATCATAAATACCCACACCACCTTGAAGTTTTGTATATACTGTTTTTTCCTTATTCATTGGTATGGCAATAATCATATTTAGATTTATCCCTGAAATATGATCTTCAAAGTCATCATAACTTAGGGTCGCTCCATTTACTAGGGATAACTCTACACGATTACCTGTTTCAAATATATAACCTAATCTATAATATGCAAAACTAGTACTATCTTTCACATTATAAGCCTGATCTCCTGACTTACTTACAAAGTTTCCAATAAAACCACTAGCACCCACATACATTCTTGAACTTCTTTGAGGTTCTTGAATATCTACTGCATTTTGATTATACTCGTAAACTTCTTCCCCTCCTGGATCTAACTCTCCTGATTGGATTCGCTCAGCATTTAATTGTCTATTGATAGCTTCTAATTGTTTATTTAATAAAGTATTCTCAGCTGCTTGTAAACTATAATATAAAGCAAAAAGTAAAAAAATCATTCTCAACATCTTTATATTTTAGCAAATAGAAATAATAAAAGTGATTAAGATAATCCCCTTTAAATAGCTTTTTTGTAATTTTTAGATAATATATCTCACTAAAATATAATTTAAGGGTATAAATAAATGGTTGAAAGATATGCCAGAGAAGAGATGAGCTCAAAGTGGACTCAACATGCAAGATATGCTGCATGGCTTGAGGTAGAAAAAGCAGCTGTTAAAGCTTGGAATAAATTAGGTCTTATTCCAGATGAAGATTGTGAGAAGATAGTAAAAAATGCAACTTTTTCAGTTGAAAGAATTGAAGAGATTGAAGCAGTTACAAAGCATGATTTAATCGCATTTAATACAAGCGTAGCAGAGAGTCTGGGTGAAGAATCAAGATGGTTTCACTATGGTATGACTTCATCTGATGCAGTTGATACAGGTGTTGCTTTACAGATGAAAGACTCTTTAGAGATTATTATCTCTGATGTTAAGATGCTAATGGAATCTATTAAAAAAAGAGCAGAAGAGCATAAATATACACTAATGGTAGGAAGATCTCATGGTATCCATGGTGAGCCTATTACATTTGGTCTTACATTAGCTGTTTGGTATGATGAGATGGCTAGACACCTAGAAAATCTAGAGCAAACTATGGATGTAATCGCTGTAGGTCAAATCTCAGGTGCTATGGGTAACTTTGCTCATGCTCCACTTGAACTTGAAGAGCTTGCAATGGCGGAGCTTGGATTAAAGCCAGAACCTTGTTCTAACCAAGTAGTTCATAGGGATAGATATGCAAGACTAGCAACAGCTTTAGCAACTATGGCTTCTTCAATTGAAAAGTTTGCTGTACAAGTAAGACACTTACAAAGAACAGAAGTTTATGAAGCTGAGGAGTTTTTTGCAAAAGGTCAAAAGGGATCTTCTGCTATGCCACATAAAAGAAATCCAATCTTAACAGAAAACATTACAGGACTTGCAAGAATCATTAGAGGTTATTGTATGCCAGCTATGGAAAATGTTGCATTATGGCATGAAAGAGATATCTCTCATTCCTCTACTGAGAGATTTTGGCTTCCAGATGCATTTATCACATCAAACTTTATGCTTCATAGAATGAACAATGTAATTGCAAACTTAACAGTAATGCCAGAAAATATGATGAAAAATCTTAACCTTACTGGTGGATTAGTATTCTCTCAAAGAGTATTATTAGAGCTTCCAAAAGCTGGTGTTTCTAGAGAAGATGCATATAAGATCGTACAAAGAAATGCTATGAAAGTATGGGAAGAGATCAAAGAGGGTAAACCAACAGTTGATGAAAATGGTGAGTCTTTATATCTTGGTCACCTATTAGCTGATGATGAGTTAAGATCAAAACTTTCTGAAGAGCAAATTAGAGAGTGTTTTAACTATGAGTATTATACTAAAAATGTAGATGCTATTTATAAGCGTGTATTTAAGTAATTAGTAGATTTATTTTAGGGGATTGAAAAATTAAATGAAACATATATTAGTAATAGTTGATGGTATTGTTGGTAATAAACTTATCCATAGGATGATAGATGCCAATACAGGAGATAATATTTATGATGTTGTATATACCAATGATCATATAGTTCCTAAAGTGATACCATCAAATTTTACTTTTTATAGATTTGATCCCACTTCAGCTTCAAAACTAGAGATTGTACTAGATAAAGATATCCATACTGATGTATTGATCGTACTTACTACAAAAGATGAGACGATCAATACTCTTAAAAATATTAGAGAAAAGAAAAAAAATCTAAATGTAACTATTTATGATAATTGGAATATTCAGATAAGTGATAATTATCTAAGTCGTTACAGTGGTGTGGATGTTTTAGCAAATGGGCTTTTAGAAAAGCTTCCAAATATTCCAGTTGTAGCACAAAATATTGGTCTTCGTCTTGGTGAGATTATGGAGATTAAAATACCATTTGGTAGTACATATGCTTATAGGTATATTGGATCTATTGAGCAAAAAGATTGGAAGATTTTTGGTCTTTATAGAAACAATCAGTTAGTAACTGTAAAACCTACAATTATTTTAAAACCAAATGATGTGATTTTAATCATTGGTAAACCAAATATACTTATGCAGGTATATAGTGCCATGACCAAAACCCATGGGCAGTTCCCTATGCCTTTTGGGAAAAATACATACTTATATATTGATTTATATGTACAAAGTGAATCTGAAGCGTATAACTCACTTAAAGAAGCTATTTATCTTCATTCTAAGATAAAAGATAAAAAACTTTATGTAACTATTACAAGACCTACAAATGTTCCAATTATGAATAAGTTAAAAAAACTTATTTATGAAAATGAAAACATCTCTTTAACTATAGATTATCATAATCGTGGTTTTAGAAATATAGTTAAAAAAGAGGTAAAAAGATACAATGTGGGGCTTATTATCCTTACCCATAGTCTTTTACAATTTAGAGAGGCCATAAGAGATCTTGTGGATATGCAAATTCCTATTTATAAGATAGGAAAATCAAAGTTATCAAAAACAAAAGATACTTTAATTGTTGTAAATGATACAAAAAGTTATGAGCAGATTGCTCCAATTATTTTTGATGTATCAGAGCAACTAAATACAAATATTAAACTTTATAATGTCGCACCAATCAAAATTGAAAAGGTTGATGAACTTATTGAACATGTGGAAAACCTTGCTAAGATATTTAATCAAAATATTGAGATTGTAAATAAGATGAAAAATCCAATTAGGGAGCTTAAAAAGGAAGAAGAGATCCTTCAAATCTTACCATTTAAAAAAGCTATGTTTGATAAAAGACTTGTAAACTTTTTCTCAACAAATAGTGATTTATTATCTTTTGATATGCCTGACTTTAATCAGTTATTGATACCTATCATCGAAGAGTAAAGAGCTCTACTTAAGTGCCCTTAAACTATTTTTAACCCCTATTTAGGGATAATTCAAGCAAAATTTATATATATAGGAACTCTATTTTGAATAAAAATATTACACTAATATTACTTCTTTCATCTTTATTTATCACTAACTCTTTTGCTAAAGGTGCTTCTTGGTTTGGTGGCGTGGGAGCAACTATTTCTGGAAACTCATCTGCAATGGTTAGAAGTGGTAGTACTTACACTCAATCAGAATATGAAACAACTGTAAGTGATGGTTTAGATCAAATAAGTATACATTTAGGCTATGCTTGGTCTATGTATTCAGGATATGAGGTTTCTTATTCAATGATGAATCTGAATAATAGCTCTGGTGGAAAAGAGGGGTCTTTAACTCTTACGGAGATAGATAGAATTATTGGATTAACTGATTGGAATATAGGTCTTACAAATCAAAAAATTGATCTAATTGTGCCTTTTTTAAAAATAGGAATTGGTATGGCTACTTGGAGTGATAGTAATTCTGCAAGTTCTGAAGATATAAGTGGTACTGTAGGAAAGGTAACATTAGGAGCTTTAATCAAAGGACCTCGTATGTGGTTTGATATATCTTATAGTGTAAGAGAAACAGGCTTTTTAAGTACAAAAACTGTTGAACAATCACCTATACAGACTGCAAATGTAGCTATTAAATATTTCTTTGAATAAGAAATATTTAATTTTCTAAAATACTCTTAGTTAGCGTAATAACGCTCTATTTTATAACCAAGCCCTCTAATATTTTTTATAAAATCCTCTTTTAAAGATTTATTTAGTCTACTGATCTCTGCACGGATTGTAGGATTATCGATAAGTTCACCATCCCAAACATCCATTCTAAATCGCTCAAAATCCACAACCATATTTATATTGAATGCCAAGATTTCAATAATTGCTAGTTGTTTTTTAGTAAGGTTTTGAGGCTCATTCTTAAAATATAAGGTTTTATCAGATTTTGCAAAGCTATAGTTTTTGCTAAGCATGATATGATTTTCTTGGGGTTTATTGTTTTTAATTAATTGGTTTATTTTTATACCAAGCTCTTGTAAATGAAATGGCTTTTTCATATATTCAACACAACCAAGCTCATAAGCTCTTGAGATATCATCTATATCGTGCAAGGCACTTATAAAAATAGTAGGGATAAATATCTCATTTTTATTTAAATGCTCCATTATTTCAAAGCCAGAAATATTTGGTACATTGATATCAAGTATTAAAAGATCAAATTTAATATCTATAAGATCTAATGCCTCAGCACCATCTTTAAAAGATCTTACAACATGTCCTAAAGTTTCTAAATAATCTTTTATTGAATCATTTAATAAAGCTTCATCTTCTAGTAATAATATATTCATTTTATGCCTTAATAAATTGGTATTCAAAAGTAGTTTCATCTTCTTTTGAATCTAAAATGATTTTAACACTATTTTCATCACAGATATCTTTAACGATATTTAGTCCAATACCAAAACCACCCTTGGTATCGCTTTCCCTATAAAAACTAGAAAATATTTGTGTCACATCTTGGATTTGTTCAGAGTTTGTTTTTACACTAAAAACTATCTTATCATTATCTTTTAATAGTTTGATAAATATTGCAGAATCAGGAAAACTATATTTGATAGCATTTGAGATATTATTATCTATGATTCTTTGAAGTTTTACCTCATTGAATGAGATTTTTAGATTAGAATCCATATTTGTGATAAATACCATACCACTAGCATTTGCTACTTCATCAAAAAATTCAATTCTCCCTTTTAAAAACTTTGTAAAATCGATGATCTCTTTTGGATAGTCTATCCTATCTTTTTTTACCATATAACTAAGGTCATTGAAAATATTATGGATGATTTTTGATCCCGATTCTATATTTATGATGTTTTGATTGGAGATATTTTTCATTTTTAAAAGGTCAATATTTGTCAAAATAATACTTAAAGGTGTATTTACCTCATGGATAGATTTTTTGATAAATTTATCTTGGGCAAGTACTAGATTTTGAAGCTCCATTGTTTTATCTTTTACCTTTTGCTCAAGGGTAGAATTTACTTCAATAAGCTCTTTATGTTTGGTTTGGATAGTACCAATAAGCTCATTTGCATTTCCAATAATCGCTTTTAATTCTGTAAAATTAAAATCATTTTGATTTATTTTGGTGTAGTCTTTTGATGCACCCCGCAGTTTATGTATGAAGAGATTTAGTTCATGTTCAATTAAAAAAGAAACCACCCTTAAAAGCATAAATATAGTAAAAAATAAAAACAAAGCAACCCCACCAATACCTACAATATACCGCATAACCTTTTGTTTATGCTCTTTTTGTATTTTTAGGAGGATGTCTTTTTTTATAATACTCTCTTCAAAATTTTGCTCAATTCTGATCTTCTCTTCTCCGTATCTAAGATACTCTTGATTGATAATAAGTATAGCAAAGATAAAAACGGCAGTTCCAGCAATGGATGCACTAATATATGCAATTTTATGTATTGAAAGGTTCTCGAAATATCTGTTAAACATAAATTTATTATAACAAGTTATATTGTATAATCTCCAAAAACGTGGATAAATCATGAATAAACTTTATATAATACTACTTTTTTTAACGATCTCTTTAAACCTACAAGCAGAAAATAGATATAGCTTAAGTGCAAGTACAGCCCAAAGAGAGACAACTTTAGCTGAAGCTATTACCGAGGATGAAAGTGAATTTTATCTCTCTTTAGAAGCATTTTTTTCTGTTGATGCTTGGTCAGGTGGGGATTTTCAACAAGGTCCAGTAGTGAATTTTTTTGATATTACCAATGAGGATGATTCTTATAGTGATTATTTCCATGCTGGGTGGCAGTTTATTTGGGAGTTTAGGGAAAATCTAGAGATAATTGGCTCAGCCTATGCTGTATTTGAGAGAGCTTTTTATGATAATAATGAAGATGATAAAGAGTTAAAGATTACTCTAAAAGATGGTTATGGAGCTAAATTAGCACTTCGTGTAGCAATTATGGATGATTTTGGTTTTGAGGTGGCTACTGCAAAATTTGAAGTTGATGAATCAGGAAAACAAACCCGTACCTATGAGGAGAATAGTCTCTCATTGGTATGGTGGTTCTAAAGGCTTAGACAAAGTAGGATTTTGTTAAAAATCGTTGTTAAAAATTGTTTTTAGTAGATATTCTTATTTGTTTGAAAGAGAAATCGATATTATAAATATCTCTAAAAGGTTCAAGTGTATCATGCAAGGTAATTATCTCTTTTGTAGATAGATATGTTTGGGAGTCTTTTTTTGGCAAAATTAATAAAATATTTTCTTTTATCTCTATTCTACTAAAGTATTTATTTTTATTTAGATTAAGTAGAGAAACTAAACTTGTGATACCCATATATAAATCCTTTGCTTTATCTGTAAAGGGATTTTAGCCATACTTGGTAAATGAAGGGTAACACTTCTTAATTTTTTGGTGTTTTTCAAATCCTTTGGCATAAAATTGTGATAATTGTTTTATTTTTATTGTATATTTTTTGACTCAGGGATGGGGTTTGTTAAACCCAAATGTAATTAAATATATATAGATGATTACCCCTCTTAAAAGAAGAGGGAGAAATGAATTATATTGAGTGTTCTATGTATCTATTTAAATAATATAGTAAATAGATTCTCACCCTCTTCATATTGATACTCTAAACTAAACTCATGGGCTTTTAGTATGGAGTGTACTATATAAAGACCAAGTCCTAAACTATGTGAACAAGATTCATAATTTCTATTGAATGGTTTGAAATATTCACATAGTGGTTTTTCAAGCTCTTTACCTTTACTTTTTATGGTGATTTCATTTGCATTGAGTATGATTGTTGGAATCTCTTCTCCATATTTTATAGCATTGTCTATAAGGTTTTTTATTGCTATTGAAAATAGTTCAAGATCCACATTTATATTTAAAGGCTCTAGTGTATTATCCTCAATGAGAATAGAGCCTTTATCTAATAATAATATCTCTAAAGTATTATCTATGATATTATGAACTTCAATCTTTCTTTTGTTGAGAGTTACATTATTTGAAGTAAACATCTCTAAACGTGCCAATTCACTTAAAAGATATTCTAGTCTTTCAAAAGCTTTTTTTAGGTTATTATGATATTTGTGCCCTTCAAGCATATCAGCTATAATAAATCCTCTAGTGATTGGGGTTTTAAACTCATGCATAATATTTCGTAAAAATAGATTTCTTGATTCTGTTAATTCTCTAATTTGTATAATGGCATTATTAAATTCATTTGCCACATCACTTATCTCATCTTTGCCTTTTGTGCTTGTATCAATATCTAGATCACCTTTTGAGAACCTATGGATATTTTCTTTTAGGGCATTTAGTGGGGTAAGTCTATTTAATAAAAACATATAAAAAGATATAAAAACAATATTTAAAATCATAGTAAGAAGTAAGATCTCTTTTTCTTTACTTTTTCTACTAACCATATCTTTTAGTAAAAACTCCCTATGTTTATCAAAAAAGTGAAAATAGTTATGTCCAGCATAGCTA
Organism: uncultured Arcobacteraceae bacterium; assembly: GCA_964342525.1. Taxonomy (GTDB): domain Bacteria; phylum Campylobacterota; class Campylobacteria; order Campylobacterales; family Arcobacteraceae. Next base: position 16,206 of record CAYFGQ010000044.1, read on the forward strand.
TATAATCTCCAATCATCCTCATAGGCTATAAGTTTTCCATATCTTTGAATATCTTTTATACTAAGTTCTGCTATTTGCATATCATAAGTGTTTAATTGATGGTTTAGATCCTCTTTTGTAATCTCTATTACATGTCTAGGTGGTCTAGGTGGTTTTTTTACTTGAAATTGTAGTTTTACTTCACTACCATCTATGGTTTTTTGTATCTCTTTTATAATCTCAAAGGAGTTGTTTTCTAAAAATGGTGGTTGGGGAGTTTTTTCTAGTTCCCTTTTTATAATATTTTTATGGGATTTAAATAAAGCACTTAGGTATTTATGGGTTTGTATATCTATTTGTTCTTGTTTTTTTATTGTATATCCCTTATAGATCAGTAGATTTGATACTATCAACATGATCAGGAAAAAAAGTGTAATATGAACTATAATTGAATGTTTATTTAGATTGAATCTATTGGTTGACAAGCTTATATCCTACCCCTCTTATTGAAATAATATATATTGGTTGTTTTGGGTTTTCTTCAATTTTTCCTCTAATTCTGCTTATAAGTACATCAATACTTTTTAATGAACTTTCGTATTTTATAGAGTCAATATTTAAAAGTAACTCTTCACGATTTACAGAATAACCCTCTTTTTTGATAAAATATTTCATAATATTATATTCTGCATTGGTAAAAGATATGGCTTTACCATTTTTAAAAATCTCTAGTTTTTCATCATCATATGTGAATACTTTGTGGTTTTCTTTTTCTTTTTCTTCTCTTTCTTTACCTCTACGTAAGATAGAGTTTATTCTAAGAACTAATTCTTTTGGGTTGTATGGTTTTGGGATATAATCATCAGCACCATAATTAAAACAGATGGTTTTGTCATCTATATCACTCCTAGCACTTGAGATTATGATAGGGATATCTGATTTTGCACGTATAAGTTTACATACTTCGGTACCATCAAGCTCTGGCAATGATAGATCAAGGATCACAAGATCATATTTTTTTAGATTTAGTGCACTCATACCTAATTCTGGTGATTCATAGTTTGTTATATTTATATCATGTCCAGCTAAAAAGTCTGTAAGTAAAGATGCTATTTCTGTATCATCTTCTATCATAAGTATCTCTATCAATATGTTCCCTTTTATTCTTTATTTTATCTATTATCGATGAAGTTTTGGCTTATTTTTCTAGGACATTATAGTTTGATTTAGTAAATGAAAGGTATCAAGAAGAAAAGATATAGTTTATTTTTTTATTTCCTTTATAAAATTAAATAAATCCTTTTTTAGTCTTGTAGGGTTTGTATATCCAACTAAACTTGCTATTTTATTATATGTGAGATTTTGATCTGATTCATATAACTCATAGGCTTTTTCAAGTCTTATAAGTTTGAGATAATCACTAAAGGAGTTATCTGTATTATTTTTAAGTTCTTCTCTTATATAGTACTCTGATACTTTAAATAGTTTTGAATATTATCTATTCTCTTTATTTTTCGTTCCATTAATTCTGGTAGTACAAATAAAAAAAGCTCATCTATTTTTAGTTGGATAATCTTATCTCCTAAAAGTCCCTTATTTATATTGTTTAATATTGAGTAAATTATATTTTTAATTATTGGATTATATTTTCCCTCCATATATAGTATTTTTTCAGAATTTTTATTTAATTCCATCTCTATGAGTTTACTAAAGGGTGTGTCAAATTCCATATAGTATCTTAAAATTGGCTCTAAAAGAGTAATATGGATAAAGGTCATGTCCGTATTTTTTTTATATGTAATATTACTTTTACCACTATCATGAAATTTAGAGTTCCCAAAAGCCCAACCATCATTTTTATAATGGTGTTGGCCTTCTTTATAAAGATTTGATTCGATATTTCCTTTTAAAAGATAAACAAAATTAAAATAGGGAAGATCAAATTTACGAAAGTCTAGAATATTATAATTTTTAGAATATGCTTTCTGAATACTTACATGGTATAGATTTTTAGCAGTATATGAACTATGGGATAACATAATATCCTTATCTTCATAACCACCTTTATAGAAGTTTGGTTGAATCATCTCTAAATTGTTAAAAGTCCAAATTTTAAAAGAATCATCTGGACTTAAAATAATATCTTTGTTTTTCATCTTATTATTTTAACAAATATTTATTTGAATCAATTATAAAAATATTTACATATACTATGAAAGTTTTACAAATACTACGAATTGGGATTTTTTAATGAAATTATAGTTAAATTAGATTAAAATACTATGATTTATATAAATTGTAAATACTATTAAAATTTTTAGATAAAAATTATTTATACAACTATATTAAAATAATTTTATTTAGTAAAAAAGGAGGAAATGGTAAGGTGTTTAAACGGATTCTTTTTATTGGATATTTATTGAATACAGTAAGTTTGTTTTCATCAACATTCAGTTTTAGTAGCGCAACAGATAATGGCTCTAATGTTACAGAAACAATAGATACAGTTAAATTAACTGTAGTTTCTAGTTTAGGTAGTAAGGTAGGAGTAGCTGATGGTGGAGGATTTGGTGGTACTACATCTACTGCTGTATTAGCAGATTCAACAGCCTCTAGTGCTGCTCAAAGTATGACATTTACATTTGATAAGGCAGTAAATATAACTAAATTGAGAGCAGCAGATTCTTTTCAAGAAGCTACAGAAACTTGGGTATTTACTCCAGATAAGGGAACTCCAGTAGAACAAGCAGTTCATATAAGTAATGGAGCAAATGTTGATTTTACAGACTGGAATGGGGTTACTAGTTTTACTATAACTCCAAAAGATGGAACTGCTAATTCACATTTTGCCATTGATGATATACAGTTTACCGTGGCTAATGTAAATATTGCCCCTACTTTTGACTCTAATCCATCTACAAGTAGTATAACTCAAAGTGGTCTAACTCTATCTGGTAGTTTAGATGAAAATGGTACCGCATATTATGTTGTAGTTACAAATGGAGATACAGCCCCAACAGCAGCAAATGTAAAAGCAGGACAAGCAAATGGAGGGGGTGCTGCTATAAAAAGTGGAAATATGGCTACAACTGGAGCTAATAATGACTTTAGTTTTAGTATCACTGGGCTAAGTAATGGTACAAGTTATGATGCCTATGTTTTTGCCCAAGATGATGAGAGTACTCCAAATGAGATGAATGATACGGCTGTATTAAATAGTAAAGTAGATTTTACAACATTAGATATAATTCCTCCTGTAGTCCAATCAATAGTCCCACAAGGCTCACCACGTGCAGATGCTGTTTCTGTAGATTTTAGAGTAACCTTTGATGAAAATGTAAGTAATGTTTCAACTGGTGATTTTGAACTTACAAAAACATCATCAGCTAATGGAACAATATCATCTGTATCAGAAGTTAATGCTACAACCAAAGATGTAACAGTAAACTCAATATCAGGTGTGGGTACATTAAGACTTGATCTTAAATCAAATACAGATATTACAGATGCTAGCGGAAATGGAAATGGTACAAATGGGAATGTTGCAGCATATACAAGTGGTACAACCCATACTGTTCTTATTCCTAATAGTGATGCAAGTTTAAGTGCAGCAAATGGAGTAGATGAATCCTCAATGATATCTCTTCCTAGTACAGCTAATACTTTAGCCCAAAAAGTAAATCTATTTGATTTTAATATTAGTGATGGAGGAGGGGGAGATACCCTTAGTACAAATGTAAATCAAATAGTTATAAATACTTCAGGAACAGGACCTTTTGATAAGGTAAAATGGCTATTAAATGGATCAGATGTTTCAAATATTGAAGGAAATTATAGTAGCGATAAAATCACTTTCTCAGATATTAATATCTCTATATCAGATGGTTCTAGTGAGATATATACCCTAAGTGGATATTTTAAAAATCCTACAGGATTAATAGATAATTCAACCTTTGGATTTAGTGTAGATGGAGATACCGATCTTACTCTTGAAAGTAATAAAACACAAATGGCTACAACAAGTGCAGTAACAAATTCTACAAATGCAAAAGTAGATATAAGAGCTACTAGGCTTATATTTAAAATAATGCCAAGTAATTAGGATGATAAAACAAAAATTTCATAAATGAAAGGTATCAATTTAAATAGATTTTGTTAGTTTTTTAATATATAACCATAGTTCACAATATTTTTAATATTTAAATTTGGAGTTTTTTTCTTAAGTCTAGATATTGTATCTCTGATTGTTGAGTTTGAGATATTTGGGTTTTCCCAAACTTTATCTTTGAGTGTATCATAGGAAATATTGTGGTTTATGTTTTTACAAAATATATCTAAAAGATCTAACTCTTTTTTTGTTAAATCTATGATTTTATTATTTATTGTAAAAGTTTTATTTGTAAGATTATATCTTTGTTCATTGCCTAAATTTATTATTGTATTTGACTTTTGAATGATTTCGGGTTTGTTATCTTTAATCTTTTTTGTAGCTAACATTAATGAAATCTTTACATCAACTTTTTCAAAAGGTTTGATAAGATATCCATAAATATTTGTCTCACTTGCTTCTAAAACTGTAGAGGAGTCAGTATAGGCTGTAGTAAAAATGATGGGTAGAGTATATTCTTTATTAAGAATTTTTGCACATTTAATACCATCTGTATTACCTTTGATATTAATATCCATGAAGACTAAATCTATCTTATGTTTTTTTATAATATTTAAGGCATCTTTCATATTTGTACAATCATAGATATCTTTATGTCCAAGTGATTCTAAAATATCTATTAAATAGTAAGAACTAACTATCTCATCTTCAACTATTAGTATATTCAATTTTTACTCTCCTAAATAACATCTCTTTAAGTTTCAAATAGTAAATTAAATTTCATACCATTTTCTTTGATAAAGTTATATTCTGAGTTTTTCAGTCTATCACAAAATTGCTCTATTATATTTAGCCCTAAACCTTTATTTTGACTTTGAAATTCAAAACCTTTTCCTGTATCTTGAATATCTAATGATATTTTATTTTCATTTTTTACTAGTTTTATCTTTACACTAAAATTTTCATTTATTTTATTGTGTTTTATCGTATTGGTAAACACTTCATTGATAATAACCCCTAGGGATATAGCACTATCAAAATCAATAGATATCTCATCTATTTGGGAATCTATTTTTACCAAAGGATAGCTAGAGGATATATTGTGTACTATTTCATTTAAATACTCTTTAGTATTTATTTTTGAAATGTTTTTAGAATTGTATAAATACTCATGTATTGTTGACATAGATTTAATACGATTTATCAAATTTTTAGTATTTGCATTGTTTTCTTTTTTATTTTCAAAGTGAATTATACCTATTATCATATGAAAATTGTTTTTTATTCTATGGTGTAGTTCTTTTAATAATAATTCTTTTTCTTCAAGTAAGGAGCTTATTCTTTTAGTTCTTTTGGAAATTCTATTTTCTAAAATAGTTTCATTTTCTGATTTCATTTTAATTAAAGTATTTTGGGCTTTTATAGTTTCATCTTTTAGTTCATTGTATCTATTTGATAATATAAGTGCAAATATAGATACCTCTACAAATACCATATAATAAAACCCATATCTTGTATAATGATTGTGTTCAAAATTTCCGCCTATCATAGAGACAAAAAAATAAAAAGAGATCAAATATAAAGATATCGCAAATAAATAATATATAGATTTTGATCTATCTTTAAAAGCAATAATTAATGCGACAATAACTAATATTATTAAAAATATAGAGTTTGATGTTGATGTTACTTTTGCCCAAGGATGAAAAGAAAAAATATAAAGTGTTGCAAAGATAAAGGATATACCAGCAAATAGTTTCATAATAAGATCAATCTTAGGAAGATACTTTTTTGTTTCTAAAAATTGTAAAGAAAAAAGTATAAAAAAACCTGTGGCAAAAGTACCTGTAAACTGTATTTTATACAAGTAGTGTGCTAAATCAAAATATGCCAATAATCCACTCATATTTAAAAGATATACATATAAAAAGAAAATATAAGAGCTATAGTAAAAATATATAGACTCTTTTAATTTTAAAAATAAAAAAAAGTTAAATACAAAAATAATAGTTAAAGTTCCAAATAAAAATATAAAAAAACTATTTATACCTAAATAGTTATTTAGATAAAAACTTTCTTTTTCATATAGTATAAACTCTCCAAAATATGCAAAATGGGCTTTTAGTTTTATATAAAGAGTTTTACTTTGGTTTTTTTGGATATTTAGGTTAAATGCTAGTTTATTTGATTTAATTTCCCTATCTTGTATTTTTTGTCTTAATCCCGTAGTGTGTTTTTTCTCTTCATAAAGTTCAAATATTTCATAAAAGCTTTCATTTACAGTAAATACAAAATTCTCTTTTTCACTATTGTTTTTGATTTTGATTTTAAACCAAAAACTCCCTTTACTTCTTCCTAAAGTAAATTTATTTGAAGTGGTGTTAGTGAATTGTTTTTTTTTTATATCATTTATATCAAATTGTGAGTTTTTATCCTCTAAATAGGATATATTGAAGTCTTTATAAACATTATTTTTCCATACTTTTATGTCTGCAGAACTTAAAGCAAAAGATATAAATAAGGCTATAAGTATTGTAAATCTCAATTATTTTAGACCTTTGGTTTTATTGTACTTGATAATTATACCATAAAAATAAATTATTTTTCCGTCATTATTCCGTCAGCACTAAGGTAAGATATTAAAAGCAATTTTACAAGAAAAAAAACTGGATCCTTATAGTCATAGGATTTTAATAAAAGAGTTTAAAAGGAGTATGTATGGGAGTGAAAAAGTTAAGTTTTTTTAAAAGGCTTTTTTTTATTTTATGTGCGGTGAGTAGCTTTTCTCAAGCAGCTACAACTTTAGAAGATGGAGATATAGCATTTACTAGGTTTGTTTCAGATAATGATCAATTTTCTTTTGTTTTTTTGAATAATGTTGAATCAGGAACTATTTTTTATATTACTGATGAATCTTATATTGGTCCTGGATTTGAGACAAGTGAAAGTACTATAAAATTTACTGCGACTACAAATATATCTCCAGGTGAAGAGGTTCATATTGATACTAAAAATATGTCAATGAGCACTACATCATCAAATACACTTGGAACGATTGAAAGTGTAGGTACAAAAGATCCTACAAATGGAGATATGTTAGCTTCTGCAGGGGATAGTCTTTTTGTCTATCAAGGAACTGCTACTTCTCCTACAATTATATCTGGAATTAATGCAAACCAAGGAGATACGGGAACCTCTGGAAATGCTTGGAATACATCACCAAGTATTTTTACAACAAAAATTCCAACTGGTAAAACTAATGGAGTAAATGGTTTTTTTGGACTTTTCCCTAATGGTTTAAATACTGAGGTTGATAATGCAAGATATAAAAGTGGCGCAACACACTCTGGAAATAAGGCTACTATTTTAGCTGCAATTATGGATTATACTAAGTGGGACTTTAGTAATTCTACTTGGTATAATGTAAGTGTTACTGCATTTGATGTAAGTTTAAATACGGCTCCTACAATAAGTGGAGCAGAATCAAATCAAACAGTAAATGACAATGCAGGAGCTATGACTCCATTTAGCTCAGTTGTATTAGCCGATGGGGATGATGATAATATTTCAGTTACCCTTAGTCTTGATACCGCGGCTAAAGGAACTCTATCAAGTAGTTCTATTGCTAGTGGAACTGTAGCAAGCGTACAAAGTGCATTAAGAGCTATCACTTTTACTCCAGCAGAAAATAGAGTAAAATCAGGAAATACAGAAACTACAACCATTACAATCACTGTAAATGATGGTACTGTAGATACAAATAGCTCCAATACAACTATCATATCAACTTCAATAAATGATGCTCCAAGTATTACATCAAGTGCAGTAACCGCTGTAAATGAAGATAGTACATACACTTATACCTTAAGTGGAAGTGATATAGATGGGGATGATTTAAATTGGAGTGTAAAGGCTGGTACTAGTTTACCTTCTTGGCTTAGTCTGAATTCTAGTACTACTGTATCTACCTTTGCAGGGAGTGGAGTTGCAGGAGGTGATAATGGTGTAGGAACTTCTGCATCATTTTATGTTCCGAAGGATATTGCAGTAGATAGGGATGGAAATTTTTATGTAACAGATTATTTTAATAATACAATAAGAAAAATTACACCAGATGCTAATGTAACTACATTTGCATCTGGACTTAATAGACCTCAAGGAATAGCAGTAGATAGTAGTGGAAATGTTTATGTAGGGAATAGAGATAGGCATGACATAAAAAAAATTACACCAGATGGAACTGTAACTAGATTTGCAGGAGGAAGTTCTGGGGATTCTGTGGGAGGTTATACTGCTTTTAAAAACCCTGATGGAGTAGCAGTAGATAGTAGTGGAAATGTTTATGTAGCTGATACAGGTAACCATAAAATAAAAAAAATCACACCGGATGGATCTTCAAGCCTACTTGCAGGAAGTGGAAGTTCTGGAAGTACTGATGGTGTAGGAGGTTTGGCATCTTTTAATAATCCAACTAGAGTAGCAGTAGATAGTAGTGGAAATGTTTATGTAGCTGATACAGGTAACTATAAAATAAGAAAAATTACACCAGATGGTAATGTAACTACATTTGCATCAACAAGTGCATCTGGAATTACAATAGGTAGAAATGGAAATATTTATGTAGTTAGTGGTGGAATAAAAGAAATCACACCAAATGGAAATATAGCTGCTTTGGTATCAATTACTAGACCATCAGGAATTATAGAAGATAGTAGTGGAAATTTTTATGTAACTACTTCTGGAGATGTTTATGCAACTAATAGTAATTATCATTTTATTAAAAAAATAGAAAGAACAAAAATATTAACAGGAAGCCCAACAAATAATGACGTAGGAATACATGATGTAAATTTAACTTTAAGTGATGGTACAAGTAGCATTGAACATAACTTTCAAATTACAGTAAATAATGTAAATGATGTTCCAACAGCATCAAATATAAATTTTACAATAGACGAAGATACAAATAAAACTTTTAGTAGCAATGACTTTAATTTTAGTGATGTAGATAATGGAGATTCCTTAGAATCTATTTTTATAACAAGTTTAGCTACAAAAGGATCTCTAAAACTAAATGATACAAATGTAAGCCTAAACCAAGAGATAAATAATACAAGTATCTCAAACCTAAAGTTTGTACCAAATCCAAATGAAAATGGGACACCATACTCAATATTCCAATTTAAAGTAAATGATGGAGAAGCAAAATCAAGTAGTTCTTATAGTGCAACCATAAATGTAACAGCAGTAGATGATACTCCAGTAATAAATACAATTTTACCTCCAAACCTAAATGAAGACTTTAGTGAATATAACATAACAATACCAGCAAGTGATGCAGAGGGAGATAGTATAAGCTATAGTGTATCAAGTTCAAATAGTTCTATAGTAACAGTAAGTGAGATAAATGGAACATTAGTAATAAACTCAGTAGAAAATGCAAATGGTACAGCCACAATAGAAGTAAATGCAACAGCAAATGGAAAAACAACAAGTCAAACATTTAATATAAATGTAAACTCAGTAAATGATGCACCAGTATGGAATATAGGAGATCAAAACGTAAGTGAAGGAGCCATATTAAGAGTAGCTTTATATGATCATATAACAGATGTAGAGAATAATACATCCATGAGTTTTTATGCAGAGGGGAATGATACAAGCCTAGCAGATGTAACAATAGATAGTAGCACCTTAGTAGTTAATGCAAAAGATAATACAAAAGGTGGAGTAATCCAAGTAAATTTAGCAGCATATGATGGAGATAATAATGTAAGTACAGATATCAATGTTCTTATAAAAGATGTAATTAATCCACCAGATACAAATACAAGTGAAAATAATGAAAGTGATGGGAGCTTTGTTCCTACTTGGGTACTCTCCTCAGGTGAAGTAAAATATGTGGTAATAGATAATGTAAATTATGCAGTACTTGTAGATGCAGATAATGATAATAAATTAAGTATCGCAAAACAAGTAGGAGATACAAATCAATATGAATATGTAAAAAAAGCAGTAAGTGAAGGAGCAGTGACAAGTCTCACAAAAGTAATATATAGGAATTCTAAGTTAAAGATTATATATAAAGATACACATAATAGGCTTGTAATATATCCTAAGGAGGAGTTACAATGAAAAGATTAATTTTAAGTAGTGTAGTTTTTTTATTTAGTATAGTTAATTTAACAGCAGAGACAATAAATATACCCAATGAAGATCAAAAGAGTTTATTAGAGATAGTAGATGATAATTTAGGAAATAGTTATGTGGCATATAAAGATCTAAATGATACAGAAGATGGAGGGGGTGTAGATTATAGGGGAGCTTTAATAAAATATGATGGAAATTCTTGGAGTGAGATAAAGACAGATAATGAGCTTCAAATAGGAGGAGTAAATCAAGGGAAATACTATTTTTCAAATAATGCTCTAGGAGAAGTACAACTAATATCTGATAGTAAAAATAGAATAAATGTGGTCTTTCTTGATGAGGATGGAAATACAAAATATTTAAGCTATAAAAGATATACTGATGCAAATAAAGGTAATAGTGACTTAGGATGGGAATATTCAAATAGCCTAGGATTATATTTAAACTTTAAACAAATAGTAGTAAATAGTTTTAGTGCAGATATAAATAGTAGTGATACTCCTTTTATATCTTATATAGATAGTTCTTCCAATAAAATAAATGTAAGATATTTAAATGAAAGTGATAATGACCCAGATAACCATAGCTTTGATTTGCTAACAAACTCCAAAGATTTTTTAAGTGCAAGTGAATTAGATTTAGAAATAAATAATGATACTTTATACTTAGCCTATAAAGATAATATCACAAAAAAAGTTTCAGTAGTAAAATATGTAGATAATAACTGGACAATCTTTGATACAAATCTTTCAACAGGGGAAGCAAATAATATAGACCTTTATTCTTCTAATACAAATAACCTATATATACAATATAAAGATCAAGGTGAAAATAATAATACTATACTTAAAAAGTTAAGGAGATATAAAAGCCTTAATGTAAATGAAAATAGTACAAATATAATAACATTGAATGTAGATGGGAATATCTCATATTCACTAAAAGGTAATGATAAAAACCTATTTAGTATTTCAGATAATGGAGTGATAAGCTTTGTAACTTCTCCAGATTATGAAAACCTTTATGATGATAATAATTCTGATAAAGTATTTGAACTAACAGCAGTATTTAAAGATAATGATTCAAATCTAAGTAATGAGAAAAACTATAATATAAGTATAGTAGATATAGAAGAAACCCCAAGTATAAGTTCAGTTATCTCTTCTTTTAATGTAGATGATAATAATACAGTAGGAATAACACCATTTAGTACAATCGCTCTGCAAGATTCAGATGAAGATAATATCTCCATAACTATAAGTTTAGAGGATAATAAAACAGGAACATTATCAAGTAAGTTTATATCAAAAACTACAGTATCAAATGCACAAAGTATCTTAAGAACAATCACATTTACACCAAGTAAAAATAGAGTAAAGCAAGGAAGTATAGAGCTTACAACTATTACAATTAGTGTAAATGATGGTATAAATACAGTAGATAGAAATATAACAGTAGTCTCAAAATCGATAAACGACGCGCCAATAATCACAAGCAACGGTGGAGGGGATAGTGCAAATATATC
>CAYFGQ010000045.1:0-27858 GCA_964342525.1 uncultured Arcobacteraceae bacterium
GAGGAGGAGAACTATTATCATAATGAATTAAAAGCTATAGATATATCAAAAAAAATGGTTTGTATCTATTATCTTTATGGTATTGAATCTGTTATTTATGAACTTAATAATTGGACCTTAGAGTTTTTAATAGATATTATAGATAATTTACCAAGTGAATTTTTAAAAGAGTTTAATTCAACTATTCAAGAGGATTTATATTTTAAATTTAGAAGATTAATACATCCTTTTGTGCAAGCTTTATTATTAGTGAAATTTTATAAAGTGGATAATCCCCCACTAAAAGTGTTAGTAGAGAAAGTGATAGTAAGGCTTAGTAGTTTTATAAAAAAGAACCCTAAAGATCATAAGAAGCTATATGGAGGTAGTTTAAATCATAATAGAGCAGATATAAATAAAATATCTATTGATTTTACTCAGATGGCTTTATGTTTAGGTATTGAGGGTAAATCATTACTTCTAATTTTACATTTAACAAAAACAGAAGATTTTAAATACTTTAATGACCCTATGTATATAAAAGGATTTAAAGATACTTTTTATGCTTTGTCTTTGAATACAAAGATACAAGAAAAAGAATTAAATATAGAAAAACTGATTAAAGTAAAAGAAAACGAAGAAGAGTCAGATTATGAACGAAACAGAAAGATAGAAAATCAAAAAAAATTAATAAATACTATTTTACCTTATCATCAATTATTGGCAAAAGTTGTAGTTGAGAAACTATCTTTCTTAGATATAAAAGAGGAGTGGGAAAAATTATCTTCAAATATGAGTTTTTGGGAGTATTATAGAAGTGAGATAGATATTATCTCCCAAAGAATTATTATACTTGTTGAAATATTTGTATTATCAAAGGGGAGTGATGGAGAATTTGAAAAGCTTTTAGAGTATATAAAAAAGAAGCTAAGTGGTTATTATGGGCTATATGAAATTTCAAAGATATTATTAGAAAATGGTTATTTTGATATTGCTTATGATCTTATTGAAGATCAAATAGAAAAAGAAAGAGTAGAGCCATCATTTTCTCAAGATAAGGTAGAGACATTTACCCAATATGCAAATATAGTAAAAGAATATGAATCTGATCTAGCTAATTACTGTATAGAATTAGCTATAGAAGCTACAAGTGAACTAGATGATAATGTATATTTTCTCTATACTATTATCTCCTCATATACTGATTATATATTACCTATACTTTCAAAAGATGAAAAAGTAGAATTGGCAAATAAAAATATAAATTTAGTCGAAATTGTAAAAGAGTATCTATATAAAGGTGAAAATGCTTTACTTGAAGAGGTGATGGGAATAATTTCAAAGATAGATCTATCTTTAGCTTTACAATTAGCTAGAAAGTGGGATAGTGAAGTTTTTTATAGTTTGGATAGTAGTATTTCAATTATTATAGATGAGCTTGCTAAAAAAGATATTTTAACATTGGATCAATTATTTTCTTTAAGGTATTTTGTAAAAGACCATAATATAGGAGAAAACTTTATATCTTTACTAAATATGATAAAAAATCATAGACAAAGTGTAGTGAGTATACTTGAAGATATGGAAGACTTTATAAGAAAAAATCTAAAACAAAAAGAACAATATGATTGTATACAGAGTCTTGTAAAGTGGCTAGATACTAATGAACTTTCAAGCCACAAAGTAACTATAAGATTAAAAGAGTTTATAGGTTTTTACAAAACTTTAGAAATAAAATATGAAAATAGGGTTGAATCTTCATTTGAAGAAGAGGAAAATGAAACAAAAGATTGGGATAAGTTTTTTAGTTCTTATGGTGAAAATATAGTAAATAGTTTAAATGATTTTGATTTTTATAAGAATGATAGAAATGAGTATTTTGAAGAGTTACGAAAAAGATTAGGGCAAAATGAAAAAATAGTATGGATAAAAGCCTTAATTGATATGAATAAAGAGTTTAGTTCACAATATATTTATAATGAGTTTCTTAATTGCATAGACAAATGGAAATATACCAGAGAGGTAAAAGCACAAAAAGAAGAATTGGTAAAGAGATTTATACAAAAGCATTATATCTTTTTAATAGATAAATACTATTGTGTTGATTGTTATAAAAAATTATATAAATATATCTCAAAAGAGAAACTTTTCCATTTTATACTAGTAGAGGTGTCAAAAGATCCTTTTTCTATATATTTACGAAACTTATTATCTTTATTAGATATATCAAAAGAGATACTTACAAAAGATGATGCAAAAGGGGTGTTGGAGTATGTAGTATCAGAACTTGAGAAGAAAGTTGAGATAAAAAATAATACACTTAAAGTAGAAGATACAAATAGTTCACAGGTTCTTATACAAAACCTATACAAACTTATGGGGAATCCAGATAAAAGGATAAGATGGAAAGCCTTACATAGCGCAAGAGAGATGATAGAAAAAGATATATCTTTGATTTCATTGTTTTTAGAGCAATTTAAAGATAAGGATGGATTTCCTTTTAGTGATGATAAAAGTTTTTATCCCATATCCGCAAAATGGTATATGCTTATACTTTTTTATAGATTGTCATTTGAAATTCCTAATGATCTTAAGGAATATATAGAGTATTTTATAAAAATAGTTTTAGATGAAGATTTTCCACATGTCATGATAAGGCATATTGCAAAACAAATAGTTTTTAATATAATTAGTAAGTTTCCAGATATTATAACATGTGAAGAAAAAAGAAAACTTGACTTTGCCAATGAACCCACTTCTTGTGCAATAAATGAAGAGAAACAGTATCATTTTGGTAGAAATAAAAAGAGTAAAAAAAGATTTAAATTTGATGAGACTGATACGATTCCTTATTGGTTTGATAGGGTAACTATGGCTATAAATGTAAATATGCAAGATATTGTTACTAAAGCTGAGACTTGGATAATAGATAAATGGGGACAAAATGATAAGATAATTTTCGATAAAGGCAAGTTTTATGATAATCAAAATAGATATTTAAGATCCCATCGACAAGGTACCATTCCTACTATAGAAGAGCCAGTTAGACATTTGGAGTATCACTCAAAATTTTTAGTTGTGGGGGAGTTGATAAAAGAAAAGGATATCTTTGTATCAGAATATTTTGATGAGAAGAGAGTTTGGCATGAGTGTCAATATAAAAGATTTATAGATGGGTATTTTAATAGTTCAAGGTTTTGGGATTATGAAAAAAGATTTGATAAACCTTTAGAACCTATTTTATGGGGTAAATTTGAAGATAATATATCTTTTGACGATCTTTTTGAGATAAATGGAGATGATATATTATTAAAAGCAGATTATAGTGTTTATACCCATAAATCTTCCATCTCAATAAATATTGATACCGCTTTGGTTTCAAGTGAATATTCCAGATCTTTTCAAAATACTTTACAAAACATGAGTTGCTATGAATATTATTTACCATTTTATGGTGTAAAGTATGATGAGATAGATAAAGATGGTTTAGTATTAAAAGGTTTATTTATTCATAAAAATGGATATGATAATGATGTAAAAGACCCTTATGCTCATAGTTTTAATAGTGATATAGATTTGCCATCTAAAGAGTTTTTAGCGTTTTGTAAGGATATAAGGGTAGAAAATTGGTCTGATGAGGATCAAATGAATAGTATAATAGAACCTCAATCTAGTGGATATAAAATATATTTTGATAAAGATATGGTGGTAAAGTATTTAAAGAGTATAAATATGGATATGGTCATAGATGTAAGTCGTGATGTTGAAGATAAAGAACATAGAGTATATATTTTAACTCAAGATGGTGAGATATTAAAATATAAAAAAGAGAAAACTATAGAAGCAACTCAAAAGGTATTATATGGAGAAGATGAAGAGGATGAAAATCCTCTTTATGAAAAATGGGTAGCTTATGAAACAGCTAAAATGTTAAAAGAGACTAATGATGAATAAAAAACAAGTATTACCTATAATAAATACCTTAGTAAAAGTTGAACCAGATGCAGTTTTTAAAAGTATCAAAAATATAATTTATCATAATGATAAAGTACTAATAGAAGATCAAGAATATACTCAAGATGAATTTGAAGAGAGAATAAAAATACTCTCAAAAATGTTAAAGCTTCCTGATCTTGTTGTTGAGCATTTATATTATGAGTGGAAGTCAGGCTTTGAGAAAAATGAGTCTTTAACAAAAAAAGATTTATTGGAGTTGGCTAAAAATGCTACTTTACGAAAAGAGCCTAAAAGTTCTGTTTTAGAGAAATATGCAAATGCTTTAAAGATGAAGTTTTTACACCATATAGAGCATGGTATTGCATTTAAAGATCGATTTGAAAGGGATATATCAATAGAGGATAAGCAAAGATATTTAGAGCTTGCACCTATTGTATATGATATGCCAGATAAGCTTTTAAATAATAAACAATGGAGATATGTAGATACTCCTTTTGAAGAGATCAAACCATTTGAGCTAGATGATGTGTGGATTGATTTGGAGTTTATTGAGCCTTGGTTAAATGAAGGTGAGATAAGAGATAAGGAATTAGATAGTAAACATCAAGAGATGTATGGGCAAAAATTTTCTTTAAGGGAGCCTATAGATTTAGTACTAGAGATGTTTCAGGGATTTATGATTATTGTTGGTGCTCCTGGAAGTGGGAAAACTACTCTTTTAAAGTGGATATCAAGAAATTTGATAAAAAATCCTGATGGGAAGTTTTCATTGCCCCTTTTTATCCCTTTGAGGGAATATGCAATTCGAAAGGATCAATTAAGGGTTGATTCCATATTGGATTTTGCTTTTATGTATGCTGGAGTGAATGATAAAGATCAAAGGGATAAATGGATAAATTCTATTAGTTATATTACTGGTACACAAAAGGATAATGTACTTTTATTACTTGATGGTTGGGATGAGGTGCCTAGTGATTTAAAAGAGCGTTTAAAAGTTGAGATAGAGGAGTTAAGTTATGGTTTCTCTCTTATTCTTACTTCAAGGCATTCTGGTTATCCAAGGTCTTTTAGTGCAGATAAGTTTTATGAGATAGGGAATTTAAATGATACTCAAATTGAAAATTTAATATTGAACTATTTTAGCAAAGATGGAAAAAATGCCCAAATATTACTATCTCATCTAAAGGAGTATCAAGATTTATATGAGATGGGCCGCAGTCCTTTTCTTTTAACTTTATTGTGTGGGATTTTTATAAATAGGCATCAATTTGACATTTCTGAACTACCATCATCTAGAACTGAGATATATAGTAAAACACTAAATTATATTTATAATCATCACAATAAAAAATATCCATCAAATCTATTTAATGAAAAGATAAAAAGAGATATTGAAAAACTAGCTTATTATATATTTACAAATGATAAGCCAAGGTATTTTTTTGATGATAGTGATGTAGAAATATGTTTTAATGATACTGGAAAATTTGAAGATACTGTAAAGATGTCAAGATTATTATCCCAGTTAAGAATGGATAAGTTTATTTACCAATTTATCCATACAACTTTTCAAGAATATTATATTGCATCATATCTAAGGCAAGGTGGAGATATTGATCTATTTTTAGATAAATATATCTACTCAGATAGTGCTATTGAGATCATATGCTTTTTATCTGGTCTAACTGATAGTTCAAAATTTTGGGATAGGATAAAAGAGCTTTTAAGGGTACCTGATAGGTTTGGGCTTATTTATATAAAAGTCTCAAAGATGATTTTGGAAAATAAAAATATAGGTATTGATATAAGGGATAGACTTTGGAAATATGCTAATAAAGTGCATTTACCTGAACCTTATATAAAAGCTTTAGCAAAACTTGATATAGGGTATTTAAATAATAAAACAAAGGTTTCATTTGAAAATATTACTGATACTTGGTCAAAATCAAAACTTCAAAGAGCACTTAGTGCGATTCGAGATGAAAATAATTCTTTAATATTGGCAAATCAAATTATCCGCGGATCTAAAGAGGAAGCTGCTGTAGCAAGTTATGCTATAAAAGATATTATGAATTACAAGGTAAAAGAAAAATTTTACATGGAGCTTCAAAAGAAGCACTCTTTTGATACCTATAAATATATCATTTTAGCTTTGGGAAATTCAAAAGATGAAAACTCAATTTCTAGAATTATGGAGTTTTTTGGATATGATGAGTTAAGAGATATAGTTATACAAGCCTTGGGTAGAATTGCTAGTAATAATGCAGTTGATAAATTGATAGAGATTTTTTACAAATATGATCTTAAAGAAAATATTATAAAAGAGATAGGACAAATCTCAAGTATATATGCAAGGGATAGGCTTTTAGAGATATTAGCTTTATTACCTAAAAGTTCAAAATTAATAAAAGTGATATTGGGTGCAATATATGAACTTCCAATATTAGATGGGACTGGTATAATACTTGGCTTTTTAGATGGAAAATATGATATTGAGATTCAAGAAAAAGCTATCTTAGCATTGAAACAATCAACAAAAGAGGGTGTAACTAATAGGCTAAGGGATATTGCTAGGTATTCTCAATCTAGAACTCTAAGAGAGAAAGCTTTACAATCTTTAGAAGATAGATGTAGTAGCTTTGATATGGATTGGTTGTCTAAAAAGATAAAAGATTCTGATATAGAGTTTAATGAAAAATTATATGCCTTAGAGGTATTTATACAAACTTGCATGAAACTACACTATAGAAATGAGAATATTGATGTTCGAGATATCATACTTTATGTTTTAGGGGAAAATAGTGATCTTGCTTTTTTAATTGCTACGAAATTTATAATAAAGGATGAAGTGATTATAGATAGATTTATACAAATGTTTGAATCTGATGATGTTCAGACTTATGTTAAAGAGGCTATTTGTGGTTATTTTGCAAAGTTAAAAGTAAAAAAGATAGTTTATAAATTAGTGGAGATAATAGAAAAGTATCCTGATGTGAAAGATGATGAAAGTATAGTTGAATTGGATGATAATAAGAGATTCTCAAAAGAGTGTGCTTTGGCTTTGTGTAAAATAGATTTAAAAGAAGCGATAAAATTAAGAGGAACTACTATGGATAGCGCCTTATTGGAATATGCTCTTGATAATGGATTATTGATTTATGGTAATGTTGTATATGATTCAAATGGTAGAAATGTATTGGAGGAGATATAATGAAATGGCTTATAAATAAACTTTTTTTGAGGTGGCAAACACTTAGTAAAGTTGGAAATAGTAGAGTTTTTAAAACTTCATTTATTTGGCTTCTTATTGTTCCATTTTTTGCAAAGCTTTTTCATAGTATCGAAACTATAAGTTTTAATTTCTTTGGTAAGGATTATGTACTAGATTTAACTTTGTCTTTTTCCTTTCAGATGCTTTTTTTTAGTGCTATATTTGCTACAATAGGTCAAATACTATATACCATATATGCTCCAACTCTTATAAGTAATTATGACTCATATAATGAATTTAAAGAAGAAGGAAAAGGTTTAGAACAATTAAAGGTTGAATATAAGTTTTTATTAAAAAAAGCAGTATTTATTGATTTTTCTAAAAATATAGAAAAAATGATAAATTTAACAGAAAAACTTATAGAGTCATTTCATGATTCAACTCAAGGTTTTACCCCAAGTATTGATTCTCAAATAATAGAGTATTCTTTAAAAAGTGAAGACGAAATAGCTGGATTTAAATATATATCAAAGAGAAAAATCCATGAAACTATAGATAAATTAAAAGTTGAAGAAGAAAAACAATCTCAACTTTTTTGGTTTATACGGGATGAAGTGGATACTCTAAGTCCTTGGGCAAGATTTTTTATAAGTATATTTTATTTGATCTCTTTTGTTATTTTAGGATTGATTGCTTTTGAAAATATTTATTATGTAACTACTCAATCAAATTTAGATATTTTTCAATGGTTTAAAGAATTATTTTTGATAAAGGATAGTTAGGGTTAAAATGCAAACTATTAATGAAATCAAAAATATAGAAAACCCACTTCTAAAGATGATAATCATTGCAAATGCAAATCATGAACTATGGCTAAGAGAAAATGATGATAGCAATATGGAATCAAATAGATTAAATGAAGATTTAATCACACCTATCACTTCAAATACGAAAACATATGAAGATAATAAAAAAGGGTATTCTTCAATAGAGTTGGCTGGTATAGCTAAGTTTTTTGAATATATAAGAAAAAATACAAATGAAACAGTAGTCTTTGAAAATACTTTAGCTTATACACTTCATGGTATAGATGTAGTCACAAAAGATAGTGAGGGTATATATACAATCTATGAGATAAAAGGTACTACAAAAAAGATTACAAAACCTCAAAGGTATTTACGAAAAACTAAGAGAAGAGGAAGACAGCTTTCTTTGCAGTGGTGTTGGTATAGTTTAACTGATCATGTCTCTAATCCCGCTAGTGCGAATTTATTTTTAACTCTTTTGGATGATTTTTTGAATATGAGAGTTAGAAGAAAAGTAGGGCTTATAAAATGTGTGAAAGAGGATGATGGTAGTTTTAGAGGGGAAGATGTAGAGATACATGACTTTGAGGATTTGAATATAAAAGAGTCGTATGATTTAAGTAGACCTAGAGTTATGTATGAAGAGATAAAGGAGATATCATGAGTGAAGATAATGCAATACCAATGCCTAAATTGGAACCATTACCAATAAAGACAAAGAAAAAAAAGTTTTGGAAGCAAATTAGAATTTGGTTTTTTGAGAGTAGAAGATGGAGAGTGATTGAGGATTGGGAGTATACTCATGAAGGTGAAGTTTTTATTATCCCTAAAGGTTTTGTATTTGATGGGGCATCTATTCCTAAAACATTTTGGAATATTTTATCCCCTGTAGGTTTATTATTTATCCCTGGACTTATTCATGATTTTGCTTATAGATATGATTATATGTGGGTAAAAGATTCTAATGGGATTATCTCTAAGAAATATGAAGGTAAGGGACAAGAGTATTGGGATGATTTATTTTATAAGATTGCTAAAAATGTAAATGGTATGAAAATAGTAAATAAACCGGCATGGTTTTTATTATCTCTTTTTGGATGTAAAGCTTGGAATGAAAATAGGGAAAGGAATGAAGATGATTTATTTCCTGAGGGCTATTTATCTCAAAAGTAAAAAAGTAAAAAAGTATATATTATAGAATAAAGGTGAAAGATACAATGCAATGTAAAATATGTGATAGGGAAGCTAAAGAGCTACCAAGGGTAGCAGATAGACAAGATATATCTTGTCCTTATTGTGGGGAGTATTCAGTATCAGGTAGTTTAAAAATAGAATCATTTTTTGAAGATAAATCAAATTTTTATAAAGTATCAAGTTGGATAAGGGAACAAAATGATGAGTTTAATAAAATACCTCGTTTTGATTACTCTAAGTTTGAAGATGTTTTAAATATGAGAGATAAAAAGATAAGTGAAAAGTTTGATTTGATGATGGTTTATTTGTCAACTTTAGCCAAACATGCAACTTTAAATGAAAAAATAATAGTAAAATGTTGGCTTAAAAATACGGATGAATTAGATATTCTACTTCAGAAGGCACAGAATCATGATCTAATAGAGGGACATTTTAGTAAAACTATGGGAGGATATAGTTATCCACTTATTAGTAATCTGACTTTTGATGGTTTACAATATGTAGAAGAACTAGAAGAACCAAATAAAAACTCAAAAAAGATATTTGTAGCTTTTAATTTTACAGATGATATGATAGAGATATTTGAAAATTATGTAAAGCCTGCAATTGAGGAAACAGGATTTGTATATACAATAGTTAATCAAGAAACAACGCCTCATGACCAGAAAATAACTGATGAAATAATAGCTAAAATCAAATCATCAAGAATGATAATATCTGACTTTACAAATAATAGTACAAATGTACATTTTGAAGCAGGTTTTGCTATGGGAATGAAGATCCCTGTAATTTGGACTTGTAAAAAAGGACATAAATTTTCATTTGATACTGGACAATTCCCTCATATAACATGGGAAGATGGTGAAGATTTAAAACAACAGATTATTAATAGAATACAAGTAATAATTTAAAAGGAAAAAAATGACCCCACTATGTTTCATCCTAATGCCCTTTGGCATCAAAAAAGATCAAAACTCTAAAGAGATAGATTTTGATAAGATATACAATGATTTTATAAAACCTTCCATCGAAGATGCTGGGTTAGAGCCTATTCGTGTGGATGAGGAGATGATAGGTGGCATAATTCATAAGCCAATGTATGAAAGGCTTATGCTTTGTGAATATGCGGTGGCTGATCTTAGTATTTTAAATGCAAATGTATTTTATGAACTGGGTATTCGTCATGCTATTCGTCCCCATAGTACTATCTCTATATTTGAAGAAAAAAGTGTTTTACCTTTTGATACTAGTTTTTTAAGGTCTTTGCCTTATGATAGGGAGCTTAAAGATTTAGATACTTTAAAAAAGCAGTTAATAGATAAACTTATTTATGCAAAAGAGAAAAAACATACTGATTCTCCTCTTTTTCAACTTGTAGATGGTATACAAGCTTCAAATATTGAACATATAAAAACGGATATATTTAGAGAGCAAGTGGAGTACTCTAAAAGTATAAAAAATAAACTAGCTCAGGCTAGAAATGATAAGTCTTTGGATCAATTAAAAGATATAGAAGATAGTCTTGGTGATTTAGAGAATATTGAAGTTAGTGTGATTATTGATCTTTATTTATCTTATCGTGATCTAAAGGCTTATGATGAGATGATATCTTTAGAAAATAAGATGCCAAAGCCTTTGGCTGGGACTACTATGGTACAAGAGCAATTGGGACTTGCTTTAAATAGGATAGGGGAGCAGGATAGAGCCATAAGGGTTTTAGAGGATCTTATAAAATCCCATGGGAAGAGTTCTGAGACAAATGGCATACTTGGTAGGGTGTATAAGGATAAATATACACAAGCTCTAAAAGAGAATGAAAGACTTGCAATAGGGTTTTTGAAAAAGGCTACTGAAGTTTATTTAGAAGGTTTTGAAGCTGATTTTAGGGATGCTTATCCTGGAATAAATGCTCTTACTCTTATGGATATAGCTGGAGATGTGAGATTTGATGAGGTATATCCTATTGTTCTTTATGCTGTAAAACAAAAGATGAAAAATTCTTGTGATTATTGGGATTATGCTACTCTTTTAGAATTGTATGTGTTAAAAAATGATAAGCAAAATGCTTTAGATATTTTAAGTGATGTTCTTGCTGCTAGAAGGGCTACTTGGGAGAGTGAGACTACAGCTAATAATTTACAAATTATAAGGGATAGAAGAGAAAAAAGTGGAGCAGATATTGAATATTTAGATGAGATTCTAGATATATTAAAAGGATAGAGTTAGCCTAGCTCAACTCTATTTCTACCATTTGCCTTAGCTTTGTATAAAGCAGTATCTGTTCTTTTTACTGCTAAATCTATCTCATCATCTAAAGTGATCTGTGTAGCTCCAAAGCTTGCAGTAACTTTTTGTACCTCTTCAAAGTCTGCTTTTTCTATGATTTTTCTTAGTTTTTCAGTGATCTCTTTTGCTCCAGATATATTTGTATTTGGTAATAAAAATATAAACTCCTCTCCACCCCATCTACAAACTACATCTGATGACCTTAAGTGTGCTGTTAGTAGTTTTGCTATTTTTTTAAGTACCTTATCACCTACTGGATGTCCATAGGTATCATTTATCTTTTTAAAATGATCTATATCCATTAGTACTATGGACATCGGCATTTTATGTCTGTTCATGATCGCTTTTTCTTTTTCATAAAGACTTACAAATACTGAGCGATTATATAATTGGGTAAGGGGATCTGTTGAAGCTAGTTTTTCTAATTTTTCAGTTCTTCTTTCAAGTAGTGTATTTATCTCTTTTAGCTCTTTATGGTGGTGTTTCATAAGTTCAGCCCATTTGCTATAGGTCATAGAAATAAGATCTTTTTGTAGTATTACTCCAGCAAGATTTCCTTCTTCATCTACTACAACTACTCTTTTAAAGTGTTTCTCTTTTATATAATCTAGGGCTTCTTTTATGGGTGTATCTTCATTTAATGTACTAACAGGTGAGGTCATATATTCACCGATTGATTTATCTAGTGGTAGATTATTTGCCATAATATCTACAGCATCTTTTGTAGTTACTATTCCTATAGGTTTCTCATCCTCTAGAATTATCACACAATCACTGTAGGTATCTAAAATACCATTTAATATAGTTTGGGTTGAAGTACCTTTTGAGGCTGCATTTGCCATAGTATTTCTTATCATATCTTTTACTTTAGAGTTCGCCATAAGTATCTCTGGATCAATATTTGTGATGATATCTGTATGGGTTACTATTCCACAAAGTTCCCTTTCATCATTTACCAAACAGATATATTCAATATCCTCTTGTATCATTTTAAAGGCATCTAAGATATTTGATTCTTCATGTATTTGAGGTACTATTTTTAAAGCTATCTCCATCATAGGGGTATCAAAATCGATATTTTCTAATTTGAAGCTTATGATATCATTTACTGTTAATAGGTGGTAATCCTTATCATTTACGACTATTATATCCCTATGGTTTGAAGAGGACATTTTATTTATGGCTTCATTTATTGTTTTTGTTATGGGGATTGTTACTACATTTTTAGTTGATATTCTATTTACTGTTGGAAATAACAATTTTATTCCTTTAAAAGATAGTTTATATTTGTTTTGTTATTTGTTACATAATTTTTACAGGGGAGTTTATCATAATGAGTTTTAATATTTTATATTTTAAAAGATAAAGGGGATAAATACTTTAGAAACTCTCTTCATAGTGTTCTTTATAATATTTTTCAGATACTACCCTTTGAACACCTAAAAAGTAGATCACTTTTTTTGTAGTATTATCAAGTATTGGTGATACTGTTACTTCATTGTAAATCACTTTTTTATCTTTTGTGTAGTTTCTTAGTATCACTGTCACAGATGTTTTTGTGTTTATGGCATTTTTTATAAGTTCTATCCCTTTTTGGTTCCTATCATCTGCTTGAAGAAATCTACAATTTACCCCTATATATTGATCTGGTTCATATCCAAATATATCACAAAAGGCTTTATTTGCATAAACTATTGGATTATCCACTTGTTCAGGGTCTGTTATCACCATACCATCTTTTGCTTGTTCTATGATTTGAGGGATATAGTTTTCTAGATTTTTTTCATAGGTTTCTTTTAGATGAAGTATGTATCCTGTTGAGTATACATTTTTAATATCAAGTCCTGGTAGTTGTAAACGGATATTACTTACTAGATTTCTTAGGGGTTTAGTATTTAATTCACTAAATAAATCATCTGAGTTTAGTTTCCATAGTAAGGTTTCATATTTTACTAAATTGTTTTTATTTTCAATAAGTATTTTAAGTATCAAGGATTGTTTTTTTGTAAGGTGTATGTCATCACCATTTAATTTAATTTTATTTGTGATTAAATTAAAAAAGCAGTTTTCATATAGATTTATCCACTCATTTTTTTTCATTAGTTATTTTCTTCATTTTTTATTGTTAAAGGTATTAGTATATTTGTTGATAGTCCATTATTATCATTTTCTACAAATATATCTCCCAATAGGTTTTTTTCAATTATATTTTTTGCCATATATAAACCTAGCCCTGTACCTTTATCCTCTTTTTTTGTGCTAAAGTATTGATTGAATATTTTATCTACGATATTCTCATCTATTCCACCTGCATTATCTTCTAGTATTA
Source organism: uncultured Arcobacteraceae bacterium (assembly GCA_964342525.1). Taxonomy (GTDB): domain Bacteria; phylum Campylobacterota; class Campylobacteria; order Campylobacterales; family Arcobacteraceae. The sequence goes on from CAYFGQ010000045.1 coordinate 13,763, forward strand.
AGTGCAGTTTATCATCATTTTTATTAGCTGAGATTTTAATTTTTCTATTACTTATTTTATTTTGGATGAAGGCATCTTTTGAGTTATTGATAAGGTTTATAAGTACTTGAATTAACTCTTTTGAGTAGGTATTTATGATGATATCATCTATACATTTTTCTAAAAAGATATCACAGTTTGTTAAGCTTTTACCCACTATTGTTTCTACTTTATGGATGAGATCATATACAGATAAACTTTCATAACTTTTTGTTGGTTTTAAAAACTCTTTAAAATCATCTATGGTATCTGATAGATAATTTATTTGGGTCATTATCTCTTTAAAATCATTTTCTATATTGATATCTTTTTCTTCACTAAATTCCATTTTATAGATATTTTTTGATGAAAGCATAGAGATAAGATTTAGAGGTTGTTTCCATTGGTGAGTTATCATACTTAAAAGCTCACCTATCTCTGCTTGTTTTGATTGGTAGATAAGCATTTCATCTTTTTCTTTTAGTAGTTGTCTATTTTGGGATAACTCTTTTTCATTTTTAATTTGAGTGATTACTTTATCCATTTGGGCATAGAAATCTTTAAATTTTATAGGCTTTTGAATAAATCCAGATACTTGTAAAGAGATACATTTTTTCATATATTCTACTTTATCAAATGAGGATATCACTATGGAGTATTGAAGAGGATTTATTTTTTTTATCTCCTCTAACATATCAAAACCATTTAGTTCAGGTAATATTATATCCGTGATTATCAGATCAGGTTTATGTTTTTTATATAATTCTAAACCCTCTTCACCATCAAAAGCAATAAATAGTGTTTCAAATAGTGTCTCTAATATCTCTGAGGTAAGTTTACTTGTTTCTTTATCATCTTCCACATAAAGAACACTTAACCCAAACAACTCACGTTCATTCATAATGTTTTATGGCCTTAATTTATTTTAACGGAAAAATTATATCAATAAAGTGTCCCGTAACTGTCCCAAAATAATATCTTTTAACTATAAAAAAGCTTAAATGTAATTTTTTTGTAACTTATTTTGTGTTTGTACTTTCAAATATTGCATTTGCTGAGTTTTCCACAAAACCATTATAAAGCTTTCCATCTTTTTTATATCGTAGGGCAAATTCGTAAAAACAGCTTGGGATAAGCTCTGTTTTATCTAAAAACTTCACTTCAACCTTATCTGCTAAAGTGGATGATTGTTCTAGATAAACCTCTGGTGAGCCTTTTATATATCCACCCACATCATTTAGTTTGAAATCTGCTTCTAGTAAGATATTATTTACCTCTTTTAGTGTTTTAATGTTTTTGAGTTTATTTACATTTACTGTAAAGTGATTTGGTACATATCCCCATACATAAAGCCAAGCAGCATATTCACTCTCTTTTAATAATTTTGTATAGGTTTCATAATCTATTTCCCAAGCTCTAGCACTATAAAGAAATCCCTTATGGGATATTGTTTTTTCATCAATTGTATTTACTATATTTTTTACAATATCTTGGAGATCTTTTGAAAACTCTTTTGTAAGTAATTGGGATACAAAAATTTTAGGTGCTTCTATTTCACTATGTTCAAAGTGTTTAGCAAATAGTTTTTTCTCTTTAAAGTGGTATTCTCCTGCTTCATGGTAGCCAAGGCTTTGAAGAATAGAAGAGAATCTATCTATATTTACTTTTTCTAGATCAAAAGTGCGTAATGCGATGTGATCATTTATAATCTCATCATGGGATTTTGCTCTTAGAAGTTTATGGATATGTTTAGCACTAGGTGTTACCTTTGAATAGGCTTGCCAAAGGTTATTAAAATAAGCTTTTAGTATATCATGCATAGGATACCTCCTATATCTTATTGAGGTAATATAACAAATTGAAAATTTGAAGAGAATCAAGTTTTTAAATTAAATAAATATTTTACTTTTTTATAAATTGTGTCATAAAACGTATCATTAAAAAGGTTTGTAAAGTTTAATAAATAATAGAGACCACCTAGCGACTTTTTTTGCTTAAAATAATTTTGACATTGATTTTACTAACTAATCAACTGACAAATAAAAACTATATCCTTAAAAGGCAAAAAGAATGAAAGAAATATTGGAAATACCAGTTCCTACAGAACAAAACAAAAACTTGGGAAATTATAAAGAAAGTTTTTTTAATAATGAAAATATAAGTGAGCAATTAAGCTATTGGCAAAACAAACTAAATGGTTTTGAGCGTTTAATATTACATACAGATTATACAAGAACTACTAATATCGAATATAAAACAAAAGAGTTTACTTTTGAGTTGGATAAAAATATGAGTGTGCAGCTTAATAACTTAGCAAAAAATCAAGGGGTAAATTTAGATACTTTATTGTTCAGTGTTTTTAATATTTTATTATCAAAGTATTCAAATGAAGAAGATATAACACTTGGGCTTTTTTATACAAATAAATTAATTTTAAGAAATAATATAAAAGCCACTAAAGCTTTTGATGAGCTTTTAGTAGATATTGAAAAAAACTTAAAAGAGGTATATTCCCATCAAAATATCCCCTTTGATCTAATTGTAGATCATCTAAATATAGATAAAAACCAAAATCACCATCCTATTTTTAGCCATTTATATCTATTTCAAAACTCAAATATTTGTGATATAAATGGGGATCTATCAAATAATAAATACGATTTCTCTTTATCTTTTAGTGATGATGGCACTATTTTAAAAGGTATATTTACTTACGATAGTTCCATTTATAAAAACTCAAGTATAAAAACAATGGCTGATAGATATGTACAAATCTTGAAGCAAATTATCAACAATCCAAAAATGTCAATAAAAGATATAAGTTTGTTAAATAATAAAGAATATGAGGAATTAATCCATATAAACAATCAAACTCAAAATGAATATCTACAAACAACAATCCCTGAACAATTTGAAAAACAAGTAAAACTAAATCCAAATAATATAGCTCTAGTATATGAAGATAAAAACTTAACATATAAAGAGTTAGATGAGTTATCAAATCAGATGGCAAGATATATAAAAACAAAGATAGATGTTAAAGCAGATACCTTAATAGCTTTATGTGTAGATAGAAGCTTAGAGATGATTATAAGTATTTTAGGGATATTAAAAGCGGGTGGGGCGTATGTACCTATAGATGCAAACTATCCTGATGATAGGATAAAATATATTTTAGAAGATACAAATACAAGTTTAGTTTTGAGTCAATCACACTTAAAAGATAAACTAAAAAAGATCAGCTCCATAGCTTTAATAGAAGTGGATAAGGATGAATATAAAAAACAAGATAATTCAAAAATAGACTTTATCTCAAGTCCAAGGGATTTAGCCTATGTGATCTATACCTCTGGAACTACAGGAAAACCAAAGGGGGTAATGGTTGAGCATGATGGTATTGTAAATTTAGTAGATGATAACAATTTTGTAAAGATTAGTGCAGAGGATTGTTTTGTGCATCTTTCATCCCCTGTATTTGATGCAGCTACTTTTGAGATATGGGGAGCTTTACTAAATAGCGCAAAATTAGTATTACCTAAAGATAATAAACAATTAGTAAGTGATACAGAAATTTTTAAAGAGTTTCTTTTAAAACATAAGGTATCAATTCTTTGGTTGACTAAAACTCTTTATGATCTACTATACCTTAAAGATAATACTCTATTTAACTCTATAAACTATTTATTAAGTGGAGGGGAAGCCCTAAGTGCTGATCTTATAAAACAAAATATCTCCAATGAAAATAGAGCAAAACATATAATAAATGGATATGGACCAACAGAAACAGTGACCTTTGCTACAACTTATAATTGTGATATAGAGTTTAAGGATTCTGTTCCTATAGGAAAAGCCCTAAGTAATAAAAAACTATATATCTTAGATAAAAACTTAAAACCAGTGGCAAAAGGTATAACAGGTGAATTATATGTATCTGGTGTAGGTGTTGCTAGGGGATATTTAAATAAAGATGATTTGACTAAAGAGAGGTTTTTAGATAATCCCTTTGCAAATAAAGAGGATGAAAAAAATGGATATACAAAGATGTATAAAACAGGTGATCTCGTAAGACTCTTAGAAGATAACAATATAGAATATATAGGAAGATCAGATTTCCAAGTGAAAATAAGAGGATATAGGATAGAGCTTGGAGAGATAGAGAGTGTAATAAATAAATATGAAAATATAAAACAAGCTGTAGTATTAGCCAAAGAAAAAAATGGTTTTAAATACCTAGTAGCTTATTATACAAATGAAAAAAAGATAGATGAAGAATTTTTGATTGAGTATATCTCAAAAGAGTTACCAAGTTATATGATGCCTACATCTTTTGTAAATGTTGATGAGTTTAAATTAACAGTAAATGGAAAACTAGATACAAAAGTTTTACCTGAACCAGAACTAAGAGGTGAAGAGTATGAAGCTCCAAGTTCTGAATTGGAGATAAAGATATGTGATGTTTTTAAAGAGGTATTAAATGTAGAGAGATTAGGTATAAAAGATGATTTTTTTAAATTGGGTGGAAACTCTATTTTAGCAATATCTCTAGCCCATAAATTATCAAATGCCTTAGATTTAGAGATAAAGGTAGCGGATATCTTTTCTTATAAAAATGTATCTGAATTGATTGAGCATGGATTAAATCATGAAACGATCCATATCCCTATGGTAGAACAAGATAAATATCCCCTTTCATTTGCCCAACAAAGATTATACTTTATAGAACAATATGAAGGGGGATCTAATACTTATAATATTCCAATAAGTATAAAACTAAATAAGAATATAGATTTAGAGATCTTTAAAAAAGCTATGAAAAGTGTTGTTGATAGGCATGAGATATTAAAGACTTTAATCAAAGAGGATGATGAATTAAATCTATATCAAGAGTTAAGTAAAGAAGAGTTGCGTTTTATTGAATTAGCTTTTCAAGATGAAGATAGCTTAAAAAATAAATTTAAAGAGGATGTAAATAAAATATTTGATTTACATGAAGAGTTACCTATTTATGTGGGTATGTATCAATTTAAAGAGGAGATATATGTATCTATAAATATTCACCATATCGCTTTTGATGGTTGGAGTATGGATATCTTTTTTAAAGAGATAAGTGAATATTACTATCACTATAAAGAGCAGAAGACTTTAGAACTTGATCAACTAACTATGAGATATAAAGATTTTGCTATTTGGCAAAGGGAGTATCTTAGTGGGGATAAGATAGAGCAACAATTTGATTATTGGAAAGAGAAGTTAGATGGGGTTGAGACTTTAGAATTACCATCTGATTATGAGAGACCAAATAAGATAGATCATGATGGAGAGGATCTATTTTTTGAAATAGATGAAGAGATGACATCTAAGCTTAGGGTATTGGCACAAGATCAGGGTGTGACTTTATATACCTTATTATTATCTGCTTTTAATATTTTATTATCAAAGTATTCAAATGCAGAGGATATAGTAGTAGGATCTCCAATAGCAAATAGACACTATAAACAAATAGAAAACCTAGTAGGTTTTTTTGTAAATGCTCTTGCCATAAGAAATAGGGTAGATTCTAAGGATATCTTTTCAAATTTACTAAAAGATGTAAATAAAACTATCATAGAAGCCCAAACAAATCAAGATATACCATTTGAGAGTTTAGTAAATAGATTAAAAATCCCAAGGGATACATCAAGACAACCTTTATTTGATATATTATTTGGTTTTCAAAGTTTTGGAAATAGTGAAGGTACAGGGCTTTTTAGTGATTATGAGATAGATTCTTATAAGGTTGCTAAATATGATCTTTCTTTATTTTTTGCAGATGAAGATGGTATTATAAAAGGTGTATTAAATTATGCAAAGGCTTTATTTAAAAGCTCAAGCATAAAAACAATGGCTACAAGATATAAAAAGATATTAGAGCAAATTGTACAAAACCCAAATATTTCTATAAAAGATATAAAATTAATAAATGAAAAAGAATACACTGAACTAATCTATACAAATAATGGGAGCCAAAAAGAGTATAATAAAAATACAATCTGTGAATTATTTATAAAACAAGCTAAAGAGACTCCAAATAATATAGCCCTAGCATATGAAGATAAAACTCTGAGCTATAAAGAACTAGATGCGTTATCAAATCAGATGGCAAGATACATTCAATCAAAGATAGGTATAAAAGCAGATACTTTGATAGCTTTATGTTTAGATAGATCTTTAGAGATGATTATAAGTATCTTAGGGGTATTAAAAGCTGGTGGGGCATATGTACCTATTGATCCTTCTTATCCTGATGATAGAATAAAATATATAATAGAAGATACAAATACAAAACTAGTACTAAGCCAAAAACATATGGAAGCTAAGATAAAAAGTTTTGTGGATAAAAAAGTAGATATTTTATTAGTAGATAAGGATGAATATAAATCACAAGATAACTCAGCACTTAATAGTATCTCTAAAGAAAACGATTTAGCTTATGTGATCTATACCTCTGGAACTACAGGAAAACCAAAAGGGGTTATGATAGAACACAACAATGTAAATCGTCTTTTTCAATCAACAAAAAATCTATATAATTTTAATGATAAAGATACTTGGATGTTATTTCACTCTTTTGTATTTGATTTTAGTGTATGGGAGATATGGGGAGCACTTCTTTATGGTGGAAAACTATTTATCCCAACAAAAAAAGAGCTTTTAGATACTCCATATCTATTTGAGCTTATGGATAAACATGGTGTGAGTGTATTTAATCAAACCCCAAGTGCTTTTTACAATTTTATCTCCGTAGCTAAAAATAAAAATAGACTCTTATCTAGTTTAAGATATGTGATCTTTGGTGGAGAAGCACTTAATCCTGTGCAAATAAAACCTTGGTATGAAATCTATGATGAAAATAAACCTAAACTAATCAATATGTATGGTATCACTGAAACAACAGTACATACAACATATAAAACAATCCAGCAAAATAAGATAAGTGAAAGATCAAACATAGGAAATAAACTAAGTGATTTAAAAACTTATATCTTAGATGAAAATCTAAACCCAGTACCAAAAGGGATCACAGGAGAGTTATATATATCTGGTGCAGGATTAGCAAGGGGATATCTAAATAAAGAAGAGTTAACAAAAGAGAGATTTATACCAAACCCTTTTGTAAATGAAGATGATAAGATAAATGGATATACAAGGATGTATAAAACAGGAGATCTTGTAAGGGTATTAGAAAAAAATAATCTAGAATATATAGGAAGATCTGATTTTCAAGTAAAAATAAGAGGTTATAGGATTGAACTTGGTGAGATAGAGAGTGTGATATGAAAATACAAAGATATAAAACAGTGTGTGGTATTGGCAAAACAAAACAATAACTCAAAATATCTTGTGGCATATTATACAAGTAAGAAAAAGATAGATGAGGAGGATTTAAAAGATAGTATTTCTAAAGAGTTAACAGAGTATATGATACCAACAGCTTTTGTAAATGTGGATAATTTTAAATTAACAGTAAATGGAAAACTAGATACAAAAGCCTTACCAGAACCAGAACTTAAGGGTGAAACATATGTAGCTGCTAGTACTAAAGAGGAGATTAAAATATGTAATATCTTTAAAGAGTTATTATCCATAGATCAAGTGGGACTTAGGGATGATTTCTTTAAACTAGGAGGAAACTCTATCCTTGCTATATCTTTAGCTCATAAACTATCAAAGGCTTTAAATCAAGAGATAAAAGTATCTGATGTCTTTACCATGAAAACACCCGGACAAATAATCAAAGCTAAAAATCTAAATATTGATAAAGTAGATTATATAAAAATGGCAATAGAAGATTCAAAGCTTTTAGATATAAAAAAAGATGTAGCTACACAAAAATCTTCTATGCCTCCAAGGATAGCTTTACTTACTGGGGCAAGTGGATTCTTAGGTATATATCTTTTATCTGATCTACTAAAAAAAGTAGATTTTGTATATTGTTTAATAAGATGTAAAGATGAAATAGATGGTTTAAAAAAGATAGCTAAACAAGCAAAAAAAGCAAATCTAGAGATTAACCTATCCCAAATAAAAGTAGTAAAAGGGGATCTAAGTAGCTCAAGTCTTGATATAAGTGATGAGGTGAGGGAAGAGCTAGCTAAAAATGTTGATACCATAATCCATTGTGGTGCGTATGTTCACCATCTTCATAATTATAAAACCCTAAAAGCAATCAATGTGAATTCTTTACAAAGTTTACTTGAACTAACTATAGAACATAAAATTAAAAGCTTTAATTTTGTATCAACTATAGGTGTACCTCTTGTAGTAGCAGGGCTTAAAGAGATATCAGAAACTCTAGTGGATGAAGATCCTATTGTGGATAATGGATATGTATTATCTAAATGGGTAGGGGAGAGATTGGTTTCAAGCTTTAGTAAAAAATATGGAATAGATACTGTTATCACTAGACCTGGAAATATCACGGGTAATACAGATACAGGTTTTAGTAATTTTGAGGAAAATCACCATTGGTTATTTAATAAAGGATGTCTTCAATTGGGGTATTATCCAAAGATTGAAAAAGATGTTGAGATGATGCCTGTGGATATTTTATCTAAAGCTATTAGTGCTTTAGCCTTAGCCCCAAGGGATGGATTAGTAGTGCGAAATCTAAGTAGTTTAGAGAAAATAGATATTGATAGCTTCTTTTCATACTTTAGGGATGCAGGTTTTAATATAGAAGCTCAAAATATAAAAGAGTGGCAAAAAAATCTAAAAGATATAGGGATAGAAAATGGCTTATCTAAAATAAAAGATTTTTATACTGGAAAGATATTATCCTATACCTCCTATGATGTGGATCAAACGCGGAGTCTTAAAGAGCTAAAAAGCTTAGGGGTGAGTTTAGAAGTTGACTATGGTGTGATTTTGCCTATGTATATAAATTACTTAAGAAAAATAGGATTTTTACCAAATCCTATAGTTTATGAAGTTAGTACTAAAGAGCTAGTAAGTGAATACTAAAAGTATTATTTGTATTTAGTTATACATAGATGATAATCTTTTGAAATAAATGGTTGATACCTAGATATCTTAAGACCATTTGTTTCAAAGTTTGTGATCTCTTTTAAATCATCATGTAAACCTTTACCAGTAAGTTTTAGTAGGGCTTCTTTAAAGGTCCATAACTTATAATAGTAATCAAACCTCTCTTTATCTTTTAGTGAATTAAATCTATTAGATTCTTCTTCATTCATAAAATAGTTTGCTGTATTTTCTATATCAAAAGAGTGATTAATATATTCAATATCTATACCAATTCTATCTTTAGTAGATATGGCAATAGCTACTAAATCTTTAGCATAAGAGATATTAAAATCTATATTTATATCTTTTAGTTTTGGTCTTTGTATATCTGTATAAGAAAATGAAAAATCATTTATAGAATAGTTTTCTTTTAGATATTTAAATAAAAATGTACGGGATAACAATCTTTTATGCCTATCAAAACTTTGTTTATATTCATCTATCTCTTTTAGTTGATCTATGGGGATTATAGTTTTATCTATATTATAGATATTATTTTTAATATTTAAAATAAAAACTGATGATTGATCATCTATTTTGATGGTGTTTAATATATCTATTTTAAAGCCTTTTGTTTAAATATAGATATTTTATCGAGTTTGCGTCACATCTGCATCACAAGGTTGGATATTTAAAAATTTTACTAAATTTTATCAAATACCCTTTTTCTTCACATTTTTTCTTTTTATACTTTATTTAGTAAAAAATAGGAAGATAAAATGTATAGATCTTTAAATATAATACTAATAATTTCATTTATAGCTATAGTACTAAATGGCTGTACTATAACTAGATCAAAAGTGACTAATAAACATAATAAGGTAAGTATGTGGCAAAATGGTGAATATTCAAAGTGGAGATCAAGGGTTTTTGCTCCTATTAATTAAAACTATTCTACAATCCCACTCATACAAGTAACTTCCACACCTTTTTTTCTCCAAGCTTTCACAATCTCTAATAATCCAATGCTATCACTTGGCATATGTGGTGCGATGATGATATTTCCTATATTTTGCTCAATCACTGCTTTTTTTACATCTTCAGGAACATGCATAGCTATGATAGTACCAACTCCTGCTTCAAAGTAAGATTTGTACACATCAACTCCACCATTTGTTCCCCCAGCCATAAGTACTTCGATCTTTCCTGCATAATCTTCACTTGATCCTACTCTTATCACTGGTTTTGCTACTTTGCCTTTATAATAATTCCAAGAGTTAAGCTCATCGATTATATCTTTTAGTTTTGTTTTTGATTTATCTTTAAAAGCTTTATTTAGTTTTGTTTGTACTATGCGTTCTGTTATAAAGTCTGCTGGGATATGGATATTTAGATATGGCATTTTCATAAGTCTTGCTGCTGAGCTTACCCTATCGTAGTTTGAAGCGTGTCCACCAAGATCTACACTTGCTTGTCTTTTTTTAAGGGCTTTTTGTGCTTTATTTATAGGAATGCCAGCTTTTACCATTCTATCAATTTGCACATCCATCACTTTAGCAAAATCTACTACACAGTTATCAGCCTTTGGGTGATGGCTTACCACACAGTCATATCCCATCTGCTTAGCTAAAAGTAGTTCAGGGGTTTCCATATCTATACCAATAAGTAATTTTTTTATGTTTTTACCCTCAACAATGATATCTGTATCATAGGGTTTTTTATCTAGATTTGCTTCTTTTAAAGCTATATTCATTAATTCTTTTGTATTCATATAAGTACCAATTTTTTATTGGTATTATATCAGAACTTTAAATAAGGGATTATTTAAGAGTGCTTACGTCAGCTTCTCTAGCTGTAAGATCAAAGTCAGCTTTTACATGAGCTACCACATCATGTAGATGTTTTAGTTTCATAGGATCATTTGTATTTTGCGTAAGTTTACTTAAATTTGCCAACATTGGAGTAAACTTTTTAACCGCAGCAGGTATGATATAACAATCAGCTGTTGTTTTAGCTTTCATCTCTGCAAAGGTAAGTACTAGGTCTTGATTTCCTAAAAGTGCTGCGTATGTAATAGGTAAGATACCATAGTTATCAGGTATATTTTTTATATTTGAATCGATAAAATTTATGATTCTTATGATGTTTTTATTACCTTTCCATACTGCTGAGTGGATAGCTGTTCTTCCTAGTTTATCTGTAATAGTATAGTCAAACTTCACCACTTTGATAAGTATTTTAAATAGATTTAGATTACATTGGGTTGTTGCAATCACTTTACTTACCGCGGTCCATCCTGTTTCATCTTGTCTATTATGATCTATTCTTGCGCCTATTAGGATATTTAGTACCCCTTGGAACTCAATATCTTCATTATTGTCTTCAAATACTTTCATTAGGTATTCAAAAAATAAGTTGTGTCCATTTTTATTTAATTTATGGATATTTAGTCCCTTACTTGTATATAGATAAAATAGGGGAATATTATGGTACATAATAGGTTTATAAAATAGTGGATTTCCATTTGAGTCTAAGAAATTTAGATCTTTTTTACAATGTTTTAAAAGCTCTTTTAATATGGATTCATATTGTCTACTTAGTTGTTGAGCATTTATATTTTCTTTATTTTGTAATTGGGCTGGATATCTGATATCTAAGATGATATCGTTTATCTCTTCAAATAAAGATTTATCTTCACTATTTCTTAGGGTTGGATCTGCATGATTCTTTAGAAGATCCACAATGATTTTTAAACTACCTGTTCCTTGATAAACTGCATTTGCTAGGGCAGTATGTTTGTCATTGCTTTGAATATTTACATTTATATCTAATGATAATAAAAAGTGTACTAAATCTTCATCATTTGCCCTTACAGCTTTAAATAGTGCTGTTTCTCCATCTTCAGTTTTGGCATTTACATCTAGGCCATTTTCCATAAGATCTTTTAGCATAAATCTTATGGTTTTTTTCTTATCTTCATCTTCTGGATTTTTTAAAGCAAGTAGTTCATCAACCATTACTATGGTCATATTATCATTTTCTCTTACTTTTGAGTTGATATCGTGTCCATTTTCTAAAGCAAATTTTATTATCTCTAAACCATCATATCCATCAATAGCACAATGGTATAAAAAAGATTTTCCTTTTTGACTTTGAATAGTAGGATCAGCACCCCTTTCAATAAGTTTTAGTGCTAAGTCCTTATTGTGTTTTACAGATTTATGATCAAAATATGTGGATTTTTCTGAGTCCAATTCATTTAATTCTAATTCATCAAAATTTAAAAGGTATTCTATAAAACTATCATTGTTGTAAGATAGGGCATCATAAAATACATTTCTGTTTTTATTGTTTTTGATATTGATGTCTGCACCATTTTCAATCAATAGTTTTGCCATAGCATGATCCCCAAGGATTACACTATCTTGAAGGTATGTTCTTCCAAATTCATTTGTTTTATTTAGATCAACTTTTACTTTAGTAAGGAGTTGTTTTACTACTTTATGGCTTTGATTGGCAATAGCAAGATCAAAAGGACTTTTATCCATAGGATCTAAGGTATCAACTTTTATACCTCTTGATATAAGCCAAAGGGCATTTTGATTTTTTTTATTTTTAAGACAAATATGTAGATAGGAATCTCCATCTTCATTTATCTCATTGATATCTACTTTTTTATTTTCAAGTAATTGGGCAAGAAGTTTTATATCTGCATCTTTTTTTAGTATCTCTTGCAGAAATTGTTCTTTATCTGGTATATTTTTTTTAAATAGTTTTCTAAACATCGTTTTTGCCCATGGTTTTAATATGCTAATCTTATCCAAGTAATAGTAAAAATCCTATAAATAATATTTGAAATTCTCTAAATTGTAATTTTGAAGTAATAGTTTATCTAGCAAAGAATATATGATTAAATCTCTATGGTTTTGATTTTGACAGCTTGCCCAAAATCCGATTCATCGGGATATCCAAGGGGGTTTGATATACATTTTACTCCATACAATTCATACTCAGTTTTATTATGGGTGTGCCCAAATACCCAGTATTTCATAGAACCCTCTTTCATCAAAGAATAACCATCAAAGGTAAAGAAGGTATTTGTCTGATTATTGTGATAAATATAGTGGATATGATCATGGCTATATGAGGGGTTAATATGACTTATCATCACATCACAATCTTTATGGATTTTTTGAAGTTTAGGGTATTCAATTTTGTATAGTTCATTAAAATCTTTTATCCCTAGTATATATTTAAAATCCAGAGAAAAAGATTCCCAAATTTTATTTATATGGCTAAATATATTTTCATTTGGAAAGTATTTTTTTATATAGCCATTATCATACCAGCCCATAGCACCACCAAATCTTATACCATCAATCTCTATTATATCCCCATCAAGACAATATACCCCATCTATTGCATTTATACTAGCTTTTAATCTTTTTGCACGTGTAAAGGAATTAAACTCATAAAACTGTTTATCTTCATAATCTAAAAGATAATAGTCATGATTGCCAAGTACACAGATGATATTTTTATAATAATTTTGTTTTAGTATCTCTAAAAAGTTTATGATTTGAGAATTATACTCTCCTAAATCACCTGCAATGATAAGAACATCAGCAGGCTCTCTTTTATCTTTTAGGATGATTTGATCATAGATGAGTTTTACACTATTTTCATCAAAGTTTGGATTGAAGTATGTGTTTAAATGAAGATCACTTAATATATCAATTTTCATGATTATTTACCTCCATAAAGGCTTTATAGTATTTTATCATAAATAGTAATTGTTTTGTAATCGTTAAAGTTTATAATTCGTTTATCTATTACAAAAGACTAAAGAAAAACCTTATCTCCAACAAAGGCTCCGAATATTTAGTTTTTATAAAAATGTAATAGAATTACCATATTTTCTCATGACATACCAGAGCTGATAAAGGGTAATCATTTACTCTTTATTTTGCCATAGCCTAAAAAATAACTTGACATTAAAACTTAGAAAAATCTAATTTATGAAGTTTAATTTAAAGAATTAGATATTTACAAAAAAACTTTTGTTAATCTTCCAA